>NZ_JBQWTS010000006.1:0-259074 GCF_052600055.1 Ramlibacter sp. MAHUQ-53
CGCGCCGCCAGCGCACGCGCCTGCGCGGGCTCGCGCAGGCGCGAAGCCGCCACCACGCCGGCATACAGCGCGCCGGCCTGGCGCGCCGCGGGCCCGTCGGCGCGCTGGGCCAGCGCCTCCTGCAGCACCGCGCGCTGGCGGTCCACGCCGGCGGCCGACAGGCCGCGTGCGCGCCCCGCCATCAGCGCATGCTGCAGGTCGGGCGGCAGCGGCGCGGCACGGGCGCCCAGCTGCGTGCGTGAACGCATGTCGGCCACCCGCTCGGTCGTCAGCGGGTGGGTGCGCAGGTAGGGGTAGCTGCCGTTGTCGTTCAGGCGCGAGGCCTGCTGCAGCTTCTCGAACATGCTGGCGAACCCCTGCGGCGCGAAGCCGGCCTGGGTCATGACGGCGAAACCGATGCGGTCGGCCTCGCGCTCCATCTCGCGCGAGAAACTGAGCTGGTTTTGGATCGCCAGGGCCTGGCCGCCGGTGATGAGGGCGCTGGCCGCGTCGGGGCTGCGCGAGGCGGCCAGCGCGCCGAGCAGCACCGCCGCGATCGTCCAGGGCGCCTGGCGCTTGTCCTGCGTGACCATGCGCGAGATGTGGCGCTGGGTGACGTGCGTGAGCTCGTGCGCCAGCACCGAGGCGAGCTCGTCGCGCGTGGTGGTGGCGGCGATCAGGCCCAGGTGCACCCCCATCCAGCCGCCGGGCACGGCGAAGGCGTTGATGCTGCGGTCACGCCCGAGCAGCAGGCGCCAGGCGTAGCGCTGGTCCAGGTCGGGCCCGAGGTCGCCGCGCTGGCGGGCGGCCGCGAGCAGGGGCTGCCACAGGCTGTCGAGGTAATCGGACAGGATCGGGTCGTCGAGGTAGTCCGGGTCGCGGAACAACTCGCGCGCGACGCGGTCGCCGATGCGCCGCTCGGTGCTGACCGAGAGGTCGCCGCCGTCGCCCAGGGCGGGCAGCTGCGCGGGCACGGGCGGCACCGCCAGCCCGAGGGCCAGCAGCAGCGCCAGGGCCCGCGTGCGCGGCGCCCGTATCATCGAATGCTTCATACCTTCACGCAGAGTCACCTGCCCGCCATGAGTTCACTGACGCATTTTGACGCGCAAGGCCAAGCCCACATGGTGGACGTGTCCGCCAAGGCCGCCACGCACCGGGTGGCGGTGGCCCAGGGGCGCATCCGCATGCTGCCCGGCACCTTCCAGCTGGTGGCTTCGGGCACCGCCAAGAAGGGCGACGTCCTGGGCATCGCGCGCATCGCCGGCATCCAGGCCGCCAAGAAGACCAGCGACCTGATCCCGCTGTGCCACCCGATTCCGCTGACCCGCGTGGCGGTGGACTTCGAGCTGCAGCCCCAGGACCACGCCGTCTCGTGCCGCTGCACGGCGGAGACCGTGGGCGTGACCGGGGTGGAAATGGAGGCACTGACCGCGGTGCAGGTCGCCCTCCTGACCATCTACGACATGTGCAAGGCGGTGGACCGGGGCATGGTCATCGAGGGCGTGCAGCTGCTGGAGAAGCACGGGGGCAAGTCCGGGAGCTTCGTGGCCCCGGGCCAGGGCGGCGCCTCCGGGGCTGGGGTACCGGGCAACCTGCCGGAATGAAATGGCCCGGCCCCCTTGCGGAGGCCGGGCAGCGGCTGCCTCGCGGCGGCGTCAGGTGCCGATCCGGCCGCCGTCGTTCTTGGTGATCACGATCGTGGCCGAGCGGGGACGCTTGCCGGCACCGTAGCCGGCATTCGACGGCCACTGGCTCGTGTACTTCGTCGGGTCAGCGAGGTTGGCCTGCGAGGTCGTCTCGCCCGGATGCTGGATGTTGACGAAGATCGCCTTCCCATCGGGGGTCTCGCACAGGCCGGTGATTTCGCAACCCACCGGGCCGACCAGGAAGCGCTTGAGCGTATCAGCCGTCGGCAGCTTGCCCACCTGGGTGTCCACGTTGAGCGTGCCGCCCGCGGCGGTGGTGTAGGTCAGGGTCTTCTTGCCGCCATCGCCGACCTGGCCGGGAATCGCGGCCAGCATCATGCAGTTGGTGACATCCGTGTAGGCCCCATCGTCGGTCTGGATCCAGCAGATGCCGGTGTTCGGGCTGAACACCAGGCCGTCCGGGCTGGACATGTCCTGGTCGGCGGTGAGGCTGGAGATGTTGACCATCGCCTTGTCGGCGCCCGCCTCGGCGGCGAACAGGTAGATGTCCCAGGTGAACGAGGTGGCCGCCGCGCCGGCAGCACCCTCCTTGACCCGCAGCAGGTGGCCATTGGGGTTGCCGGCCTGGGTCGTCGCACCCTTCATGTCGGTGTAGGCGCGCGGGTTGGCCGCATCGGGCGCCAGCTGCGAGGAGCCGGTGGGATCGACGCGCCGGTTGCTGTTGTTGGTGAGCGTGAAATAAATCTCGCCGTTCGCGGGATTGACGCCACACCACTCGGGGCGGTCCATCTTCGTCGCACCGACCGCGTCGGCTGCGAGGCGGGCGTTGACGCACACATCGGCCTGGTCGGCAAAGCGGTAGGTCGCGTAGCCGGCGATCGACGCATTGGCCACCGACAGTTCGACCCATTGGCCGGTGCCGTCCGCATTGAACTTGGCCACGTACAGCTTGCCGGCATCGAGGTACTTGTCGCCCGTGGCCATGCGGTCCGCCGGGTTGGCATCGGCGGCGTTCCAGCTGGCGGCGGAAACGAACTTGTAGATGTATTCGTTGCGCGCGTCATCGCCCATGTACACCGCCAGCGGCTGGCCCGCGACAGGCCGGCCGAAGGCAGCACTTTCATGCGCGAAACGCCCCAGCGCAGAGCGCTTCCGGGCCGGCCGGGTCTTGTCGTAGGCATCCATTTCGACGACGTAGCCCATCCCGTTCATCTCGTTGCGATAGTCGTCGCTGCCGTCCGCGGACGTGCCGAGCTTGCTGTTGTTCCAGCGGGCGTACTTGTCTTCGGTCCCGGCGCTCTCCCAGCCGTGGCGGGAGGCCGCGCCCTGGGTTCGGCCATAGCGGTTCAGGGCGGTGACGCTCTTGTCGGTGCCGCGGGCCGCGTTGTCCGTCGCGCTGCGGGTGAAATAGCCGAACCAGTTTTCCTCACCGGTCAGGAAGGTGCCCCAGGGCGTCTTGCCGGTGCCGCAGTTGTTCAGGGTGCCGCGGGTCTTCGTCGCTGTCGGTGAGAACTTCGTCACCAGCAGGGCGTTGCCACGGGCAGGTCCCGAGATCTCCACCTCGGACAGCGCGGTCAGGCGGCGGTTGAAGGCCGAGTCCTTCACGTACTCCCACTTGGCGCCGACCCTGCGCACCTCGACGACCGAGACGCCGTGGACCGCGACCTCCTTGTCCACCTCGGCGGCCGGACGCGGAAGCGTCGTGGTCCCGCCGTCCGCGTGCAGGAAGAAGGAGCTGAGTCTTTCGTCCGTCGTGGCCTCGTGGTTGATCGCGAGCAGGCCGCGGTCCGTGGCGGTGGCGGACGGCTTGCCGTCGGCGCCAAGGCCGAACCACTCCATGCCGTCGTGGTGGTCGCCGGCACGGTTCTCGAAGTCGCTGTCGGTGCCGTCATTCCTGTAGGCAGGCGTCGAGGCGGTGAGGGGATCGCCCAGCGCATACAGGGGCGTTGCGGTGTAGCCGGCAGGCACGCTCACCGCGTCCGCCAGGCTCTTGGGGACGGCGCTGAAACCGAGCAGCTTGTCCTGGGGAGCCTGGGTGGCGGGCGCCACGTCGCCGCCGCCGCACGCGCTCACCGCGAAGCCTCCCAGCATGGCCGTTCCGACGGTGCCCACGCCACCGCGCAGCAGGCCGCGGCGGCTCAGGCGCGCCTGCAGCACGGCGTCGAAAGTCGGGTTGGGTGAGTCGTTGGAGTTTTCCTCGTTGAAATCCACTGCGTCCAGTGCGCGCTCGTTGTGCTTGTTCACGACAAATTCCTTTGGGTCGAAAAATTTCCGTTGGAAAGAAATCGACGCCAACGTTAAGCACGCGAAGTGACAGGCACGTGACGATGTGACGAGGGATGCGACCGCTTCGCGGCCAAGCCACGGCGGGCCGCACGCGACGCGGCCATCTCGCCGGCGAGGGCCGCGTCCGACGGCCTCAGCGCGGGGACGACGCTGGCTGCCTGCGCGCCAGCCAGCGCGCGTGTTCCTCCGGGAACGCCGCGGCAAAGCGCCGCATCTCGAGCCGGGCCTTGTCCTCGCGGCCCGCGACCAGGGCGCTGTCGATCGCGCGTTCGATCACGCGCGGCTCGGGGGAGAAATGCAGCACCTGCTGCGCTTCGGCGTGGACCTGGGCCGCGTTGTCGGGACGCAGCGGCGCCATGGTGAAGGCGGCGAACCGCACCTGGTCATGGAACAGCCATGAGCCTGAAATGCGGGCGAGCGTGTCCCTGGCATAGGCTGGCGCGCGCGCGGACTCGGGCCGGTAGATCTGGTCGATGCGCCAGTAGTCCCACCCCGCGTACGCCGCGACGGCCAGGGCGAGTGCGGGCACCGCCACGCGGGCCACGCCCGCGGCGGCTGCGGGTGCCGGCGCGCCGCGCGCGCACAGGATGCCCAGGGACAGCCCCACGGCCACCTGGAACGGCCCGTACCACAGCGGGTATTCGACGAGGCTGTGGAGGGCGAGCGCGGCGAGCACGGCCCAGGCCAGGCGCCGGGCGCCGTCGGTCTCGCGCCAGGGGCGTGCGCGCCAGGCGGCGGCGGCTGCCGCGCCCACGAACAGCGCGGCGGCGGGCAGGCCCAGTTCCACGGCGAGGTGCAGGGGCAGGTTGTGCGCGTTGTCCAGGATGTCGCAGAAGCGCGGGCCGTCGTACAGGAAGGCGTAGTGGGCGTAATCGAGCTCGCCCCAGCCCCAGCCGAGCCAGGGCCGCTGCGCGATCAGGTCCAGAACGTTGGACCACAGCACGCGCCGGCTGCTGCAGGCGCCGACGCCGGCCACGCGATCGAGCAGGTTGGCGCCGCCGAGCCCGCGCACCTCCAGCAGCCAGGGCAGGCCCATGGCGGCCAGCGCGTAGGCGGCGATGGCGGCCAGGGACAGGGCCACGCGGGCGCCGCGCCGCGGGCCGGGCAGGGCCATGGAGAAGCCGGCGATCAGCAGCAGCTGCAGCAGGCCGGTGCGCGAGGTGCTGGCGGCGTTGGCGGCGGACAGCAGCAGCACCAGCGGCAGCAGCAGGCGTGCGCGCGTGCCCTGGGTGAACAGCCAGGCGCAGGCGGCCAGGCCGATGGCGGTGAGGCTGGCGAACTGGTTGCGTTGCCGCAGGTTGCCGTAGGCTTCGCCGGGCGAGGCGGCGCTGGCCCAGGCGATGGCTTCCTGCACGAAGCCCTGGTGCTGCCACAGCGCGATCACGGCGCTGAGCGAGGCGGCCATGACCCAGGCCTCGGCGAGCGTACGCACCCCCTGCGGGCGCTGCGCCAACGAGGCGCCTGCGGCGGCCGCCATGAGGACCAGGGCCACGCCGCCGGCGACGGCGTAGGTCTCCAGGCTACCGGTGCCGCGGGCGATCGCCCAGGCTGCGAAGGCGACGCCGCCAGCGACCAGCGAGGCCGGCAGCCTGCGCACGCCCGCGGCCAGGCACAGGAGCGCGGTGGCGCACAGGGTCAGCAGCCAGGGGACGACGGCGGCGGACGGGCCGGCGGTGTAGGGGTTGAGCCAGGGGACAGTGATGGCGAGCACCACCAGCGCCAGCAGCCAGGGTGCGCCCTGTTTCGATGTGCCTTGCCGGCCCTGCATCCGTTGGATCTCCTCGTGTCCTGCCTCGATTGGCGAATCACACCCCATGGGGATGCGCATGGACGCGATTAGGCCAGAGGTTGTGGATGGAAAATGAAAACGCCGGCATCAGCCGGCGTTGGGTGATCGAGAGGACCGGGTCACCCCGCGGGGACTGGTCGCGTTAGTGCAAGACCTGACCCTAGAGTCCCCGGATTAGGCCAGAGGTTCGGGCTCGAGAAATGAAAACGCCGGCGGGAGCCGGCGTGAGGGTTGGAAGGGGGCGCCAGGGGTCCGTCAGTCAGACTGGACTAGTCGAGTTGATACAAGACCTAACCCCGTTAATCTCTCAAAGATCAGAGCGGACCGCGACAGGAACCGGGCAAGAACTTTGCAGGAATCCCACCTTCAGTGGTCGGACCACAAGTCCACTTGAACACCGGCGAGCCTACGTGACCCGCGGTGGCGACAACCTTCTTCGCCGCCTCGGTATGGTAAGGCACCAAAGAGATCTTTTTGTCATCAATCGCGTCGGTTCCCGTGTCACCGAATCCCGTCGCAGTAACAGTGATTACGCCGTTCGCGTCCACGGCGATCGCCTTTACGTATTTGCTCTTCTGCGTAGTTTCATTGCAGCCGAAATCGATGGTGGTGGCATCGGCTGGAGCAGTCTGATACACCTCAGAAATAGTTGTCCTGCAAGAAGATGCAGCCAAGATCACTTCGGACACTTTCGCCCGCTTCGTATAGTCCGTATAAGCCGGCAGCGCCACAGCCGCCAGGATGCCGATGATCGCGACGACGATCATCAATTCGATAAGGGTGAAACCCGCTTGCAGTTGACGCTTCATGAAACCTCCGGAATAAATCTGAAGAAGCAAGTTGACACTGCAATTGATGTGCCAACTTCAGAAGACTACCAAAACCTACCATCCCGCCAAGAAATCCACGCTGCGTCCCTGATCCCGATCAATTGGCAAATTCAGATCGACATTTTTGTCGACCGGCCGTGTCGCGCAGTGACACAAAACGTCATCCGATCACGCTCACGCCTGGATGAATTGCATCTGCGTCCCCGCGAGTTCGAGCAGGTCGCCGTTGTGCAGGCCCACCGGGTCCGCGCCCACCGCATTGCCGTTCAATCGCGGCGGGTCCTCGCCGTCGATGTGGGCGACGACGTAACCCTCGGTGCGCCGGGTGATGGCGGCCACCGCCACGCCCGGCTTGCCGATGGTGGTGACCACCTTCACCAGCGCCACCTCGCGCCCCGCGGCGGCGCCCGACATGACCTTGATCACCGCGCGCTGCTCGCCGCCAGGCTCTCCCAGCGTCACCGGCACCGTCGGCGGGATCGGCGGGGCGATGCCCGCGGCAGCGGCGGCCGGCGGCTGCACCTCCATCGTCTTTTCGAAGGAGGCGGCCGGCGCCTCGTCCAGGTACCGGATCTTGTACTTGCCGATTTCCACCGCGTCGTTGTGATGCAGGAACTGGCGCTTGACCGACTTCCCGTTCACATAGGTGCCATTGGTGCTGTTCAGGTCTTCCAGCATCACCCCACCCGGCCCCATCTGCAGCACGGCGTGCTCGCCGCTGACCGCCAGGTTGTCGATCACGATGTCGTTGTACGGCCGACGGCCGAGGGTGGTGCGGTCCTTGGTCAGCTGCACCTCCTTGATGACGACACCGTCGATCGAAATGATCATCTTCGGCATGGCCCCTCTCCTCTCGATTCCTGGTAATCACGCACCCAGCAGGCGGGACATCAGGCCCCGCTTCGCCGGCGTGCCGCTGGCCTGGGCGAGCAGCACGGAAATGTTGTCGCGGCCGCCGCGCGCATTGGCCGCGTCGACCAGCAGGCGCGCCCGGGCGTCGGGCGACACATCCGCCGCCATCAGCGTGGCGATGCTCGCATCGTCCACCATGTCGGACAAGCCGTCCGAACACAGCAGGTAACAGTCGCCCGGCTCCACCCGGTGCTCGGCCACCTCCAGCAGCACCGCCTCGTCCACCCCCATGGCCCGGGTGACGAGGTTGCGGTGGACGGAGACGGCCGCCTGCTGCGGCGTGATCAGTCCGGCGTCGAGCTGCTCCTGGAGCAGGGAATGGTCACGGGTGATGCGCACGAGGTGGCCACCGCGCAGCCGGTACAAACGCGAGTCGCCGATGTGTCCGACGACGACGCGCGCCTCCTGGAACACCGCGACGACCAGGGTCGTGCCCATGCCCGCGTAGTGGGCGTTGGCCTGGGCCGCATCGAAGATGGCCCGGTTGGCTTCAGCCACGCAGGCCTGCAGGGCGCGCCGCAGGTCGCGGCCGTCCGGGGACGGGCCGGCGTCCTCGAGCCAGCGCCCGAGGTGTTCGGCCAGGAGGGAGGTCGCCATGCCGCTGGCGACCTCGCCGGCGTTGTAGCCGCCCATGCCGTCCGCCAGGACGGCGAGCCCGTGCGCCGCATCGACGAAGACGGCGTCCTCGTTGTTCGCGCGGGTCAGGCCACGGTCGGTCAGGCAGGCAAACGCGTAGTGCATGCGTCAGCGCTCCAAGGGCCGCGCTGTGTCTCGCATGCAACGACCGGCGGCGTCCCGCGCCGCCCGGCCCGAGGCATCCCCCCGGCGCCAAGGGGCGCGATGCCTGGTTTGTGATGAAGTGCCCACTTCCGCCGACCTCTGTGTATTCTGGTCTCGTGCGAGGCGAACCTGCCTCGCACCCGCATCGGAGGATTAAATCCCCGGCGGCGACTGTGAGCGAAAGTTAACAGAGGCTGACGGCGGGGACAAGCCGTCAGCCCACGGCCTTGCGTGTCAGGCGGCTTCTTCGCTGTGCGCCGCAGGGCGCATGCGCAGCAGCGCCTTGCCGACGGCCAGGACCAGCAGGGCACCTGCCGCCGCCGCCGCGTACTCCCAGGCCTTGTCGGCCGGCAGGTAGGGCTTGAGCGCGGGGTCGGTGAAGGCCATCTGGCCGGCGATCCAGCCCAGGAGCATGCCGCCCAGGGTGATGATCATCGGGAAGCGGTCCATCAGCTTGAGGACGATCTGGCTGCCGGCCACGATGATGGGGATCGACACGAGCAGGCCGAAGATCACCAGGCCCAGCTGGTGCTGGCCCGCGCTCTCGGCGGCGCCGGCGATGGCCAGCACGTTGTCCACGCTCATGACCAGGTCGGCCACGATCACGGTCTTCACCGCGCCCCACAGCTTGTCGGAGGAGCTGATGTTGCCGTGCTCGTCCTCGTCCTGCGGGACGATCAGCTTGATGCCGATCCACACCAGCAGGACCGCGCCGACCAGCTTGAGGTAGGGCACCGCGAGCAGCGCCAGGGCGAACGCGATCAGGACGACGCGCAGGACGATGGCACCGGCGGTGCCGTAGATGATGCCCAGGCGGCGCTGGGTCGGGGGCAGGCCGCGACAGGCCAGGGCGATGACGACCGCGTTGTCTCCACCGAGCAGGATGTCGATCAGGATGATCTGGCCGACGGCGATCCAGAAGGTGGCTGTGGTGAGTGCTTCCATGTTGAGGGGGGTCCCCGCAAAAAACTTTCGGGACCGTAAGAAAAGGAAAGGGCCGATTGTCCCTCAGGTCAATCGGCCCTGCATTGTGGTTGCCCACAATTTCCGCGGCGCGTGGCCGCTTTTGCCTGCGGATTACAGCAGCGACTTCAGCAGCCGGCCCATTTCCGAGGGGTTGCGGGTGATCTTGAAGCCGCACTCCTCCATGACGGCCAGCTTGGCGTCGGCCGTGTCGGCGCCGCCGGAGATCAGCGCGCCGGCGTGGCCCATGCGCTTGCCGGGAGGGGCGGTGACGCCAGCGATGAAGCCGACGATGGGCTTCTTCATGTTGGCCTTGCACCAGCGGGCGGCTTCGGCCTCGTCGGGGCCGCCGATCTCGCCGATCATGATCACGGCGTCGGTGTCCGGGTCGTCGTTGAAGGCCTTCATCACGTCGATGTGCTTGAGGCCGTTGATCGGGTCGCCGCCGATGCCGACCGCGGAGGACTGGCCGATGCCCAGCTCGGACAGCTGCGCCACGGCTTCATAGGTCAGCGTGCCGGAACGCGACACGACGCCGATGCGGCCCTTCTTGTGGATGTGGCCGGGCATGATGCCGATCTTGATCTCGTCGGGCGTGATCAGGCCGGGGCAGTTGGGGCCCAGCAGCAGGGTCTTCTTGCCGCCGGCGGCTTCCTTGGCCTTCATCTTGTTGCGCACTTCCAGCATGTCCTTGACGGGGATGCCTTCGGTGATGCAGATGGCCAGGTCCAGGTCGGCCTCGACGGCTTCCCAGATCGCGGCCGCGGCGCCCGCGGGCGGCACGTAGATCACGGACACGGTGGCGCCGGTCTGCGTGGCGGCTTCCTTGACGGAGGCGTAGATCGGGATGTTGAAGATCGACTCACCGGCCTTCTTCGGGTTCACGCCCGCGACGAAGCAGTTCTTGCCGTTGGCGTATTCCTGGCACTTCTCGGTGTGGAACTGGCCGGTCTTGCCCGTGATGCCCTGGGTGATGACCTTGGTGTCTTTGTTGATGTAGATCGACATGGTGATTCCTTCAAGCCTTCTTCAGAGCCGCCACGACCTTCTGGGCCGCTTCCGCCATGCTGTCCGCGCTGATGATCGGCAGGCCGGACTCGGCGAGCATCTTCTTGCCCAGTTCCTCGTTGGTGCCCTTCATGCGAACGACCAGGGGCACGTTCAGGTTCACGGCCTTGCAGGCGGTGATCACGCCGGTGGCGATGGTGTCGCAGCGCATGATGCCGCCGAAGATGTTCACCAGGATCGCTTCGACCTTGGGGTTCTTCAGCATGATCTTGAAGGCTTCGGTGACCTTCTCGGGGGTGGCACCGCCGCCCACGTCCAGGAAGTTGGCCGGCTCGGCGCCGAACAGCTTGATGGTGTCCATGGTGGCCATGGCCAGGCCGGCGCCGTTCACCAGGCAGCCGATGTTGCCGTCCAGGCTGATGTAGGCCAGGTCGAACTTGGAGGCTTCGATTTCGGCCGGATCCTCTTCGTCCAGGTCACGCAGGGCGACGACCTCGGGGTGGCGGAACAGGGCGTTGGAGTCGAAGTTGAACTTGGCGTCCAGGGCGATGATGTTGCCCTTGCTGTCGCGGTTCAGGGGGTTGATTTCCACCAGCGACGCGTCGGTGTCCATGTAGCACTTGTACAGCTTCTGGCACACGTCGATGAACTGGGCGACGGAGTCGGCGGGCATGCCGACGCCCTTGGCGAGTTCCTCGCCCTGGGCTTGCGTCAGGCCGGTCAGCGGGTCGACGAAGATGGTGATGATCTTCTCGGGGGTGGCGTGGGCCACTTCCTCGATGTCCATGCCGCCTTCGCTGGAGGCGATGAAGGCGACCTTCTGCGTGGCGCGGTCAGTGACCACGGACAGGTAGTATTCCTTCTGGATGTCGGCGCCGTCCTCGATGTACAGGCGACGCACCTTCTGGCCCTCGGGGCCGGTCTGGTGGGTCTTGAGCTGCATGCCCAGGATCTGGCCGGCCAGGTCCTTGACCTGCTCGATGGACTTGGCCACCTTCACGCCGCCACCCTTGCCGCGGCCACCCGCGTGGATCTGCGCCTTCACGACCCACACCGGGCCGCCAAGCTTCTGGGCGGCTTCGACCGCTTCCTGGACAGTGAATGCAGGAATGCCGCGGGGGACGGGCACGCCAAAGCTGCGCAAGATCTCCTTGCCTTGGTACTCGTGGATCTTCATGAGGATATCTCTTGAGAGTGAGGGGGGTCCCCGGCAGGGTGAGGCAGGCCGGGTTTCGGGTGCCGAATAGCAACCTGCGACTGTATCATGGTGATAACCCTGAAACTTCCGCCTCTCTTACATGGGCGGGGCGCCCCATTTCACTGAAAAACGATGCCTAAAGTCTTCATCGACGGCGAAGCCGGCACCACCGGCCTGCAGATCCGCGAACGCCTTGCCCACATGCCCGCGATCGAGGTCGTGAGCATCGACCCGGCCCGCCGCAAGGACCCGCAGGCCAAGCGCGAGCTGATGGCGGGCGTGGACCTCGTGATCCTGTGCCTGCACGACGACGCCGCGCGCGAGTCGGCGGCGATGGTCGACGAGATCGAGCGGGCGCAGGGCCAGGGCCCGCGCATCATCGACGCCTCCACCGCGCACCGCACCGCCGAGGGCTGGGTGTATGGCTTCCCCGAGCTGTGCGCCGGCCAGCGAGAGGCCGTGGTCAACGCCCGGCGCGTGAGCAACCCCGGGTGCTACGCCACCGGCGCGATCGCGCTGCTGCGCCCCCTGGTCGATGCGGGCCTGGTGCCGAAGGACTTCCCGCTGGCCCTGCCCTCGGTCTCCGGCTACTCGGGCGGCGGCCGCACCATGATCGAGGACTACGAGGCCGGCCGCGCCCCCGACTTCGAGCTGTACGCGCTGGGCCTGAAGCACAAGCACCTGCCCGAGATCCTGAAGTACACCGGCCTCACCCGCCGCCCGATCTTCACGCCCTCGGTGGGCAACTTCCGCCAGGGCATGCTGGTGCAGCTGCCGCTGCATCTGGACCTGCTGCCCGGCAAGCCCTCGGCGCAGGACCTGCACGACGCGCTAGCGCGGCACTACGCCGGCAGCGAGTGGGTGACGGTGGAGCCCGCCACCGAGAGCGGCAAGCTCGACGCGCTGGCCCTGAACGACACGAACAAGCTCGAACTGCGCGTGTTCGGCAACGACGAGTACCGCCATGCCGTGGCGGTGGCCCGCCTGGACAACCTGGGCAAGGGCGCCAGCGGCGCGGCGGTGCAGAACCTCCAGCTGATGCTGGGCCTCTGAGCCCGGGCGAGTCCCTCGCTCAGTCCTCCTCGCCGGCGCCGCCGGCGAGCACCTTGCGGATCACCTCGCCACCGAACCCGCGCGCGGCGAGGAAGCGCGATTGCTTCGCGCGCTGCACCGCGTCCTGCGGCGGCTGGTCGAACTTGCGGCGCCAGACCTCGCGCGCGCGCTCGAGCTCGGTGGCCTTGAGCTGCTCCATCGCCTGGGCGACGAGCTCGCCCTCCAGCCCCTTGGCCTGCAGCTCCTGGCGGATGCGCCCCGCGCCCAGGCGGGCGGCACGGCGGTGCAGCACCGACTCCACCACGCGCTCCTCGCTGATGAACCCCTTGGCCTGGAGCTCGTCGAGCGCGCGGGCCAGCTCGCCGGGCTCCTGCTCGTGGCCGGCGAGCTTGCGTTCGAGCTCCAGGCGCGAGTGCTCCCGCATCGAGAGCAGGCGCAGGGCCCGCCCCTTCAGCGAGAGCTGGCCTGCGGGCATGCCTTATTCGGCCTCGTCCTGGCCGATGCCGGCCGGCAGCAGCGGGATGCCCAGCGACTCGCGCACCTTGTTCTCGACCTCGCGGGCCAGCTCGGGGTTCTCGCGCAGGAACTCGCGGGCGTTGTCACGGCCCTGGCCGATCTTCTCGCCGTTGTAGGCGTACCAGGCGCCGGACTTCTCGAGGATGCGCGCGTTCACGCCCATGTCGATGATCTCGCCCTCGCGGCTGATGCCCTCGCCGAACAGGATGTCGAACTCCGCGGTCTTGAAGGGGGGCGAGACCTTGTTCTTCACCACCTTGACCTTGGTCTCGTTGCCGATGGCCTCCTCGCCCTTCTTGATGGTGCCGGTGCGGCGGATGTCCAGGCGCACCGAGGCGTAGAACTTCAGCGCGTTGCCGCCGGTGGTGGTCTCGGGCGAGCCGAACATCACGCCGATCTTCATGCGGATCTGGTTGATGAAGATGACCGTGCAGTTGGTCTTCTTGATGGTGGCGGTCAATTTGCGCAGGGCCTGGCTCATGAGGCGGGCCTGCAGGCCGGGCAGCGAGTCACCCATCTCGCCCTCGATTTCGGCCTTGGGCACCAGGGCCGCGACCGAGTCGATGACGATCAGGTCCACCGCGCCGGAGCGCACCAGGCTGTCGACGATCTCGAGCGCCTGCTCGCCGGTGTCGGGCTGGGAGATCAGCAGGTCGGGCAGGTTCACGCCCAGCTTGCTGGCGTACTGCACGTCCAGCGCGTGCTCGGCGTCGACGAAGGCGCAGGTGCCGCCCTGCTTCTGCATGTTGGCGATGACCTGCAGGGTCAGGGTGGTCTTGCCGGACGATTCCGGGCCGTAGATCTCGATCACGCGGCCACGGGGCAGGCCGCCCACGCCCAGCGCGATATCCAGGCCCAGGGAGCCGGTGGAGACGACCTGGATGTCCTCGATCTGCTCGCCCTCGCCCAGGCGCATGATCGTGCCCTTGCCGAACTGCTTCTCGATCTGGGCCAGCGCGGCCTGCAGGGCCTTGGCCTTCTCGCTGTCCGCGCCCGCGGCGCCGGCAACCTTGCTGCCCTTGACTTGTGCGTCCATGGAAATCTCCTTGTGGATCAATGACTTGTGGAACCGGGCATCCAGTGTCTTTAACCACAGGCTGGATGCATGGCCAGTACTGTACCCGCCTGTTCAAACCAGTAAACCCGTTTTTTGGTCAGTTTGCCTTACCATCTGGCGATGACTGACCCGTTCCTCGACGACGGCTGGCGCCTGTCGCACCTGGGCCGGCTGCTGGGGCATGCGATGCGCCGGTTCGACGAGCGCGTCCTGCACCTCATGGCGCACGACGTGGACGTGCCCCTGGCCCTGTCCAACCTGGCCGCCCGCGCGCAGGTCACGGCGGCCCATGTCCACATCACCCGCCACCTCGCGCTGGAGGGCTCGCGCCTGACCGACCTGGCCCGGCGCGCCGGCATGACCAAGCAGGCGATGGGCGACCTGGTCACGCAGTGCGAGGCCTGGGGCCTGGTGGTGCGCGAGCCCGACCCCGCCGACGCCCGGGCCCGGCGCGTGCGCTTCACGCCCACCGGCCTGGCCTGGCTGCGCGCCTTCCGCGACGCGGTGGCCCAGGCCGAGGCCGAATTCCGCGCCGAGGTGGGCGAGGAGATCGCCACCGTGGTGGCGATGGGCCTCGAAGCCTACGCCGGGCCGGCAGCCTGAGTCACAGCGCCTAGAATCCGCCAACAGCCGCACGCCTGCGCCAGACAGGCAGGCCCCAAGCGGCGCACACCGAACGGAGAAGGAGACGGGCATGCGCATCCTCATCGCCGAAGACGACCAGGTCCTGGCCGACGGGCTGCTTCGCAGCCTGCGCGCCTCGGGCGCCGCGGTCGACCACGTGGCCAGCGGCACCGAGGCCGACGCCGCCCTGATGACGAACAACGAGTTCGACCTCCTGATCCTCGACCTGGGCCTGCCCCGCATGCACGGCCTGGAAGTCCTGAAGAAGCTGCGCGGTCGCGGCTCCAGCCTCCCCGTCCTGATCCTCACCGCCGCCGACAGCGTGGAGGAGCGCGTCAAGGGCCTGGACTACGGCGCCGACGACTACATGGCCAAGCCCTTCTCGCTGCAGGAGCTGGAGGCGCGGGTGCGCGCCCTCACGCGCCGCGGCATGGGCGGCACCAGCAGCACCATCAAGCACGGCCCGCTGGTCTACGACCAGGCCGGCCGGGTGGCCACCATCGACGGCAAGATGGTCGAACTCTCCGCCCGCGAACTGGGCCTGCTGGAGGTGCTGCTGCAGCGGGCCGGCCGCCTCGTGAGCAAGGACCAGCTCGTCGAGCGCCTGTGCGAGTGGGGCGAGGAGGTCTCGAACAACGCGATCGAGGTCTACATCCACCGGCTGCGCAAGAAGATCGAGAAGGGCCCGATCCGCATCGCCACCGTGCGCGGCCTGGGCTACTGCCTCGAGAAGATCCCGGGCTGACGAGGCACCGCCGGCGTCCATGCGCATCTTCCAGCGCGAGCAGCGCTCGCTGTTCGGAGAAATCCTCGACTGGATGCTGACCCCGCTGCTGCTGCTGTGGCCGGTGAGCCTCGCGCTGACCTGGCTGGTGGCCCAGAGCATCGCCGGCAAGCCCTTCGACCGGGCCCTCGAGTACAACGTCCAGGCGCTGGCCCAGCTGGTCACCCTCAACGCCAGCCACCGCCCCAGCTTCAACCTGCCGCAGCCGGCGCGCGAGATCCTGCGGGCCGACGATGCCGACCAGGTCTACTACCAGGTGGCCGCGGGCCGCGGCGACCTGCTCAGTGGCGACCGCGACCTGCCCCCGCCGCCGGACGACGAGAAGCCCGCCCCGGGCGAGGTGCGGCTGCGTGACGACGAGATGCGCGGCCTCGAGGTGCGCGTGGCCTACACCTGGGTGCGCCTGGCCGCGCCCGGGGGCGAGGTGCTGGTGCAGGTGCAGGTGGCCGAGACGCGCGAGAAGCGCTCCGTGCTGGCCACCGAGATCATCAAGGGCGTGATGCTGCCGCAGTTCGCGATCCTGCCGCTGGCGGTGCTGCTGGTGTGGCTGGCGCTGGTGCGCGGCATCAAGCCGCTGTCGCAGCTCGAGGAGCGGATCCGCGCGCGCAAGCCCGACGACCTCTCCCCGCTCGACGACAAGGCCGTGCCGCTCGAGGTGGCGCCCCTGGTGCAGTCGGTCAACGACCTGCTCACGCGGCTGAAGGATTCCATCGCCACGCAGAAGCGCTTCCTCGCCGACGCCGCGCACCAGCTCAAGACGCCGCTGGCGGGCCTGCGCATGCAGGCCGACCTCGCCCAGCGCGAGGAGACGAATGCCGAGGCGCTGCGCCAGTCCCTCAAGCAGATCGGGCGCTCCAGCATCCGCGCCACGCACACCGTCAACCAGCTGCTGTCGCTGGCCCGCGCCGAGGGCACGGGACGCCCGCTGGGCGTGCAGTCCTGCAACCTCGCCGAGCTGGCGATGGAGGTGGTCAGCGACTTCCTGCCCAAGGCGATGGACAAGCACATCGACCTCGGCTACGAAGGCGCCACGCCCGAGACGGCCGGCACCACGCTCGAGGGCAACCGCACCCTGCTGTCCGAGGCGATCCGCAACATGGTGGACAACGCCCTGAACTACACGCCTTCCAGCGCCGAGCACCCCGGGGTGGTCACCGCCCGCGTGTTGGCCGACCCGTTCGGCCAGGTGCTGGTGCTGCAGGTGGAGGACACCGGCCCGGGCATCCCCGAAGCCGAGCGCGAACTGGTCTTCCAGCCCTTCTACCGGGTCCTGGGCACCAACGTCGACGGCTCGGGCCTGGGCCTGTCGATCGTGCGTGAGATCGCGCGCCAGCACCACGCGCAGGTGCAGGTGGAGGCGGTCCACCCGGGCGCGCCGCTGCCGGGCACGCGCATCAGCCTGCGCTTCCAGCTGAAGGACTGGATCCCCTCGGGCGCGGGCGACCTGGTGGCCTGACCGCGCCGCCTTTCAGCGACAGGGCTGCAACGGCTGGCCCCCGAGCACCGCGCGCAGGTCCTCGAGCCGGCCCCGCTGGGCCTCGTCCACGGCCGGCAGCTTCAGCGTCACGCCGCGCGCCTCCGGCCGCTCCTGGATCACGCGCGCGGTGCGCACGCCCTTGGCCATGAGCGCGGCGAGCTGCTCGGTGGCCGCGGCCTGCGAGGTGAAGCCGCCCAGCGAGAGCCCGGGCTCCAGGGCGGCATTGGCCAGGGGCTCGAAGGAGACGCCGCGCGCGCGCAGTTCGGCCTTCTTCTTGGCGAGCATCTCGGGGCCGGCGAACTTGCCCATGTAGAGGATCCATCGGCCCGGGTCGCTGGCCGGCTCCAGGCTCCAGCTGCCGGCGGGCCAGGCTGCCAACGGGCGGCGCACTGCGGACGCCACGGCCTCGGGCAGGGGCGGCGTGGCCAGGCACTCGGGGGGGCGGGCGTTCGCGGCCTCGGCCACCAGCCGCTGGGCCTCCTCGCCGCGCACGATCACCATGGCCTCGGGCCGCAGCTGCTGCGCCAGGCGGTGCGGCTCGGCCTGCTGCACGGGGCCCAGGCCCCAGGGGCGCAGCAGCCCCTGCGTCCAGGCCAGGACGCCGAGGTTGGCGAGCAGCAGGATCACGACGGTCAGGCGCAACATGGGCTGGGATTCAGGCCGCGGGCCGCACGCTCACCTCGGCGCTGGTGACGGCCTGCATGCCCGAGCCAGTATGCACCAGCAGCGCCCCCGACTCGCTCACGCCATGGGCCGTGCCGGCGGTGCCGTCGCTCAGGGTCACGGGCCGGTCACGCAGCAGGTCGCGCGCGTCGAAGCGGGCCTGGAAGGCCGCGAAGCCGAAGCGCTCGAACGCCTGCAGCGCCGCCACCAGGGGACCGGCGATGCGTGCCAGCGCTGCGCCGGCCTCGGCCTCGGGCCACAACTCGCGCAAGGCGGCGGGGGGCGTGGACAGGCCGTCGGCCTCGCGCGGCGCGATGTTGATGCCGATACCGATCACGGCGTAGCGCGGCGCCCCGGCGCCGCCGGCGAAGCTCGCGGTCTCGACCAGGATGCCGCCGAGCTTGCGCCCGTCGACCCACAGGTCGTTGGGCCACTTCAGCTGCACCCGCGGGTGCAGCGCCTCGGCCACCGCCACGCCCACGGCCAGCGACAGGCCGGACCAGTCCGCCGGCGACAGCGGCAGGCCCAGCGAGAAGGTGAGGGAGTCGCCCACCGCGCTGGCCCACGGCCGGCCCAGGCGGCCGCGGCCGGCCGTCTGCTGCAGCGCCGCCAGCAGCACCGGCTCGACCCGGCCGGCGCGGGCGCGGCGCATCAGCTCGGTGTTGGTCGAGTCGACCTCGGGCAGGACCTCGACGGAGAACCCGGGCAGCAGCGGCGCCACCGCCTCCCAGACCGCTTCAGCCGCGCCGTGCATTCAGCGGCGGCCCTTGGGGGCCAGCAGGGTGCCGCGGCAGTTCTTCGAACCGCACCAGCAGGGGTAGTCGGCCTTGAGCTTCTTCGTGTAGGGCTCATCGATGACGAGGCCGTAGTCGTAATTGAGCTCCTCGCCGGCGCGGATGTTGCGCAGGGCCTTGATGAAGACGCGGCCGTCGACCTCGTCGGCCTCGCAGTTCGGGTCGCAGGAGTGGTTGATCCAGCGCGAGGAGTTGCCGCCGTGCTTGGCATCGATGACGCGGCCGTCGTCGATGTGGAAATAGAAGGTGTGGTTCGGGTCCTTCGGGTCGTGGGGATGGCGGCGCAGCGCCTCCTTCCAGGTGATGATCTCGCCCACGTACTCGATGAGGGTCTCGCCCTCGGCAATGTCCTGCACGGCGAACACGCCGCGGCCGTGGACGCCGGACTTGCGGGCCTGGATTTTCCGGCCCGAGAATCGCGCCGGCGTGGTGGAGGCCTTGGCCTGGGGTGCCCGCTCTTTGGCTGCCATCGCTGGAAACTCTGTTAAGTTGATTACATGCACACATGCGCGTGCGCGCACGCGCGTGAGGGCCGATTGTAGGAACAACCCGCAGCCCGCAGGCCCCGATGCCTGCCGCTGCAGCCGAATACAGACATGAGCAAGATACTGGTCATCGCCGAGAAGCCGTCCGTGGCGCAGGACATCGTCCGCGCCCTCACGCCGGTCGCAGGCAAATTCGACAAGCACGACGAATATTTCGAGAGCGAGCGCTATGTGGTCACCAGCGCGGTGGGCCACCTGGTCGAGATCCAGGCGCCCGAGCAGTTCGACGTCAAGCGCGGCAAGTGGAGCTTCGCCCACCTGCCGGTGATCCCGCCCTTCTTCGACCTCAAGCCGGTCGACAAGACCAAGGGCCGCCTCAGCGCGGTGGTCAAGCTCGCCAAGCGCAAGGACGTCACCGCCCTGATCAACGCCTGTGACGCGGGCCGCGAAGGTGAACTGATCTTCCGCCTGATCGAGCAGTACGCCGGCGGCAGCAAGCCCCTGGGCAAGCCGGTGCAGCGCCTGTGGCTGCAGTCGATGACGCCGCAGGCGATCCGCGACGGCTTCGAGCACCTGCGCACCGACAAGCAGATGGCCGGCCTGGCCGACGCCGCGCGCTCGCGCTCCGAGGCCGACTGGCTGGTGGGCATCAACGGCACGCGCGCCATGACCGCCTTCAACTCGCGCGACGGCGGCTTCTTCCTCACCACCGTGGGCCGGGTGCAGACCCCCACCCTGGCGGTGGTGGTCGAGCGCGAGGAGCAGATCCGCAAGTTCGTCAGCCGCGACTACTGGGAAATCCACGCCACCTTCGAGGCCGCCGCCGGCCCCTACGCCGGCAAGTGGTTCGACCCCAAGTGGAAGAAGAACGAGGAGGACGCCGAGCTCAAGGCCGACCGCCTCTGGTCCGCGCGCGACGCGCAGGCCATCGCCGACGCGGTGCGCGGGCAGAAGGCCAGCGTCACCGAGGAGTCCACGCCCAAGACCGAGGCCTCGCCCGGCCTGTTCGACCTGACCTCGCTGCAGCGCGAGGCCAACGGCCGCTTCGGCTTCTCGGCCAAGACCACGCTGGCCCTGGCCCAGAGCCTGTACGAGCGCCACAAGGCCCTGACCTACCCGCGTACCGACTCGCGCCACCTGCCCGAGGACTACGTGAACACCGTGAGGGACACGATGGGGATGCTCGCCACCAGCGGCATGCGCCACCTCGCGCCCTTCGCGAAGGAGGCCGCAGACAAGGGCTACGTCAAGCCGAACAAGCGCATCTTCGACAACAAGAAGGTCTCGGACCACTTCGCCATCATCCCGACACTGCAGGCGCCCAGCGGCCTGTCGGAGGCCGAACAGAAGCTGTACGACCTGGTGGTCAAGCGCTTCCTCTCGGTCTTCTTCCCCAGCGCGGAATTCCTCGTCACCACCCGCATCAGCGTGGCCGCGGGCCACAGCTTCAGGAGCGTGGGCAAGGTGCTGGTCAAGCCGGGCTGGCAGGCCATCTGGGGCAAGGAGGCCGACCAGGAGGGCGACGAGAACAGCAAGATGCTGGCCGCGGTGAAGCCGGGCGAGCAGGTGCTGACCGCCGAGGCCGAGGCCAAGGGCCTGAAGACCCGCCCGCCGGCGCGCTACTCCGAAGCCACGCTGCTGGGCGCCATGGAAGGCGCAGGCAAGACCATCGACGACGACGAGCTGCGCGAGGCCATGCAGGAGAAGGGCCTGGGCACGCCGGCCACGCGCGCGGCCATCATCGAAGGCCTGATCAACGAGAAGTACATCCTGCGCGAGGGCCGCGAGCTGATTCCCACCGCCAAGGCCTTCCAGCTGATGACGCTGCTGCGCGGCCTGGGCGTGGAGGAACTCTCGCGCCCCGAACTCACCGGCGAGTGGGAATACAAGCTGGCGCAGATGGAAAAGGGCCAGCTCTCGCGCGATGCGTTCATGCAGCAGATCGCCGAGATGACGCAGCGCATCGTGAAGAAGGCCAAGGAGTACGACCGCGACACCGTGCCGGGCGACTACGCCACGCTGAAGACGCCGTGCCCCAACTGCGGCGGAATCGTCAAGGAGAACTACCGCCGCTACACCTGCGCCGGCAAGAGCGGCGCGGGTGACGATGCCTGCGGCTTCTCCTTCACCAAGATGCCCGCCGGCCGCGCCTTCGAGCCGGACGAAGTCGAGCAGTTCCTGCGTGACAAGAAGATCGGGCCGCTCGAAGGCTTCCGCTCCAAGGCGGGCTGGCCCTTCGTCGCCGAGATCGCGCTGAAGTACAGCGACGACGACAGGAACTGGAAGCTCGAGTTCGACTTCGGCGACGAGGCCGACCCGGCCGAGACCGGCGAGCTGGTCGACTTCTCCGCGCAGCAGCCCCTGGGCCCTTGCCCGAAGTGCGGCGCGCGCGTGTTCGAGTTCGGCAAGAACTACGTCTGCGAGAAGAGCGTGCCCACGCCCGCTCAGGCCTCGCCCTCGTGCGACTTCAAGAGCGGCCAGATCATCCTGCAGCAGCCGATCGAGCGCGCACAGATGGAGAAGCTCCTGGCCGGCGGCAAGACCGACCTGCTGGACAAGTTCGTCTCCTCGCGCACGCGGCGCGCCTTCAAGGCCTTCCTGGTCTGGGACGCCGAGGCCGGCAAGGTGAACTTCGAGTTCGAGCAGCGCGAAAGCAAGTACCCGCCGCGCAAGACCGCTGCGGGCCGCGCCGCGCCGGCGAAAAAGGCGGCGGCGGCCAAGAAGGCGCCGGCCGCGAAGAAGGCCGCAGCGACGAAGACCGCCGCGCCCAAGGCCAAGGCCCCGCGCAAGGCGGCCGCCGGCCTCACGCCGAGCGCCGAGCTGGCGGCGGTGGTGGGCGCCGAGCCGGTGGCCCGCACCGAGGTGGTCAAGAAGCTGTGGGACTACATCAAGGCCCACGGCCTGCAGGACGCCCAGGACAAGCGCAAGGTCAACGCCGACGCCAAGCTGGCCGCCGTCTTCGGCAAGCCGCAGGTGACGATGTTCGAGATCGCGGGCCTGGTGGGCAAGCACCTGCAGGCCTGACAGCGGCCACCCGCAGCGTCATGCCGGCACGCACGCCCCGCCTGCTGCTCGCGGCTGCGGCCCTGGCGGCGGCGCTGTTCTCGGGCTGCGCGGGCCCCGAGGAAGGCGCTTCGCGCGCCGCACCGTCGGCGGCGGTGCGGGCGTCGCCCCCGGCGCCGGCGGGCGCCGCGGTGCGCGTGAAGATCATCGCGTTCAACGACTTCCACGGCCACCTGGAGCCGCCCGGCCTGGCGGTGAACGTGCGAGGCCCGGGGGGCACGGTGCCGGTGCCCGCCGGCGGCGCGGCCTATCTGGCCAGCGCCATCGACCACCTGCGCGCGCAGAACCCGCACCACGCGGTGGTCTCGGCCGGCGACATGGTGGGCGCCAGCCCGCTGGTGTCGGCCCTGTTCCTCGACGAGCCCACCATCCTCGCGGCCAACGCGATGCGGGTGGACTTCAACGCCGTCGGCAACCACGAGTTCGACAAGGGCTGGCAGGAGCTGCTGCGCCTGCAGCACGGCGGCTGCGAGCGCTTCACGCGCTGGGAGCCGTGCCAGCTGGACAGGCCCTTCCCCGGCGCGCGCTTCGGCTTCCTGGCGGCCAACGTGCACCGGCGTGACGGCACCACGCTGCTGCCCGCCACCGGCATCAAGGAATTCCGCGTCGACGGGCAGGTGGTGAAGGTGGGCTTCATCGGCATGACCCTGCGCAACACGCCCGCCATGGTCGCGCCCTCGGGCGTCGCCGGCCTGCGCTTCGCCGACGAGGCCGCGACCGCCAACGCACTGGTGCCGCGGCTCAGGGCGCAAGGCGTGTCCGCGATCGTGGTGCTGCTGCACCAGGGGGGCGAGGTGCCGGGCGCCACGCTCTACGAGGCGCGCTGCGACGGCCTGTCCGGCGAGATCGTGCCGATCCTGCGGCGCCTGGACCCGGGCATCGACGTGGTGGTCTCGGGCCACACCCACCGCGCCTACCTCTGTGACCACGCGCAGGTCGACCCGTCACGCCCCTTCCTGCTCACGAGCGCCGGCCAGTACGGCACGCTGCTCACCGACATCGACCTCACCATCGACCCGCACGCTCGCCGCGTGGTCGCGCGCAACGCCCGCAACCTCGTCGTTCAGGGCGCAGAGGGATTCATCGCCGCGAACGGGCGGCGGGTGGAGCCCACGGCGCGGGTACCGCGTTTCGAGCGCCATGCGGAAGTCGACCGCCTGGTGGCCCGCTACGCCGCGGCCGCCGCGCCGCTGGCCGAGCGGCCCGTGGGACGGCTCGCCGGCCCCGTCACGCGCACGCCGGGCCCGGACGGCGACAGCCCCCTGGGCAACCTCATCGCCGACGCCCATCTCGCGGCCACGCGCGCGCCCGAGCGGGGCGGGGCGCAACTGGCGCTCACGAACCCGGGCGGCGTCCGCGCGGACCTGGTGGTGCCGCCGGGCGGCGGACCCGTGACCTACGGGCAGTTGTTCCGCGCCCAGCCCTTTGGCAATACCCTGGTGGTGCAGACCTTCACGGGGGCGCAGCTCAAGTCGCTGCTGGAGCGGCAACTCGCCGGCCCCTCGCCGCGCGTGCTGTATCCGTCGGCGGGCTTCGGTTATGGGTGGGACCCGCAGCGGCGGCCGGGGGACCGCGTCACGCGGATGACCCTCGACGGCTCACCGGTGGCGCCACACCAGGTCCTTCGTGTGGCGATGAACAGTTACCTCGCCGAGGGTGGCGACGGCGGCGGCGCGAAAGCCCGCGGGCGCGAGGTGGTCGGCGGAGAGCTCGATCTGGACGCCCTGGTGCACTACATCACCGAACACCCCGGCCTCGCTGCGCCGGCCACGGGCCGAGTGCGGCGCGAGTAAGGCGTTCGCCGCGGAGGTCAGTCTCCGCAGCACTTGGCGACAAAAGTGGCACACCCGAACGCGCCCGCCCCCCACCCCCCGACGTACAGCGGCCAAGTCACCGGCCCCCCAGCCGCCGCCGTCGCCAGCCCGAGCCCGGTCAGGCCGAGGCTGGCCTCGGTCAGGAGGCCCGCCGTGGTGACCCCGGAAGGCTCGCCGGCCAGCATGCGCTGGACGCCTGGCGCCCGGCATTCCTCGTCGAAGTCGAGCACCAGGCCCAGGCCACTCCCTGCGAGCAACCCGTAGCCGCAGATCTGGCAACCGAGCGGGGGCGACGCGAAGGAGGCCAGGAGCCCAACACCCATGGAAGCCGGGGCCATCCCGATGCAGATCTTGTTCAGGAACTCGCGATACCGGCCCGGCACGCCGCCCCCGTCGCGCGGCGCCGCGGGATCGGGCTGGACCGCGTCACCGGTGCGCGCCGGGCCGACGTCAGCGGCCATCGACAGGGTCACGGGCGCCTTGTCACGCAGCAGGTCCAGCGCGGAGCCCTCGGCCGGCGGCAGGTGGGCGGGGGCCGTCTCGAAGTCGGACCGTGAAAGGGTGGAACCGGTCACGGCGGGGGACGAAGCGGATAGCGTCAGCATGGAAATACCCTTCTGAAATCTGGAACGGCCGCAGAAGCTGCCAGGCGCGTCACGCCTCGCAGCACATCTGGCCGACGGTCAACCCGGCGCAAATGAGGGTCCCTCCGGCTGCGATCGGGAGGATGGAGGAACTCGCCGCGCCCAGCTCGCCCACGATGCCGAGGGCGACCAGGCCCAGGCCGGCCTCGCTCATACCGGCCGTGGTCTGGATGCGCCCACGCACGTCCGGCATGCATTGCGCCTGCGGGCCCCGCACGGTGTCGTGACCCCCGACCAGGGTGCTCAGGCCCCCTCCAGCCAGGAGCCCGTAGCCGCAGATCTGGCAACCCAGCAGGGGCGATGACGCGAAGAAGGCAATCGTGCCGGCCGCACCCACGCAGTTCGGCGTCGCCAGCCCGCACCACTCCAGGTATTCGCCGCAGCGGGTGTCGCCCTCCGCCTGGCTGGCGGTGGCCGGCACGGGATCCGGCGGCACCCGGTCCTCGGCACGCGCCGGCGCCGCGTCCTGGACCATCGACATGGCCGCGGGCTTCTGGCCGCCGGCTTGCGCCAGGGCGGGAGATTCCGCTTGCGGCTTCTCGGGTGCAGGGCGCACTTCGAAATCCGAAGCCGCCAGGCTCTGGTTGCTGGTACTCGAATTCGATAACGGGGAGGGGAACATGTGTGGACCTTTGGAAGTGGAAGGGGAAACGGTGCAGGGCGATCAGGCGATCGACTGGCGCTCGAGCAGACCTGCTCGGGCCTGTCGCGCCAGTTCAGCGAGGCGGTCGACGGCGGGGCCCACCTGCGACGCGTCGAACGGGTCACCGGAAAGCGTCTGGCACAGGTACAGCGTGTCCTGCTGCGGACTCAGCGCGTAGTGCGGCGCGCCGACGTCGGCGAGGTAGAGGTTGGAAGCCAACGCGCCGGCAAGGCATTCGTCCTGGGAGGCGCGCAGGATCTGGCCCACCGCCATCGCCAGGCACAGCGCTGGGACCTCGGCCACCCAGATGAACTCGAGGGCGAGGCCGCCCTCGAGCGTGACACTCCGGGCACGGCCATCCTCGACCTGGTCGACGGGCAGGCGCACGTAATCGGCGAACGCATGGGCGAGGGAAGCGTGAAGCAGGGTCATCAGGCATGTCCTTCAAGGAGGGGGTGGCTGGCCGGGGCGGGCAGCAGGTCGCGGCAGCGGCGCGCCTGCGCCGCGAAGCGCTCGAGGCTGGCCAGCACGTGCGCAAAGCCGGCGCAGGCTTCGGGGAAGTGCTGGGTCAGGTAGACATCACCGCGCGCATCGAGCGAGAGCGCGGCGCCGCCGACACCGTCGGCGAAGAAGTTCGCCACCATCAATTGCGGCAGCAGCGAAGCGGCGTCGGCTCCGTGGAGACTGCCCAGGCGGGCCCGCGCGACGAAGGCCTGCTCGCCCTCGGGCCGCGGCAGCAGCAGCACCGGGATGCCATGCACGCGGAAGGCGCAGGAGCCGTCGGCAGCGGGCCGCAGCTCGGGCAGGTGCAGGGCCTGGGCCAGGCCGCGGACGATGTCGATCAATTGCATGGGGCTTGCTCCGGGACCGGCGGGCCGCCGGACAACGACCGCCTGAGTGCAGCCAGGCTGCCGCGGGTTCCGTCCGGGGCGAAACGACGGCTCACGCCCAGCTGCAGCAGGGAACGTAGGCACAGTCCTTCAACGCGTGCGCCAGGAACGACGCGCCCACGGTCGATCCGCCGGCGATGGCCATCCCTTCGGCCGTCGCCACGGAGCACCCGCAGACCCACTCCCCCACCGAGATGGCCAGCAGGGAAACGCCGACACAGGCGCAGCAATCGGCGCAGCAATCGGCGCAGCAATCGGCGCAGGCCTCACACTCGGTGCCGATCGGCTCGCAGGTCACCTGGAGCGGGCAGGACGGGCGGGTCCGGCAGACCTCGTCCATCGACTCCCGTGCGGGTGCGGGTACGCGCTCGACCGGCTGGCGTGGCGGTGTCGCCACGACGGGTTGCGACGGCTCATGACCGGCCAGGTCGGCGGGCGGCGTGTGGGCGGGCATGTCGACCGGCTTCTGCGGGTCGGCATCCCAGGCCTGTCGCCTGGGTGCAGGCGGCGGGGAGGAGGCGACGCCGTCCGGCGCCGTGATGGTTTGGGGCATGGGGTTCTCCTGAAGTCAGAAGATGGGTCACGGCTCGCACAGCACGTGGTCCGCGACCAGCGCCGCGCGCATGGGCGAGGCAGCGGCCACGAGGCGGCGCAGGCGCTCGGCCAGCCGCGCCGTATCGCCGCCATCGAGCGGCAGGGTCCAGCACAGGTGGACCTGCGCGCCCTGAGGGGCCAGCGCGCCATGGGGCCCGCCGGCATGGGCCAGGTGGAGGTTGGTGCGGAGCAGCCGCACCAGGGCCTCCTCGCGGTGGGCCTCATCCAGCCGGCCGAGCGCAATCGCCGCGCACAGCGCGGGCAGGTCCGCGACATAGCGCAGCTCGATCACTTCGCCCTCCGGGGAGCGCAGGGCGAAGGGCGCGCCGTCGCCGAGCGCCCCGCAGGCGCAGCCGAAGACGGACTGCAGCAGGTCCGCGACGGCCTGGGGCGTCATGCCGGCACCCCGGCGGGCGCGGCACTGGCGGCGCGGGCCTGCACCAGCAGGCCCTGGCACACCCGCGCATGCGCGATGAAGCGGGCCAGCCAGGCCTCGATCGAGACCAGGGACTGGCGGCCCTCCTCGAAGTGCTGGGTCAGGAACAGTCCCGACTGCGCATCGAGGCCCAGGGCCGGGCCGCCGACGCCGCCGGCGAAGAAGTCGGCGCGCAGGAGGCGCTCGAGCAGGGGGGCGAAATCGGGTACGTCGATGTCGCCGAGGAAGGCGCGCATCACGAAGGCCGCCTCGGGCTGCGGGCGCGGCTCGAGCCGGATGTCGACGCCGCCGGCGCGAAAGGCGCAGGCGCCGCCTTCGTCCGCCGCGAGCTGGGGCTGGCGCAGCACGGCGCCCAGGTGCGCAATGACCTGCGAAAGTTGCATGGGGGAATCTCCCGGGGCGAGGAACGCCCCGAACAGCGGTGGTTGTGAAAACCGCGGCCCGCTGGTTCCCTGGGGCCTGTCAGCGAATCGCTACGAGCGCCACATGCCCTGCGCGGCCATTTCGCCGACGATGCGCACGAGCAGGTCGGTCACCGCGGTGACCGCGCGCGACGGGCCCTTGGCCTTGGCGAAGGCCAGAGCCACGGTCCGCTGGAACGGCGGCTCCACGATGCGCGCGGCCTGCAGCGTGCCGGCCTGCACCTCCTGCCACACGGCGTGCAGCGGCAGCACGGTGTAGAGGTGTTCCTGTGCCGTGAGCTGCTTCTGCAGCGGCAGGGAGTCAGCCTCGATCACCGGCGCGAGGGTGATGCGCGCCTGGCGCGCGCCGGCATCGAGCGCTGTGCGCAGGCCATTGGGCGCGCCGGGCAGGATGAAGGGCAGGCCGTCGAGCCTGGCGAAGGTCACCTGGCCGTCCGCGGTGATGCGGTCGCCGCGGTGGCCGATCAGGTAACTGTCCACCGTGGCCAGCGTCTCCTCGCCTTCGGGGAGGGTGGCCGAGTAGCGATACAGGATGGCGATGTCCACGCGGGCCTCGTTCAGCCACTCCTCGACCTGGCCGCTGGAGCCCTCCAGCACGCGCAGGTTCACGCCCGGCAGCTGGGCTCGCACCTCGGCGAACAGGCGGCCGGTGAGGATGGTGCCGATGGAGGGCAGGCTGCCCAGGGTCACGGAGCCCACCGGCTCGCGCAGGTCGGCGCGGATGTCGCGCTCCAGGGCCTGGGCCTGCTCCAGCAGCGCCTTCACCCGGGGGAACAGGCGCTGCCCGGCCTCGGACAGCTCCACGCCGCGGCCGGTGCGGTTGAACAGGCGCGCGCCGCATTCACGCTCGAGCGCGTTGACCTGGCGACTGAGGAACGACTGGTTGCTGTCCAGGAACAGCGCGGCGCGCGTGAGGCTGCCCAGTTCGCCGATGGCGATGAACGAGCGCCACTTCTGCAGGTCGGACGTGATGTCCAGTTCGAATTCGGTGGCGCGGGCCTTGTGCATGGGCGGATTATCGAACCCGGTCCAGCCCCCGCACCCAGTCGACGATGGCGCGGGCCACCGCTTCGGGCTGCTCCGGCACCAGCGCATGCCCCGCCCGCTCGATGACCTTGACCGTCACCTTCTCGCCCAGCGCGTCGCGCAACTCCCCGCGCGTGGCCGGGGGACGCCAGGCGTCCTGCGCGCCCTGGAGGTCGAGGAGGGGCGCATGGGCCTGCCCGTACCAGGCCTCGCGCGGCGGGTGCTGCGACGCTTCTCGGTAGGCGGCCCGCCACTGCGGGTGCCAGCCCGCCAGCCAGGCAGAGGGGTCGTTGCCCGGGGCGAACATGCACACGCGCAGGGCCTCGAGGCGCGCTTCGTCGGTGCGCTGCGGGTCGCTGGCGATCGCCAGGGCGTCCGCCATCCCCGGCGGGAACTGGCGCGCGGCGGCGCCGAGCACCACCACGCCGCGCACGCGTTGCGGGTGGCGCAGGTCCGTCATCCGGGCGACCCAGTGGCCGTAGGCATGGCCGACCACCACGGCGGGCCCGGCCGCCAGCTGCGCGATCACGCCCGCCACGTCGTCCGCCAGGGTCTCCAGCGTCATGCCCGCCGGCGGCGGGCTGCTGCGGCCCATGCCGCGGGGTTGCGGCCGCAGCACCTGCAGGCCCTCGCGGGCGATCCGGGCGGCCAGGTCGTCGAAGTCCTGCGAGTCCCGCAGGGAGGACGGCAGCAGCACGACGGCCGGGCCGGTACCCTCGACGATCACGTCGATGGAGGCGGAGGCGAGCGTGACGGCCACGCGCCGGCGGGCAGCCGCCGGGTCGGCGGGGGACGGGGCGGGAACGTGCATGGGCACCGACTCTAGCCAGGGGGGAAGCCCCCGTCAGGGCACGATCCTGCAAAGCAGCCTTGCACATTCCGCAGGGACGCGCCCCGGTCCCGCGCCCTAGACTGGCCGGCGACTATCCGAATTCCAAGGAGACATCCCCATGCCCATGCCCCGCCGCGGCCTGCTCGCCGCCACCCTCGCGCTGCCTGTTGCTGGCGCCCTGCTGGCCGTCGCGCCGTCCGCGCTCGCGCAACCCCAGGCCTGGCCCACCCGCCCGATCAAGCTGGTCGTGCCCTACGCCCCCGGCGGCCCGACCGACGCGATCGCCCGCCAGCTGGCCACGAAGATGTCGGCCAGCCTGGGCCAGTCGGTGGTGGTGGACAACCGGGCCGGCGCCGGCGGCGCGCTCGGCGTGGACGCCACGGTGAAGTCGGCGCCCGACGGCTACACCTTCGCCCTGGTGGCGCCCGGCCCGCTGGCCGGCATGCCGAACCTGACCCGCACGGCCTACAGCCTGGACGACATCCAGTTCCTGACCCTGGTGGCCAAGATCCCCAGCGTGCTGGTCGTCAACACCAAAGGCGGCATCGACTCGGTGGACGCCCTGGTGAAGATGGCCCGGTCCGAGCCCGGCAAGCTGACCTACAGCTCGGCGGGCCCGGGCACCACGCCCCACATCGGCATGGAGATCTTCAAGGACCAGGCGAAGGTCAGCGTGCTCCACATCCCCTACAAGGGCGCGGCGCCGGCCATCACCGCCCTGCTGGCCGGGGAGGTGAATGCGGCCATGGTCGACCTGCTGCCCGTGCTGCCGCACGTGGCCAGCGGCGCGCTGAAGGTGCTGGCCGTGGCCGGCACCGCCCGCGCGCCGCAGCTGCCCGGCGTGCCGACCACCGCCGAGGCCGGCCTGCCCGGGGTGGTGATGGAGACCACCTACGGCCTGATCGCGCCCAAGGCGCTGCCGGCGCCGATCGCCGCCAGGCTGCGCGAGGCCGCCGTCGCCGCGGTGAACGCGCCGGACATGCGCCAGCTGTTCGCGCAGCAAGGGGCCCTGCCTTCCACCTCCACCGGCGCCGAGTACCAGCAGGTGATGCAGGCCGAGTCGGACAAGTGGAAGAACATCATCGCCAAGGCCAAGATCACCCTGGAGTGAGCGCGCGGTGAAGATCGCCTCCTTCCTGATCGAGCCCTGCACCCAGGGCCTGGCCGACCCGCAATGGAAGTTCGCGCGCGCCCAGGTGCCGCGGCTGGAGGGCTGGGTGCTGCGCCTGCGTGACGACGACGGCCACGAGGGCCTGGGCTACTGCCACGCCATCCCGGCGATCTCCACGCATGGCGCCGGCGCCGAGGCGGCGCTGGCCTTCCTGGCGCCGCGCCTGGTCGGCCGCCCGGTGGACGACCTCGCCGGCATCCTCGAGGACATCGACGCCGCGCTGGCCTACCAGCCCACCGCCAAGGCCGCCATCGACATGGCCCTGCACGACCTGCTGGCGCGCCGGCTGGGGGTGCCGGTGCACGTGCTGCTCGGAGGCAAGCTGCGGGACGCGGTGCCGCTCTCGCGCATCCTGCCGATCAAGTCGCCCGAGGAGATGGCGGAGAAGGCCGCCGGCCTCGTGGCCGAGGGCTACCGCCAGCTGAAGCTCAAGCTGTCCGGCGACACCGAGACCGACATCCGCCGCGTCGCCGCGGTGCGGGCGGCCGCCGGCGACGGCGTGGCCCTCACGCTGGACCCGAACCAGTCGTACAACGCCAAGCAGCTGATCGCCGCCTTCGGCCGCATGGAGCGCCACGGCATCTCGCTGATCGAGCAGCCGGTGCCGGCAGCCGACGTGGCCGGCCTGGCCCTGCTGACACGCACGCTGCCGGTGGCCATCGAGGCCGACGAGAGCGCGCAGACCGTCCGCGACGTGTTCCGCCTGGTGTCCGAGCGCGCGGTCGACGTGATCAACCTCAAGGTCACCAACCTCGGCGGCCTGCGCCGCTTCCTGCAGGCCGTGCGCCTCTGCGAGGCCGGCGAGGTGGGGTGCCGCGTGGGCGCCGCCTTCGGCCCCGCGCTGCTGCAGTCCATGAGCCTGCAGGCCGCCAGCGTGATCCGGCGCCTGCCCCATGCCTGCGAGCTGTCGGAGCACCTGCACCTGCAGGACGACCCGTTCACCCCGCTGCCGGTCGAGGCCGGCCAGATCCACCTGCCGCCCGGCCCCGGCTGCGGCGTCACCTTCCGCACCTGACCCCGGACCCCCGATGTACAAGCCACTCTTCGCCGGCCTGATCGCAGGCCTCGTCGTCGCCGCTGCAGCGGCCCAGGACTATCCCACCCGCTCGATCCGCATGGTCGTGCCCTTCGCCGCGGGCGGCGGGGCGGACCTCGTCGCGCGGGCCATCGCCACCCCCCTGGGCAAGCGCCTGGGCCAGCCGGTGGTGATCGACAACAAGCCCGGCGGCGGCGCCACGCTCGGCGCCGACCTGGTCGCCAAGTCGGCGCCGGACGGCTACACCATCCTGTACACCACGCCCGGCCCGCAGATGACGAACCCGCACCTGCAGGCGAAGCTGCCCTACGACCCCGAGAAGGACCTGGTGCCCGTCTCGCGCGTGGCGGTGGTGCCCAACGTGCTCGTGGTGCCGCGCGACCTGCCGGTGAAGACCGTGCAGGAGCTCGTGCAGTACGCGAAGGAGCGCCCGGGCCGCGTGAACTACGCCAGCGCCGGCAACGGCGCGAGCAGCCACCTCGCGGGCGAGCTGTTCAAGCAGTCGGCGGGCGTGTTCATCGTCCACATCCCCTACCGCGGCACCAGCGCCGCGCTGGCCGACCTGGTCTCCGGCCAGGTGCAGATGGCGATCGACAGCATCCCCGCCTACAAGCCCCTGATCGACTCCGGCGCGCTGCGCCCCCTGGGCGTGGCCACGCCCGAGCGCTCGGCGCTGCTGCCGTCGGTACCCACCATTGCCGAAACCCTCAAGGGCTTCGACGCCGCGCCGGTGAACTACATCTCGGTGCCCGCGCGTACGCCGCAGGCCGTGATCGACCGCTTGAACCGCGAGATCAACGCCGTCCTGCAGTCGCCCGAGCTGCGCGAGCAGTTCGCCGGCATGGGCGTGATCCCGCAGGGCGGCACGCCCGCGGAGATGGCCGCCACCATCCGCAGCGAATCGGAGAAATGGAAAAAAGTGATCCGTTTCTCCGGCGCCAAGCTCGACTGACCCGACTGACTGCCCCCCGACATGAACGACCTCACCCAACTCGGCTACGAACTCGACGGCTTCGTCGCCACCCTCACGCTCAACGCCCCGCCGGTCAACGCCCTGACCCGCACGCTGAACGACGAACTCACCCTGGCCCTGGACCGCATCTCCGAGATGGACGAGGTGCGCGCCGTGGTCCTCACCGGCGCGGGCAAAGTGTTCTGCGCCGGCGCCGACCTCAAGGGCCGCGCCTCCGTGATCAAGGGCCCGGGCGACCTGCCGGCCCACTCGCGCCGCACGCGCGAGTGCTTCCACGCGATCCGCGAATGCGCCAAGCCGGTGGTGTGCGCCCTCAACGGCGCCGCGCTCGGCTCGGGCCTGGCGATGGCCGCCTCCAGCGACATCCTGGTCGCCTCCGAGAAGGCCACGCTGGGCCTGCCCGAGGTGGACGTGGGCCTGCTCGGGGGCTGCAGCCACGCCATGCGCCTGTTCGGCCACTCCCGCCTGCGCCGCATGGCGCTGACCGGGATGCGGGTGGACGGCGCCGAGCTGTATCGCCTGGGCATCGTCGAGGCCTGCGTGCCGCACGAGGAGCTGATGCCCACCGCCCTGGCCATCGCCCGCACCATCGCCGCCAAGAGCCCGGTGTCGACCCGCATGGGCAAGCACACGCTCAACGTGATCGAGGACATGAGCCTGCGTGACGGCTACCGCTACGAGCAGGACATGACCGCGCAGATCGCCAGGACCGACGACGCGAAGGAGGCCCAGCGCGCCTTCGCCGAGAAGCGCGCGCCGGTGTTCACCGGCCGCTGAGCCCCAGGCGCGGAGACCTCTCATGAACGAACGCAACGGTCCGCTGTCGCACGTCAAGGTGCTGGACCTCAGTCGCATCCTGGCCGCCCCCTGGGCCGGCCAGATCCTGGCCGACCTCGGCGCCGAGGTGATCAAGGTCGAGCGCCCCGGCGCCGGCGACGACACCCGCAGCTGGGGCCCGCCCTTCCTGAAGGACGCCACCGGGCAGGACACGAAGGAAGCCGGCTACTACCTCGCCGTGAACCGGGGCAAGCGCTCCATCACCGTGAGCCTGGAAAAGCCCGAGGGCCAGAAGATCGTGCGCGAGCTGGCGGCCTGGGCCGACATCGTGCTGGAGAACTACAAGGCCGGCACGCTGGCGCGCTACGGCCTGGACGAGGCCTCGCTGCGCAAGGTGAATCCGCGCCTGATCTACTGCTCTGTCACCGGCTTCGGCCAGACCGGCCCGCGCCGCGACCAGCCCGCCTACGACTTCCTGATCCAGGCCATGGGCGGCCTCATGAGCGTCACCGGCGAGAAGGACGGCCGCCCCGGCGGCGGCCCGCAGAAGGTGGGCGTGCCCATCGTCGACCTGATGACGGGCATGTACACCGCGGTCTCGGTGCTGGCGGCGCTATCGCGCCGCGACCAGACCGGCGAGGGCGGCAGCATCGACATCGCCATGCTCGACGTGCAGGTGGCCACGCTCGCCAACCAGGCGATGAACTACCTGGTCTCGGGCAAGGTGCCGGCGCGCAATGGCAACGCCCACCCCAACATCCAGCCCCAGGACGTCTACGCCTGCGCCGACGGCGACCTGATCCTCGTGGTCGGCAACGACGGCCAGTTCGCCAAGCTGTGCGAGGTGATGGGCGAGCCCGCCTGGGCCGTGGACCCGCGCTTCGCCACGAATGCCCAGCGCGTTCGCAACATCGGCGAACTCTCGGCCATGCTGCGCGAGCGCTTCGCCGCCCGCCAGCGCGCCGGCCTGATCGCCGACCTCGACGCCGCCGGCGTGCCCTGCGGCCCGATCAATACCGTGCCCGAGGTGTTCGAGGACCCGCAGGTCCAGGCCCGCGGCATGCTGCAGCATTCGCCGCACCCCTGCGGCGTCGACGTGCCGCAGGTGGCCAGCCCCATGCGCTTCGACGGCGCGCCGCTGCCCCTGCGTGACGCTCCCCCGCTGCTGGGACAGCACAGCGCCGACATCCTGGCGCAGATCGGCTACGCGCCGGACGATGTCGCGCGGCTGCGCGCGCAAGGAGTGATCTGATGGCCGCCCCGCTGACCCTGCACTGGTCCCCCAAGTCGCCCTATGTGCGCAAGGTGATGGTCGTCGCCCACGAGCTGGGCCTGGTTCCGCAGCTGGAACTGGTGCGCTCCGTCGCCGCGATGCTCAAGCCCAACCCGGCGATCATGGCGGTGAACCCGCTGTCCAAGATCCCGACCCTGGTGCGCGAGGACGGCTCGGTGCTGTTCGACTCGGTGGTGATCTGCGAATACCTCAACACGCGCGGCGGCGGCGACCTGTTCCCCACCGAGGGCGAGGCGCGCTGGCAGGCCCTGCGCTGGCACGCCTTCGGCGACGGCCTGCTCGACGCCCTGATCCTGTGGCGCAACGAACGCGAGCGCACCGCGGCCCTGCCCGCGCTGCTGGAGGCTTTCGAGTTGAAGACGCGCAGCAGCCTCGCGCTGCTCGAATCCGAAGTGCCGGCGCTCGAGGCGGCGCCGCTGTCCATCGGCACCCTCACCCTGGGCTGCGCCCTGGGCTACCTCGACTACCGCTTCGACACGCTCGGCTGGCGCAGCCTGGCGCCGCGCCTCGCGGCCTGGCATGCCCGCCTGTGCGAGCGCCCCTCGTTCCGGGCGACGGAGCCGGTCGATGGCTGAACCCGCCCCGGGGGCGAGAAGCGCCGCCGCGCCTCGGTCTGGCCGCAACGCCAAGCCGGGGCAGCCCCCGACGCAAGGAAGCCCTCATGAGTGAATCCACCGCCTCCCCGCGCGTGGTGCGCAGCGAGCGCCAGGGTGCCGTGGGCATCGTGCGCATCGAACGCCCCGAGCGCCGCAACGCCCTGAACCTGCAGGTCAAGCAGGAACTGGTGGACGCCCTGCGCGCGATGGAGCAGGACCCGCAGGTCGCCGCGGTGGTCCTCACGGGCAGCGGCGGCTACTTCGTCGCGGGCACCGACATCGCCGAGATGGCGGACATGACGCCCGTCGACCACGTGCGCCTGGACACCGACCGCGTCTTCCACGTGGTGCGGCAGCTTGCCAAGCCGGTGATCGCCGCGGTGGAGGGCTATGCGCTGGGCGGCGGCTGCGAGCTGGCGCTGGCCTGCGACATCGTCATCGCCGCCGAGGACGCGAAGTTCGGCCAGCCCGAGATCCGGGTCGGCATCATGCCGGGCGCGGGCGGCACCCAGCGCCTGCTGCGCAACGCGGGTCGCTACAAGGCCCTGCTGTGGAGCCTCACCGGCGAGAGGGTCCCCGCGCGCGAGGCCTACGCCGCCAACCTGGTGAGCCGGCTGGTGCCCCCGGGCGAGGCCCTGGCCCAGGCCGTGGACGTGGCCACGCAGATCGCCGGCATGCCGCCGCTGGCGGTGCAGGCGATCCGCGAGGCGGTGCGCCTGGGCGCCGACCAGCCGATGGACAGCGCCCTGGCGCTGGAGCGCCGCTACTTCGAGCGGCTGTTCGCGACCGAGGACCAGAAGGAGGGCATGCGCGCCTTCCTCGAGAAGCGCACGCCGCGCTACCAGGGCCGCTGACGCCGGCGGCCCCGGCGGGTCAGAGGTACAGGCGCGCCGGGTTGTCCTCGAGCACCTGGCGCACGACCGCGTCGCTGCCGGCCCAGGCCATGAACATGTCCAGCAGCTGCACCGGGTCCGGTGCCGGCGTCACGCGCAGGTGCGGCCAGTCGCTGCCCCAGACCAGGCGGTCGGGCGCGGCCTCCACCAGCTTCTGCTGGAACGCGCGGCCGACCTCCCAGTCGGCCTCGTTCAGCAGGTTGCGGTAGGCGCACAGCTTGACCCAGGCCTTGCCCGATTCGAGCAGGGACAGCAGGGTGCGGAAGCCCGGGTCGTCGATGCCCGCGCGGGCGTCGAAGCCGCCCATGTGGTCGATCACCACGGGCACGGGCAGGGACCGCAGGCCGTCGGCGATGGCGGGCAGGGCGCGACAGTCGGTCCACAGCTCGGCGTGCAGGCCGTTGTCGGCCAGCGCGGGGGCCAGCGCCTGCAGGTCGTCCCAGGAGGCGCTGCCGGCGAAGTTGGCGCCGGCGCCGCTGCGGTGGCTGAAGCGGGCGCCGCGCACGCCCCGGTCACGCAGGCCTGCCAGCGGCAGGGGGCTGCCCGGGCGCACCACGACCACGCCCCGCAGCGCCGGCTGCGACGCCAGGGCATGCAGCAGCAGCGAGTGGTCGTCGCCGTAGGCGCTGGGGTGCACCAGCACGCCGTGCTCCAGGTCCAGGCGCCGCAGGAGCGCCATGTACTGCGGCTCCAGGGCCTCGGGCGGGGTGTAGCTTCGCTCGGCGGCCAGCGGGAAGCGCTCGTAGGGGCCGAACAGGTGGGCGTGGCAGTCCCAGCCGCCCGGGGTGGTGGCGGGGGCGTTCACGCGAGCCCCGCGTGCTGGGGCAGGGGAAAGGCCGGCGCGACGCCTTCGGGCAAGGGGATCTCGTGGCAATTGAGCGTCATCGCGACCATGGTGTAGTAGCCGATGAGGGCGGTGAGCTCGACGACGGTGCGCGCCCCGAAGCGCGCCACGGCGGCGGCATAGGTGGCGTCGGACACCGAGCGGTGGCGATTGAGCTCGACGCTGAAGCACCAGACCAGGGCGTCGTCCGCGGACAGGCCGGGCGGCTCCTGCTGCGCCAGCAGCGCCTCGATGATCGGCGACTCCAGGCCGGCCTTCTCGCCCTCGAGGCGGTGGGCGTACCACTCGAACGGGGAGTCGCAGGCGCGGCCCGTCACCAGGATCGCCAGCTCCGACAGCCGCGGCGGCAGGGAGGTACCGTAACGAAGCAGGGCGCCGAGCGCCTGCCAGCGGTCCGCCAGCTCGGGGTTGTGCAGCGCGGCCCGCAGCGGGCCCTGGATCTTGCCGCGGGGGCCGGAGACGATGCGGTCGTACACGGCGCGCTGGGCAGCGTCCATGGTGTCGGGCGAGGGCAAGGGGATGCGTGGCATGGCGGGCATGATAGGCACGGCCCCTGCGGCGTGCCCGTCGGCAGATGCAATGCTGCTATTCACGAAGCCACAAGGCGCCCGGGCGCGCACCAGGGCCGCCGCTGCGGGGGCCCGTCACGCCGGCGCCTGCCCCCGCCGCGAGAGCTGCCCCCCCAGCCAGGCGCTCCCCAGCACGATGCCCGCCGCCACCAGCAGCGATCTCGCCGGCGCGGCCTGCACGCGGCCCCAGGCCATGGCCGGCACGCGTGGCGCCATGAGGGCCAGGCGGCGGCGCATCATCTGAGCGCCCAGCTCGCCCAGGCGTCCGCGCAGCACGCGCTCGGCCTCGGGAAGGAACAGGGTTTCCTCGTCGGCCACGTGGTGCAGCACGTCGCGCATCAGGCCCAGGAAGGCGCCGTCGAAGGTGGGGTCGGTGGGCTCGAGCTGGCGCAGCTGGGCGATCTGCCGGCGCATGCCCGCATGCTCGTCGACCGCGCGGCGCAGGAAGTCCGACGCGGAAGCCTCGCGCACGGCGGGATACAGCAGCTCCTCCTCCAGCCGGGTGTGCACCTCCAGCGCCAGGCACACCGTGCGCGCCAGGCCCTGCTTGATGCGTGGCGAGGCGGTGGCGTGGTACCGCTGGAAACGCTCGAGCACCTGGCGGTGGTCACGGCGCACGAGGTCGGTGGCACGCGGAACGGCGCGTTCGATCAGCCGGGTCATGGCCTCGCCTTTCGTGGAAGGATCGAGGCCCGGTTCTAGCGGCCCGGCCCGCGCGCCGGGTGTAGGCGCTCAGGCCGTCTGTTCGCGAGCCAGGGCATCGCGCACCAGCGCGGCGTCCAGCCCGTACATCTCGGCGAACTCCTCGACCGCCTTGCCGCTGGCGCGGAAGGCCCGCACCAGCGCCTCGCGGCGCGCGGCCTGGCCGGCGAGCTCGGCGCAGGCCTCGTCGATCAGGGACAGCGCGGTCGCATCCTGCGTGCGCACGCGCTCGAGGTAGGCGTCGCGGTCCAGGCCGGAGGCGTCGATCGCCTGCACGAAACGGGCGCGGGCCCAGGCGCGGGCCTTCTCGGCATCCTTGCCCTGGCGGCGGCGGAAGACTTCGACGATGGCATGTTGCACATGCTCGGGGGCCACGGGCTCCACCGGCTGGCCGTCCAGGTCGCAGCGCATGTCGCCGCTGGCGACGGCCTCCAGGTAGCGGCTGGAGCGCACATGCTGGCCGAGCGCCTGCTTGAGGTCGTCCTTCTCGAACGCGCCGGGGTGACGCGCCATCAGGTCCTCGAAGATGCCGAGCTTCAGCGGGCGGAAGCGCGCGCCGAACAGGCGCGGGTGCAGCTCCCACAGCGTGTGCAGCAGCGGATGCACCGGGCGCGCGCTGCGCGCCGGCTTCTTGTTCTTCGGTTTCTGGGGCTTGGGATCGCTCATGAGCCCGAGACTGTAGCCGCCCGGCGGGCACAATCGCCGGGATGAAGATCGAAAAAGACACCGTGGTGACGATGCGCTGCCGCATCACCGACGACAAGGGCCTGTTGATCCAGGACGGCAAGCACCCGCTGTCGTACCTGCATGGCGGCTATGACAACACCTTCCCGAAGATCGAGGAGGCGCTGGAAGGCCGGGCGGTGGGCGACCAGCTCGCCCTCACCCTGGCCCCGGCCGACGCCTTCGGCGAGCGTGACGAGTCCCTGCTGCGCACCATCCCCAAGAGCGACTTCCCGCCCGGCGTGAAGGTGGGCGGCGAGCTGGAGCTGCCCGGCCCCGACGGCGCCCCGCACCCCTTCACCGTGACCAAGATCAAGGGCCCGCAGGTGCTGCTCGATGGCAACCACCCGCTGGCCGGGCGCACACTGAAACTGGCGATCACCGTGACCGAGGTGCGCGCCGCCAGCGCCGAGGAAGTGGCGCACCGCCACGCCCACGGCGCGCACGGCCACCACCACTGACCGCCAGGCCTGCACGGGCTCACTCACTGGCGGCCACCGACGCGCCCGGGCCGGCCGCCTGGTGGCGGCGCCGCAAGGTGGCCGGCTGCACTGTGCCGGGCGGGTCGTCGTCCGCCTCGCGGATGTCCAGGCCCGAGCCGCCGCTGCCGATGAAGGCCTCGTAGTTCGGCCGGAACTCCGCGGCCCAGCCGGGCTGGGCCCGGCGCACCGGGTGCGCTTCCTGCACCAGGTGGCCATTGAGCCGCGCCAAGCCCTCGACCACGCCGCGCACGATGCGCAGGGCCTCTCGCGTGCCGGGTTGTCCGGCGTACAGCGTTTCCGCCATCTGCAGGAACTGGGCCGGGCTCGTGAGGAGGGTGCGCACACCCGCCAGGCTCACGATGCGCCCGACGGTCTCGCCCACGCGGCACAGGTTGCGGCAGATGGCCCCGGCCTGGCCCTTCACGGCCTCGAGCTTGAGGCTGCCGTAGTTCGCGAGGCCGGCGGCCACCAGCGCGTCATACAGCTCCAGGACCGTCTGCGCCAGCGCCTGCGCGAGCTGGCTGCCCAGGGCAGCCGCCGCGCCCGCAGGCAGGTCCTTGCCAAACGTCGCCTGCAACCCGGGGGCGAGGGCAACTTCCGCGGCCAGGCCGGCGCCGGCATAGACCACCGAGGAGGCCAGCGGCCACTCGCGGAACACCGCGTTGCCGGGGCCGGGCGCCGCGCCGGTCTGGTTCTCGACAATGCGGGCACGCGGCGTGGCGCCATCGGTCACCTGCATCACGACTTCGCTGCCGAGGGCAGCGACCAACCCGCTCACGAACTGCGCCGCCACCGCGGCGGCGCGCTCCTGGCCCTGCGCCAGCGAGGAGGAGGACGCCGTGCGCGCCGCCACCATCGGCACGATGCCGCCGCTCAGGGCAAGGGCCAGCCCCTTCTTCGCCAGGCCTGATGCCTTGCAATCCATGACCTGCGCCAGTCCATGCGCGGCCAGCGCGGTGCCCGTCGCCATGGCCACGCCCGTGCCGAGAATGCCCAGCGCCTGCGCGCCCAGGCTGCCGCCGGCCGGTGGCAGGGCCTGCTCCAGGGCAGCGGCCGCATAGGTGCCGGCGACCACGCCGGACACGCCCGCCACGAGGCGCCGGCCGGCATTGGCCAGGCCCACCGGGACGGCGATGGCCATCGCGTCATCGTAGGACTGGGGGGGTTGCCACGCAGGCGCGGTGGGCGGGTGAACCACGACCTGCACCGGGTCCTGGCCGTGGCCGTAGGCCGAGGGAGTGGAAGACGGGGGCGGCAGGTGCTCCACGGCCCGCTGCGTGACGGGTGACGGGCCCTGCGAGGGCACAGGCGGCGTCTTCCTGGGTGTCATGCCGCCGGACTTGCCTTCGCGCCACTCGGCCTCGCCGGGAAACTGGCCATCGAGGCCGCCTCCCCCGGTTTCGTAGGCGGAGGTCCCGCTGTGGGAGAGGCCGTTGCTGCTGCCGTTCTTGACTGTGAACATGGTGGGATGGGTCGGTGCTTGTTGGCGACGGCGTTGGGTCACGACGCCCCCATCCCTGTTCACGGCAGAGGAGCAAAAAAAACGCGCCCCGGGGGGCGCGTCTTCCTGCGAGGGCAGCGGCTCGATCAGCGGCCGGCCACCACGCGGACCATCTCCAGGCACTTGTTGGAGTAGCCCCACTCGTTGTCGTACCAGCTCACGAGCTTGACGAAAGTGCTGTCCAGGGCGATGCCGGCCTCGGCGTCGAAGATGGAGGTGCGCGGGTCGCCGCGGAAGTCGGTGGCGACCACCTTGTCCTCGGTGTAGCCCAGCACGCCCTTGAGCGCGCCTTCGGACTGGGCCTTGAACTCGGCGCAGATCTCGGCGTAGGTGGCGGCGCTGTTCAATTCGACGGTCAGGTCGACCACCGACACGTCGGAGGTCGGCACGCGGAAGGACATGCCGGTCAGCTTCTTGTTCAACTCGGGGATCACCACGCCCACGGCCTTGGCGGCGCCGGTGCTGGAGGGGATGATGTTCTCGAGGATGCCGCGGCCGCCGCGCCAGTCCTTGTTGGACGGGCCGTCGACGGTCTTCTGGGTGGCGGTGGCGGCGTGCACGGTGGTCATGAGGCCGCGCTTGATGCCCCACTTGTCGTTCAGCACCTTGGCCAGGGGGGCCAGGCAGTTGGTGGTGCACGAGGCGTTGGAGATGATGGCCTCGCCCTTGTAGGTCTTGTCGTTCACGCCGAAGACGAACATCGGGGTGTCGTCCTTGGACGGGGCCGACATGATCACCTTCTTGGCGCCCGCGTCGATGTGCTTCTGTGCGCCTTCCTTGGTCAGGAAGATGCCGGTGGCTTCGATCACCACGTCGGCGCCGACCTCGCCCCACTTCAGCTCGGCGGGGTCCTTGACGGCGGTCAGGCGGATCTTCTTGCCGTTGACGACCAGGGTGTTGCCCTCGACGGAGACATCGCCCTCGAAGCGGCCGTGCACGCTGTCGTACTTCAGCATGTAGGCGAGGTAGTCGGGCTCGAGCAGGTCGTTGATCGCGACCACCTCGATGTCCTTGAAGTTCTGCACCGCGGCGCGGAACACCATGCGGCCGATGCGGCCGAAACCATTGATACCGATCTTGAGAGCCATGGGATTAGTCTCCGATGAAGTTGAGGAACCGGGGGAAGCTCACTTGGCGAGCACGGCGCGGACGGTGTCCGCGACGTTCTCGGGCGTGAAGCCGAAGTGCTTGAACAGGACGGGGGCGGGCGCGGACTCACCGTAGGTGTCGATGCCGACCACCGCGGCGCAGCCGTACTTCCACCAGAAGTCGGTCACGCCCATCTCGACGGCGATGCGCGGGAGGCCGGCGGGCAGCACGGACTCCTTGTACGCGCGCTCCTGGCGGTCGAAGGCCGTGGTGCTGGGCATGGAGACCACGCGCACGGCGATGCCGCTGGCGGCGAGTTGCTCCTGGGCCTTCAGGGCCAGCTGCACTTCGGAGCCGGTGGCGATGATCACGGCCTTGGCCTTGCCCTTGGCCGGCTCGGCCAACACGTAGGCGCCGCGGCTGATCTCGCCCAGGTCGGACTTGGGCGCGTAGGCCAGGTTCTGGCGGGACAGCAGCAGGGCCGTCGGGCGGGTCTTGTTCTCCAGGGCCACGGCCCAGGCGACGGCGGTCTCGGCGGTGTCGGCCGGGCGCCAGACATCCAGGTTCGGGATGAGGCGCAGGCTGGCGGCGTGCTCGATGGACTGGTGCGTGGGGCCGTCCTCGCCCAGGCCGATGGAGTCGTGCGTGAACACGTGCACCACGCGCTGCTTCATCAGGGCCGCCATGCGGATGGCGTTGCGGCTGTAGTCGCTGAACGTGAGGAAGGTGCCGCCGTAGGGGATGTAGCCGCCGTGCAGGGCCACGCCGTTCATGATGGCGGCCATGCCGAACTCGCGCACGCCGTAGTTGATGTGGCGGCCCACCTGGCCGGCCTCGTTGCGCACGATGGCGCCCTGGGCATCCACGCGCAGGGCGGGCGTGCTCTTGGTGTTGGTCAGGTTGGAGCCGGTCAGGTCGGCGGACCCCCCCAGCAGCTCGGGCAGGGCGGCGGTGAAGGACTCCAGCGCCAGCTGCGAGGCCTTGCGGGAGGCCACGGTCTCGGCCTTGGTGTGGGCGCCGATCACGGTGTCCACGGCGACCTGCGCGAAGTTCTTCGGCAGCTCGCCCTTCATGCGGCGGGTGAACTCGGCGGCCAGCTCGGGGAAGGCGGCGGCATAGGCGGCGAAGCGCTCGTCCCAGGCGGCCTGGGCCTTGGCGCCGGCGGCCTTGGCATCCCAGGCGTCGTAGGCTTCCTGCGGGATGACGAAGGGCTCGTGGCTCCAGCCGATGGATTCGCGCGTGAGCTTGATCTCCTCGGCGCCCAGGGGCTCGCCGTGGGCCTTGGCCGTGTTGGCGCGGTTCGGGCTGCCCTTGCCGATGTGGGTCTTGGCGACCACGAGGGTGGGCTTGTCGGAGGACTTGCGGGCCTGGGCGATGGCGGCGTCGACGGCGTCGGCGTCATGGCCGTCCACCGGGCCGACCACGTTCCAGCCGTAGGCCTTGAAGCGCGCCGGGGTGTCGTCGATGAACCACGGAGCGACCTGGCCGTCGATGGAGATGCCGTTGTCGTCGTAGATCGCGACCAGCTTGTTCAGCTTCCAGGCGCCGGCCAGGGCGCAGGCCTCGTGGCTGATGCCTTCCATGAGGCAGCCGTCGCCCAGGAAGGCGTAGGTGTAGTGGTCGACGATGGCGTGGCCGTCGCGGTTGAACTCGGCGGCCAGCAGCTTCTCGGCCAGGGCCATGCCCACGGCGTTGGTGATGCCCTGGCCCAGCGGGCCGGTGGTGGTCTCGACACCCGGGGTGATGCCCACTTCGGGGTGGCCGGCGGTCTTGCTGTGCAGCTGGCGGAAGTTCTTCAGCTCCTCGATCGGCAGGTCGTAGCCGGTGAGGTGCAGCAGCGAGTAGATCAGCATCGAGCCGTGGCCGTTCGAGAGCACGAAGCGGTCGCGGTCGAACCACGCCGGGTTGGCGGGGTTGTGCTTCAGGTGACGGCCCCACAGCGCCACGGCGATGTCGGCCATGCCCATGGGGGCACCCGGGTGTCCCGAATTGGCTTGTTGAACGGCATCCATGGACAGGGCGCGGATCGCGCCCGCCATCAGGGGGGTAGTGGCCATCGGGAAGGACTCCGGGAAAAGGCGGAAAGGCGGGTGGGAGGATCGGGTAAACCCCGGATTTTACCCAGCGGGTCCGCCGGCCCCGGACCGGGGGTGGGCTTCGACTACAGTCCCCCGAATGCAAGCACAACACCCCGCCACCGCGATCGTGCTGGCCGCCGGGCGCGGCGAGCGCATGCGGCCGCTGACGGACACCTGCCCCAAGCCCCTGCTGGCGGTGCGCGGCAAGCCCCTGATGCAGTGGCACCTGGAGGCGCTGGCGCGCGGCGGCTGCGGGCATGCGGTGGTCAACACCGCCTGGCTCGGCGCGCAGATCGAGCAGCGCTTCGGGCCCGGGCTGGCAGAGGGCCCGCACATCACCTACTCGCACGAGGGCGTCGACTTCGGCGGCGCGCTCGAGACGGCCGGCGGCATCGCGCGCGCCCTGCCCGCGCTGGCGGACTGCTTCTGGGTGGTGGCCGGTGACGTGTTCATGCCCGGCTTCGAATTCCCGCACGAGGCCCTGGAGCGCTTCGCCGCGGGCAGCGCCCTGGCCCACCTGTGGCTCGTGCCCAACCCGCCACACAACCCGCGCGGCGACTTCGGCCTCGCGGCCGACGGCCATGCCCTGAACGCCCCAGCCGAAGGCGCGCCGCGCTACACCTATTCCACCGTGGGCCTGTACCGCCGGGCCCTGTTCGACGGCCTGCCCGCCGGCAACCCGCAGGGCCTGAAGGCCCCGCTCGCCCCGCTGCTTCGCGCCGCCATGGACAATGGCCGCATCACCGCGCAGCGCCACGACGGCCCCTGGACCGACGTCGGCACCCCGGAGCGGCTGGCCCAGCTCAACGCACCATGAACCACGTCTACGCCGAACGCCGCGCCCGCGTCGCCCAGCACCTGGGCCCGCAGGGCATCGCCCTGGTCCCCACCGCGCCGGAGCGCTCCCGCAACCGCGACAGCGACTACATCTACCGGCACGACAGCTACTTCTACTACCTCACCGGCTTCACCGAGCCCAACGCCTTCCTGGTGATCACCGGCGACGGCGCCAGCACCCTGTTCTGCGCGCCCAAGGACCTGGAGCGCGAGATCTGGGACGGCTACCGCCTCGGCCCCGAGGCGGCCCCGGCGGCCCTGGGCGTCAGCGCGGCGCTCTCCGTGAACGAGCTCGACACGCAGCTGCCGCGCCTGCTGGAAAACCGCGACGCGGTGTGGTTCCCGTTCGCGATCCACGAGGGCCTGGAGTCGCGCGTGGCGGGCTGGCTGCAGAAGGTGCGCGCCCGCGTGCGCTTCGGCGCGCAGTGCCCCGAGCAGCAGCACGACCTGTGCGGCCTGCTGGACGAGATGCGCCTGGTCAAGGACGCCCACGAGCAGGACATCATGCGCCGCGCCAGCGCCATCAGCGCCCGGGCCCACGTGCGGGCCATGCGCACCTGCGCGCAGATGCTGCGCGAGGGACGGGACGTGCGCGAGTACCACCTCGACGCCGAGCTGCTGCACGAGTTCCGCATGGGCGGCTCGCAGTACCCGGCCTATGGCTCCATCGTCGCCGCCGGCGCCAATGCCTGCGTGCTGCATTACCGCGCCGACGCCGCGCCGGTGCGCGCCGGCGAGCTGGTGCTGATCGACGCCGGCTGCGAGCTCGATGGCTACGCCAGCGACATCACCCGCACCTTCCCGGCGGACGGCCGCTTCACCGGGCCGCAGCGCGCGCTGTACGACCTGGTGCTGGCCTCGCAGGACGCCGCCATCGCGGCGACGAAGCCGGGCGCCCGCTTCACCGACCCGCACGAGGCCACGGTGAAGGTGCTGGCCCAGGGCATGCTCGATGTCGGCCTGCTCGACCGCAACGCGGTCGGCACGGTGGACGACGTGATCGAGAAGCGCGCCTACTTCGCCTTCTACATGCACCGCACCGGCCACTGGCTGGGGATGGACGTGCACGATTGCGGCAGCTACGTGGAGCCGGGCGAGGCGGGCGAGGTCACCGAGCGGCGCGACCCGCTGTCCAACGAGGTGATCAGGAACCGCCCGAGCCGCATCCTGCGGCCCGGCATGGTGCTCACCATCGAGCCCGGCATCTACGTGCGCCCCGGGCCGGGCGTGCCGGAGCACTTCCACCACATCGGCATCCGCATCGAGGACGACGCCATCGTCACCGAGGGCGGCTGCGAGCTGATCACTCGCGGCGTGCCAGTGAAGGCGGACGAGATCGAGGCGCTGATGCGCGGCTAGCGGGGCGGGGCAGGCGCGCCGTCGCCCGGAGGCAGCGGCCGGGCATATTCCAGCGTCAGATTGACGCAGTCCGGGCCGGCCACGCGGCCCAGCCCCTCCAGGATCTCCACCGCCTCGGCCACGCCCAGCGCAGTCTCCCGGGTGCGGACCTCCGCCTCGGCGGCGTCCAGCGCCTGGGCGGTCGGGTTGTCCGCCACGTCGCGCTGGTCCGACCTGCGGCACGCCAGGCAGCAACAGCCCAGGCCGAGTCCGCCTGCGGAGCAGCACGCGCCGCCCAGGTAGGAGACGATCCGCCAGCCCAGGGGCATGGCGCAGATGGAAGCGGTCACCAGGTAGCCGATGCCGATCGCGGCGACCCCGAAGCAGCCTTCGGCCGTGAATCCGTTGTGGGTGAGACGCACGGCGGCCTCACCGGCCCGCGCCCGGCGCTCCCGCATGGCGCCGGCCTCCTGCCGCGAAGCCTCCAGCGACTGCCGGAGTCCGGCGAGGTCGGGGCGCGGGTTTCGGACGGCGGCCGGCTCCACCTGCATGGCCTCGCGCGGCGGGGCGCCGCTCGAGGGCGCCGGGTGCCAGCGTACGGGGGAGTCCGCCAGCGGGGTCATTCCTTGCCCCCGAGCCGGGGCGCGCAGGCCCCGATCACAAACGACCGGCCTTCGTGGATATCCAGGTCATCCGACACGATGGTGACCAGGTCGCCGGGCAACCCGTCGAGCAGCGGTCGGCGGACCGCGGCCTCGATCCCCTGGCAGTTCTTCAAAAGGTGGCTGGCGTGCGCGACCCGTTCAGCGGCCAGCTCGCGCGCGCCACTGAAGAACGGCTCCCCCGTCACGGCCGGTCCCGGGAACCGCTCGCGCTCGACGACCAGGGCCTGTTCCACCCGGGCGAGCCGATCGCGTGCGGCCCGAAGCTCCCGGGAGTCGCCGGGACGGACCACGGCCCGGGCGCCCGGGCGTCCCGGCGAAGTGGGGGACGAAGGCGGCAGGCCCAGGCTGTCGGGCTCGCCGGCGAGCCCCATCACCGGCGGCACCCGCCAGAGGTGGGGCGGTTTCGATCCAGGGGGAACCATGCGCAATCTCCTCGAAGCTTGAACGAGGCCCCTCGGTAACCGGGTGGCCTTCGGGCGCCGATCGATTGATGGAATCGAAAGCGAATCATCGATTGATATAAACAATTCGATCGGCCCTGGCGCGGCTTGGACCGGCGCCCACATGGATGAGGGGGCGGGTCTACAATCGCCACCCTCAAAACAAGCACGGACACCACGATTCCAAGGGATGCCGTGCGCGAGGAGATCTCATTCATGTCCGCCACCCCGCCGGTGAAACCGGAAGACAAGCGCGCGCTCCTGCGCCAGGCCGCCCTCGAGTACCACGAGTTCCCGACCCCCGGCAAAGTCGCCATCCAGGCGACCAAGCAGTTGATCAACCAGCGTGACCTCGCGCTGGCCTACTCGCCCGGCGTGGCGGCCCCCTGCGAAGAGATCGTCAAGGACCCGGCCAACGCCTTCCGCTACACCTCGCGCGGCAACCTGGTGGCCGTGATCACCAACGGCACCGCGGTGCTGGGCCTGGGCGATATCGGCCCGCTCGCCGCCAAGCCGGTGATGGAGGGCAAGGGCGTCCTGTTCAAGAAGTTCGCCGGCATCGACGTCTTCGACATCGAGATCAACGAGAAGCACGACCTCGACAAGCTGGTCGACATCATTGCCTCGCTGGAGCCCACCTTCGGCGGCGTGAACCTGGAGGACATCAAGGCCCCCGACTGCTTCTACGTCGAGCGCAAGCTGCGCGAGCGCATGAAGATCCCGGTCTTCCACGACGACCAGCACGGCACCGCCATCGTGGTGGGCGCGGCCATCATCAACGGCCTGAAGGTCGTGGGCAAAGACCTCAAGCAGGTCAAGCTCGTCACCTCCGGCGCCGGCGCCGCCGCCCTGGCCTGCCTGCAGCTGCTGGTGAAGCTGGGCCTGCCGCGCGAGAACATTTTCGCCACCGACCTCGCCGGCGTGGTCTACAAGGGCCGCACCGAGCTGATGGACGAGGACAAGGTCCAGTTCGCCCAGGACACGCCCCACCGCACCCTGGCCCAGGCCATCGAGGGCGCCGATATCTTCCTGGGCCTGTCCGCCGGCGGCGTGCTCAAGCCCGAGATGGTCAAGACCATGGCGGCCAACCCGCTGATCCTGGCGCTGGCCAACCCCAACCCCGAGATCCAGCCGGCCGACGCCAAGGCCGTGCGCCCCGACGCCATCCTGGCCACCGGCCGCACCGACTTTCCGAACCAGGTCAACAACGTCCTGTGCTTCCCCTACATCTTCCGCGGCGCCCTGGACTGCGGCGCCACCACGATCACCGATGAGATGGAGATCGCGGCCGTCCACGCCATCGCCGAGCTGGCCCAGGCCGAGCAGAGCGAGGTGGTGGCAGCGGCCTACGTGGGCGAACAGCTGGCCTTCGGCCCGGAATACCTGATTCCCAAGCCGTTCGACCCCCGCCTGATGATCAAGATCGCCCCGGCCGTGGCCGAGGCCGCTGCCGCCAGCGGTGTGGCCCAGCGCCCGATCCAGGACATGGACGCCTACCGCGACCGGCTGCAGAGCTTCGTCTATGCGTCCGGCACCGCGATGAAGCCCATCATGGCCGCCGCCAAGCTGGCCAAGAAGAAGCGCGTCGCCTTCTGCGAGGGCGAGGAAGAACGCATCCTGCGCGCCGCCCAGATCGTGGTCGACGAGGGCATCGCCCGCCCGACCCTGATCGGCCGCCCGGCGGTGATGGCCCAGCGCATCGAGAAGTTCGGCCTGCGCCTGCGCGCCGGCGTCGACTACGACGTGGTCAACGTGGAGCAGGACGACCGCTACCGCGAGTTCTGGCAGACCTACCACGCCATGACCGAGCGCAAGGGCGTGACGGTGCAGATGGCCAAGATCGAGATGCGCCGCCGCCTCACGCTGATCGGCGCGATGCTGCTGCACAAGGACCAGGTCGACGGCATGATCTGCGGCACCTGGGGCCTGACCTCGCTGCACCTGCAGTACATCGACCAGGTCATCGGCCGCCGCCCGGGCGTGAACACCTACGCCGCCATGAACGGCCTGATCCTGCCCGGACGCCAGGTCTTCCTGGTCGACACGCACGTCAACTACGACCCCACGGCCGAGCAGCTCGCCGAGATCACGGTCCAGGCCGCCGAGGAAATGATGCGCTTCGGCATCAAGCCCAAGGCCGCGCTGCTGTCGCACTCCAGCTTCGGCTCGAGCAACCAACCCAGCGCCGTCAAGATGCGCCAGGTGCTGGACCTGCTGCGCAGCCGGGCGCCCTGGCTGGAGGTGGATGGCGAGATGCATGGCGACGTCGCCCTGGACGGCGCCGCCCGTGCCCAGCTGATGCCCAACAGCACCCTGACCGGCGATGCCAACCTGCTGGTGCTGCCCAACATCGACGCGGCCAACATCTCGTACAACCTGCTGAAAACGGCGGCGGGCGGCAACATCGCCATCGGCCCGGTGCTGCTGGGCGCGGCCAAGCCGGTCCACATCCTGACTCCCAGCGCGACCGTGCGCCGGATCGTCAACATGACGGCCCTGACCGTGGCCGACGCCAACGTCTCTCGCTGAGCATTTACGTACTACAAAACGACAGTTGGCACTAACTTGGGCCACTGTCAACCGGCCCCGGAATGGCCTTCCCGGCTGCCCAAAATATGGGCAGCCGCTTGCCTTTTCTGACGGGATCATTCACACTCGCGGCTTTGCAGCGTCCGGGTAAACCCGGGCCGTGGCGTCCACGAGGCCACCCCCCGCAGAACCGTTCCATGTCGCCCGCCGCCTTCCTCAAGTTTGCGCTCACTAGCTTCTTGATGTCGGTGGCCTTCACAGGCCCAGCGCCCGCGAAGACCCAGGCCGATCCCGCCGCCGGCAGCGCCGCCATCGTTTCGTTGGCCGAGCTTCCCAGGCAGGGCCGTGAAACCTACGAACGGATCCGCCAGGGCGGTCCCTTTCCTTTCGAAAAGGACGGCACGGTGTTCTTCAACCGTGAAAAGCAGCTCCCGCCGGCGGCGAGGGGCTACTGGCGGGAGTACACCGTGGTGACGCCCGGGTCGCGCGACCGGGGGGCCCGGCGCATCGTTTGCGGCGGCCCGCCCCGGATTCCGGACGCTTGTTATTACACCGCCGACCACTACGCCAGTTTTCGCAAGATCGTGGAGTGACCCCGGATGAAACGGGATCTGTTTTTGAACATGGAAAGAACCGCGGAGATGGACAAGTCCCTTCGCCCCAACGTCAGCGACACGCCCCTGAAGGGCGTGCGCAGCAACATCGTGCAATCCATCCGCGCCCACCGCGTACAGGACCTGCAGGATGCCGCCAGCGCCCTGGGCCACCACTTCCTGTACGCCAACCTGGCCAATGCCCAGAGCAAGCAGGACGTGCTGGACATGATCGCCGCGCAATTCATGCTGCCGGCCCACTTCGGCAAGAACTTCGACGCGCTGTACGACTGCATGACCGACCCGGTCCACAAGTCGGGCCCGCAGCCGGGCTTCGTGGTGGTGCTGGAATCGATCCCGGCCAACGCCAAGTTCGACAAGGAAGCACGCGAGCAGCTGCTGGACATCTTCCGTGACTGCTCCGACTACTGGGGCGACCGCAAGATCCCGTTCCGCTGCTTCTACTCCTTCTCCGTGGCACGCGCCGCCAGCGGCGAGAAGGCACCCGAAGCCACCGGCGCGGCCGAAGCCGGTGAGAACGCGGCCGAAGCCGGCGAGAAGATGCCGACCGACAAGCTGGTCGACGTGTCCCCGCTGGCCCTGCGTATGAGCAGCCCGTTCAACGCCGGCTACTGGCTGACCGCCGCCTGAGCCCCTTCCGGCTCACACGAAAAAGCCCCGCTGTGCGGGGCTTTTTCATTGGGCCATCGCCAGCGCGACAAACTCATCGGGCGGGACCTCCTCCGCCCGGCGCTGCAGGTCGAAGTCGCCGGCATACCCGCGCTGCTCCAGCCACTTGCCCAGCGTGTGCCGCAGCAGCTTGCGGCGCTGGCTGAACGCCACCTGCACCAGCTCGGACAGCAGGTCCGGGTCGACCGCGGCGGGCTGCGCCCGGGGCACCATGCGCACCACCGCGCTGTCCACCTTGGGCGGCGGATCGAAGGCCTCGGGCGGCACGAAGAGGATGTCCTCCATCTCGTAACGCCACTGCAGCATGACCGACAGGCGCCCGTAGGCTGCGGTGGAGGGCCGCGCCACCATCCGGTCGATCACTTCCTTCTGGAGCATGAAGTGCTGGTCCTGCACCCGGTCGGCGAACGGCAGGAGGTGGAACAGGATGGGCGAGGAGATGTTGTACGGCAGGTTGCCGACGACGCGCAGCTTCGCGCCCAGGCGCTGCTGCAGCGCGCCGAAGTCGACCTTCAGCACGTCGCTCTCGACCACGTCGAGCTGGGGGTGGGCGCGCAGGCGCACGGCGAGGTCGCGATCGAGCTCGATGACGGTCAGCCGCCCCAGGCGCTCGACCAGGGGCTGGGTGAGGGCGGCCAGGCCGGGGCCGATCTCCACCATCGGCTCGCCCGGGCGCGGGTCGATGGCGCGCACGATGGCGTCGATGATGGCGGAGTCGGACAGGAAGTGCTGGCCGAAGCGCTTGCGCGCGATGTGCTTCACGGCAGGAGCCCTTATTGCGGCGGTTCGCGCATCTCGACCCAGGCGCGGCCGCGCACGTCCTGCGCCCAGCGCTCGTAGGTATCGTCGAGCTTCTTCTCGCGCAGCTGGGCGCGTGCGTACTCCCGCTGCTCGCGGGCGCCCAGCGCCTGCCGGCGGCGCTCGACCAGCTGCAGCAGGTGCACGCCGAAGCGCGAGACGAACGGCTCGGCGATCTGGCCGGGGTTCAGGCCGTTCATGACCTCCTCGAACTCGGGCACGAACATGCCGGGGGCCGCCCAGCCCAGGTCGCCGCCCTGGGCGGCGCTGCCGTCCTGGGAGTGCTCGCGGGCAAGCGCGGCAAAGTCGCCCTGGCCGGACTCGATCCGGCGCTTGTAATCAGCCAGGCGCGCCCGCGCGCCCGCCTCGCTGAGCGAGGCGCCCGGGCGCAGCAGGATGTGGCGGGCGCGGCTCTGGACCACGCTGAAGGCCCCGTCCTGGCGCTTCTCGAGCACCTTGAGCACGTGGAAGCCGGCACCCGAGCGCACCAGGTCGCTCACCCCGCCGGCCGGCAGGGCCGCCGCGGCCTCGAGGAACAACGACGGGTAGCGGTCCGCAGGCCGCAGGCCGAAGGCGCCGCCGCTGCGGGCGGCATCCGGCGCGTCCGAGGCCTCGCGGGCCAGCTGGGCGAAGTCCTCGCCCGCCCGGGCCCGGGCCTGCACCCGTGCGGCCTTGGCGCGCAGCGCTTCGACCTGCACCGGCGTGGCGTTCTCGGGAACGGCCACCAGGACCTGGGCCAGGTTGAGCTCGAGGGTGGACAGGTCGCCGCTGCCTTGCTGGTCGCGCAGGAACTGGTCGATCTCGGCCTCGGTGACGCGCACGCGGGCCTCGACCTCGCGGTCACGCAGCCGCGACAGCACCAGCTGCTCGCGCAGGTCCTGGCGGAAGGCGGACAGCGAGAGCCCTTCGGCCACGATGCGGCGGCGCAGCTCGGGCACGTCGATGCGGTTCTGGCGGGCGACGTTCTGCTCGGCCTGGTCGACCTGGGCATCGTCCACCTTGATGCCGCTCTCGCGCGCCAGCTGCAGCTGCGCGCGTTCGGAAATCAGGCGGTCGAGCACCTGCCGCGCCAGCTGGTCGGGCGGGGGCAGGGCGACACCCTGCTGGGCCAGTTGCTGCTGGGTGCGTGCCAGGCGGGCGCGGACCTCGCTGTTGGTGATGGGCTCGGAGTTGACGACCGCGACGATGAAATCGGCCTGACGCACCGCGCTGTCCGCCGGCTTCGCGCCGGCGCGCGGCGCCTCGGGCGTCGGTGCGGCCGGGCGCGCCGCCGCGGCGGGCGCTGGGGAGGTGCCCAGGCGCAGCTGGGCGTGGGCCGAGGAGGCCAGGCCGCCTGTGGCCGCAAGGGCGGCAAGCGCGAGGGCGCGCAGGCGGGGGGAGGCGCGTTCAGTCATGGCTTAGTCGTAGTTGGTGAAGCGGCTGGGAGCAGCCACCTGGTCGCGCAGGAACTGGTACCGGGGGATATTGTCCTTGAGCACGCCAGTCGCATTGGTGCCCAGCCGGCTGAAGCCGACGAACTCCAGCTGGAAGAGGATCCGGGTGTTGGCCGTCGGGCGGCCGGTCTGCAGGCGCTCGAGCACCACGCGGCCGATCCAGCAGCAGCCGTCGTACTCGATGCCGGCGATGGCATCGACCAGCTTGCGCTCCTTCAGGCTCATGTTGAGGCGGCCCACCCCATACCAGCGCCCGCCGCCCTGGCCGCGGCCGGGGCCGAGGTCCAGGCCGCGGTCGCCCCACAGGTCGTTGATCGGCCACTGCCAACCGATGTCCAGCTGCTCGCTCTGCCCGCGCTGCAGGCGGTAGGCGGCGTTGACGAGGCGGTAGGGCGTGGGGTTGTAGCGCGCGCCCAGGGTCACCCGTTCGGACCGGCTGGTCTTGGGGTTGTACTGGGCCGTCATGTCGGTGGTCCAGGCCGGCACCCAGTTGAGCGAGCCGCCGATGAGCAGGTCCGAGAGGCGGTCGGTCGCCGGCGTGCCGCCGGGCAGGACGACCCGCTGGTCCTCGAAGCGCAGGCGCTGGGCCAGGCCGAAGCGCGCGAGCTCGGCGCCGGTGCCCGGGTCCTGCAGCCGGCTGATCGCGCCCAGCGTCAGGAGGTTGTTGTCGGCGATGCGGTCGTGCCCGCCGAAGGTGTTCTCGCTGAAGATGGTGGCGAAGTTGAAGTCGGTCGCCGCCGAGTCGTAGTTCGGCAGGTGGTTCTGCGAGCGGAACGGGGTGTAGACATAGAACGCGCGCGGCTCCAGCGTCTGCACGAGGGCCCGGCCGAACAGGCGGGTGTCGCGCTCGAACACCAGGCCGCTGGACAGGCTGTACGTGGGCACCGTGACCTGCGCGCTCTCGGCGCCCGCGCCCGGCGCGGTGGCGGTGCTGCCCAGGGGCGCGTCGAAGCGGTACTGGCGCGCATGCAGCTGCAGGCGCGGAACCACGAACCAGCCCGGCGCCTGCCAGGGCCGGGCGAGCTGCGCCATCACGAAGCTGCGCTGGGCGTTGGGCTGGAGGGTCAGCTCGCGCACCGAGCGGAACTCGGTGAAGTCGGCCTCGACGTAGCCCGTCAGGCCGCCAGGCAGGTTGCGCTCGCGCCAGCGCCCGACCAGCTGCGGCAGCCGGTCGTAGGGCGGCACGATGGGCGCCGACACGTCCTGCAGCGTCTGCCACTTCAGCGCGCGCGCCTGCAGCGACCAGGCGCCCTGGCCCCAGGTGAACGAGCCGTCATTGGCCAGCAGGCGCTGGGTCAGCGAGGTGGTGCCGGTGAAGAAGCTGGTGCCGCGGGTGAAGTCGCGCCAGTAGTTGTCGTCGCTGACACGATTGAGCTCGAGGTTCAGGCCCATGCCCCCGGGCAGCGGCGTGCGCGTGAGGCGGTCGTTGTGCCGCAGGCTGTAGGACCAGCGGTCCTGGTCCCGCAGCGGGTCGCCGGGCAGCATGCTGGCGCGCAAGGTGCCGCGGTGGTCGGGCTCGAGGTAGCGGAACTCGCCGCCGAGGTTCAGCCCGCGCTGGGTCAGCACGGTGGGCGCAACGGTGAGGTCGCGGTTCGGCGCGATGTTCCAGTAGTAGGGCGCCGAGACCATGGTGCCGCTGACGTTGTCCATCGCCAGCGTCGGCGGCAGGAAGCCGGACTTGCGCTTGTCCGACAGCGGGAAGCTCATCGCCGGGAACGGCAGGATCGGCACGCCGAAGAAGCGCAGGCGCGCGCCGTGGGCCAGGCCGGTCTCCTCCTCGTCGTCGATCGCGATCTGGTCGGCGGTGAGCATCCAGGCCGGCGCGCCGCTGTCGCCGGGCTCGCGCCGGCAGGTGGTGTAGGAGGCCTGCCGGATGATGGCGTGCTGGTCGTCGAGGAAGTCGATGCGCGAGGCCCGGCCGTAGGCGCCATTGCGCAGGAAGCGGTAGCTCGGGTCGGTGAAGAAGCCCTGGAAGGCGTCGACCTTGATCTCAGCCTGCGTGCCCTCGTAGACATCGCCCGCGCGGTTCACGCGCACCCGGCCCTGCGCCTTGGCGAGGTCCTCGGGCTGGTGGTACTCGATGCGGTCGGCGCGCAGCACCATGTCGCCCCGGCGCAGCACGGCGTTGCCCTCGATCACGGTGTCAAGCTCGGTGCGGCCGGTGATGCGGTCTCCCTCGACGAAAGTCGGCAGCTGGCGGCGCTGCTCGGGCGGCAGCTGCTCGCGCAGCTGCGGGCTCGGGCGCAGCGCTGCGGCATCGGGCGCCTGCGCGCCCGCAGGCGCGCCATGCAGCAGGCCGGCGGCGACGAGCGCCACGGGCGTGAGGGCAAAGCGCGCGCGCCGGACCGGGTGGGAAAACGGTTGCATCAGGGCTTGGGAAGCGCCCGGCAGGAGGGCCGGCGCGCGGGTTCGGTTTGTAGAATCGATTATCCATGAGCGATCCCGCGCAGAACCCCGCTTTCCCCCCCGTCACCTGGTCGGATCCGCAACGCCACGCCGCCTTCGAGCGCTGGCTCGACACCGTGGCCGGCCCGCACGGGCTGCTGCCCGCCACGCTGCGCCCGGCCTCGGCCGACGCGAGCTTCCGCCGCTACCTGCGGCTCGACGCCGCCGACGGCAGCAGCCGCATCGTCATGGATGCGCCGCCCGACAAGGAGAACTGCCGCCCCTTCGTGCACGTGGCCGGCCTGATGGCCGACGCCGGGCTGCATGTGCCATCCATCCTCGCGTGGGACGAACCGCAGGGCTTCATGCTGCTGGACGACCTGGGCACGCAGACCATGATCGAGGTGGTGGACCGCGACAATGCGGCCGCCAACCAGAAGCTGTACCTGCGCGCGGTCGATGCCCTGGTGGCCTGGCAGCTCGCCTCGCGCCCCGGCGTGCTGCCGCCCTATGACGAGGCCCTGCTGCAGCGCGAGCTGCAGCTGTTCCCCGACTGGTATCTCACGCAGCACCGCTGCGTCACGCTGGACGAGGCGCAGCGCCGCGTGCTGGACGAGCAGTTCCGCCTGATCGTCTCGCGCAACCTGGCCGCGCCCGCCGTCTACGTGCACCGCGACTTCATGCCGCGCAACCTGATGATGCCGCGCGATCCCGCCGAGCCCCGCCTGGGCGTGCTCGACTTCCAGGACGCGGTGCATGGCCCCATCACCTACGACATCGCCAGCCTGATGCGCGATGCCTTCCTCAGCTGGGACGAGGAGTTCGTCCTCGACATCACCATCCGCTATTGGCAGAAGGCCCTCCAGGCCGGCCTGCCGGTGGACCCGGACTTCGGCGAGTTCTGGCGCGCCGTCGAGTGGATGGGCCTGCAGCGCCACCTCAAGGTGGCCGGCATCTTCGCGCGGCTGACGCTGCGGGACGGCAAGCCCAAGTACCTGGCCGACGCGCCGCGCTTCATCGCCTACATCCGCGCCACGGCCTCGCGTTACCGCGAGCTCGCGCCGCTGCTGAAGCTGGTCGACCAGGTCGAGGGCACGCAGGCCGTTTCGGGCTACGCCTTCGGCCGCGTCTGACGACCATGCCCCGGCTGCACTGCCCCGCGCCCCTGGCCGCCGGCCTGGAGCTCGCACTGCCACCCGGCGCCGCCCGCCATGCCCAGGTGCTGCGGCTGCAACCCGGCGACACCGTGACCCTGTTCAACGGCGAGGGCGGCGAGTGGGATGCCACCGTCACCCGCATGGGCCGCAGCGACGTGGAGGTGCGCGTGGACGCCCACCTCGCCCTCGAGCGCGAGGCGCCGCGCAGCGTGCGCCTGGCGCTGGGCATGCCCGCCAACGAGCGCATGGACTGGCTGGTGGAGAAGGCCGCCGAGCTCGGCGCCACCGGCATCGACCCGCTCATGACCGAACGCAGCGTGCTGCGCCTGGCCGGCGAGCGCGCAGCCAAGAAGCAGGCCCACTGGCAGGCCATCGCGGTGGCGGCGTGCGAGCAGTGCGGCCGCAACCGCGTCCCGGCGATCGCGCCGCCGCAGGACTTCACGCGCTGGTGCGCCGCGCTGCGCCACGACGGCCCGCGCCTCGTGCTCTCGCTCGACGCCGACACCCGCCCGCTGGCCCAGGCCGCGGCCGGCGGTGGCGACGTGCTGCTGCTGTCCGGCCCCGAGGGCGGGCTGTCCGCCGCCGAGGTCCAGGCCGCGAAGGCGCACGGCTTCGTGCCGGTGACCCTGGGCCCGCGCGTGCTGCGCGCGGAGACCGCGCCCCTCGCGGCCCTGGTCGCATTGACCATCGGTTTGGCATGATGGGGGCATGAACCCCCGCCTCCTGCTGCTGGCGATCTGCCAGGGCCTGTTCCTCACCAACAACGTCACCTTCATCGCGATCAACGGCCTGGTCGGCCTGTCGCTCGCGCCCGTGGCCTGGATGGCGACCCTGCCCGTCATGGGCTATGTGGTCGGCGGCGCGCTGTCCACCGCACTGGTGGCGCGCAGCCAGCGCGCGCTGGGCCGCCAGCGCGCGTTCCAGCTGGGGCTGGTGGTGGCGGGGCTGTCGGCGCTGCTGTGCGCCTATGCGGCGGTCTCGCGCAACTTCTGGCTGCTGTGCGCGGCGACCGTGGTGGCCGGCTACTACAGCGCCAACGCCAACCTGTACCGCTTCGCCGCCGCCGAACTCGCCGACAAGGCGCACCGCGAGAAGGCGGTCTCGTGGGTGATGGCCGGCGGCCTGATCGGCGCCGTGGTCGGCCCCAACCTGGCCTCGCGCACCCGCGACCTCACCGAGGTGCCCTTCACCGGCGCCTACCTCGCGCTGTCGGTGGTGGCCGTCCTCGGGCTGGCGCTGATGGCCTTCGTGCGTTTCCCGCCGGTGGCCGAGCAGGTCAGGTCGGCGAGCGGCCGGCCGCTGCGCCAGATCATGGCGCAGCCGGTGTTCATCGTCGCCGCCGTGGCCGGCGCCCTGAGCTACGGCGTGATGAACCTGCTGATGGCGGCGACGCCGCTGGCCATGGACGTGTGCGGCCTGCCCTTCTCCGACGCCGCCCTGGTGCTCGAGTGGCACGTGATCGGCATGTTCGCGCCGGGCTTCTTCACCGGCGCCCTGATCAAGCGCTTCGGCGCGCTGCGGATCATGGGCGCGGGGGTGGCGCTGAACGCGCTGTGCATCGCCATCGCCCTCATGGGCGTGGAACTGGGCCACTTCCTGGTCTCGCTGTTCGTGCTGGGCGTGGGCTGGAACTTCCTGTTCACCGGCAGCACCACGCTGTCGCTGTCGGCCTACGCGCCCGAGGAGAAGGACCGGGCCCAGGGCGCGCTGAACTTCTTCGTCTTCGCGACGATGGCGGTCACCTCGCTGTCCTCGGGCGTGCTGGTGACGACGCAGGGCTGGTCGCTCCTGAACTGGGGCTCGCTGCTGCCGGTGGCGGTGTGCGGCGCGGCCCTGGCCTGGCTGGCGGCACGCCAGCGCGGGCAGGCCACGGCGGCTCAGGCGCGCTGATCGAGCCAGGCGCGCAGCGTCGCGTACACGGGCTCGGCGTCGAGCTCGTTGAACACCTCGTGGTACAGGTCGGCGAACGCGTGGGCCGACACCAGGTCCTGCGGCGCCGCCTTGGCGAAGGCCTGGCTGCCGCGCGGGTCGACGACCGCATCGGCCGCGCCCCACAGCAGCAGCGTGGGCATCCGCCAGTGCCGCGCGCGCGCCAGCACCCGCGGCCCGGCCTCGACCAGGAAGCGCGCGAGCCGCACCGAAACCCGGTCATGCACCAGCGGGTCGGACTCGTAGGCCTCGACCACATCGGGGTCGTGTGACAGGCCCTCGGGCCGCACGCCGTTGCGCACCGTGAGGTTGGGGGCGAACCGCGGCAGCACCTTGAGCAGCAGCCGGCGCCACGGGCGCGGCCTCACGCGCAGGGCCGGCGAGGACAGCACCAGCCCGTCGATCGGCGGCTGGCGCAGGATCACGTAGCAGCAGGCCACCAGCCCGCCCAGGCTGTGCCCCAGCACGAACAGCTTCTCGCCCGGACGCAGCCGGCGCTGGGTGCTGTCCACCACGTCGGCCAGGTCCTCGATCAGCCGCAGCGTGGTGGGCACGCAGCCGCGCGCGCCGCTGGACTCGCCATGGCCGCACTGGTCATAGCCGACGACGGCGAAGCCCCACCAGGTCAGGCGCTGGGCCAGGCGCTCGTAGCGCCCGGCGTGCTCGCCCAGGCCATGCACGATCACCACGATGCCGCGCCGGCGCGTGCCCTCGGGCACGGGCCAGTGCTGCAGGGCGAGGTTGTCGCCATCCCCCGCGGTGAAGGTGGAGAGGACCGAGTCGGCGTGCTGCTGCATCGTGGCGCGCGGTCCCGGTCAGGGCATGCGCGCGATGACTTCCGCGACGGCGGCGGTCAGGCGCTTGGCATAGGGAACGTGCAGGAACTCGTTGGGGCCGTGCGCGTTGCTGCGCGGGCCGAGCACGCCGCAGACCATCATCTGCGCGGTGGGGAAACCGGCGCTGAGCATGTTCATCAGCGGGATCGTGCCGCCCTGGCCGATGTAGCCGCAGGCCGCGCCGAAGTGCGCCTGCGAGGCGTGCTGCAGGGCCTGCTCGAACCACGGCGTCATCGGCGGCGCGTTCCAGCCGGTCGCCGCGCCGCCCGGCGCGAAGGTGACGCGGGCCTGGTACGGCGCGTTGTCCTCCAGCAGGGCCTTGAGGTCCTGCGCGGCGCGCGCCGCGTCCACCAGGGGCGGCAGGCGCAGCGACAGCTTGAAGGCGGTGTAGGGCCGCAGTACGTTGCCCGCGTCCTGCAGCGAGGGCAAGCCCTCGGCGCCGGTGACCGACAGCGTGGGGATCCAGGTGCGATTCAGGAGGGCCTGCACCGGGTCGGTGGTGGTCGGCAGCGTGAAGCCGCCCGAGCCGCCGCAGTCGGCATGGGCCCAGGGGAAGCGCTTGTACAACTCGTCGCCGAGGATGGCGGCGGTGGCGCGGGCCTGCGCCAGTCGCTCGGGCGGGACCTCGCAGTGGAAGGCCTCGGGCAGCAGCCGGCCGGTGCGGCTGTCCTCCAGCCGATCGAGCACCTGGCGCATGATGCGGAAGCTCGAGGGCACGACGCCCGAGGCGTCGCCGGAGTGCACGCCCTCGGTCAGCACCTCCACCTTCAGCGTGCCGCCGGCCAGCCCGCGCAGCGAGGTGGTGAGCCACAGCTGGTCGTAGTTGCCGGCGCCCGAGTCCAGGCAGATCACCAGGCCCACGTCCCCCAGGCGCGGGCGCAGGGCATCCACGTAGGGCAGCAGGTCGTAGGAGCCGGACTCCTCGCAGGTCTCGATCAGGCCGATGATGCGCGGGTGCGGCACGTTCTGCGCCTGCAGCGCCTGCACCGCCGCGATGCTGGCGTAGACCGCGTAGCCGTCGTCGGCGCCGCCGCGGCCATAGAGCTTGCCGTCCTCGTACTTCGGCGTCCACGGGCCGAGGTCGTTGCGCCAGCCGGTGAACTCGGGCTGCTTGTCCAGGTGGCCGTACATGACCACGGTCTGGGCGCCCTCGGCGGCGGGCCGGGTCGACGCGATCTCGAAGAACAGCACCGGGGTGCGGCCCTCCAGGCGCACGATCTCCAGCGTCAGCCCCTGCACCTTCTGGGCCTCGACCCAGGCCGCGGCGTTGCGCACCACCGCCTCGATGTGGCCGTGGGCGGCCCACTCGGGATCGAAGCCCGGCGACTTGGCGGGGATGGCGATGTAGTCGGTGAGCTGGCGGACGATGTCCGCATCCCACTGCCGGCTCACCTGGTCCAGGGCCCGGGCGGCGTCCAGCGTGGCCGCGGGCATTTCACGATGCAGGGGGGCATTCATGCCCGCCACTGTACGCGCTCAAGGATGGGCACGCCAAGGTGAGCGGGGCGCGCCTTCCCGTAGGACGCACCCGGCAGGTCCTGCCGACAACCGCCCGCACGCGCCGGCCGGTCCGGGGCCGTGCAATGGCCGCGCCATGCTGGACCTGCAACTGTCCTGGTGGGAATTCGCGCTGCGCGCGGCCGTGGTGTACGCCTCGCTGCTGCTGCTGGTGCGGCTCACCGGCAAGCGCACGGTGGGACAGTTCACGCCCTTCGACCTGCTGGTGGTGATGCTGCTGTCCGAGGCGGTGAGCAACTCGCTGTCGGGCGGGGACGACTCGCTGCTCGGCGGCCTCATCGCCGCGGCCACGCTGGTGGGGCTGGACATGGCGCTGGCGGTGGCCGCCTCGCGCAGCCGCCGTGTCGACGCGGTGGTGCAGGGCCGCCCGGTCCTGGTGGGGCGCGACGGCGAGATCTACCGGGAGGTGCTGCGGCGCGAGCGCGTGCCGGAGAGCGACGTGGAGCGTGCGCTGCGGGCCGCGGGCTGCACGCTGGCGGACATGCGCCTGGCCGTCCTCGAGGCCGACGGGAACATCAGCATCGTGCGGCGCTGAAGCCCCCGGTCACCCGCCGTCGCTCAGTCGACGGTGACGCGGAAGGTTCCGTCCTCACGACGCTGCCGGGCCACGCCGGTGAGCAGGGCCAGGGCGTTCAGGCAGACCTCGTCGTCGGCCACCAGCAGCATGTGCATGGCGGTGGTGGCGACCAGGCGGCCCGACTCCGGGTGCAGCCCGAAGGTCACGCCGGGATGGGTGCGGCACAGGTTCATCTCCATCGCCGCGCGCAGCGTGGACTCGCGGGCCCACGGCAGGGGCAGGCCGATGTCGCAGAAGAACTCGAGCGAGTCGGTCTCGGGATTCAGGCGCATGACCACGGTGGACTCGCCCACCAGGAAGCCCCCGGTGCGCAGTGCCTCGCGTGCCGGCTCGCCCTCGCCGACGACCTGGGCCACGACCCGGGGCAGCAGGAGATTGAAGCGGTCCTCGGAGGAGCCCGCGGACGCGCAGGCGGGTCCGCCAGGCAGGTCTTCAGGGGTGGGGCCGGCCTCGGCGGCGGGATGGAGGTGGGGCTGCATGGGGCTCCTCGACGGCGTGGCGGTCGGGGAACGAGTATAGGAAAGATGACAGAAAAATCATCCGACCTACTACTTAGGAAATCTTTTTCATCCACCCCAACCCGGCGGAGGTGCCACCCGGCACGGCGCCGCGCTGCGGCCGGTACTCGCAACCCACCCACCCCTGCCAGCCGCAGGCGGCGGCAGTCTCGTCGATCACCTCGAACAGGTAGGGGTAGTTCAGCTCGCCCAGGTCCGGCTCGTGGCGCTGCGGCACGCCGGCAACCTGGAAGTGGCCGACCCGGCCCGTGGGCAGGTAGCGGCGGATCTTGGCCGCCAGGTCACCCTCGACGATCTGGCAGTGGTACAGGTCCATCTGCACCTGGACGTTGTCCGCGCCGATCTCCTCGAGCAGTTCATGCGCGTGGTCCTGGCGATTGAGGAAGAAGCCGGGCATGTCGCGGGTGTTGATCGGCTCGATCATCAGCCGAACCCCGGCCCGGGCCGCCTCGGCGGCCGCGGCGCGCAGGTTGGCCACGTAGGTGCCGCGCACGGACTCGCGGGTGTGGCCGGGGGGCAGCAGGCCCGCCATCACGTGCAGCCGGGGGCAATCGAGCACCTGGGCGTACCGCAGCGCGCGGCCCAGGCCCTCGCGGAATTCGGCCTCGCGGCCGGGAATGCAGGCCATGCCGCGCTCGCCGCCGTCCCAGTCGCCCGGCGGCAGGTTGAACAGCACCTGCTGCAGGCCGTGGGCGCGCAGGCGCGCCACGACCTCGGCGGGGTCGTGGGCATAGGGAAAGAGGAACTCGACGCCCTCGAAGCCGTCGCGCGCGGCGGCCTCGAAGCGGTCCAGGAAGTCCAGCTCCGGATAGAGCATGGAGAGGTTGGCGGCGAAACGGGGCATGGCCCCGGAGCATAGCGGGTGGCTCAGGCCAGTCCGGCCAGGCGCAGGGCCAGGCCCGCGGCGCCGCAGGCCCCGATCACCGGGATCACGCCCCAGCGCAGGCGCAGCAGCGCGAACAGGGCCAGCCCCATGAGCGCCAGGGCCGCGGGCGCGGGTCCCGCCGGCGTCCACGCCACATGGCCGATGAAGAACAGGCCGAGGCTGGCGATCACCCCCACCACCGCGCAGGTGATGGCAGCGAGCGGCGCGGTCACATGGAGCTGGCCGTGGGTGGACTCCACCAGCGGGCCGCCTGCCAGGATGAAGAGGAAGGAGGGCAGGAAGGTGAACCAGGTGACCACGCAGGCGGCCAGTGCGGCGCCGAGGAACAGGGCGTCGGGCCCCAGGACCTGCCGGGCCCAGCCGCCGACGAAGCCGACGAAGGCCACCACCATGATCAGCGGGCCGGGCGTGGTCTCGCCCAGGGCCAGGCCATCGATCATCTGCGCGCCGGTGAGCCACTGGAAATGCTCCACGGCGCCCTGGTAGACGTAGGGCAGGACCGCGTAGGCGCCGCCGAAGGTGAGCAGGGCCGCCTTGGTGAAGAACCATCCCATCTGCGCCAGCGTGCCGTGCCAGCCCTGGAAGGCCACGAGGGCGGCCATGGGCAGGCTCCACAGGGCGGCACCCGCCAGCACCACACGCAGCAGGCGCGCGCGCGAGAAGCGGGCATGGGGCGGGGTGGGGGTGTCGTCGTCGATCACGGCCGGGCCCCAGTCCTTGGCGGCGGGCCCGTGGCCGGCGCTGGCGAACTGCGCGGGCCAGCGCCGGGCGCCCAGCCAGCCCGTGAGGGCGGCGGCGCCGACCACCGCGGGGAACGGCACGTCGAGCGCCGCGATGGCGACGAAGCTGCCCAGGGCGATGGCCCAGGGCAGGGGCGCGACGCGCGGGCTGCGCAGCGTGCGGCTGCCGATGCGCCAGACCGCCTGCAGCACGATGGCCGCGACGGCGGGCTTGATGCCGGCGAAGACCCCGGCCACCGCGGGCAGGTGCCCGAAAGCGACGTAAACCCAGCTCAGGGCGATGAGGAGCGCCAGGGACGGCAGGACGAACAGCGCGCCGGCCACCACGCCGCCCCAGGTGCGGTGCATCAGCCAGCCCAGGTAGGTGGCCAGCTGCTGCGCCTCGGGGCCGGGCAGCAGCATGCAGTAGTTGAGGGCGTGGAGGAAGCGGCGGTCGGAGATCCAGCGCCGGCGCTCCACCAGCTCGCGGTGCATGATGGCGATCTGCCCCGCCGGGCCGCCGAAGCTGATGCACCCCAGCTTCAGCCAGAAGCGCAGCGCCTCGCCGAAGGGGACGCTGTCCCGTGCCGGCGCGGTGTCAGCCACGCTCGAAGCGAAAGACGGCGGTGGCCGCCCGGGCATTGGGCAGGAAGCGCACCTCCTCGCCCTCCTGCAGGCCGAAGGCGTCGAGGATGGCCAGGCGGTTCTTGGTCGCCAGCACCTCGAAATCCTTGAAGGTTCCGACGCGGATGTTGGGCGTGTCGTACCACTGGTACGGCAGGCGCTTGGTCACCGGCATGCGCCCGCGCAGCACGGCCAGGCGGTTGGGCCAGTGCGCGAAGTTGGGGAAGGCGACGATGCCCTGGCGGCCCACGCGGGCGGTCTCGACCAGCATGGTCTCGGTGTTGCGCAGGTGCTGGAGGGTGTCGATCTGCAGGACGACGTCAAAGCTGTCGTCGTCGAACATGGCCAGGCCCTCATCCAGATTGAGCTGGATCACGTTGACGCCGCGCTTGGCGCAGGCCAGCACGTTGGCGTCGGACAGCTCCACGCCGTAGCCGGTGCAGCGGCGCTCGCGCATCAGCAGCTCGAGCAGGGCGCCGTCGCCGCAGCCCAGGTCCAGCACGCGCGAGCCCTCGGGGACCATGCGCGCGATCGCCTGCATCAGGGTGCGGTCGGTCATCGGGCCACCTCGCTGGCAATGCGCTCGAACCAGGCCCGCACCACGGCGAGGTAGCGTGGGTCGTCGAGCAGGAAGGCGTCATGGCCGTGGGGGGCGTCGATCTCGGCGTAGCTCACGTCGCGGCGGTTGTCCAGGAGCGCCTTGACGATCTCGCGGCTGCGGGCGGGCGAGAAGCGCCAGTCGGTGGTGAAGCTCACGAGCAGGAACCGGGCCGCGGCCTGCGCCAGCGCCTTGGCCAGCGAGCCGCCGTGGCGGCGCGCCGGGTCGAAGTAGTCGAGGGCGCGGGTGATCAGCAAATAGGTGTTGGCGTCGAAGTACTCGCTGAACTTGTCGCCCTGGTAACGCAGGTAGCTCTCGATCTGGAACTCGACGTCCTGCGTGGTGTAGTGGTAGGCCTCGCGCCCGGCGGCGCCGACGGCGCTGCGCAGCTCGCGGCCGAACTTCTCGTTCATCACGTCGTCCGAGAGGTACGTGATGTGGCCGATCATGCGGGCGATGCGCAGGCCCCGCTTGGGCACCACGCCGTGGGCGTAGAAGTGGCCGCCGTGGAAATCGGGGTCCGTCACGATGGCGCGGCGGGCCACCTCGTTGAAGGCGATGTTCTCGGCGTTCAGGTTGGGCGCGCTGGCGATCACGGCGGCATGGCGCACGCGATCCGGGTACTGCAGCGTCCAGGACAGCGCCTGCATGCCGCCCAGGCTGCCGCCCATGACGACGGCCAGCTGCTGGATGCCGAGCGCATCGAGCAGGCGGGCCTGCGCGTTGACCCAGTCCTCCACGGTCACCACCGGGAAGTCGGCGCCGTAGATGCGGCCGGTGTCCGGGTTCACGTGCATGGGGCCGGTGGAGCCGAAACACGAGCCGAGGTTGTTGATGCCGATGACGAAGAAGCGGTCGGTGTCGACCGGCTTGCCGGGGCCGATCATGTTGTCCCACCAGCCCTCGGACTTGTCCTGGCCTTCATACACGCCGGCGACGTGGTGCGAGGCGTTGAGCGCGTGGCAGATCAGGACGGCGTTGCTGCGGTCGGCGTTGAGCGTGCCGTAGGTCTCGTAGGCGAGGTCGTAGGCGCGGAGGCTGGCGCCGCTTTGCAGCGTCAGCGGCGCCTCGAAATGCATGGATTGCGCTCGTGCGAGCAGGGAAGTCATCGTCGTCTTTAGCGGTACTTGTTGAAGCGCCCGCAAGCGGAGGCAAATCGGCGCTGTTGGCGGGCAGTATAGCGTCGGGCCTGCGGCCCCGCGGAACGGCACCGCGCGTCGCTCACTCCGGCACGAGGGCGAGGGTGCGGGCCTCGAGCAGCAGGCCCACCACCTGCACCAGCATTTGCACGGTGGCGATGCAGGCCTCCTCGCCGGCCACCAGGACGTCATGCACCGCCAGCGTGGCCACCACCCGACCCGAGGCGGGGTGCACGCCGAAGGTGATGCCAGGGTAGGCGCGGCACAGGTTCATCTCGAGCAGGGTGCGGTAGGTCTCCTGCAAGGCATGGGGCTCGGGCAGGCCGACGTCGCAGAAATACTCGATGTGGTCGTTCTCTTGATGCAGCCGCACGACGACGGTGCGCCCTTCCAACGCGAAGCCACCGCTGGCCAGGGCCTCGTGTACGGCCCCTTCGCCGGCCAGCCGGGCCACCACCGCGGGGAACATGGCGTCGAAGCGCTCGCGGGAGGTGCGCGCCACCTCCCCGGTGATCGAGGCCATCTCGTCGGCAATGGCCTCGGCCTGCGCGAGGTGGGCAGGGTCCATCCCCGCCAGCAGGTCGGCGACATCGGGCGCGGTCATTCCAGGTCTCCCGGGTCGGCCTGGGGCACCTGCCGCAGGGCCGGCCGGCCCGGCACGGGCGGAGCGACCTGCTCGGCCGGCGCGGGGGGCGCGTAGCGCCTGAGCGTGGCGTTGCGCTCGTCCGCGATGCGCCTGGCATCGGCCCGCTCGCCGGTGATGCCCCGGGTCTGGCGCGCTGCATAGGCGGACAGCAGGACCCAGAAGCCCCACGTGAGGAGCATCGAGTCGGCAACGAGCTGGCCCTTCCAGGCCTCGTCCGGATCCCTGTCGACGCGGGGCGCAAGGTAGGAGCGGGCCAGGAACAGCCCCATCACGCACACGAAACGGACGACACCGCGCGCCCACACGCTGGACCGGGGCAGCACCTGCCGCAGCTGGGTGCCCGTCGACACGAGCTCGTCGTCGCCCTGGGGGCGCACGATGCCGGCGATGCCACCCGCCACATCCCGGCCGATGTACCGGACGACCGCCGTTCCCCTCGGCCCGTCGAGGTAACGCGCAGTCCCCATCAGGAGCTCCGGGTCGGCGCCATCGACCCAGGGCATGTCGACCTTGTCCAGCATCCAGGGGACGCCGAAGGAGAACAGGCTCACCCCGAGGCTGGCGAGCGTACCGTTGGCCCAGACACGGAAGCTGCCACGCGCCAGCTCCTGCTGCACGGGATCGGCGTCATTGATTTCCAACGACGCGTAGTAGAGGGTGGCGGCAAACGGCAGGAACTCGAGCCCGTGAACGACGACTCCCCTCAAGTGGTCGGTGTACGGCACCACCTGCAAGGCGCCTGCCTTTTCCTTGACGGTGATCTCGCGCGTGAAGCGGCGCCCCATGCCGCCGGCTCGCACGGCCGCTTCGCCGGCGGCGCCGCCGGCCGCCACGATGGTGGAGAGCCCGAGCAGGCTGCCCATCGCGTTCGCGGCCCGCCGCTTCAGGCGGACACCGGCAGCAGACGCTGCACCGAAGCCGGGCCAGTAGATGGCCTCCACCAAGGTCCCGAGGCGGAAGAGGTCACGCCGCAGGGCCTCGGATATCGCGCCCGTCAGGAGCTTGAGGTCCTGGCGCCGCTCGATCCACACGCTCAGGGTGCGCACGATGCGGGCCGGGTTGAGCTTGCGCTCGTCGGCCGTGGTCGCACGCTTGTACTGGCGGTACAGGAGGTCGAGCTGCTGGGCGGGCAAGGGGGACGGGTTTTCCGGCGATGCGCGGGCGGCCGCTGCAGCCAGCGTGAACAGCGCCTCGAGGCTGTCGATCAGGGCATGGTCACCGGGAATCCGCTCCTTGCCACTCAACTCATCGCGCAGCAACTGGCCGGGACGGCCTTGCCAGGTGGCGCACAGCGCCTGCCAGCGGGCCGCCGGTGAGACGACGCCGGGGACGGGCGCCTCGATGTCCACCGCCACGTCACCCTCATCCTCGACCAGGAGGTCCACCTCGTCCGCCGGGTCGGCCGGCAGCAGCGGCGGCGGGGGCGGCAGATCGACAGCGTCCACCCGCTCGGCAGGCGGCAGGCCCAGGCCCGTGTCCTGCGGGGCGGGACGTCGCCCGGGTGGCGCGTCCTGCCTCTGAGCCACGGGCACGGGCGCGTGGACCACGAGCTCGAGCGGAGTCTCGGTCGGCACGCCTTGCGGCCGCCGGGCGGCACCCTCACCGGCGGGGCGAGGAGGCGGGGGCACCGGAAACTCCTCCAGGAGAACCCGGGCCAGGGCCCGGGCGGCGGGCTCGGGCCCCGGGACCTGCCGGCGCTCGGTGAGCTCCTGCTCGGTGAACAGGCGCACATCCGGATCAGTGGGGGGGGCCGTCACCTCGGGCTGGGCGGCCGCCGCATTGAACTGCGCGGACAGGTTGACCCCGGTGCCGTGTAACGGGCGACGAGCATCCGCCGGCGGCAGGCCCGGACCTTCGCTGCGGGGACGGGCATCCGCAGAACGGGGTACCCGCTGGGTCCTGCTTCGACCGGAGTCCGTGGCCTGGCTCGAACCGGTAGCGGACTGGCGCTGGACGGTGTGCCATCGGGCAACGCCGCCTCGGCTGGAGGCACTCGAGGCGTGGCCACCGGTGGAACGCGAAGCGCCCGGTATGCCAGGACGGCTGACCGTGCCCTGCATGAAATGGGAGAGGGCGCCGTCCACGGGCGCGACGTTCGACGGATGCAGGGTCGGGCCCGCGACGCCGCGGCCGGCGGGTGTGCTGTCCCGCTTCGATTCCGGCCTGCCAACGGTCTGGCCGTTGCTGGACGGCGTGAGCTTGGCGTCACTGCGCATGAAAGGCTCCTTGGGATTTCTCGGGGGCTGCAAAAAGGCAGCCGCATGAGTCATTCCGACCCCGTTGGAGTTCCACTCGCCCGATCGACCATAATGCGGGAAGCCGCTGCCCCGGCAGCGGCTTCCTGCGGTGATTGGTCTGTATCGCGTCTTGAATGCAGTCTTGACGAGTTTGTGATAGCGCTCCCGGCTCCATCGCGTGTATGCATTGCTTTTTAAGGAGCCTTTGATGGGCAACAAACTCTACGTGGGCAACCTGCCCTACGCCTTCCGTGACCACGACCTCGAGCAGGCCTTCAGCCCCTACGGCGAAATCACCAGCGCCAAGGTCATGATGGAGCGCGACACCGGCCGCTCGAAGGGCTTCGGCTTCGTCGAGATGGGCAATGACGAGCAGGCCCAGGCCGCGATCCAGGCCCTGCACGGCCAGCAGGTCGGCGGCCGTGGCCTCGTCGTGAACGAAGCCCGCCCGATGGAACCCCGCCCGCCCCGTTCCGGCGGCTTCGGTGGTGGTGGTGGTGGCGGCTACGGCGGCGGCCGTGGCGGTGACCGCGGCGGCTACGGCGGCGGTGGCGATCGTGGTGGCTACGGCGGCGGCCGCGGTTACTGATCAGGTTGACGATAGTCACCAGCTGGACAGTTGCTCCGGCGACTTTCAACAAAAGGGCCACACCGGCCCTTTTTTGTTGCCATTTCGTGCCGCACGGGGCTTGCATTGCCCGCCAGGGTGTGTTCCATAATGGCCGGGCGTGATTGAGCAGTGTCACGCGTGGATTGCGGTGAACAGGTCACTTTCGCGTTGCTAGTCGGTATCAGGCGCTTTCGGGACTCCATCGCTCAGGTCAATGTTTCTATAGGAGTCCCGTTTTCATGGGCAACAAACTGTACGTGGGCAACCTGCCCTATTCCGTGCGCGACAGCGATCTGGAGCAAGCCTTCAGCCAGTTCGGCGCCGTCACCAGCGCCCGCGTCATGATGGAGCGCGACACTGGCCGCTCCAAGGGTTTCGGCTTCGTCGAGATGGGCAGTGATGCCGAGGCGCAGGCCGCCATTTCCGGCATGAACGGCCAGCCCCTGGGCGGCCGCAGCGTGGTCGTCAACGAAGCCCGCCCGATGGAAGCGCGTCCCCGCACCGGCGGCTACGGCGGCGGCGGCGGCGGTGGTGGTTATGGCGGCGGCGGCGGCGGCTACGGTGGTGGCGGCGGCGGTTACGGCGGCGGCGGTGGTGGTGGTGGTTACGGCGGTGGCCGTGGCGACCGCGGCGACCGGGGTGGTGATCGCGGTGACCGTGGTGATCGCGGTGGCTACGGCCGTGGCGGCAACGACGGCGGCTTCCGCAGCCCCTACGGCTCCGGCCCGCGCGGCGGCGGTGGCCGCGGCGGCTACTGAGCCTTCCACAGGCACATGATCCAACGGGGCTTCGGCCCCGTTTGTTTTTTCGGCGGCTCCTACGGGGGCTGTCGAGCCATTCCGACAAGGCGCGCGGACCAGCCCGATAGATTGCCTGCGATCGAAACATTCGATTGCAACAGGCCGACATGTCCTCGCCGCCCCTGATCTCCCGGCTGCTCGCCGTGCTGGCCGCTGCCCTGGCGCTGGCCCTGCCGGCCTGGTGGAACGGCCAGCCGCTGTTCTATCCCGACACTCCCACCTACCTGCGAGGTGCCGAGGCCGGCGTGCAGCGCCTGGCCGGCCCGGGGCGCTGGCCCCCCTGGGTCGCGCCGGCGGCCGCAGACGCACCGGCGGCGCCACCGCGCGCCGGCCTGACCTCCATCGACGACCAGGTGGTGCTCGCCGGCCGCTCGGTCTACTACGGTGCGCTGCTGTACGCGGCCCACCGGGCCGGCAGCCTGTGGTGGGCGGTGGCCGTGCAGGCGCTGTGCGCGGCGGCCCTGGTGGCGCTGGTGATGTCCCGCCTGTGGGGGCTGCGTCCGGCGACGGTGGCGCTCACCGGGGCGGCCCTGGCCGTGGTGACGCCCCTGGGGCTGTTCACCGGCCTGCTGATGCCGGACCTGTTCGCCGGGCTCGCCATCCTGGCGATCGCGGCGCTGGCGGTGCACTGGCAGCAGCTCACGCCGCTGCAGCGTACGGGCCTGGGGCTGCTGCTGCTGTTCGCCCTGTGTGCCCATGCCAGTCACGTCGCGCTGGCCCTGGGGCTGCTGCTCCTGGCCCTGGGTCTGCGGCGCTGGCGCGCGGGCTGGCAGGGCCTGTCGGCGCCCGCGCTCGGCCTGGTGGCAGCCTGCCTCGCCGGCGCGCTGGCGGCGGAGTGGGCGTTCTCACAGGCCGTCACGCGGGCGGTCGGTGCGCCGCCGCTGCGGTTGCCGCACCCGATGGCCCGGCTGGTGGACCAGGGCCCGGGCACCGACTTCCTGCGCCGCACCTGCCCGGGCAGCGGCTACGCGGCCTGCGCCTGGGTCGACCACTTCCCGACGCCGTGGACCGACTTCCTGTTCTCCACCGACCCGCAGCGCGGCGCGTTCGCGCTGGCTGACGCGCCGACCAAGCGGCGCATGGCCCAGGAGCAGGGACGCTTCGTACTGGACGTGCTGCGCCACGACCCGGGCGGCGTGCTCCGGGGCCTGGCCGTGGACGCCGTGCGGCAGCTCGGGATGATGCGCGTGGACATCGCCGGCTATGGCGAGCGCGAACTGGCGATGTATGCCGGCCGCGTGCCCGAGGACACCCTGGCGGCGATGCGCGGATCGCGCGCGGCCTTGACCACGCGCTGGAACGAGGCCGCGAGCATCACCGCGTACGCCAGCACCCTGGCCGCCCTGGCGCTGGGCGTGGGGTGGAGCTGGCGCCGGCGGGCGGCGGCCGCGCCGTTGCCGCAGCGATTCGGCCAGCTGGCCGTGCTGGTGATCGGCGGCGTGGGGATCAACGCGATCGTCTGCGCCACGCTGGCCTCGCCGCTGGACCGCTTCCAGGCCCGCGTGGCCTGGCTGCTGCCCTGGCTGGCGCTGGGCGCGCTGGCGGTGGCGGCGTCGCGGCACCGCAGGCGGGTGGGTGCGGGCGCCGCCGTCGGCACGCAAGGGGTGCGGCCATGAGCGCGGCACCGGGCCAACCCAGGCAGGCTCGATCCCCATCGGTCGGCAGCGAGGGAACCGCCGGGCCAGGCGGGGGTGCGCCCACGCACGCCGCGCCCCGCGCAACGACAGCGCTGCCCCGCGCGCAGTGGACCGACTACCTGCGGATGGCGCGGCCGGACCACATGACCAAGCACGTGTTCATCCTCCCCGGCCTGGTGCTGGCGTGGGTCTTGCGCCAGCCCGCGCTGGACGGCGCCTGGATGGCCGTGCTGGCCGGTTTCGCCAGCGCGGTGCTGGTGGCCTCGGCGAACTACATCCTCAACGAATGGCTGGACCGCGAGTCCGATGCCCACCACCCGGACAAGTCGCGCCGCCCCGCGGTGACGCGGGCGCTGTCGCCCGCGCCGGTGTGGGCCTGCTACGCGGCCTGCAGCGCGCTCGGCCTGCTGCTGGCGGCGCGCGTGGGGCCGGTGTTCCTGGTGACCAGCGCGCTGTTCTGGCTGTCGGGGGTGGCCTACAACGTCCGCCCCCTGCGGACCAAGGACAAGGCCTACCTCGACGTGCTGTCCGAGTCGTTCAACAACCCGATCCGGCTGATGCTCGGCTGGTCGATGATCGAGCAGACCACCGTGGCGCCGGCCTCGCTGCTGCTCGCCTACTGGATGGGAGGAGCCTTCCTCATGGGCGCGAAGCGCCTCTCCGAGTACCGCGAGATCGCCGCCGGCCCGGGGGTCGGGGTACTGCATCGCTACCGGCGCTCGTTCCGCCACTACACCGAGGAGCGCCTGACCGTCTCGTGCTTCGTGTACGCGCTGCTGTCGACGCTGCTGCTCGGGTTCTTCCTGGTGAAGTACCGCATCGAGTACCTGGTGGCCTGTCCCTTCGTGGTGGCGCTGTTCGCGCACTACCTGGCGCTGTCCATGCGCAGCGGCTCGGTGGCCCAGAAGCCGGAGAAGCTGTTTCGCGAGAAGCGCCTCATGGGCATCAGCGCGCTGACGCTGCTGGCGCTGGTGGCCCTGAGCTTCATCAACCTGCCGAGGCTGCAGGGTCTGGCCGAGCCGCACTACCTGCGCTGGGAGGCGCGCTGATGGAGCACGGACTCGACTGGGGCGCGATCGACCTCGTGGTGTTCGACGTCGACGGTACGCTGTACGAGGCCGGCACGCTGCGCGGCGCGATGGCGCGGCGGCTGATGCTGGAGGCCTGGCGCACCCGCAGCCTGCACACGCCGCGGGTGCTGCGGGTGTTCCGCCAGGTGCGCGAGGCGCTGGGCCAGGAGGAAGGCGCGGACTTCCTGCGGCTGCAGTACGAGCGCACCGCGCAGCGCGTGGGCGCCCAGGCCTGCGAGGTCCGCCGGCTGGTGCACGAATGGATGGAGCGCCGGCCGCTGCCGCTGCTGCAAGCCTGCCGCGCGCCGCAGGTGGAGCGGGTGTTCGAGGCGCTGCGCCGGGCGGGCAAGCAGGTGGCGGTGCTGTCCGACTACCCCGCCCACGACAAGCTCGGCGCCCTGGGGCTGCAGGCCGACCTGGTGGTGAGCGCCTCAGACCCGGGCATCGGCCGGCTCAAGCCCGACCCGCGGGGCCTGCACGCGATCCTGCTGCGAAGCGGCGTGCCAGCCTCGCGCACGCTGGTGGTGGGCGACCGGCTGGACCGCGACGTGGCCGTGGCCCGGCGCGCCGGCGCCCGCGCCCTGCTGCGATCGCGCAAGCGGCACGAGGCAGTGCCCACCTTCCACCACTACGGCGAGGCGCCCTGGCGCGCGCTGCCGGCCGGGGCATGAGCCGGCGCCTGCTCGGGTATGCCGCCACCGCGGGCACGGCGGCGGCGGTGGACATCGGCGGCTTCCACCTGCTGGCGCCGCGGCTCGCCCCGGTGGCGGCCGCGGCAGCGGCGAGCTTCGGCCTGGCCGCGGTGGTGAACTACCTGCTGTCCTCGCGCTGGGTGTTCCGCAGCGACTGGCGCGACGCCCGCCGGGCCGGGCTGTTCCTGGCCTTCGCGCTGCTCGGGCTGTCGATCAACACCGGCGTGACCGCGCTCGCCGCGGCGCTGCTGCCGGTGCATGCCACGCTGGCCAAGGCGCTGGGCGTGGGTGCGGCGTTCGGCGCGAACTTCGCGATGAATGCGCGCTGGGTCTTCAGGGCACCGGGCCCCGGTGCTTGCGCGGGCGGCCGTGGAGGAGGCGGTCGAACCAGGCATCGGGCAGCACGCGCAGCAGCCTGGCCACCACCCCCATCTGCCAGGGAATGACGCGAAAGCGCGCGCCCGCCGCGATGACGCGCACCGCGCGCGCGGCGAAGTCGGCCGGCTGCATCAGGAAGGGCATGGGGTAGGGGTTGTGCTGCGTCAGCGGCGTGTCCACATAGCCCGGCGCGAGGGTGACGACCTTCACCCCGGAGCCGCGCAGTTCCCCGCGCAGCGACTCGCAGTAGCTGATGACGGCGGCCTTGCTCGCGCAGTAAGCCCCATGCCCCGGGAGGCCACGGATGCCGGCGACACTGGCGATGCCCACGAGCCGGCCGCTGCCCCGCGCCACCATCGGGCGGATGAAGGGGTGGAAGGTGGCGGCGAGGCCGATGTTGTTGACGGCGTAGGTGCGGGCGATGACGGCCAGGTCCTCGCGGAAGGCGGTGTCCACGCCGGTGCTGATGCCCGCGTTGGCGATGACCACGTCGGGCACGCCCATCGTGTCCAGGCAGGCCTGGCCCGCGGCGACGATGGACTCGATGTCGGTGACGTCCGCCCCCAGGCACAGGCAGCGGTCGGGCCCCAGGCCCTGCGCGCGTGCCCACGCCTGCAGGGCCTCGACGCGGCGCGCCACCAGCGCCAGGCGCCAGCCGTCACGCGCGTACTGCGCGGCGAGCGCCTGCCCGATGCCGCTGGACGCGCCGGTGATGAAGGCCAGGCCCGGCATCCGCGTCATCGGCGCTGCCGGCCTCATTTCGGCCGCGAGGGCGCGAGCTGCCCGCGCACGCGGCCCTGCATCTGCAGCTGCAGATCGAGGTTGTTGAAGTCGAGGCTGTCGGCCGTGAATCGGTCGTTGCCGCGCACCACCTCCACCGGCTTGTGCGTGCGCATCTGCTCGGTGTTCATGAAGAAGTGCAGGAACTCGCTGCGCACCTGCAGCTGCGGCTTGGCGCGGCCCCCGGCGTCGACGCCCGGCATGCGGGTGACGACGGCGTCGCCGAACAGCTGGACCTCGGAGCCGTCGGCATTGGCCAGGGCGCGGCGGGCGGTGGCCACGGTCAGCTCGCCGCGCGCGTTGAAGGCGCGGATGCGCGGCTGGTCGACCTCCAGCGTGTCGGTGTCGGGATAGTGCCGGCCCTCGGCGCCCTGCACCTCGGTCTTGAGGCGACCGCTGGCGTCGAAGCTCTTGACCGAGAAGCGCCGCAGGAAATAGTCGGGGTCGTGGCGCGCCTGTGCCTGCGGCGGCGCGGGACCGAAGACCGGCGTGTGGCGCGCGAGCAGGTAGGTGCCCAGGGCGAGGACGCCCATGAGGGTCACCGGCAGGTAGACCGTGAGGCGGTCCCAGGCGTTGCGCAGCCAGCCCCAGGCCCGGGCCGGCAGGCGGGGGGAGGTCACCGGTACTTCTCCAGCAGCTGCGCGTAGCGGCCGCCGGCCACCAGGAGCAGGTCGCAGAACTCGCGCACCGCGCCGTGGCCACCCGCCGCGGCGGTGACATGGCGGGCGGCGGCGCGCACCTGCGTGTGGGCGTTGGCGGGCGCGACCGGGAAGGCGCACCGGCGCAGCACCGGCAGGTCGGGCCAGTCGTCGCCGATGGCGGCGGCCTGCGACCAGTCCAGCCCCAGCTCGGCGAGCGAGCGCTCGGCGGCGGGCGCCTTGTCCTCGGTGCCGTAGAACACGCGGGTGACGCCCAGCGCCGCCAGCCGCCTGCGCAGCGGCGCGGAATCCCGCCCGGTGATCACCACCGGGGTGATGCCGCCCTGCTGCAGGAGCTTGACCCCCAGGCCGTCGAGGATGTTGAAGCGCTTGAGGGTTTCGCCCTCGTCGCTGAAGAACAGGCCGCCGTCGGTGAAGACGCCGTCGATGTCGAAGAAGGCCACGCGGATGCCCTGGGCGGCCAGGAGCAGCTCGGGCGGGAAGTTCACGGCGGGCGTCAGGGGACCGGCCCCCGGGTTCGGCGCGGCGCTCATGTCAGATCACCTTGGCCCGCATCAGGTCGTTGCTGTTGACGGCGCCGCACAGGCGGCCGTCGGCATCGACCACCAGCACGCTGGTGATGCGGTGCAGCTCCATCAGCTCGGCGGCCTCGACGGCCAGCACGTCGACCCGCACCGTGCGGGGGTCGGGGTGCATGACGTCGCGCGCCAGCAGGCCGCGCAGGTCCTGGCCCTTCTCGACCAGGCGGCGCAGGTCGCCGTCGGTGAAGATGCCGAGCACGCGGCCCTCGCCGTCGGCGATGGCCGAGGCGCCCAGGCCCTTGCGGCTCATCTCCCGCATCAGGTCGGAGAACGAGGCCTCGGGCGCCACGCGGGGCACGGCGTCGCCCGAGCGCATGACGTCCGAGACATGCGTGAGCAGCTTGCGCCCCAGCGCACCGCCCGGGTGGGAGCGGGCGAAGTCCTCGGGGCGGAAGCCGCGCGCGTCCAGCAGGGCCACGGCGAGCGCGTCCCCCAGCGCGAGCTGGGCGGTGGTGCTGGCGGTGGGCGCGAGGTTCAGGGGGCAGGCTTCCTTCTCGACGCCGCTGTCCAGGAGGATGTCCGCATGGCGGGCGAGGGTGGAGGTCGGGTTGCCGGTCATGGCCACCAGGGGCACGCCCTGGCGCTTGAGGACCGGCAGGATGGCGGTGATCTCGTCGCTTTCGCCGCCGTTGGAGATGGCCAGCACGAGGTCGATGGCCTTGATCATGCCCAGGTCGCCGTGGCTGGCCTCGGCCGGGTGCACGAACATCGCCGGCGTGCCGGTGGACGCGAGGGTGGCGGCGATCTTGCGGCCGATGTGGCCGCTCTTGCCCATGCCGGTGACGACGACGCGTCCGCGCACGGCGAGCATCGCCCCCACCGCGCGGGCGAAGGACTCGCCGGTGCGGGCCTTCAGGCCCTGGATGGCGGCGGCCTCGATGTCGAAGGTTTCCTGGGCCAGGCGCAGCGCACGCGCGGCGTCGAACCCCTCGGTCGGGGCGGTGGGTGCGGTCATGCGCGGATTTTACGTAGGCGGTCCGGTCACCGGGGCCTGCCCTGCCGCAGGCAGGGTCCGTCCGCTTAGGATCGGGGGCATGTCCACGCTCGAACTCACGCTCCTGTACCTGCTGGCCGCGGTCATGGGCGTGGTGGCGTTCCGCTCGATGAAGCTGCCGCCGATGCTGGGCTACCTGGTGGTGGGCGTGGTCATCGGCCCCAACGCGCTGGGCCTGGCGCAGGACACGGCCGGCGTGCACCACCTGGGCGAGTTCGGCGTGGTGTTCCTGATGTTCGTGATCGGCCTGGAGTTCAACCTGCCCAAGCTGCGTGCCATGCGCTCGCACGTGTTCGGGCTGGGGCTGTTCCAGGTCACGCTGACCATCGCCCTGGCCACCGCGGGCATGCTGGCGCTGGCCGCGGTCGTGCCACCCGGCTGGCGCGTGGGCTGGCAGGCGGCGGTGGCCCTGTCCGGCGCGCTGGCCATGAGCAGCACCGCGATCGTCGTCAAGCTCATGGCCGAGCGGCTCGAACTGGAGTCCGAGCACGGCAAGCGGGTCATGGGCGTGCTGCTGTTCCAGGACCTGGCGGTGGTGCCCCTGCTGGTGCTGATCCCCGCCCTGGGCAGCCCGCCCGAGGCACTGCTCACCGCCCTGGGGGTGGCCATGCTCAAGGCCACGGCGCTGGTCATCCTCCTGCTGGCGGGCGGCCAGAAGCTCATGCGCTGGTGGCTGACCCTGGTTGCCCGGCGCAAGAGCGAGGAGCTCTTCATCCTCAACCTGCTGCTGATCACCCTGGGCCTGGCCTGGCTGACCGAGCAGGCCGGCCTGTCGCTGGCGCTGGGCGCGTTCATCGCCGGCATGCTGATCGCGGAGACCGAGTACAAGCACCAGGTGGAGACCGACATCCGGCCCTTCCACGACGTGCTGCTGGGGCTGTTCTTCATCAGCATCGGCATGATGCTGGACTGGCGCTGGGTGTTCGAGCGCTGGGGCCTGGTGATCGTGCTGCTCACGCTGCCCGTGCTGTTCAAGCTGGTGCTGGTGACCGCGCTGGCGCGCGGGCTGGGCGCCTCGGCCGGCGTCTCGCTGCGCACCGGCCTGTACCTGGCGCAGGCCGGCGAGTTCGGCATCGTGCTGCTGACGCTGTCCCAGGCCCACCGGCTGATCGCGCCGGACCTGTTCAACCCGATCCTGGCGAGCATGGTGATCTCGATGCTGGCCACGCCCTTCATCATGATGTGGACCAACGCCATCGTGATGAAGCTGGTGTCCAGCGAGTGGCTGCAGCAGTCGCTGCAGATGACGAGCATCGCGCGCAAGTCGATCAACACCGCCAAGCACGTGATCATCTGCGGCTACGGCCGCTGCGGCCAGAACCTGGGCCGCATGCTCGATCGCGAGGGCATCCCCTACATCGCCCTGGACCTGGACCCGGACCGGGTGCGTCAGGCCGCCGCCGCCGGCGACTCGGTGGTGTTCGGCGATGCGGCGCGGCTGCAGGCGCTGATGGCGGCGGGCCTGGCCCGCGCCAGCGCGGTCGTGGTCACCTACCTGGATGTGCCCGGCGCGCTCAAGGTGCTGGACGTCTCCCGCTCGCACGCGCCACAGGTGCCGGTGATCGTGCGCACGCAGGACGACCGCGACCTGCAGAAGCTGCGGGCTGCCGGCGCCACCGAGGTGGTGCCCGAGGCGCTCGAAGGCTCGCTGATGCTCGCCAGCCACGCGCTGGCCCTGGTGGGCGTGCCGATGCGCCGCGTGATCCGCATCGTGCAGGACCAGCGCGACGCGCGCTACGACCTGCTGCGCGGCTACTTCCACGGCGCGGACGACCCCAGCGACGAGGGAGAGGCCGAGCGCCTATCGACCGTGACCCTGCCCCTGGGTGCGCGGATGGCGGGCCAGCCGCTGGGTGACCTGGCGCTGCATGCCATGGGCGTGCGGGTGGTCAGCGTGCGACGCGCGAACGGTCGCAGTGCGGCTGTCGCCGACGACCTGCTGCTGCAGGATGGCGACACCCTGGTGCTGGGCGGCCAGGTGGAGCCACTGGCGCGCGCCGAGGAAAAGCTGCTCGGAGGCTGAGGCGCGCGCGCCTGGCGGGCGTGGCTACTTGCCGATGCAGAAGCTGGAGAAGATCACGCCCAGCAGGTCGTCGGCGGTGAATTCGCCGGTGATCTCGTTGAGGGCGTTCTGGGCGAGGCGCAGCTCCTCGGCGAGCAGGTCCAGCGCCAGGGCCTCGGGGGCCAGGAAGGCGTCGCCCTCCGCCAGGTGCGACTGCACCCGCCGCAGCGCCTGCACATGGCGCTCGCGCGCCAGCCACACGCCTTCGGCAGCGGCCTGCCAGCCGGCGATTTCGAGCAGGCGCCGGCGCAAGGCCTCCAGCCCCTCGCCGGTGCGCGCGGACAGCGCGATGCCGCCCTCGGGCAGGGCCTCGTGCGACAGGTCCACCTTGTTCCAGACCTCGATCACCGGCACGCTGGCCGGGCGCGTGGCCGCCAGCGTGCGCTGGATCTCGGCGTCGGCGGCCTGGTAGCCGGCCTCGCCGCGACGGCTGACGTCGTGCAGGAACAGCACGGCATCGGCCTGGGCGATCTGGGTCCAGGCGCGCTCGATGCCGATCCTTTCCACCGGGTCCTCGCTGTCACGCAGGCCAGCGGTGTCGATCACGTGCAGCGGCACGCCCTCGATTTGGATCGCCTGGCTGACGATGTCGCGCGTCGTGCCGGCGATGGGCGTGACGATGGCCAGCTCCGCGCCGGCCAGGGCGTTGAGCAGGGAGCTCTTGCCGGCATTGGGCTGGCCGGCGATCACGACCTTGATGCCCTCGCGCAGCAGCGCGCCCTGGCGGGTGCGCTGCATGACGACCTCGAGCTGCGTCCGCAGGCGATCGAGCTGGCCCTGGGCATCGGACTGCTGGAGGAAGTCGATCTCCTCCTCGGGGAAGTCGAGCGTGGCCTCCACCAGCATGCGCAGGTGCACCAGCGCATCGCGCAGGGCATGGATCTCGCGGGAGAAGTCGCCGGCCAGCGAGCGGCTGGCGCTGCGCGCGGCCGCCTCGGTGCTGGCGTCGATCAGGTCGGCGATGGCCTCGGCCTGGGCCAGGTCGATCTTGTCGTTGAGGAAGGCGCGCTGGGTGAACTCGCCGGGCTCGGCCACCCGCACGCCGATGGACGCACCCGCCTCCAGGCAGCGCGCCAGCAGCAGCTGCAGCACCACCGGGCCGCCGTGGGCCTGGAGCTCCAGCACGTCCTCGCCGGTGTAGGAGTTGGGCCCGGGGAAATGGATCGCCAGGCCATGGTCGATGGGCGAGCCGTCGGCCGCGCGGAACGGCAGGTAGGTGGCCTCGCGCGGCTTGAGGGAGCGGCCGCAGACGGCGGCGACGACGGGCGCGACATCCCGGCCCGACACCCGCACGATGCCCACCGCCCCGCGGCCGGGTGCGGTGGCGATGGCGGCAATGGGTTGCTGGCGCGTGTTGAGCATGGGCACACGTGACAAGGGCCGCTGCGCGGCCCCTGGTCTTGCTTACTTGAACTTCGGCAGGTTGAATTCCGGCGGCACCCCCATGCGCGAGTTGATCAGCCACTGCTGGGCGATCGACAGCACGTTGTTGGTGATCCAGTACAGCACCAGGCCGGCCGGGAAGAAGAAGAACATCACCGAGAAGATCAGCGGCATGAACCACATCATCTTGGCCTGCATCGGGTCGGGCGGCACCGGGTTCAGGGCGGTCTGCAGCATCGTGGACAGGGTCATGACGATGGGCAGGATGAAGTACGGGTCCTTGGCCGACAGGTCATGGATCCAGCCGATCCACGGGGCGTGGCGCATCTCGACGGAGGACAGCAGCACCCAGTACAGCGCGATGAACACCGGCACCTGCACCAGGATCGGCAGGCAGCCGCCGATGGGGTTGACCTTCTCCTCGCGGTACAGCTTCATCATCTCCTGCTGCATCTGCTGGGGGTTGTCCTTGAGGCGCTCGCGCATGGCCATGATGCGCGGGTTCACCGCCTTCATCTTGGCCATGCTCTGGTAGCCCTTCGCCTGCAGCCAGTAGAAGGCGATCTTGATCACCAGCACCAGGGCCATGATGGTCCAGCCCCAGTTGCCGATGAAGCCATGCAGCTTGTCCATCAGCCAGTACAGGGGCTTGGCCAGGATGGTGAGCCAGCCGTAGTCCTTGACCAGGTCCAGGCCGGGCGCGACCTGCTCGAGCATCTTCTCTTCCTGGGGTCCGGCGAAGAAGGTGGCCTGCACGCTCTTCGTGGCGCCGGGAGCGACGGCCTCGGCGGGGGTGATCATGCCGGCGGCGTAGACGTTGTCCACCTTGCGGACGAACAGCTCGCGCTGCACGCCCTGGGGCAGGATCCAGGCGCTGGCGAAGTAGTGCTGCACCATGGCCACGTAGCCGGCGGTGGACTGCTTCTGGTGTTCGACCTTGCCCTTGTCGATGTCGGCGAACTCGACCTTCTGGAACTTCTGCTCCTCGGTGTAGACCGCGGGGCCGGTGAAGGTGGAATAGAAGGAGGAGTCGGTGGCCAGCTTGCTGCCGTCACGCACCAGCTGCAGGTACAGCTGAGGCGAGACCGGCGCGCCGCCGGCGTTGACGATGTCGACCTTGACCGGGATGTCGTAGGCGCCGCGCTTGAGCGTGTAGGTCTTGACCAGCTTGACGCCGTTCTTCTCGGGCGACTCGAAGCGCACGGTCAGTTCGTTCGCGCCGTCCTTGAGCTGGCGCTCGCCGGTGGCGGTCATCACCGTCTTGTGGTTGGGGAAATCGCCGCCGATCAGGCCGGTCTGGGCCACGTAGACGCGGTTGGCATTGTCTTCCAGCAGCACGAAGTTGGCGGTGGTCTTCTTGCCGTCCACGGCATCGGCCGCGTGCTTGAGGAACTCGGAGCCGACCAGGCTGCCGCCCTCGGTGTCGAAGGTCAGGCGCAGGACGTCGGTCGTCACGGTGAAGCGCTCACGCGGCGCGGCCGAGGGTTCGGCGCCGGCCGACGGAACGGCGGCAGCGCCCTTGGCGGCCTGGGGCACGGCGGCACTCGCCGCGGAGGCCGCGCCCTTGGCGGCGGTCTGGGCCGTGGGCGACTGGAAGAAGAAGGCGGGCCGGCCGTTGAACAGCTGCCACTGGTCCCACAGCATCACCAGCGAGAAACCAAAGACCACCCACAGGATGGTGCGACGAATGTCGTTCATGAAGACTTCTTGGAAGGAAGGGTGGAAACCAGGCGCGTGAACAGGCGCGGCGGCTGCGCCGGCACGGGGTCATGGCCCCCGTCGCACCACGGGTGGCAACGGGCCAGGCGGGCGAGCGTGAGGTAACTGCCCCAGCCGGCGCCATGGCGGTCCAGCGCCTCGAGGGCGTAGGCGGAGCAGGTCGGGGTGAAACGACAGGCCGACCCGAGCCAGGGGGACAGGAGCAGCCGGTAGCCCCTGACCAGGCCGGTGAGGACGGCGCGGATCATGGCCGTGCTCCCGCGAACAGCTGCTGCAGCTCCTCACGCACCGCCCGCTTGAGGGCTGCGGACGTGGCGCTGGTGAACTGCTGCCGGTCGAAAGCCGTGCGCAGGCGCACCACGTGCGCGGCGACGCGCAACCGGGGAGCGAGGTCCTGGGCCACGGTGTAGATCTGACGCTTGATGGCGTTGCGCGTGACGGCGCGGCGCGCCCACCGCTTGGGGACGACGGCGCCAATCCAGGGTTCCTGGACGACAAACAGGGCCTGCGGTCCCTCGGACCCAGGCCCTGTGACGTCCAGCGACGCGCGATGCAACGCGAAGTGGGGCGTACGCGACACGGTCTGGCCGTCCATGACGGCCTGGAACTGGACTCGCGTCTTCAGCCGCTGCACGTCAGGTGCGATCCGGGGAACGCAGCGCTGCGGTGCAGGGACGCGCGCAGCCGGCTCAGACGGCCAGGCGCTTGCGGCCCTTGGCGCGGCGAGCGTTGATGACGGCACGGCCACCGCGGGTCTTCATGCGGACCAGAAAGCCGTGGGTACGCGCGCGGCGCACTTTGGAGGGTTGGTAGGTGCGTTTCATGATCGTTCTCGGGAAAACCCGCGAGTATCGCGCATTTCTTGTGCTAGGGCAAGACACCCCGACGTTCGCCTAGGGGTTTCCGAGGAGAGGACCCGTGGGCAAGGTTGTGGACAAGTTCTGAATAATTTAGAATCGAGCGTTTGCGCCCATGAACAATATCCACAAAGGCAACGGCCACACATGAGCGAGGGGCAACACCACAGCCTGACCGGGGACGCCTCGATGGGGGCTGGCGATACGCTCTGGCAGGCCTGCATGGAACAGCTGGCTCAGGAGATGCCCGAGCAGCAGTTCAACACCTGGATCAAGCCCCTCGCGGCCCAGGTCTCGGATGATTTCTCCCGGGTCACGATCTACGTGGCCAACCGCTTCAAGCTCGACTGGATCCGCGCCCAGTACGCCGGCCGCATCTCCGCCGTGCTGGAGAAGGTGTACGGCCAGCCGGTCCAGCTGGAGTTGGCGCTCGCTCAGCGTGAAGCCCCCGTCCGCACGTTCGTCGCCCCGGCCCAGGCCGAGGCCGGAGCCCCGGCCGAACCGGTCGAGATGGCCGAGGACGCCAATGCCGGCGGCTTCAAGAACCGCCTGAACACCGCCCTGACCTTCGACAACCTGGTCGAGGGCACGGCCAACCGCATGGCGCGCGCCGCCGCCATGCACGTGGCCAGCACGCCGGGCCAGTTGTACAACCCGCTGTTCATCTACGGCGGGGTGGGCCTGGGCAAGACCCACCTGGTCCACGCCGTGGGCAACAAGCTGCTGGCCGACCGGCCCAACGCCAAGGTTCTCTACATCCACGCCGAGCAGTTCGTGTCGGATGTGGTCAAGGCCTACCAGCGCAAGACCTTCGACCAGTTCAAGGAGAAGTACCACTCCCTGGACCTGCTCCTGATCGACGACGTCCAGTTCTTCGCCAACAAGGACCGCACCCAGGAGGAGTTCTTCAACGCCTTCGAAGCGCTGCTGGCCAAGAAGTCCCACATCGTCATGACCAGCGACACCTACCCCAAGGGCCTGGCGGACATCCACGAACGCCTGGTCTCGCGCTTCGACTCCGGCCTGACGGTCGCGATCGAGCCGCCCGAGCTGGAAATGCGCGTGGCCATCCTGATCAACAAGGCCCGGGCCGAGAGCGCCGAGATGCCGGAGGAGGTGGCCTTCTTCGTCGCCAAGAACGTGCGCTCCAACGTGCGCGAGCTCGAAGGCGCCCTGCGCAAGATCCTGGCGTACTCGCGCTTCAACCAGAAGGAAATCTCCATCCAGCTCGCGCGCGAGGCGCTGCGGGACCTGCTGTCGATCCAGAACCGGCAGATCAGCGTGGAGAACATCCAGAAGACGGTGGCCGACTACTACAAGATCAAGGTCGCCGACATGTACAGCAAGAAGCGCCCGGCCTCGATCGCCCGCCCGCGCCAGATCGCGATGTACCTGGCCAAGGAGCTGACCCAGAAGAGCCTGCCCGAGATCGGCGAGCTGTTCGGCGGCCGCGACCACACCACGGTGCTGCACGCGGTCCGCAAGATCGCCGCGGAACGCCAGCAGCTGACGGAGCTCAACCAGCAGCTGCACGTGCTCGAGCAGACCCTGAAGGGGTGAAAAAGGAACAAGGCTGGGGATAGTTCTGGAACAACTCCAGCCTTATCCACAGGCCGGGGCCCTGGCGGCAAGTTGTCCAGATTTCCGTGACAGCCCGAAAGCGCGGGCGCCCACAGTCTCGGTCGAATCGCAAGTCGTTGATATTGAAGAGGAAAATCAGGTTGTCCACAGAAGCAGCGCTTCCTCTACTAGCTACTACTATCCTTAAATAAAGAATTCAGTAGGAAGACAGGCATGCAACTTCCCCGGTTCGCGGTCCGGAAATCCCGGCCGCGCGGCTGGCACAGCTCCTCCGCGGCGTCAAGGCACAAGGCTGGGGATATTTCTTGAACAACCGGGCAGTTGTCCACAGGAGCCGGCGATCCGGCGGATTTGTTCATCCTGGCAGGACAGCAGTGAAGCAGGGGCGCCCACAGCGTTCAAAATCGCCTAAGTGCCTGAGGAATCAGGGGAAAATGGCGGTTGTCCACACGGGACCGCGCCCTTTACTAGCTACTACTATCCTTAATTAAAGAATTCATAAGAGAAGAGGTGGAAATGATCGTCCTGAAGGCTACGCAAGACAAAGTGCTGTCCGTCCTGCAATCGGTGGCCGGCATCGTCGAGCGCAGGCACACCCTTCCCGTGCTGGCCAACGTGTTGATCCGCAAGACCGGCAGCTCGCTGCAACTGACCACCAGCGACCTGGAGATCCAGATCCGCACGACCGCCGAACTGGATGGCGACCCCGGCAACTTCACCACCACGGTGGGTGCGCGCAAGCTGATCGACATCCTGCGCACCATGCCTTCGGACCAGACCGTCAGCCTGGAGTCCAGCCAGAACAAGCTGATGCTCAAGGGCGGCAAGAGCCGTTTCACGCTGCAGACCCTGCCCGCCGAGGATTTCCCGCTGGTGCAGGAGGCGCCCAGCTTCGGCCCCGTGTTCAGCGTGCCGCAGAAGACGCTCAAGGACCTGCTCAATCAGGTCTCCTTCGCCATGGCGGTGCATGACATCCGCTACTACCTCAATGGCATCCTGTTCGTCGCCGAGGGCAAGCAGCTGTCGCTGGTGGCCACCGACGGCCACCGCCTGGCCTATGCCAGCGCCACGCTGGACGTGGAAGTACCGCGCCAGGAAGTGATCCTGCCGCGCAAGACCGTGCTGGAGCTGCAGCGCCTGCTGTCCGACGCCGAAGGCGCGATCGAGATGCAGTTCGCCAGCAACCAGGCCAAGTTCAGCTTCGGCGGCATGGAGTTCGTCACCAAGCTGGTCGAAGGCAAGTTCCCCGACTACAACCGCGTGATCCCCAAGAACCACCGCAACTCGGTGACCCTGGGCCGCGCGCCGCTGCTGGCCAGCCTGCAGCGCACCGCCATCCTGACCAGCGAGAAGTTCAAGGGCGTGCGCCTGAACATCGAGCCGGGCACCCTGCGCGTGGCGTCGAACAACGCCGAGCAGGAGGAGGCCGTCGACGAGCTCGACATCGATTACGGTGGCGACACCATCGAGATCGGCTTCAACGTGACCTACCTGATCGACGCGCTCGCCAACATGAGCCAGGACATGGTCAAGATCGACCTGCAGGACTCCAACAGCTCCGCGCTGGTCACCAACCCCGAGAACAACGCCTTCAAGTACGTCGTGATGCCGATGCGCATCTGACCCGGCGTCGCGCGCCGAGCCGCCACCGCTCCCATCCAGCGACCCGCCGTGACCGGCGGGTTGCGCCATTCACGAGATCGCAAGACCGCAGCTTATGTCCGAAGACAACATGCCGACCGGGGAGGAAAGCTCCAACTACCAACCCAAGATCGACCCGAACCAGGCGGGCGCGAGCGAGGGTTACGGCGAGAACGCCATCCAGATCCTGGAAGGCCTCGAGGCGGTGCGCAAGCGCCCGGGCATGTACATCGGCGACACGTCCGACGGCACCGGCCTGCACCACCTCGTGTTCGAGGTGGTGGACAACTCCATCGACGAGGCGCTGGCCGGCCATTGCGATGACATCGTGGTGACCATCCACACCGACAACTCCATCAGCGTGGTGGACAACGGCCGCGGCATTCCCACCGGCATCAAGATGGACGACAAGCACGAGCCCAAGCGCTCGGCCGCCGAGATCGCCCTGACCGAGCTGCACGCGGGCGGCAAGTTCAACCAGAACTCGTACAAGGTCTCGGGCGGCCTGCACGGCGTGGGCGTGTCCTGCGTGAACGCGCTGTCCAAGATGCTGCGCCTGACCGTGCGCCGCGAGGGGAAGGTCCACACGCTGGAGTTCAGCAAGGGCGTGGTCCAGCACCGCATCATCGAGAAGGTCGATGGCGTGGAGATCTCGCCGATGAAGATCATCGGCGACACCGACAAGCGCGGCACCGAGGTGCACTTCCTGCCGGACACCGAGATCTTCAAGGAAAACAACGATTTCCACTACGAGATCCTGTCCAAGCGCCTGCGCGAGCTCTCGTTCCTGAACAACGGCGTCAACATCAAGCTGGTGGACGAGCGCTCGGGCAAGCACGACGACTTCTCCGGCGCCGGCGGCGTCAAGGGCTTCGTGGACTTCATCAACAAGGGCAAGACCGTCCTGCACCCCAACGTGTTCCATGCGCTGGGTGATAGGCAAAGTGACCAGAATACGAACATCGGCGTCGAAGTCGCGATGCAGTGGAACAGCGGCTACAACGAGCAAGTCCTCTGCTTCACGAACAACATCCCCCAGCGTGACGGCGGCACCCACCTGACCGGCCTGCGCGCGGCGATGACCCGTGTGATCAACAAGTACATCGAGGAGAACGACCTGGCCAAGAAGGCCAAGGTCGAGGTCTCGGGCGACGACATGCGCGAGGGCCTGACCTGCGTGCTGTCGGTCAAGGTGCCCGAGCCCAAGTTCTCCAGCCAGACCAAGGACAAGCTGGTGTCCAGCGAAGTGCGCGGGCCGGTGGAAGACGTGGTGGCCCGCACGCTGAACGATTACCTGCAGGAGCGTCCCAACGACGCCAAGATCATCGTCGGCAAGATCATCGAGGCTGCCAAGGCCCGCGAGGCGGCCCGCAAGGCCCGCGAGATGACGCGCCGCAAGGGCGTGCTCGATGGCATGGGCCTGCCGGGCAAGCTGGCGGACTGCCAGGAGAAGGACCCCGCGATGTGCGAGATCTACATCGTGGAGGGCGACTCCGCCGGCGGCTCGGCCAAGCAGGGCCGCGACCGGAAGTTCCAGGCGATCCTGCCGCTGCGCGGCAAGATCCTGAACGTGGAGAAGGCGCGCTACGAGAAGCTGCTCACGAGCGCTGAGATCCTCACGCTGATCACGGCCCTGGGCACCGGCATCGGCAAGGCCAGCGAGAACGGCGGCAGCAACGGCGCCGACGACTTCAACGTGGCCAAGCTGCGCTACCACCGCATCATCATCATGACCGACGCGGACGTGGACGGCGCGCACATCCGCACGCTGCTGCTCACGTTCTTCTACCGCCAGATGCCCGAGCTGGTCGAGCGCGGCCACATCTACATCGCGCAGCCGCCCCTGTACAAGGTCAAGGCCGGCAAGGAGGAGCTGTACCTGAAGGACGGCACCGAGCTCGACGGCTTCCTGCTGCGCATTGCCCTGGCGGGCGCGAGCGTGAGCACGGGCGGTGACGAGGCCACGGTGCTGTCCGGCGAGACGCTGGCCGAACTGGCGCGCAAGCACCAGGTGGCCGAATCGGTGATCAACCGCCTCTCCGGCTTCATGGATGCCGAGGCGCTGCGCGCCATCGCCGACGGCGTGGCCCTGAACCTGGACACGGTGGCCGAAGCCGAGGCGTCGGCTACCGCGCTGCAGGCCAAGCTGCAGGAGATCGACCGCCTCACCAACGCCGCGCCGGCCGAGGTGGCCGGCGAGTTCGACGCGCGCAGCGACAAGCCGATCCTGCGCATCTCGCGCCGCCACCACGGCAACGTCAAGAGCAGCGTGATCACGCAGGACTTCGTGCACGGTGCCGATTACCGTGCGCTGGCCGAGGCCGCCGACACCTTCCGCGGCCTGCTCAAGGAAGGGGCGGTGGTGCGCCGCGGCGAGGGCGAGCGGCAGAAGCAGGAGAAGGTCTCCGACTTCCGCCAGGCCATGCACTGGCTGATCGGCGAGGCCGAGCGCGCCACCAGCCGCCAGCGTTACAAGGGCCTGGGCGAGATGAACCCCGAGCAGCTGTGGGAGACCACGATGGACCCGACGGTGCGCCGCCTGCTGCGCGTGCAGATCGAGGACGCCATCGAGGCCGACAAGGTGTTCACCATGCTGATGGGAGACGAAGTGGAGCCGCGGCGCGACTTCATCGAAACGAACGCGCTGAGGGCGGCGAATATCGACGTCTGACCCGGTTCGCCACGGCAGGACGGCCTCTTCGGAGGCCGTTTTCGTTGGGGCCGGGACGCCGAGGCGACTGCTCGACGGTAGACGGGAGGCATGAAGACCCACAGAATGGTCCAGCCGTTTCCCCATCCACAACCTGTCAAGGAATTCCCTTCATGACCCGATGGCCCCGGATCCTGCTCGCGTCGGTGCTGGCCTTTTCTGCCGCGGTGCACGCGGATGAATGGCCCAGCCGGCCCATCAAGCTGATCGTCCCCTTCCCGGCGGGCGGGCCGACGGACCTGATCGGGCGCGAAGCCGCCGAGATCCTGCGGCAGGAGCTGAAGCAGGCGGTGGTCGTCGACAACCGTCCCGGCGGCAACGGCGTGCTGGGGCTGAACGTGCTGGCCAAGTCCCCGCCCGACGGCTACACCATCGGCCTGGTCGCGATCACGGTGGCCATCGCGCCGCACCTGGGCAGCCCGGGCTTCGACACCTTCAAGGACTTCGCGCCGATCACCAACATGGTGTCCACGACGCCCATCCTCGTTGCCAACAAGGAGGCCGCGTTCAACACCCTCGGCGAACTCGCGGCCCATGCCCGCGGCAAGCCCGGCCAGGTGGCCTACGGCACGCCCGGCGTGGGCACCATCCCGCACCTGGCGGCCGAACTGTTCCAGCACCAGGCCGGCGTGAAGCTGAACCACGTGCCCTACAAGGGAGCGGCGCAACAGATCCAGGACCTGATCGGCGGATCGACGCAGCTGGACTCCCAGAGCTCGCTGGTGGTGGCCCTGCCCCAGATCAAGGCCGACCGCATCAAGCCGGTGGCGGTGCTGTCCGAGAACCGCTCGCCGCTGCTGCCCCAGGTGCCGACGGCGAAGGAGTCGGGCTTCCCGGGCATGGTGGTGGCGCCCTGGTTCGGCATGGGCGGGCCGGCGGGCCTGCCGCCGGAGATCGTCCAGAAGCTGCATGCCGCCTTGGCCAAGGGGCTGGCGCGCAAGGAGGTGCAGGACAAGTTCGCCGCCACCGCGATCTCGGTGCACCCGAGCCGGTCGCCGGCGGAATTCGCGCAGTACATCCGCACCGAGCACGCGCGCTGGGCGGAGATCATCAAGGCCGCCAACATCAAGGCGGAGTGAGGACCGCGCCTCGCAGCGTCCAGCGGGTGGCGGTCAGCCGGTGACGATCAGGTGCCGGTGCCCGTCGATCCGCTCGATGATCTCGCGCTGGTCGTCGAGCTCCACGTTGGCGGCCACCAGGGCCTGCTGCAGGATGCGAATGACTTCCTCATAGGCCGCGCTGGTGATTTTCCGCGTGATGTGGGCGTTCCTCAGCTGGTCGTGGCTGTAAGGCTTGTCCGGCTTGCCCATGACCCAGGCGATGAAAACGATCTGGTGGCGGATCATCCGCTCGGTGTCCACGCCGGCGAAATAGCCCTTGAGCATCGGGTTGCTCATGATCCGGCGGTAGAAGTCACGTGTCAGCGCGCCCACCGTGGGGGCGCCTCCGTACTTGTCGAACAGGGTCTCGGGGTACTGGCCCAGCATCCTGAGGGCTTCGGCAGAAGACATTGCGTGCTGGTCGCAGTGAAGATGCTGTGCATTGTGACAGTTGCGCGCGAAACGGCCATTGCACGAAAAGCCTACCCAGGGCCACGCCGGGTCATGCGAAGCAGCGTTGCCACCATCATGTCCATCTCGAAGGGCTTGACGATGTAGTCGTCCATGCCGGCCTCCAGGGCGAGCTGCCGCTGGCTTTCCAGGGCGGCGGCGGTCAGGGCCAGCACCGGAATGCGCTGCAGCTGGGGGTCGTTGCGGATGTGGCGCGCGGCCTCCAGGCCGTCCATGACCGGCATCTGCACGTCCATGAGCACCAGGTCGAAATCCTGCGGGCCTGCGCGCAGGCGCTCCAGTGCGAGCTGGCCGTTCTCGGCCAGGTCCACCGTGGCGCCTTCTCCCTCCAGCAGCAGGCGCGCGATCTCCCGGTTGACGGGCGCATCGTCGACGATCAGCACGTGCAACCCGTCGAGCCGGCGCTCGTCGGGCCGCGTGGCGCTTTCACGCCGCGCCGAGATGGCGCTGGCGGAAATGGTGGTCAAGGTGACCGTGAACCAGAACGTGCTGCCGCGGCCCGGCTCGCTGTCGACGCCGATCTCTCCGCCCATGAGCGTCACCAGCTGCCGGCAGATCGCCAGCCCCAGGCCGGTGCCCCCCAGCTGCCGCCGCGCGTGGCCGTCGCCCTGCACGAAGGGCGAGAACAGCCTCGGCTGCAGCCCGGGCTCGACGCCCGGCCCGGTGTCCTGCACCGAAAAGCGCAGGGTCAGCTGGTCGCCTTCGCGACGGACCACCTCGACCCGCACGTCGACCCCGCCGCGATCGGTGAACTTGATCGCGTTGCCGGTCAGGTTGTAAAGGACCTGGCCGATGCGCTGCGAGTCGCCGACCACGGCCTCGACCTGCGGGGGGATCGCATGGATGCGAAGCCACAGGCCCTTCTCGGCGGCGGTGGATTGCAGCACGTCCGCCAGCGTGCTCAGGACGTCCTGCAGCGCGAAGGGGGCCGGCACGATCTCGAACCGACCGGCCTCGATCTTGGCGAGGTCCAGCAGGTCGTTGATGACGGTGACCAGGCTGCGGCCCGCGCTGCGGATGCCGCGCACCAGCACCTGCATCTGGTCGCCCTGGGCGCCGCGCTCCAGCACCTGCGCCGCTCCCAGGATGGCGTTCAGCGGCGTGCGGATCTCGTGGCTCACGTTGGCGAGCAGCGAGTCCTTGGCACGGTTGGCGCGCTCGGCCTCCTCCTTGGCCGACCGGAGTTCGGCCGTGCGCGTGGCGATGGTCTGTTCGAGTTCGGCATTCATGCGCCGGATCTGGGCCTCGCTCTGGATCACGCGTTCCTCGGCCCGCTTGCGGGCATCGATGTCCACCACCACCGAGATGAAGTAGTCCGGCTGATCGTCGGCCTTTCGCGCCAGGGAGACGGTGAGCTCCACCCAGAGGGTGTGGCCGTCCTGGTGGCGGTAGCGCTTTTCCATCGTGTAGGTGGAGATTTCGCCGTCGAGGACGCGGCGCACCAGGGCGAGGTCGGCGTCGAGGTCGTCGGGGTGGGTGATGTCCTGGAAGGTCAGCCCCAGCAGCTGCGACCGGGTGTAGCCGAGGATGTCGCACAGCTTGCGGTTCACGCGCAGCCAGCGCCCGTCGAGCCCGACCTGCGCCATGCCGACGGCCGCCTGCTCGAAGGCGGCACTGAAACGCTGCTCGCGCAGCGCCAGCTCGTTCTCGGCCAGCTTGCGCGCGGAGATGTCGATGACGGAGGCCAGCACCAGCCCGGCGGAGGCGCCCTTGAGCGGGTTGAGGCCGATCTCCACCGGGAAGACGGTGCCGTCGCCGCGCCGGGCCCACAGATCGCGCCCATGGCCCATGGCGCGCGCGCTGGGGGCGGCGTGGAAGCTTTCCCGGTTGGCGGCATGGCCGGCACGCACCTCGTCGGGCACCAGGGCGTCGATGCCCAGGCCCACCAGCCGGTCGCGGTGCAGGCCGAAGAGACGCTCGGCCCGGGTGTTCACGCCTTCGATGATCCCCTGCCGGTTGACGACCAGCATGCCCGCGGGGGCCGCCTCCAGCGTCTCGCGCAGGCGCTGCTCACGAAGGGCCAGTTCGTCCTCGGCCTGCTTGCGGGCGGTGATGTCGATGATGGAGGCGACCACGCGGCCGCTGTTCGATCCCTTCAGCGGGTTCAGGCCGATCTCGACGGGGAAGACGGTGCCGTCGCCGCGGCGGGCCCACAGGTCCCGGCCGGCGCCGATGAGCCGCGCGCTGGGGGCCGCATGGAAGCGGGCGCGGTTGGCGGCGTGGGTGGGGCGGGTCTCGTCCGGCACGAGCGCGTCGATGCTGGTGCCCACGAGCTCGCTGCGGCTGAGGCCGAAGAGGCGCTCGGCCTGCGAGTTCACCAGCTCGATGATGCCGTGCCGGTTCACGACGATCATGCCCGCCGGGGCCGCTTCCAGGGTCTCGTGGACGCGCTCGTCCGCCACCGCGATGTCGCGCGCGGTGAGGGCGATGCCGGCCAGGAGGGCGACGACGAGCAGCGCGCTGAAGATGGCGTCGCCGACCGCGCGGTCGTACCAGCCCTGGGTTTCGCCGAGCCGGTTGATCAGGGCCAGCGCCAGCGGGACCACGAGCACCAGGGGCAGCAGGCGGCGCCATAGCGTGCCGTCGGGGCCGAGCGAGCACAGGTGCCGCGTCCAGCCCTCGCCGGCGCGCGCGAACACGATGGCCAGCGACAGCAGCAGCAGGGCCGAGGCCGAGAGCAGGGACACGCGGCTGAAGCCGCCGAGCCGGTAGAGGGGGCCGGCGCCGTAGATGTAGCCCGTGAGCGCCGTCAGCGCCAGGATGGTGACGGCCAGGGGCAGCAGCTGGCGCGTGCGCTGGGGCCCGGGGCGCTCGGGCCAGGCGATGGCGGCGCCGCACAGCGCCAGCCCGAGCGAGGTGGTCGGGGCCATCCGCGCGGTGGTCTCGCCCGGGTAGGGCCCGAGGGGCAGCAGCAGCTGGTCGATGCCGAAGTCGTGACCGAGCAGGTCCTGCAGCAGCGTGACGGCGGCCACCAGGCCCGTCAGCGCACCGAGCAGGCGGGCCAGGCGCTGCGCACCCGCGTCCCCGGCCCGGTGCAGCGCCTGCACGGCGAGGCCCGCGGCCACGCACAGCACGGCGGTGTTGAAGACGATGCTCTGGTAACCCGGGAAGACGCGGCGCAGGGCGGGCAGGTCGAGCCACCAGCCGAGGAGGCCCGACAGGCCGATGGCGATGACGGCGACCGACAGCGTCCGGGACAGCCTGTGCAGCGAGGCCACCAGCACCGAGGCCGGCGCATGGCCGGCTTCGAACACCGATTCGGGCGGAGGCGGGTCTGTGGCCATGTCGGAAGGGGCACGCGTGGCAGCGCGCCCTTCCGGACCATTCTTAGGCAGAGCGTGCCGGTGCGCAAGCGTCCTGGTAGCGGGCCCAGCCCTGCGCGCGCAGCTCGCACGCGGGGCAGGTGCCGCATCCGGCGCCCCAGGGGTGGCGCTGGCTGCGATCACCCAGGTAGCAGGTGTGGGTGTCGTCGCGGACCAGGTCCACCAGGGCCGCGCCGCCCAGGTCGTGCGCGAGCTGCCAGGTGCGGGCCTTGTCGATCCACATCAGCGGGGTCTCGATCACCACGCGCTGGTCCAGGCCCAGGCCCAGGGTGACCTGCAGCGACTTGAGGGTGTCGTCACGGCAGTCGGGGTAGCCCGAGTAGTCGGTTTCGCACATGCCGCCCACCAGCACCGGCAGGCCGCGCCGGTAGGCGATGGCGGCGGCGAAGGTGAAGAAGATCAGGTTGCGCCCCGGCACGAAGGTATTGGGCAGGCCGGTGCGTTCGAACTCGATGGCCTTGTCGGCCGTGAGGGCCGTGTCGCTGACCTGTCCGAGCAGGCGCAGGTCGAGCAGGTGGTCCTCGCCGAGCCTGCCGTCCCAGTGCGGGAGGCGGGCGCGCAGCTTCGCGAGGAAGTCGCGGCGCACGTCGAGCTCGACGCGATGGCGCTGGCCGTAGTCGAAGCCCACGGTCTCGACATGGGCGTAGCGGTCCAGGGCCCAGGCCAGGCAGGTGGCGGAGTCCTGGCCGCCGGAGAAGAGGACGAGGGCGCGTTGGTGCATGGGGCGGTCGTTCAGCGAGGCCCCGACTGTAGCCCGGGCGGTGCGCCTCAGGCCGGCAGGAGCTGGCCCGCCGCCAGCAGCGCTGCGGCCGCAAGCAGCGCGAGGCCGGTCGGGGCGGAGAGCCTGCGGCCCCAGGGCATGTTCTTCTCGAGCGCCATCAGCAGGCCCAGGACCAGCATCCACCCGAGGTGCTGCAGGCCCACCGCCACCATCATCGCCATCAGGGCCCAGCAGCAGCCGACGCAGTAGGCCCCGTGGGCCAGGCCCAGGCGCAGCGCCGAGGCGCGCGGGGTGACCGCCCGCCAGCGCGCGACGGCGAAGGCCAGGGGCGAGCGGCAGCCGTCCAGGCACCGGTGCTTGAGCGCGGAGAACTGGAAGGCGCCGGCGCCCGCCAGGCTGCCTGCCGCCACGACCCACCCATTCGCCCACCACCAGCCGCTGCCGTCGGTGAGGGCATGCACCAGGGCGTCGGCGCCGTAGGCCAGCGCGCCGAAGGCGGCCCACACGCCGAGGTAGCCCGCCACCAGCAGGCCGGCCAGGGCGCCCTGGTCCGGGCGCGCGCGCGTCAGCCGCAGGAACACCGCCACCAGCGGCCAGGCGCTGGGCAGCATCATGGCGGCCGACATCAGGACCCAGCCGCCGAGGTACAGGCCGGCCTGGAGCACCGGCTGTGGCACGGCGCAGACCTCGCCGCTGCCCACCGGCAGCGTGTGCAGGTAGTGCGCGTAGGGCGAGGCGTGCCAGCCGGCCAGCGCCAGCCAGCTCAGGGCGCACAGCCCGGCGAACGCCGCCAGGAAAAGCCCCTGCCGCGTCGGCGGGGCCAGGCGCAGTGCGGGGGCGATCGACACGGCCCGGGCGGCGGGGCCGCGGTCAGCCGACGAAGCGGAACACGCCCTGGACCGCGTTGTGGCCGCTCAGGTCGACCGAGATACCCAGGGTGTCGGAGCGGGCCTGGTACTTGGGCGCCCGGCCCAGGAAGGCGGGCGCGCCCGGGATGGTGGAGAACACCGCGTCCGCCATGGTGGTGGGATGGCCCGCGCCGCTGGTGAAGGGCTCGAGGTCGGCCACGACGTCGCTGCCCAGGCGCAAGTGGCCGCGGCCCTGCTCGACGTCGAAGGTGATGGGCACGCGCGCGAGTCCGACGACCTCGCCCACCAGGCCCGCGAGGTCGGCCACCGGGCCGCCTTTCTGGCCGGTGAACACCCCGACGATGGCGTCCTGCTGCTCGGGGGTCGCGCGCTCGTCGATGAAGGCCTGCGCCCGCCAGTTGCCTTTGAGCACGTTGCCGGGGATCTTGGCGAGCATGCCGAAGACCAGGCCCGAGACGTCGATGCCATCGATCGTGCCCTTGTCGAAACGCCAGGCGAGCGCGCCGTCACAGGTGCCGCCATCCGGGTCCTCGCCGACCCAGCAGGGACAGACCGCCTTGCAGGTGCAGACCTCGAGCAGGCGGCCTTCGAGTGTGTAGGCCATGGCAATACCTCCGGCCCCGCAGGGCCACACGGGTTCGGGAACTTCATGCGTCCCGCGCCGTGCGCAGGGCGGATCAGGGTGATACGCAATGCAAGCGGTTGTTTCAATCCGAATGTGTGTCCAAACGCAAGGAGCGCCCGGCGGGGTCATGCAGCCAGGCCCGGCAGTTCGCGCCGGACGCCGCGCAGCAGGCGCTCGAGGCTGCGGATGTCGGCGGGCTTGGGCAGGTGGGCGTCGAAGCCGGCCTCGGCGCTGCGCCGGCGCGCGTCGAGGTCGGCATAGCCGGAGACGGCGATCAGCTGCACGTCGTGCAGCTGCGGGTCGGCGCGCAGGCAGCGTGCGAGCTGGTAGCCGTCGAGGTCGCCTGGCAGGCCCAGGTCCGAGATCACCGCGTGCGGCTGGAAGGACCGGGCCTGGCGCAGGCCCGCGACGCCGTCGGCGCTGAGCTCCACCTGGTGGCCCGCCAGCTGCAGCAGCTCGCCCAGGGTGGCCGCGGCGTCGGGGTTGTCCTCGACCACGAGGATGCGCAGGCCGCTGGCCTCGTCCCCGGCCGGGCGGGCCTGCGGCGCACTGCCCGCGGAGGCGGCCAGCGGGATGCGCAGCGTGAAGGCCGAGCCCTTGCCGGGGCCCTCGCTGGCCGCCTCCGCGGTGCCGCCGTGCAGCTCGGTCAGGCCCTTGGTGAGGGCCAGGCCCAGGCCCAGGCCGCCGCGGCTGCGGGCGAGGTCCTGCGGGGCCTGCTCGAAGGGGTCGAACAGGCGCGCCATGAGCCCGGTGTCCATGCCGACGCCGGTGTCCACCACGCGCACCACCGCCATGCCGGCGGCCGGGTCGCTGCCCACCTTCACCTCGATGCGGCCGCTCGGCTTGTTGAAGCGGCTGGCGTTGGCCAGCAGGTTGCCGAGCATCTGCGCCAGCCGCACCGGGTCGCCGTCGACCCACAGCGCGTCGGGCGTGCCGTGGAACGCCAGCCGCTGGCCCAGCGACTCGATGCTGGTGCGGTAGTCCTCGGTGGTCTCGTGCGCGATCTCGCGCAGGTCGCAGCGCTGCCTGCGCAGGGCCAGCTTGCCGCGCGCGATGCGCGAGACATCGAGCAGGTCGTCGATCAGGCGCGCCATGTGCGCGACCTGCCGCTCGATGACCACGCGCGTGCGCTCCACCCGCGGCTCCGCGCTGCCCACCCGCTTGAGGATCTCGACGGCGCTGCGCACCGGCGCCAGCGGGTTGCGCAGCTCGTGCGCGAGCACCGCGATGAATTCGTCCTTGCGCCGGTCGGCCTCGCGCAGGGCCTCCTCGGCCTGGCGCTGCGCGGTGATGTCGGTGTGGGTGCCGAACCAGCTGCGGATGCGGCCGGCGGGGTCCCGGATCGGGAAGGCGCGCGAGAGGAACCAGCGGAAGGCGCCGTCCTTGCTGCGCATGGGGAAGGTGTCTTCCCAGGGCTCGCCGGTGGCGACATGGCGGCGAAACTTGATGACGACCCGGTCGACGTAGTCCGGGTGGTGTACGGCCTGCCAGCCCCAGCCCTGCATCTGTTCGAGGGTCGTGCCGGTGTACTCGAACCAGCGGCGGTTGTACCAGACGATGGCGCCGGCCTCGTCGGCCATCCAGGCGAGCTGGGCGATGTTGTCCGCGAGGGCGCGGAACATCTCCGCGCTCTCGCGCTCGGCGGCCTGGGCCGTCACCAGCGCGGTCACATCCAGCTGCGCCACCACCGCGCCGGTGACCTGGCCGAGGGCGTCGCGCACCGGCCCGGCGGTGGTGAGGACGGTGCGGCGCTCGCCGGGGCGGTCGAAGGGCTCGATCTCGACCAGGTCGTCGCTCACGTTGTCGCCGCGCAGCGCGCGCGCCAGCGGCCACTCGCCGGCCTTCAGGACCCGGCCATGCTGCACCGAGCCGTCGGCCCACCAGCCTTTCCAGGAGAGGGCGTTGCCCGGGCCGGCGTCGCCCGGCATGCGGCCCCACAGGCGCTCGTTGGCGGGGTTGCTGCGCAGGATGCGGCCGTGGGCGTCGGCCAGCATGATGCCGGCGGGCACGGCGCGCAGGATGGCGTCGAGCACCGCATGGTCGGCCTCCAGCCGCTGCGTGGACGCGCGGGCCCGCTGCTCGCTTTCGCGCAGCGCCTGCTCGCCCTGGCGGCGCGCCGAGATGTCGATGACCGAGGCCAGCACCAGGCCGTTGGCGGCGCCCTCCAGGGGGCTGAGGCCGATTTCCACCGGGAAGACGGTGCCGTCGCGGCGGCGCGCCCACAGGTCGCGCCCGTGGCCCATGGCCCGGGCGCTGGGGCGGGCGTGGAACTGCTCCCGGTTGGCGGCATGGCCGTCGCGCACCGGCTCGGGCACGAGCTGGTCGACGTTCTGGCCCACGAGCTGGCCCTGGGCCCAGCCGAACCGGCGCGCGGCCTCGGAGTTGGCCAGCTCGATGGTGCCTTGCCGGTTCACGACCAGCATGCCGGCCGGCGAGGCCTCCAGGGTCTGGCGCATGCGCTCCTCGCGTTTCACGAGCTGCTGCTGCGCCTCGACGAGGTGCTCATGTTCGTGGCGCGCCTCGCGCAGCGCGTGGAAGCGCTTCTCGATCAGCCAGCTGAAGCCGGCGCCATAGACCACGAAGACGGCCAGCCGCAGGCTCTCGCCCGCGGAGGGCGGCACGACGTCGAGGGCGCGGTTGATGAACAGCATGTCCCCCGCGATGCCGGTGACGAGGGTGGCCAGCAGGCCCGGCCCGAGGCCATGCCACCAGGCGGTCAGGATCGGGGCGGCGAGCAGCACGATCAGCGGGGCCTGCTGCCCCAGCACCGGGTCCAGGCCCAGCCGCACCCCGAGGAACACCAGGCTCCAGACCACTGCCATGCCGTAGCGGTGGACCGGGTGCGCCCGGCGTGGCGCGTCGCGGGGGACCGCCTGCGCGGCGGCTGTCATCGACCTGCTCTCGCTTTCCTGGACGGGGGACTCCCTGGCACACCACTCTAGGGCGCGCGGTCGCGCGGGTTGGCGGCGGAGGTGTAACGTCTCGCCGCGCGGCGAAACAGGGGCCGGCGGCCCGCGGGCGCGCCGGCGCCGATGGGGTGCGGGGCGTCACCCCCGTTGCATGCGCTCACGCGCGGCGCGTGGCAGCGGGCCGGAGAATGCGGGTTTGGGAGCACGCCATGGGCAAGCGCACCACGGGCCGCCAGGCGCCGGGCACCGGCAAGGTGGCCAACGACCACAACCAGGCCGGTCAGGCCGCGGCCACGCAGAAGAACGAGGCGCCACGCACGCCGCGCAGCCGCCACGACCGCGACACGCACCTGGGCAGCGACAACCAGTCGCGCACGCGGCAAGGGGGGCCCGGCAGCGGCCAGCGCTGAGGCCCGGGGGGCTTACTTCGGCTCGGGCAGCTCGATCTTGACCTCGAGCACCTCGAGGTTGTCGTGGCGATCGAGCTGGACCTTGATGTCGTTCGGGTTGATCTTGATGTACTTCGAGATCACGGCGACCAGGTCACGCTGCAGGTCCGGCAGGTAGTCGGGCTCGGCGGCATTGCGGCCGCTGCGCTCGTGCGCCAGGATGATCTGCAGGCGTTCCTTGGCGACGGTGGCGGTCTTCTTCTTCTCGCCGAGCAGGAAGGACAGGAGCGACGCCATGGTCAGCGGCCTCCGAACAGGCGTGCCAGGAAGCCCTGCTTCTGCGCCTCGGTGAAGCGCAGCGGGCGCTCCTCGCCCAGGAAGCGGGCGATGACGTCCTGGTAGGCCTCGGCCACGTCGGAGCCCTTCATGTGGACCGCGGGCGTGCCCTGGTTGGAGGCCTGCAGCACCGACTCGCTTTCGGGGATCACGCCGATCAGCTTGATGCGAAGGATGTCCTGGATGTCCTCGAGCGAGAGCATCTGGCCCTGGTCGACGCGGTTGGGGTTGTAGCGCGTGATCAGCAGGTGCTCCTTGATCGGCTCCTTGCCCTCGATGGCGCGCTGCGTCTTGGACGACAGCATGCCCAGGATGCGGTCGGAGTCGCGCACCGAGGAGACCTCGGGGTTGGTCACCACCAGCGCCTCGTCGGCGAAGTGCATGGCCATCAGCGCGCCGGTCTCGATGCCGGCCGGCGAGTCGCAGACGATGTACTCGAAGCCCATCTCGGCGATGTCCTTGAGGACCTTCTCGACGCCTTCCTTGCTCAGGGCCTCCTTGTCGCGGGTCTGCGAGGCGGCCAGCACGAACAGGTTCTCGCAGTTCTTGTCCTTGATCAGCGCCTGGTTGAGGGTGGCCTCGCCCTGGATGACGTTGATGAAGTCGTACACCACGCGGCGCTCGCAGCCCATGATCAGGTCGAGGTTGCGCAGGCCCACGTCGAAGTCGATGACGCAGGTCTTGAAGCCGCGCAGGGCCAGGCCCGAGGCGAAGCTGGCGCTGGTGGTGGTCTTGCCGACACCACCCTTGCCGGAGGTCACGACGATGATTCTTGCCATGGGGTTGATTCCTGAAGGGGTTGAATGGGGGGTCAGGTGAGGCGGTCCATCACCAGCTTGCCGTCGGTGCCGCCGACCAGGCGCACCTGCGTGGGCTGGCCCAGGACTTCCTGGGGCAGCGGGACATCGCTGGTGCGGTAGACGCCGGCGATGGAGACCAGCTCGGGCTCCAGGCACAGCGTGAGGATGCGCGCGTCGGCATTGCCCCGCGCACCGGCGATGGCCTTGCCGCGCAGCGGCGCGTAGACATGGATGTTGCCGTCCGCGATGACCTCGGCGCCCGGGTTGACCATGGCCATGACGACCAGGTCGCGGCCGCGCGCGTAGACCTGCTGGCCCGAGCGCAGCGGCCGGTCCACCACCAGGGCGGTGGTGGGCACGGCGACGGGCGCCGGCGCTGCCATCGGTGCGGGGGCGGCCGCCGGCTGCGCGCTGGTGGCGGCGGGCGGCAGGGTGATCGCGTCGTGCGCGGGCGCCAGGCCGGCGGCCAGGGCGGCCTGCATCTGGGCCTCGGAGCCGCCGCGTGCGGCGACGGGCATGACGCGGTACTCGCGCAGCAGGCGCACCAGCGCGGGGAAATCGACCGCGGCCTCGCCCTGCGGCTGCAGGGGCGCGAGGTCGATCACCAGGGGATCGCGGTCGAAGAAGTCGGGGATGTCGCCGAAGCGGGCCTGCAATTCCTGGGCGAGGGCGGCGAGGTCGGCCGACTTGAGCAGCAGGGACACGAGCGGCAGGTTGGCGCTCTTGATCTCGAATGTGGCAGGGGCGCGTCCTGCGAGGGCGACGGTCATTGGGGTGCTGGAAGGTGGCCGGGGCCTTGCGGATAAGCCTGCCAATCTTAACCGCTCGGGCTGCGGCTGCCTGTGTTTTCAGCAGCCGCGGCGCGCCGTTCCAGCACGGGGTACAGGCCCGCGGCCAGGGCCCACGGCACCAGGTAGTACAGCGCGCGGTAGGCCAGCAGCGCGGCCAGCAGCTGGGGCACCGGGACGCGGTGCGACAGCAGCGCGACGAACACCGCCTCCAGCACCCCCAGGCCCGCCGGCACATGGGAGGCCGCCCCGGCGATGGCGGCCAGCAGCAGCACCGCCAGCACCGTGGCATAGGGCAGGCGGCCCTGCAGCAGCACCGTGAGGAGCAGCGCCATCAGCGACCAGTTGGCGCACGACAGGCCGAGCTGCAGCCAGGCCATGCGCGGCGCGGGCAGCACCAGCAGGTGGCCGCGCAGGTGGAAGCGGCGGAAATCGCGCCGCTGCGCGCGCAGGCACAGCGCCAGGTAGGCCGCGGCGACCAGGAGCAGGCCGGCGCCCAGGGCGCGCAGGCCGGCGGCGCCCAGCGCCCAGTCCGGCGGCAGCGGCGGCGGCGCGAGGAGGAAGACGGCGCCGCCGAGCGCGAAGTACCCCAGCCAGTTGGTCAGCACGCTCAGGGCCAGCACCTGGCCGATCACGCCCGGCGCCAGGCCCAGGCGGGTGTACAGGCGCACGCGCAGCGCCACCGCGCCGACCAGCGAGCCGAGGTTCAGGTTGAAGGCGTAGCTGATGAAGTTCACCGCCATCACCCGCCGCACCGGCAGGCCGTGGCCGGTGTGGTGGCGGCCGACCAGGTCGAAGCAGCTGTAGAGGGCGTGGCTGGCGGCGGCCACCCCGGCAGCCTGGGCGAGCACGCGCCGCGGCGTGGCGGCGATGCCGCGGCCGACTTCGCGCCAGTCGATGGTGAGGGCGTAGCGCACGGTGAACACGGCGACCACCGCGAAGAACAGCCAGGTCAGCGTGCGCAGCCCCTCGCGCCGCAGCCAGCGCCCGAGCGCGCGGGCCGGCGCGTTCATCGCGGCCCGCGCGCCGGCAGCGGCGGGGTGAGGCGGCCGTCGACCGCGGCCTTGAGCTGTGGCGCGTGGCGCGGCAGCCAGCGCGCCCAGCGCGCGAACTTGCGCATCACGTGGAACGCCAGGTAGCTGCGCACCAGGGCCAGCCCGCGCACCGGGCCCAGGCCGGCGGGGTCGACCTCGGCGCACTGCTCGCGCATCAGGCGGTCGAGCTGCGCGTGCAGGTCGGCGTTGAAGGCGCGGTCGCGGATCATCACGTTGGCCTCGAGGTTCAGGGCCAGGCTCAGGGGGTCGAGGTTGCTCGAGCCCACCGTGGCCCACTCCTCGTCGGCCAGGGCCACCTTGCCGTGCAGCGGCCGCTCGCGGTATTCGAAGATGCGCACGCCGGCCTGCAGCAGGTGGCCGTACAGCGTGCTCGCCGCGGTCCGGGCGAAGGGCATGTCGGGCTGCCCCTGCAGGATGAGGCGCACGTCCACGCCGCGCCGCGCCGCGTTGCGCAGCTCGCGCACCAGCCGGTAGCCGGGGAAGAAGTAGGCATTGGCGATCACCACCCGCCGGCGCGCCGCGCGGATGGCGATGCGGTAGAGGCGCTCGATGTCGTCGGGGTGGCGGACGTTGTCGCGGGTGACGAACAGCGCCTGCGCCGTGCCGGCCTCGGGCAGCGCCTGCGGCGGCTGGCGCAGCTGCCGGCGCCGCCGCCACCACCCGCGCAGGCGCTGGTGGCGCTGGCCCTCGGCCAGGGCCGCGTGGGTGAAGCGGTGGATCACCGCGACGAGGGGGCCGCGCACTTCCACCGCCCAGTCCTGCTTGGCCTCGGGGCCGTAGGCGGTGAGCTGGTCCACCGCGAAGTTGATGCCACCGACGAAGGCGAGCCGGCCATCGACCACCACGATCTTGCGGTGCAGGCGGCGCAGCGCCTTGGGCCGCCAGCCGAAGGGCCGCGGGCCGGGGTCGAAGACATGCAGGCGCGCGCCGGCCGCGGCCAGGGTGCGCACGAACTGGTCCGACAGGTCCGGCGAGCCCCAGCCGTCGATGGTCAGGTCCACCTGCACGCCGCGCCGCGCCGCGTCCACCAGGGCCGCGTGCAGGCGCCGGCCGACCGCGTCCTCGAACAGGATGAAGGTCTCGATCACCACCTCGCGCCGCGCCTGGGCGATCGCCTCGAGCACGCGCGGGAAGAAGGCCTCGCCGTTCTCCAGCAGCCGGAAGTCGTTGCCCGGCAGCCATCGGCGCCCGTTGCCGCTCACAGGTGGATCTCCGCCGCCAGCGGCGCATGGTCCGACAGGTGCGACCAGGGCTTGCGGGGCAGCACCACCGGCAGGTGCACCGAGGCGTTGCGCACGTAGATGCGGTCCAGGCACAGCAGCGGCAGGCGCGCGGGGAAGGTGCGGGCCGGCATGCCGTAGGCGGTGACGAAGACCTCGCGCAGCCCCGCGCCCTTCCAGAGCACGGCGTCGGCGCGGCGGCGCCAGTCGTTGAAGTCGCCGGCCACCACCAGGGGCGCGTTGTCCGGCACCTCGCCGCGCACCATGGCGCACAGGCGCTGCAGCTGCGCCTGGCGGTGGGCCTCCATCAGGCCCAGGTGGACGCAGATCACGTGCACGTCGATGCCCTGACCGGGCACCCGCAGCACGCAATGCAGCAGGCCGCGCTTCTCGGGCCCGGCGACCGAGACGTCGTGGTTGCGGTCGTGGACGATGGGGAACTTGGACATCACCGCGTTGCCGTGGTGGCCCTGGGGGTGGGAGACGTTGCGGCCGTAGGCGTACTGCGGCCAGAGGTCGTCGGCCATGAACTCGTAGTGCGGCGCCTCGGGCCAGCCGCTGAAGCGGCGCGCATGTTCCTCGTGGGTGCCCTGCACCTCCTGCAGGAAGACGATGTCGGCGCCGACCTTGCGCACCGCGTCGCGCAGCTCGGGCAGGATGAACTTGCGGTTGAAGAAGCTGAAGCCCTTGTGGATGTTGACCGTCATCACGGTCAGCACCAGGGGAAACGGATCGTCGCGGTGCACGTGCCGGTTGTAGGGAGCGTGCCCGGCGCTGGCTGTAGGACGCCGCGCCCGCGAATCGACGGCGCGGTCTGCCACGCGGTGGCGCGGCGCGCGCTAGCGTGGCCGCATGGATGCCCCGGCTCCCCCACCCCCCCTGGCCGCCGCCGATGCCGCGCCCCTGGCCTGGTATCTCGAGGCCGGGCGCACCGGCCGGCAGGCGCGGGTGGCGGGCGTGGGCCTGCGCCGGGAGTGGACGGCGGTGCGCACGCCGCGCGGCCTGCGCGGCGCCACCGAGGTGGCGCTGAGCCGCTGGTGGTCGGCCGCGTCGTCGCAGGTGCAGGGACAGTCCACGCAGCTCACGCTGCTGCCGGTGCTGCGCTGGACGCCGTCGCCGGCCGCGGGCTGGTTCGTGGAGGCGGGGATCGGGCTGGCGGTGCATGACCGCCGCAGCGGGGCGCGCTCGCCGTTCACGCGTTCGCGCTGGAATTTCGAGGATGTCGTCGCCATCGGCTGGCAGCTCGCGCCGGGGCAGACGCTGAGCCTGCGCTATGCCCACGTGTCGAACGCGGGCCTGCGCAAGCCCAACCCGGGCGAGGACCGGCTCGTGCTGCGCTGGACGGCAGCGTTCTGAGCCGGCGGGCCTCGCCGGGCCGCGGGGTCAGCCGCGGGGGTGGTGGTGGCCGCCGTGGTGGTGGCCGGGGCCGTGGCCCTCGCCGCGATGGCCCATGAAGGCCCGCGCGGTCTGCTCGTCGAAGCGCTTCTTCTGGTCGGCGTTCAGCGCGCCGTAGAAGGCCAGCGTGGCCTGGGCGCGGCGGTCCATCTCGGCCTGGCGCTGCTGGCGCACGGTCTTCATGCGCTCGATGCGCTCGGGCGTGGTCAGCTGGGCCAGGGCGTCGCGGTCGGGGCGCGCGGGCGGGTTCTGCGGCGGGCGCATGGCGCTGGCGAACTCATTCCAGGCGCCTTCCTGGGCCGGGGCCAGCTGCAGCGACTGCTTGAGGGTGGCCAGGCGCTGCTCGTGCCGCTGCTGCAGGCGGGCCGGGTCCCGCATCGCGCCGTGCATGCCGCCGGGGCCGGGCATGCCGGAGGCGCCGTGCAGGGGCATCGGGGGCGGGTTGCCGGCGGGCGCCTGGGCGTGCGCCGCGAGGGCGGCGAGCAGGGCGGCGAGGGCCAGGGGGGTACGCAGGTGTTTCATCGGAAGCTCCTTCGGGACTGTGATGGAGCGACTGTGCGCGCCGTCCGTGAAGCCACGATGGGCCGCGTGTTGCGGCTGTGTAAATCCGCTGCGCCGGCCCGTCCCGCCGAGCCCGCCCGGGGCGCGCCGGCTCCCGCCTCAGCCCAGGCGGCCGTTGCGGAAATCCTCGACGGCCTGGATCAACTCGTCGCGCGTGTTCATCACGAAGGGGCCGTACTGCGCGATCGGCTCGCGCAGCGGGCGGCCCGCGATCAGCAGCGCGCGGGTGCCCGGCTCGGTGGCGCGCAGCACCACGCCGTCGCCCTCGTTGGCGAGGATGGCCATGCGGTGCAGCGGCACCGCGGTGCCCCCGACCTCCAGGGCGCCGCGGTAGACGTAGGCGAAGGCGTTGTGGCCCGCCGGCAGCGGCTGCGCGAAGGACAGGCCGGGGGTGGCGGGGAACTGCAGGTCCAGGTACAGCGGCTCCGTGTGGGCGCGCTGCACCGCGCCGGTGGTGCCGTGGCTCTCGCCGGCGATCACGCGCACCTGCACGCCCTCGGCGGTGGCGAAGCCGGGCACCTCGGGCGCCTGGATGTCGCGGTACCAGGGGTCGCACAGCTTGTCCTTGCCGGGGAGGTTCAGCCACAGCTGGAAGCCCTCCATCACGCCGTGCTCCTGCTCGGGCATCTCGCTGTGCACGAGGCCGCGGCCGGCCGTCATCCACTGCACGCCGCCGTTCTGCAGCAGGCCCTCGTGGCCCGCGCTGTCCCGGTGGCGCATGCGGCCCGCGATCATGTAGGTCACGGTCTCGAAGCCGCGGTGGGGATGGTCGGGGAAGCCCGCGCCGTAGTCGTCGGGGTCGTCGCTGGCGAAGTTGTCCAGCATCAGGAACGGGTCGAGCCGCAGCTGCAGGTCCTGCGTGAGCACGCGCGTGAGCTTGACGCCCGCGCCATCCTGGGTGGCCTGGCCGGCCACGAGGCGCTCGACGTGGCGGGGTTGGGTGACGGTGTTCATGGTGAGGTGGATTTCACCACCATTCGTCCCGTGCCCGCCGGCCGCGCCGGCACTCTCCCTACTCGGGGCGGGTCTTGCAGGTGTTGATGCCCAGGAGGCCGTAGGGCGGGCACCAGCCGACGAGGCCGGTGGCCAGGGGCAGCAGGCCCAGCCAGCCCCAGGCGCCGATGGCCCCGGTGGCCGCTGCGGCGACGAGCCCCAGGCCGATGACGATGCGCAGGATGCGGTCGATGCCGCCGACGTTGCGGTTCATGGTTCACTCCTTCTCGTGGTGGGAACAGGGGGCGGGGAGCCCCGACAGGTCGTCGAGGATGGGGCAGTCGGGGCGGTCGTCGCCCTGGCAGCAGGTGATCAGGGTCTGCAGCGTGCGCTGCATGGACTGCAGCGCCTCGATGCGGGCGGCGAGGTCGTCGGCGTGCTTCTGCGCGATGCGGCGCACGCTGGCGCTGGCCCGTCGGCGGTTGCGCCACAGGCCCACCAGCTCGGCGATCTCGTCCATCGAGAAGCCGAGCTCGCGGGCGCGCTTGATGAAGCGCAGCGTGTGGACCTCGGCCTCGCCGTACAGCCGGTAGCCGCTGTCGCTGCGTGCCACCGCGGGCAGCAGGCCGAGCGCCTCGTAGTGCCGCACCATCTTCGCGGACACGCCCGAGAGGCGGGCCGCCTCGCCGATGTTCATTGGACGGCGTAGCCCTCTTCGGCGATGGCCTGGGCGATCGCCTCGCGGGGCTTCTCGGTCTGCACGTCGACCTTGCCGGCGGGGCGGTCGATCTTCACCTCGGCGGCCGGGTCCACCGCCTTGACCGCCTGCGTCACCGCGCGCTCGCAGTGGCCGCAGGTCATGCCCTGGACCTGGAAAGTCTGGTTCATCATGTTGCTCCTGGAAGATGCCTGAATGGTGTGGAGGATGATCCTTCCCACAGTGGGAAGGTCAAGCCCCGTGCTTGACAAAGGTCAACCCTTGACCTTTCCATGATGGCAAGGTTCAAGCTGACCACCATGACCGCCACCACCTCCCTGCCCGATTCCCCCGCCACGCTCGACCTCGGCGTGGGCGGCATGACCTGCGCCTCCTGCGTCGGCCGCGTCGAGCGCGCCCTGCGCAAGCTGCCCGGCGTTCAGGAGGCCAGCGTCAACCTGGCCACCGAGTCGGCGCGCGTGACCTACGCGCCCGGCCCCGACATGGAGGCGCAGATCCGGCGCGCCGTGCGCAATGCCGGCTACGAGCCGCGCTCGCCCGAGGCGGCGCTGGCCGACGAGGCCTCGCCCTGGGCCGGCTTCGCGCCGGTGGGCCTGGCGCTGGCGCTGTCGCTGCCGCTGGTGCTGCCCATGTTCGCCGACCTGGCGGGCCGCCACTGGATGCTGCCGGCCTGGCTGCAGTTCGCGCTGGCCACGCCGGTGCAGTTCTGGCTCGGCGCGCGCTTCTACGTGGCCGGCTGGCACGCGCTGCGCGCGGGCAGCGGCAACATGGACCTGCTGGTCGCCCTGGGCACCTCGGCGGGCTGGGGCCTGTCGATGTGGATGTGGCTGGCCGCCGGCTCGCAGCACCTGTACTTCGAGGCCTCGGCGGTGGTGGTGGCCCTGGTGCTCCTGGGCAAGTGGCTGGAGGCGCGCGCCAAGCGCCAGACCACCGCCGCGATCCGCGCGCTGCAGGCGCTGCGGCCCGAGGTGGCGCACGTGGTCCAGCGTGACGGCAGCGAGGCCGACCTGCCGCTGGCCGAGGTGCTGGCCGGCGACCGACTGGTGGTGCGCCCCGGCGAGCGCGTGCCGGCCGACGGCGCGATCGAGGAGGGGGAGACCCATGTGGACGAGTCCATGCTCACCGGCGAGCCCCTGCCCGTGGCCAAGGCCGCCGGCGCGCGCGTGACCGGCGGCAGCATCAACGCCGAGGGCCGCTTCGTGATGCGCGCCGACGCGGTGGGCCAGGAGACGGTGCTGGCCAAGATCATCCGGCTGGTGGAGGACGCTCAGGCCGCCAAGGCCCCGATCCAGCGGCTGGTGGACCAGGTCTCGGCGGTGTTCGTGCCGGTGGTGATCGGGGTCGCCTTCCTCACGCTGGGCGGCTGGCTGCTGGCCGGTGGCGGCCTGGAGGCCGCCCTGATCCATGCGGTGGCGGTGATGGTGATCGCCTGCCCCTGCGCCCTGGGACTGGCCACGCCGGCGGCGATCATGGCCGGCACCGGCGTGGCCGCGCGCCACGGCATCCTGATCAAGGACGCGCAGGCGCTGGAGCTGGCGCACCGCGTCGACACCGTGGCCTTCGACAAGACCGGCACGCTGACCGTGGGCCGCCCGCGCCTGGTGGCCTTCGTGCCCGCGCCGGGCTGCGACGAGGCCGAGGCGCTCACCGCCGCGGCCAGCCTGCAGGGGGGCAGCGAGCACCCGCTGGCGCGTGCCGTGGTGGCCGCGGCGCGCGAGCGCGGCCTGGCCGTGCCGGCGCCCGCGGGCGTGCGCGCGGTGGCCGGCCGCGGCACCGAGGGCGAGGTCGGCGTGCGCAGCTTCCTCATCGGCAGCGTGCGCTGGATGCAGGAGCTGGGCGTGGACCTGTCCGCGCTGGACGCAGCGCTGCAGGGCCTGCAGCAGGACGGCGCCACGGTGTCGGTGATGCTGGAGCGCACCACCGCCGGCCTGGCGCCGCGCGCCCTCATGGCCTTTGCCGACGAGCCCAAGCCGGAGGCGAAGGAGGCGCTGGCGGCGCTGCGCGCGCGCGGGCTGCGGCTGGTGATGATCTCCGGCGACAACCGCGCCGCGGCGCTCGCGATGGGCCGCCGCCTCGGCCTCGCCGCGGACGAGGTGATGGCCGAGGTGCTGCCCGGCGACAAGGCCGCCCGCGTCGCGGCGCTGCGCGGGGGCGGGCACGAGGAGCGGCATGTGGTGGCGATGGTGGGCGACGGCGTGAACGACGCGCCCGCGCTGGCCGCCGCCGACGTGGGCCTGGCCATGGCCACCGGCACCGACGTGGCCATGCACGCCGCCGGCATCACGCTGATGCGCGGTGACGTGCGCCTGGTGGCGGGCGCGCTCGACATCTCGGGCCGCACGGTGCGCAAGATCCGCCAGAACCTGTTCTGGGCCTTCGCCTACAACGTGGCCGGCATCCCGCTGGCGGCGCTGGGCTTCCTGAGCCCGGTGGTGGCGGGCGCGGCGATGGCGCTGTCCAGCGTGAGCGTGATGGCCAACGCGCTGACGCTGCGCCGCTGGCGCGAGACGCCGTGAACGAACCGGCCGCACGCACGGCCTGCCGGGGCGCGCCGTGCGCGCTCGCGGCCTCCAGGCCCGCAGGGCGTTGACCTGGGTCAACGAAGGTTCGCAGCGCGCGTGGGAAGCTGCGCGCCATGCCTCCCGCACAGACCGCCTTCCAGATCATTCGCGACGAGCACGCCGCGGTGTCGGCGGTGCTGCGGGCGATGGCGCGGCTGATCGAGCGCGGCCCGGGCGATGCGCCCGAGGACTTCTTCGACCGGCTGCGCGCGATGCTGTTCTACATCGACGAGTTTCCCGAGCGCCGGCACCACCCGAAGGAGTCGGACCTGCTGTTCCCGAAGATCGTGCGGCACCTGCCCGAGCTGATGCCGGTGATCCGCCGTCTCGAGACCGACCACCTGCAGGGCGAGGGCCGCGTGCGCGAGCTGCAGCACCTGCTGCTCGCCTGGGAGCTGCTCGGCGAGCCGCGGCGCGAGGCCTTCGAGCAGGCGGCGCAGACCTACCTGCGCTTCTACCTGGACCACATGCGGGTGGAGGAGGTGCAGCTGCTGCCGGTGGCCGAACGCGAGCTGCCGCGTGAGGTGGTCGCCGAGCTCGACGCCGCCTTCCGCGGCCACACCGACCCGCTGGCCGCGGGCGGGCCGCAGCCGGGCTACGAGCGCCTGTTCGCCCGCATCCTGGTCAAGACCCCGGACTGACCGGGAAGGGCCCGCGCAGGTAGACTGCGCGCCTTTTTTCGCGACCTGCTTCCATGGCCTTCGACACTGAACAACAGCCCGGCGTGAGCGCCGCGCGCCCCGCGGCCAGCCGCGGCTTCACGCTGAACCATTCCATGCTGCGCGTGAAGGACCCGGCGGTCTCGCTGGCCTTCTACACCGGCGTGATGGGCATGCGCCTGCTGCGCAAGCTCGACTTCCCCGAGATGAAGTTCAGCCTGTACTTCCTGGCCCGCGTCGACGACGGCGAGGCCATCCCCGAGGAGGTCGGCGAGCGCACCGTGTGGACCTTCCGCCAGCGCGGGCTGCTGGAGCTCACGCACAACTGGGGCACCGAGTCCGACCCCGGCTTCAAGTACCACGACGGCAACGCCCAGCCCCAGGGCTTTGGCCACATCTGCTTCTCGGTGCCGGACCTCGCGGCGGCAGTGGCGTGGTTCGACGAGCAGGGTGTGGCCTACGTCAAGCGCCCCGAGCAGGGCAAGCTGCGTGACGTGGCCTTCATCAAGGACCCGGACGGCTACTGGATCGAGATCGTCCAGCCCGAGCTGCTCGCCGGGCTGGGGCGCTGAGCCTGCGCAGGCGGCTTACCCGGCGAGCGTCGGGTAGTCGGTGTAGCCCTTCTCGCCGCCGCCGTAGAAGGTGCTGCGGTCTCCCTCGTTCCACGGCGCGCCGCGCTGCAGCCGCTCCACCAGGTCGGGGTTGGCGATGAAGGGCCGGCCGAAGGCCACCAGGTCGGCGCCCCGTGCGAGGGCGCGGTCGGCGAGGGCGGCGTCATAGCCGTTGTTCACCATCCAGGCGCCGGTGCCGCCGGCCTCGCGGTAGGCGCGGCGCAGCGCCTCGTAGTCGAAGGGGCGCCCCTCGACCTCGCGCGGGCCGCCGGTGGCGCCCTCGATCACGTGCACATAGGCCAGGCCCAGCGGCGCGAGCTGGCGCACCAGGTACTCGAACAACGGCTGGGGGTCGGCGTCGACCACGTCGTTGGCCGGCGTCACCGGCGACAGCCGGATGCCGGTGCGGCCGCCGCCGACCTCGGCCACGATCGCGCGCACCACCTCCAGCGGGAAGCGGGCGCGGTTCTCGACGCAGCCACCGAAGGCGTCGGTGCGCTGGTTGCTGCCGGTCTTGAGGAACTGGTCCAGCAGGTAGCCGTTGGCGGCATGCACCTCCACCCCGTCGAAGCCGGCGCCGGTGACGGCGGCCTGCGCGGCGTGGCGGTAGTCGTCGACGATGCCGGGCAGCTCGGCCGCCTCGAGCGCGCGCGGCGCGGAGGTGTCCTCGAAGCGGCCCTGGCCGTTCTCGATCAGGTAGGTCTTGGTCCGGGCGGTGAGGGCCGAGGGCGCGACCGGCGCGGCGCCGCCGGGCTGCAGCGAGGTGTGGGAGACGCGGCCCACGTGCCACAGCTGCACCACCATGCGGCCGCCGCGGGCGTGGACGGCGTCCGTCACCGGCTTCCAGGCGGCGACCTGTTCCGGCGTGTACAAGCCGGGCACGTCGGCATAGCCCTGGCCCTGGTGGCTGACGGGCGTTGCCTCGGAAATGATCAGGCCGGCGCTGGCGCGCTGGGCGTAGTAGGTCGCCATCAGCGGCGTGGGCACGGCGCCGGGGGCGCGGTTGCGGGTCAGGGGCGCCATCACGATGCGATTGCGCAGCGCGAGGTCACCCGCGCGGGCGGGGTCGAAAAGGGTCGTCATCCGGTCGGGGGGGTTACTTCAGGCCTTCGGCGGCCAGGGCTTCCTGGACTGCGGGGCGGGCCCGCATGCGCTCCTGGAAGGCGATCAGGTTCGTCATGCCCGACAGGTCGATCTTCATCACGGCGGCCCAGCGGCTCACGGTGTAGAGGTAGGCATCGGCGACGCTGAAGGTGTCGCCCATGAGGTACTGCTTGCCGGCGAGCTCGCTGTCGACCCACAGCAGGCGGTTGATCAGCTTGTCGCGGAACACGCCCTTGGCCTCTTCGGGCACCGCGGCGTTGAACAGCGGCCCGAAGCCCTTGTGCAGCTCGGTGCTGATGAAGGTCAGCCACTCCTGCACGCGGTAGCGGGGCAGGGTGCCGTTGGCGGGGGCGAGGTTCTTCTGCGGGACCTGGTCGGCGATGTACTGCACGATCGCCGGGCCTTCGCGCAGGCGGGTGCCGTCGTCGAGCTCCAGCAGGGGCACGTAGCCCAGGGGGTTGATGGCGTAGTAGCTGCTGCCGTCGGGCAGCTTGTGCGTCTTGGTGGGCGCCAGCACCAGTTCGAAGGGCAGGCCCGCCTCGCGCAGGACGATGTGGGGCGAGAGCGAGCAGGAACCGGTGGAGTAGTACAGCTTCATGGCGTGGAGGAAGGGTCAGGGGTGGAAGACCCCTGATCCTATCCACGTGCGGGAAGCCCCGCGCCGTCCTCAGAAGTTCGAGGTCGTGGTGGTGTTGGCCGTCACGGTCACGGTGCGCGTGCCGAGGAAGACCAGCGTGTCGTTCGCCTCGGGGTTGTCGGTGCCCGCCTGGCAGGTGTAGGCCAGCGTGTAGCTGCCGGCCGGCAGGAAGGCCGCGGTGTAGCTGGCCACGCCGTTGGTGGTGACCACGTTCGCCGAGGTGACCGGCTGGGTGCCGGTGCCGCCGACGTCGTCGGGCGTGGCGCCTGCGCCGGCGTAGACGTAGATCACGCGGACCGCGCCGGTGGCCGGGCAGCTGGCGTCCTGCAGGAAGGCGGTGCCCACGGTGCCGGAGACGGTGCCGACCTGCGTGTTGTCCACGATGCGCAGCGCCGGCTTCAGGAAGTACGGGCTGCCGGCGGACTGCGGATGGGTGATCGACTTGCGCAGGTCGAAGTCGATGGTGAAGGTGGAGGTGCCGCCATTGGGCACGGTGAAGCCGCTGACCAGCTTCAGGCCGGACTGCGAGCCGCTGGGCACGCGCAGGGGCACCTTCGTGCCATCGGTCTGCTCCAGGTACGAGGCGAGGTCGTTGCCGGTGGCGTTGACCAGCAGGCGCATCCACTCGTACTGGCCGGCGGTGACGGTCGCGCCCTGCAGCAGGGCCGCGGCGTTGCCGCCCTGCAGCGCCAGCAGGTCGATGGTGCGGGGCGTGCTGAAGTTGATGACCTGTTCGTTGTCGCCGGCGCGCTTGATGGCCACGCCATCGAACTGCACCACCACGGCGGTGGCGTCGTCGACCGGGGCGTCGGTCACGCCGACATTCAGCGTGCCGGTGCCGGGCCCGCCGCCGCCGCCGCCGCCGCCGCAGGCGGCGAGCGTGAGGGCCAGGGCCAGGCCGGTGAGGGTCTTGAGGGAATTCATGGTTGCCGTTCTCCTTCTTGGATGCCGCTGTCGCAGCCATGCAACCTTAATGCTGACTCGGTCCGTATGGATGAGTTGTTTGGTGAAAAGCCTGTCAGGTTTGTAACAGAGCCGGGCCGCTCCCGGGCCGGGTCGCCGCTTCCAGGCGGGTGAGCCAGGTGATGGCCTGCTCCCGGGTCGTGCCGCACATCTCGGCCGAGGGCTGCAGCCCGGCGCAGAAGGCGGGACGGTCGGGGTGGCCGAAGATGCGGCAGCGCTGGTCGGCGTCCAGCTGGACGCAGGGCACGCCGGCCGGCTTGCCGTGGGGCATGCCGGGCAGGGGCGAGGTGATCGAGGGGGCGGTGCAGCAGGCACCGCAGCCCGGCCGGCAGTCCATGGCGCTCAGGCCCCCTGCAGCCGGGTGGCGGCCGCGATGACCTGGTCGACCACCGCCTCGACGGCCGCGCGGGCCTTGTCGTTCACCAGCCGGCCCTGGGCGTCGAAGGCGTCGGCGGCCTTGCCCAGGGCGTGGTTGCGCGGCGCGACCCAGCACTTGATGTTGAGCAGCAGCGGGGCAAGGTGGCTCTGCGCCCGCAGCCCGCCCAGGGCGCCGGGCGAGGCGCTCAGCATGCCCACCACCTTGCCGCGGCTGGCGCGGAATTCGTCGCCCCAGGTGGGGTCGCCCTGGACCGGGCTGGTGACCCAGTCGATCACGTTCTTCAGCAGCGGCGGGTAGCTGGCGTTGTATTCGGGCGTGCAGATGATCCAGCCCGCGTGGTCGAAGAACACCTGCTTGAGCTGGACCTGGGCCGGCGGCCGGGCGTGGGCCTCCAGGTCGGCGTTGTAGAGCGGCAGGTCATAGTCGGACAGCTCCAGGAGCGTCACCCCCTCCACCTTGGGCCGCGCCATTTCGGCCACGGCCCGGGCGAGCTGGCGGTTGTAGGAGGCGGCGCGGGTGCTGCCGGCGAAGACGAGGAGCTTCATGGCCCTCATTGCAGCACAGGATCGGACGGGTGGAGGGCGGCACGAGGGCAACGGGTTTTACAATGTACATAAATGGAGATTTGTACATATGCAATCCCTGTCACTGAGTGAGTTCCGTGCGCACGTGTCCGAGATGCTCGACCTGGTCGAGCAGAAGGGGGAGAGTGTGCGCATCCTGCGCCACGGCAAGCCGGTGGCGGAGCTGGTGCCCGTGCGTCCGGAGTCGGCGGATGTGCCGAGTTACCTGCAGCCGTTCGAGCCGATCCGCTACGCCAAGCCTCCGAGCAAGGGTGGCGCCGAGATGATCATCGAGGAGCGGGACGGAGGCTGGTGATGAAGGTCCTGTTCGACAGTTCCGCGCTGTTCAAGCGCTATGCCGGCGAGGCCGGGGGGGATCAGGTCCTGGCCCTCCAGGGCCGGGCCACGTCCATCGTGCTCGCGGCCCACTGCTTCACCGAGCTGATGTCGGCCCTGACGCGGCAGTGGCGGGAGGGCGCCTTCGGCGACGCCGAATTCCGCCGTGTGCACACCCGGATGCGCGAGGACTTCGACGCCTACCGGATCGAGCCGCTGTCCCGGACGGTCGAGGACCTGGCGGTGGCTGCCATGGCCTTGTCGCCGCTGCGCCCGATGGACGCGCTCCACATCGGCTCGGCCCAGGCGGCCCGGGTCAACCTGTTCGTGACGGCCGACCGCCGCCAGGCCGCCGCCGCGCAAGTCGTGGGCTTGCGCACCGAATGCATCGAGATCTGACCATGCTGTATCCCCAAGAATTCGACGTCATCGTCGTCGGCGGCGGCCACGCCGGTACCGAGGCCGCGCTGGCCGCTGCCCGCATGGGCTGCCAGACCCTGCTGCTGACCCACAACATCGAGACCCTCGGGCAGATGAGCTGCAACCCCTCGATCGGCGGCATCGGCAAGGGCCACCTGGTCAAGGAGGTCGACGCGCTGGGCGGCGCCATGGCCATCGCGACGGACGAGGGCGGCATCCAGTTCCGCATCCTCAACAGCTCCAAGGGCCCGGCCGTGCGCGCCACCCGCGCCCAGGCCGACCGCATCCTTTACAAGGCGGCCATCCGCCGCCGGCTGGAGAACCAGCCTCACCTCACGCTGTTCCAGCAGGCCGTCGACGACCTGATGGTCGAGGGCGACCGGGTGGTGGGCGCGGTCACGCAGATCGGCATCCGCTTCCGCGCGCGGACGGTGGTGCTGACGGCCGGCACCTTCCTCGACGGCAAGATCCACGTCGGCCTGGAGAACTATGCGGCCGGCCGCGCGGGCGACCCGCCGGCGGTGTCGCTGTCCGGACGCCTCAAGGAGCTGAAGCTGCCCCAGGGCCGCCTCAAGACCGGCACGCCGCCGCGGCTGGACGGCCGCACCATCGACTGGTCCCGGTGCGAGGAGCAGCCCGGCGACCTGGACCCGGTGCCGGTGTTCAGCTTCATGGGCAACGCCGCGATGCACCCGAAGCAGGTGCCCTGCTGGATCACCCACACCAACGAGCGCACGCACGAGATCATCCGCTCCGGCTTCGACCGCAGCCCGATGTTCACCGGCAAGATCGAGGGCGTGGGCCCGCGCTACTGCCCCAGCGTCGAGGACAAGATCAACCGCTTCGCCGACAAGGACAGCCACCAGATCTTCCTGGAGCCCGAGGGCCTGACCACGCACGAGGTCTATCCCAACGGCATCTCCACCAGCCTGCCGTTCGACATCCAGTACGCGCTGGTGCGCTCGATGAGGGGCCTGGAGAACGCGCACATCCTGCGCCCGGGCTACGCCATCGAGTACGACTACTTCGACCCGCGCTCCCTCAAGAGCAGCTTCGAGACCCGGCAGATCCAGGGCCTGTTCTTCGCCGGCCAGATCAACGGCACCACCGGCTACGAGGAGGCGGCGGCCCAGGGCCTGTTCGCCGGCATCAACGCCGCGCTGCAGTGCCGGGGGGAGGGCGCCTGGGTGCCGCGCCGGGACGAGGCCTACCTGGGCGTGCTGGTGGACGACCTGATCACCAAGGGCGTGACCGAGCCCTACCGGATGTTCACCAGCCGCGCCGAGTTCCGCTTGCAGCTGCGCGAGGACAACGCCGATATGCGGCTGACCGAGGCCGGCCGCAGACTGGGGCTGGTGGACGATGCGCGCTGGGACCTGTTCAACCGCAAGCGTGACGCTGTTTCACGTGAAACCGAGCGGCTGAAGGCGACCTGGGTGAACCCGCGCATCCTGCCGGCCGCCGAGTCCGAGCGGGTGCTGGGCAAGGCCATCGAGCACGAGTACAACCTGGGCGACCTGCTGCGCCGCCCGGGCGTGGGCTACGAGTCGCTGGTGGGCATGGATGGCGGCAAGTACGCGACCCCGGCTGTTTCACGTGAAACGCTGGGTGACCTGTACGCGCCCGTGGTGGAGCAGATCGAGATCGGCGCCAAGTACGCCGGCTACATCGAGCGCCAGAAGGACGAGGTCGAGCGCGCCGCCTACTACGAGAACCTGCGGCTGCCGGCCGAGCTGGACTACATGCAGGTGACGGCGCTGAGTATCGAGGTCCGCCAGAAGCTGGCCAAGCACCGCCCCGAGACCCTGGGGCAGGCGTCGCGGATTTCGGGGGTGACCCCGGCGGCCGTGTCGCTGCTGCTGGTCCACCTGAAGAAGAGCAAGTACCTGGGCTTTGCCGACGCCGCCGCCAACCAGGCCGGCCCGGAGGCCGCGTGATCCCGGAAGCGGGAAGGGGAGGGGCGATGACGGAATCGCCGTATGCCGGTCGGCTGCGTGCCGGCCTGGCCGCACTGGGACTGGCGCTGGATGAGGGGCGGCAGGCGCAACTGCTGACCTACCTCGGCCTGATCCAGAAGTGGAACCGGGTCTACAACCTCACCGCGGTGCGCGACCCGGACGAGATGTTCGGGCTGCACCTGCTGGACAGCCTGGCCGTGGTCGGGCCGCTGCGCCGGCACGCCGGCGGGCGGGCGCTGCGCCTGCTGGATGTCGGCTCCGGCGCGGGCCTGCCGGGCGTGGTGCTGGCGATCTGCTGCCCGGACATGGCGGTGGATTGCGTGGACACGGTGGGCAAGAAGGCTGCCTTCATCCAGCAGGTGGCGGTCACGCTGCGCCTGCCGAACCTGCGCGGCGTCCATGCCCGGGTGGAGAACCTGGCCGGGCCCTACGACGTGATCAGTTCCCGGGCCTTCGCCTCGCTGGCGGACTTCGTGGCCTGGTCCGGTGGAGCCCTCGCCGACGGCGGTGTCTGGCTGGCGATGAAGGGCAAGCATCCGGCCGACGAGATCGCCGAGCTGCCGGCAGGCGTGTCGGTGTTTCACGTGGAACCCTTGACGGTGCCGGGCGTGGACGCCGAGCGGTGCATCGTCTGGCTGAAAAGGGAGCAGGGCCTCACGTAAACTCGGCCCATCCTCCAAGACCACTCCGGGAACCCAGATTTTCATGTTCGGCGTTGCAGACTACGGTGCCTTCGTCGCGGCCATCGTGCTGTTCCTCGCCATCCCGGGTCCCGGCAACCTGGCGCTGATCACCTCCACCGGCAAGGGGGGCATCCGGGGCGGCCTGGCGGCCACCCTCGGCGTGATCGCCGGGGACCAGGTCCTGCTCTGGGCGGCGGTGGCCGGCGTGGCCGCGCTGCTGGTGGCATTCCCCCCGGCCTTCCATGCCGTCCAGTGGCTGGGCGCCGCCTACCTGGCCTGGCTGGGCCTGCGGATGCTGCGCGCCAAGCCGGGCGACCAGCCCGTGCTGAACATCCAGCCCCGGCAGTATTTCCGGCAGGCCGCGGTCATCACCCTGCTCAACCCGAAGGCCATCGTGTTCTACATGGCCTTCTTCCCCCTCTTCGTCGATCCGGCCCGCCACCAGGGTCTGGTGACCTTCGGCGCGATGGCCCTGACCATCGCCGCGCTGACCTTCGCCTATGGCCTGGTCGTCGTGCTGCTGACCCATTTCATGGCCGAGCGGCTGCGGGCGAATCCGCGGATCGGCTCCTGGCTGGAAAAGCTGGCGGGCGTCTTCCTGATCGGCTTCGGGCTCAAGCTGGCCCTGGGCCGTTAGGGGTGGCATGTGAGTGGCCGCCCACAAGTAACAAGTAAAGAACCACTAACCCCTCATGCCCAGGCCGGGCGGGACTGACATGGCACGAATCTTTTGCGTCGCGAACCAGAAGGGCGGGGTCGGCAAGACCACCACCACGGTGAACCTGGCCGCCGGCCTGGCCAAGGTCGGCCAGCGGGTGCTGCTGATCGACCTGGACCCGCAGGGCAACGCCACCATGGGCTCGGGCATCGACAAGCGCGAGATCGAGTACACGGTCTACGACGTGCTGCTGGAGTCCGCTTCCGTGGCCGAGGCCCGGGTGCGCGCCGAGCGCTGTGGCTATGACGTGCTGGGCGCCAACCGCGAACTGGCCGGTGCCGAGGTCGAGCTGGTCGGCCTGGAGCGCCGCGAGAAGCGCCTGAAGCAGGCCCTGGCCGCCGTGGCCGGCGATTACGACATCGTCCTGGTCGACTGCCCGCCCTCCCTGTCCATGCTCACGCTCAACGGCCTGTGCGCCGCCCATGGCGTGATCGTGCCGATGCAGTGCGAGTACTTCGCGCTGGAGGGCCTGTCCGATCTGGTCAACACCATCAAGCAGGTCCACGCCAACCTCAACCCCGACCTGCAGGTCATCGGCCTGCTGCGCGTCATGTTCGACCCGCGGATCACCCTGCAGCAGCAGGTGAGCGAGCAGCTCAAGGGCCACTTCGGCGAAAAGGTGTTCGACGCCGTCATCCCGCGCAACGTGCGCCTGGCCGAGGCGCCCAGCTATGGCCTGCCCGGCGTGGTGTTCGACCCGTCGGCGCGCGGCAGCAAGGCCTTCATCGACTTCGCCAAGGAGCTGGTCGCCCGCATCAGCCGCCTGGAATACCGTTGAGCCGTACTTCCATGCGACAGGTGAGCGCTCGCTACCGGAATTGACCCCATGAAACCGTCCAACGTCCTGATCCTCCCAGGCTGGCACAACAGTGGCCCCGCCCACTGGCAGACGCTGTGGGAGCAGCGCCACGGCTACCGGCGCGTGGAACAGCACGACTGGGACCGGCCGCTGCGCGGCGACTGGATCACCCGGCTGGAGGAGGTCCTGCTCACGTGCGACGAGCCAGCGGTGCTGGTGGCCCACAGCCTGGGCTGCGTGCTGGTGGCCGCCTGGGCCTCGGTCAGCCGCAACACCGACCGCGTCAAGGGCGCCCTGCTGGTGGCGCCCGGCGACGTCGAGCGGCCGGACATGCAGGGCCAGCTGCACAGCTGGCGGCCGATCGCATTGCAGCGCCTGCCATTCCGCAGCGTGCTGGTGGCCAGCCAGGACGACCCGCACTGCCACTTCGCTCGCGCCCGCCAATTCGCCGCCGACTGGGGCGCGCAGTGCATGGACCACGGCAACGCGGGCCACATCAATGCCGACTCCGGCCTGGGCAGCTGGCCGGAAGGCCATGTGCTGCTGCAGGACCTGATGTCCTCCTGAATCCCGGATCCTCAGAAAGAAACGCCACGATGGTGACCAAGAAACCCAAGGGCCTGGGCCGCGGCCTGGAAGCCCTGCTCGGACCGTCGGCCTCCGCCGCCCCGGCCGATGCCCCCGCTGCCGGCCCCGCCGGCGGCCAGACCGGCTCGCTCAAACTCGACGAGCTGGTCCCCGGCCAGTACCAGCCGCGCACGCGGATGGACGAAGGCGCGCTCTACGAGCTGGCCGAGAGCATCAAGGCCCAGGGCATCATGCAGCCCATCCTGGTGCGCCAGCTGCAGAGCGGGCCGAACGCCGGCAAGTACGAGATCATTGCCGGCGAGCGCCGCAGCCGCGCGGCCCGCCTGGCCGGGCTGGACAGCGTGCCGGTGCTGGTGCGCGAGGTGCCGGACGAGGCCGCAGCCGCGATGGCCCTGATCGAGAACATCCAGCGCGAGGACCTCAACCCGCTGGAAGAGGCCCAGGGCCTGCAGCGCCTGGTCAAGGAATTCGGGCTGACCCACGAGCAGGCCGCCCAGGCGGTGGGCCGCTCGCGCAGCGCCGCGTCCAACCTGCTGCGCCTGCTGAACCTGGCCGAGCCGGTGCAGACCCTGCTCATGGCCGGCGACCTGGACATGGGCCATGCCCGCGCCCTGCTGGCCCTGGAGCGGGCCGCCCAGATCACCGCGGCCCACCAGATCACCGCCAAAAGCCTGTCGGTGCGCGAGGCCGAGAGCCTGGTCAAGAAGATCGGCGCCGAGTTCAACCTGGTCTCGCCCAAGCCCAAGAAGGAGAAGTCGCGCGACCTGCGGCGGGTGGAGGAGGAGCTGTCCGACCTGCTGACCGCCGAGGTCGAGGTGCGGGTGAAGAAGCGCGTGAAGCGCAACGGCCGCATCGAGGAGATGGGCGAGGTGTCCATCCAGTTCGGCTCGCTGGACGAGCTCAACGGCCTGATCGACAAGCTGCGCGCCACCGCCTGATCGACAGGCTGAGCGCGACCGCCTGGGCCCCGCCGGCCCCGGAAAGACAAAGCCCCGCAGTGCGGGGCTTTGTCCTTGGCGAAAGGGCCGGCTTACAGCGCGAAGATCTTGCCCGGGTTCATGATGTTCTTCGGGTCCAGCGCGCGCTTGATGGTGCGCATCATGTCCACCGCCCCCGGGCCGGCCTCGGCCAGCAGGAAGCCCATCTTGTGCAGGCCCACGCCGTGCTCGCCGGTGCAGGTGCCGCCCAGGGTGAGGGCGCGGGTGACGAGCTGGTGGTTCAGCGCCTCGGCCTTCTCGTGCTCGGCGGGGGCGTTCGGGTCCAGCAGGTAGCCGAAGTGGAAGTTGCCGTCGCCCACGTGGCCCACCAGGAAGTAGGGGATGCCGCTGGCATCGGCCTCGGCCACCGAGTCGAGCAGGCAGTCGGCCAGGCGGGAGATGGGCACGCAGGTGTCGGTGGAGATGACGCGGCAGCCGGGGCGCGACTGCACCGCGGCGAAGTAGGCGTTGTGGCGGGCCGTCCACAGGCGGGTGCGGGCCTCCGGCGTGGTGGCCCACTCGAAGGCGTTGCCGCCATGGTCGGCCGCGATCTCCTGCACGGTCTGGGCCTGCTCCTCGACGCCGGCCGGCGAGCCGTGGAACTCCATCAGCAGCATCGGCTCCTCGCGCAGCGTGAGCTTGCTGTGGGCGTTCACCATGCGCACGGTGTTCGCGTCGATCAGCTCCACCCGGGCGATGGGCACGCCCATCTGGATCACCGCGATGGTGGTGCGCACCGCGGCCTCGATGCTGGGGAAGGAGCAGGTCGCCGCCGAGACCGCCTCGGGCAGCGGGTAGATGCGCAGGGTGATCTCGGTCATCACGCCCAGCGTGCCCTCGCTGCCCACGAACAGGCGGGTCAGGTCGTAGCCGGCGGAGGACTTCTTGGCGCGGGTGCCGGTGCGGATCGCCTCGCCCGAGGCGGTGACCACCTCGAGCGCCAGCACGTTCTCGCGCATGGTGCCGTAACGCACGGCGTTGGTGCCCGAGGCGCGGGTGGCGCACATGCCGCCGAGGGAGGCGTCGGCGCCCGGGTCGATCGGGAAGAACAGGCCCGTGCTCTTGATCGCCTCGTTGAGTTGCTTGCGCGTCACCCCGGGCTGCACGGTGACCGTGAGGTCCTCGGGGTTGACCGACAGCACCCGGTTCATGCGGGACACGTCGATGCAGATGCCGCCCTGCACCGCCAGCAGGTGGCCCTCCAGCGAGGAGCCCACGCCGAAGGGGATCACTGGCACGTCATGGGCAGCCGCCAGGCGCACGGCGTCGGACACGTCCTGGGTCGACTCGGCGAACACCACCGCCGCCGGCGGCGGCGCGATGAAGGGCGACTCGTCGCGGCCATGCTGCTCGCGTACCGCCAGGGCCGTCGAGCACTGCGCGCCGAAGCGGGCCTGCAGCGCCTCGATCAGTGCCGGCGGGACCTCGCGCAGCGCGAGTTCGGGGACCAGGTGGGAGGTGGCGGTGGGAGCGTTCATGGGGCAGGCGGGAAAAACAGCGCCCCAGTGTATTCGCCGGGCCGCGCTGCGGTACTGCGGTTGCCCCTGATGGCGCCAGGTCCTCCCCGCTGCCCCCGGGCCGGCGTCGGCCCCGTGCAAGGTGGCATAGGACAATGCCACCTTTCCAATTCGAACCAACCGGAGACTGCGCCATGGGCAAGCGCCTGACCCAGATCGCCACCCGCACCGGCGACGATGGCACCACGGGCCTGGGAAACAACACCCGGGTCGCCAAGAACCACCTGCGCGTGCAGGCCATGGGAGATGTCGACGAACTCAACTCGCACATCGGCCTGCTCCTGTGCGAGCCCATGCCGCAGTCGGTGCGCGACCTGCTCGTCGAGGTGCAGCACCAGCTGTTCAACCTCGGCGGCGAGCTGTCCATTCCCGGCTTCGAGCTGCTGCAGGCCGAGGCGGTGATCACGCTGGACGAGGCGCTGGAGGACCACAACGCCACGCTGCCCCGGCTCGAGGAGTTCATCCTCCCCGCCGGCACGCGCGGCGCGGCCCAGGCCCATGTGTGCCGCACCGTCTCGCGCCGCGCCGAGCGCGCGGTCGTGGCCCTGGGCGCGGCCGAGCCGCTGCGTGATGCGCCGCGCCAGTACCTGAATCGGCTGTCGGACCTGATGTTCGTGCTGGCGCGGGTGCTCAATCGCCTCGACGGCGGCGACGACGTTTACTGGAAAAGCAAGCGGCTCGCCGGCGGCGGGGCCTGAGTCCGGTCAGATCGAGTCGACCTTCTCCTCGGTGGAACTGGTCGACGCCGGGGCGACGCTGACGTTCACGCCCTTGAGGACGTTCACGAACGCCGGCAGGGTGGCGCCCGCGAGCTCCGCGGCGCGGCCCAGGCGGGTCAGCGAGTCCTTGACGGGGAGCACCTTGCCCACGCTCATGGGGTTGGACGCCACGGAGCTGACGAGGCTCTGGCCGGTGGACACCAGGTCCTTGGACTGGAACACCCCCAGCAGGAAGTTGCCCACGCCCTTGGCGACCTGCTGCTGCTTCTCGGCGCTCAGGGCCTTGGTCTGGGCTTCCAGGTCCTTGCTCTCGCCCAGGCGCTTGAGTTCGGCGAGCGCGCTTTGCTGGACTTCCTGGAACTTGGCGCCGGCCTCCTTCGGCTCGGTGAGCTTGCCCACCTCCTCGAACAGGGTCCGGGTCTTGGCCAGCTCGCCTTCCTTCAGGTAGGCCGCGGCGATGGCGAGGTAGGCCTTGGACAGCGTCTTCTCGATGTTGAAGCTCTTGGTCAGGAACGCGGCGACGTCGGCATCGACATTGCCGCCGCCGGAGCCGCCGCGGGCACCCCCCAGGAGGCCGCCGAACTGGGCGAAGGCGGGAGCGGCCGTCAGGGCGACGGCGCCGGTCACGAGGGATCTGCGTTTCATGGTCATGGGTAGGCTCACTTGGTTGCGTTGAGTTTTTCGATGAGTTTTGGCAAGTTCTTGGACACGCTCTCGATCGCCTTGGAACCGGCGAAATGGGTGACCTGGGGCATTGCCACGCCCTTGATGCTCAGCTTCTCTGCCTGGACGAAGTTCGCCACGCGCTCGGCCCCCTTCTCGAGGATGACGGTCGCGGCGGCCAGCATGTCGAAGCCGCAGCTGTCGCCCTGGCAGGCGGGCGGCTCCGGCTTGACCAGGTAGCCGGGGCGCACGCAGACCTCGGTGGCGGTGGGGCGCTGCAGCTTCAGCTTGAACTTGCCTTCGTCGAGGAGCCGGTTGGCGTCCGCGTAGAACGCCGGATCCGCCAGGGCGACCTGCAGCTTCGCCGCGCTGTAGGCGCCGTGCTGCAGCACCGGCAGCAGGAAGCCGGCGGGGATGGAGCCCGGGGCGACATAGGGCGTCTCGCACTCGCTCATTCGCACCTGCCCCTTGCGCGGCATGTTGGCGATCACGACGCGGTCGCCCCGGCGCACCTCGGTGTCGAGCGGTGTGTACGAGAAGACCGTCGCGTCTCCCTCGGCCCGGGGCTCCCCGGCGCCGCTGCCAAGCGCCAGCCGCCAGGCAGCCTGCTGGCCATGGACCTGGACGTTCAGCGGACGCAGGACGTCGAAGCTCACCGACGTGCCGGGCGGCAGGGCCAACCCCTGCACCGTGAAGGCGTTGCGGCTGGCGGACGAGACCTCGTACTCGCCGGGCTGGAACCTGACGTTGGCCACGAACTTCTTCGCGACGGCCCGCGTCGCGTTCTTCAGCGAGACCTCGAAGGCGTTGGCGAGGTCGAGCCCGCGACCGCCCTTCTTGTCCAGTTGGTAGTAGTCCTGGCCCATCTCCGAGAACAGCACATGGCCCGCGTGGTCGACCAGTTGCGCGGTCACCGTGGCGGCGAAGGACTCGCGCGTCTCGACGCCCCCGGCGCCGGCCTCGAGGGTGACCGGGGACAGCGAGTGCTGGAACCTCAGGAAGAAATCGGGCGCATCCTGCCGGCTCTCGAAATCCTTGCGAACCGAGGCGAACTTGCTCCAGGGCACGCAGGCGGCCTTGGCCTCGATGCTGGCTTGCGTGTCCTTGAAGTTGGCGTCGACGGCGGCGATCTGGAAGCCGGCGTGGACGCCGATGTCCTTGGCGAACAGGTCCGCGATCGCGGAAGCCCGGGGCTCGGCCTCGCCGACCACGGGCATGACCCGCGGCTTGCGCGAGTCGTCCGCCTCCATGCCGAACTGGAAGGTGAGCTCGTCGCCGGTGGCCAGGCTGCCTTCGCTCGGCTTCAGGATCGCGTAGCGCGATTCCGCGCCGAGGACCCGCACCAGGACCGTTTGGCCCGTCCGGGTGTTCACCGCCTCGGCCTCGTCATTGACCACGAAGCCGGCCTCGAAGCCCTTGTCGGCGACGAACACGCCCTGGGACTGGCCGACGATCCTGACCGTTGCGTCCTTGGGCTTGAAGCCCGCCTGCAGGCCCTTGACCAGCTCCGAGACCTGGCTGGCCAGGCCCTTGGCGATCTCCTGCGCGATCGAGGCCGTGCTCGCCTGCAGCTCCGCTTCCGAGCCAAAGCGGAAGCGCGAATACAGCGTCTCCGACAGCGAATAGACCACCTTGGCCTTCTCGGGCTTGACCAGCTGGAGGTTCAGCGTGATCGGGACCAGCAGTTCGACCGCGCCCCGCTCCCGCGGCACCTGGTACCAGGACGCGCGCGTGATCCCCGCCACCACGGCATAGGACTGCTGGACCGGGACATTGAAGCCCTCGGCGCAGCCCAGGCTGTCGTTGTTGATGTAGCGGTAGGCGCCGCCGGAGCGCACGTTGCGCACCTGGCGGGCGTGGACCACGCTGTCCGGGAACGCGCGTTCCACCTGGCCCGCGAAGTGCTCCAGGATCGACGCCTGCATCGCGGGGTCGATGAGGCGGCGCACGCGCGGATCGACCAGCGGGCGCTTCTCGGGCGGCAGGCTGTTGCTCACGCCCTCCAGCTCCTTGACCGGGAAGACGAAGAACTGGGACGCCTGGGCGCAGGCGGCGCCACTGGCCACCAGCAGGGCGATCACGGATCGCCGCCAGGGGGCGGCATGCAAGGTGCGGGCTTCCATGCTCAGTAATCCGCGGGGCAGCGCCCTTCGACGCAGACCACCACGCGGTTGCCCTTGGTCTGCACCTCGGCGTTCTTCATCTCGGCGCCGAGCTTGTCCAGCATCCGCTCGATGCGGCGCGCCAGGTCGCCGCCCTTGGACGACATCGTGTAGACGCGGGTGGATTCGGTGCGGCGGTCCTCGCGCAGCTCGCCGACGAGTTCACGCAGCGCGTCCTCGAAGCCGCCACCGATGCCGCGCGTGATCCGCTCCGAGCTGAAGAGGGTGACGGTGTAGGACTGCCCCATCTGGGCCAGGCGCTGGAGCTCGCGGGTCGCGGCGTTGCCCACGGTCTGCGCCAGCTCGGTCGCCAGGGCGGAGGCCAGGTTGGAGCGGCAGTCCTGGTCGGAGCTGCCATCGGCGCGCTTGACCAGGGTGCCCACCACGAGCCCGCGACCGGTGTTCACATTGAACGAATCCAGCTTCAGCATGCCGGAGCACAGCGTCCGGCCGCTGGCGCTCTTGCCCTCGGCGTTCATCACCGAGGAGCCGAACACGACGTACTTGGCGTTGAAGGGGTTCTTCGCGGCCTTCTGGGCGTACATCTCGAACTTGCCCTGGGTCTCGATGTCCGAGATCAGCATCTTGCCCTTGCCGGTCTCGCGCAGGTCGCGCTCCGGCGTGTACTCCAGGCCGTACTGCCGGGTGACCTGGGCCAGTCGCTGCGCGATCAGCGCGGAGGCCGCGTCCGCGGGCTTGGCGTTGTTCAGGTCAGGGAAGACCGTCTTCGACTTGAAGCTGGTGACGTCCTTCTGGTTGACGATGTTGTTCTGCTGCTGCGCGAAGCTGCCGGACTGCACGTTCTTGCGGTCCGAGGCGGAGGCGCTCGAGGCATTCACGCTCGAGGCGACGCGGGTGTCGGAGCTGGCGGCCGCTGCCACGCTCGATTGCGAGCTGCCGGCGTAGGCGCTGCGCTGGGCGCCGGCGACCTGGGTGTCGCGCGCGGCGGCGGCGGACCCGCCGTAGCCGTCCTGCACCGCCGCGGCGCGGCGGTCGCTGCCCGCGAACGAGGAGGACTGGCTGCCGGCCACGCTGGCCTGGCGGTTGGCGGCGTAGCTGGAGGACTCGCGCGAGGAGGCTGCCATCGAACCCTGGTAGGACGAGGCGGACGACGACTTGCTGCTGGTGTCGGAGAAGCTCGCGCCCGAAGACCGCGAGCTGGTGTCGGAGGAACTGCTCTTGTCCTGGAAGAACTCGACCTCGCTCACGATCGGCTTGCTCGGGTCCAGGTTGGTCGCGATGCCCCAGTACTCGTCGATCAGGAAGACGATGGAGGCCGCCTCCATCACGTTGGCGTTCTGCAGGCCGAGCGAGCGAGACAGGTCGGTCAACTCCGCGCTGTCGACGGACAGCGTGGTGCGCGCCGTCAGGATGTCGCCCTCGGTGACGTAGGTGGTCTTGAGGTTGGGGCCGAAGTTCTTGACCAGCTCGCCGATGGCTTCGTCCGCCTTCGGTCCCTTGGCTTCGACGTTCAACCGCAGCTTCAGGGCGGCGCGGATCGCGTCGTACTCGGCCTGGCGGCGGGCCGCGGCGCGGGCCGCGATCGGGTCCTTGTGGGACTTGATGCTCACCTCCGCCTGGCCGACCTGGTTGATCGCCTCGGCCCAGGCGACGACGGAGGAGGCACAGGCGGCGGCCGCAGCCATGCCGAGGACCAGCTTCTTGAATTTCAAGGGAGACCTTTCAACAGGGGGAGGGGACGGGGCTCGCCTGGCCGCAAGCGCCAGGTGGCCCGGGTGTGCGGAGTGCCGGCGGCTGCGGCGCTCAGGGTTTCACGGAGGCCGAGGCGTCGCCCGCCCGGACCTCGAGGCCACCGCCTGGCAGGACGCGGGCCACGGCGTCCGGTGCCGGGGCAGGGGTGCCGACCCGCGGTGCGGACGGCTGCGGTGCGGCGGAAGCCGCCTGCGCGCTCGTGGCCGCGCCCGGGCTGGCCGAGACGATCAGGGCGAGGAAACGCGGGTCGGTCCGCAGCAGGGCGAAGTGGTCGTCCAGCAGCAAGCGGGTGGGGTCGACCGCGCCGTGGTCCGCGGCGATGCGCAGGTAGGCCAAGGCCTTGTCGGTGTCGCCAAGCCGTGCGGACGAGCGTGCCACCACCAGCGCGGCGTCACCGCGCGCGGCGCCGGCCTTCTGCGCCAGCGGGGTGGCGTGCTCGATGGCTTGCTGGAACCGGCCCTGCTCCAGCGCCGCGTTGGCCTCCTGCAGCGCCGATGGGTCGGTCTTCGGCCGGATGAAACTGGCGAACTGCTCGCGGGCCTGGTCACAGCCCGAGGCAATCAGTGAGGCAGAAAGTGCAAATAATGCGATGAAGACTAGGCGACGCATCGACTAGAAAAAAGTTAAATTGAATATAGTGGTCAACGTGAATGTTATTTGTGCGGTGCACGAATTGCAATGCAGCAAAAGTGCCTAGGGTGTGTCTTGCAGGGGGGGTGGCGCCGCGCGGGTGTTGAGCCGCAAGGGCGGCCGGGCGCGACAGGGCCGGGCCGCGAGGCTGCGGCCGGCATGGATGCAGGGAGCGGGCCCGCGGGGGGCGGTGCGCTAGCGCGGCGCCAGCACCGCCATCGTGATGCGCGAGACGCAGGTCGGCCGGCCCTGGTCGTCCTGCAGCTCGATGGCCCACACCTGGGTGGTGCGGCCGATGTGGACGGGCCGCGTCGTGCCCGTCACCCAGCCCGCGCTCACGCCGCGCAGGTGGTTGGCATTGATGTCCAGGCCCACCACCTTGTGGCCCGGCGCGCAGCTGTGGGCCGCGCCCAGCGAGCCCAGCGTCTCGGCCAGCACCACGCTCACCCCGCCATGCAGCAGGCCATAGGGCTGGCTGGTGCGATGGTCCACCGGCACGCGGGCGCGGATGAAGTCGTCGCCGACCTCGAGGAACTCGATGCCGAGGTGTTCAGCCGCCGTGCCGCGACTCAGCGAGGTGAGCGACTCGACGGAGATGGGGTGGGTCCAGGTGGGCATGTGGACGATCTTACCGGCCGCTCACTTGCCGTTCGTGCCGCGACCGAGCAAGGCCCACAGCAGGATGGCGCCGAAGGTGGCGGTGCCGATGCCGCCCAGGGCGAAGCCGCCGAACTTCAGGGTGAAGTCACCGGTGCCCAGCACCAGGGTGATGGCGGCCACGATCAGGTTGCGGTTCTGCGAGAAGTCGACCTTGTTGTCGACCCAGATCTTGGCGCCGGCCACCGCGATCAGGCCGAACACCACGATCGACACGCCCCCCATCACCGGCAGCGGGATGGCCTGGATCACGGCCCCGAACTTGGGCGAGAAGCCGAGCACCACCGCGATCAGCGCCGCCAGCAGGAACACCGCGGTCGAATAGATCTTGGTCGCGGCCATCACGCCGATGTTCTCCGCGTAGGTGGTCACGCCGGTACCGCCCGAGGCGCCGCTGACCATGGTGGCGATGCCGTCGCCGATGAAGGCGCGGCCCATGTACGGATCGAGGTTGCGCCCGGTCATCGCGGTCACCGCCTTGATGTGGCCCAGGTTCTCGGCCACCAGGATGATGGCCACCGGGGCAATCAGCAGCATGGCCTGCGCCTCGAACACCGGCGCGGCGAAGGTCGGCGCGCCGAACCAGGCGGCGCTGGCGATGCCGGACAGGTCCATCGGCTTGCCCAGGCCCATGCCGTTGGTGAGGACCGCGTAGACCACCGAGGCCAGGATCAGGCCGACCAGGATCAGGAGGCGCTGCACCATGCCGCGGGTGAACACCGCCACCAGCGCCACGCACACGAAGGTCACGGCCTGCATCCATGACTCGAAGTTGTTGGCCGCCATGTTCTTGACGGGGATGCCCGCCAGGTTCAGGCCGATCACCGCCACCACCGAGCCGGTGACCACCGGCGGCATGAAGCGCTCGATCCAGCCGGTGCCGATGGCCTGAACCACCGCGCCGATCACGGTGTACAGCGCGCCGCAGGCGACGATGCCGCCCAGCGCCACGCCGATGTTCGCGTTGGGGCCCTTGCCCGCATACGCCGTGGCCGCGATCACCACGCCGATGAAGGCGAAGCTCGACCCCAGGTAACTGGGCACTTTGCCACCCGTGATCAAAAAGAAGATCAACGTGCCGATGCCGCTCATGAGGATGGCGGTGTTCGGGTCGAAGCCCATGAGGATCGGGGCCAGCACCGTGGCGCCGAACATCGCGATCACGTGCTGCACGCCCATGGCCGCCGTCTGCGGCCAGGGCAGGCGCTCATCGGGGCCGATCACGCCGCCGGCAGCCAGGGTGGACGCGGGCTTCTCGGCCCAGTGGAACATTCCCATGTATCGCTCCTTGCTACAAAAAGTGGAGCGATCCTACAAGCAATGGCCGTGCCGCGACAGTCAAGCGGGCGACGCGCGCGGCCGGGGCGCGTCGGGGCTGCGGGGGAGGGCGGGCGCGGCCCGCCGCGGTCAGAGCGGGTGCTCGGTGTAGAACCGGCCGCCGTGGAACAACAGCGGCGAGGCGCCCGCGCGCAGCGTGCAGCGCTCGACCTCGCCGACGAAGATGACATGGTCGCCCTCGTCGTAGCGGCTGCGGTTGAAGCACTCGAAGGTGGCGGCCGCGCCCGCGATCAGGGGCACGCCGCCGGCGCCGGTCTGGCTTTCCACGCCGCGCCAGCGGTCGATGCCCTTGGTGGCGAAGCGCTCGGCCAGCTCCTTCTGGTCGGCGCCCAGCACGTTGATCGCGTAGTGCGAGTGCGCACGGAAGGCCGGCAGCGAGGCGGCGGCCTGCGACAGGCTCCACAGCACCAGCGGCGGGTCCAGCGAGACCGAATTGAAGGAGTTGGCGGTCAGCCCGATCGGGGTGCCGTCCTCGGCGCGGGTGGTGACGATGGTCACGCCGGTGGCGAACATGCCCAGCGCGGCGCGGAATTCGCGCGTCGAGAAGCTGGGTGTCTGGGCTTGGCGGGAAGGCGTCATCGTCGGGAGGCAGCGGGGGGCGGGCGGTCAGCGGGAACGCGGGTAGTATGACCGCAAGCCGCAGGAGCCGCAGAAGACCATGAGCTTGCCCACTTTCACCACGCTGGGCGCGGGCCCGACCGTGCTGCTGCTGCATGGCGAGGCCGGCGGCCACCTGGCCTTCGCGCCGCAGGTCGAGTCGCTGGCCATGGCCGGCTACCGGGCAGTGGCCTGGGACATGCCGGGCTACGGCCAGAGCCCGCCGATCGAACCCTATGCCTTCAAGGGCCTGGCCCAGCGCTGCGTCGCCCTGGTCGAGGCGCTGCAGGCCGGCCCGGTGGCCCTGATCGGCCACGGCATGGGCGGCATGGTGGCCCAGGAGGTGGTGGCCCGGCGGCCCGAGCTGGTCGGGCGCCTGGTCCTGTGCGGCACCCGCGCCGCGCTCGACGAGGCGGACCGCGCGGGCTTCGTGGCCCGGCGCACCGCGCTGCTCGACGAGGGCCGCGACATGGCCGGCCTGGCCGAGGTCCAGGTGCCGCAGTGGATCGGCCACGCCGCGATGCCCGAGGGCGTGCGGCTGGCGCAGCACGCCATGGGAATGGTGCATGCCTCCACCTACCGGCGGGCGCTGCAGGCCATGGCCGCCTTCGACCGGCGCGATGGCCTCGCCCGCATCCACGTGCCCACGCTGCTGCTCGCGGGCGAGCACGACCGCGAGGTCCCGCCGGCGGTGATGCGCGACATGGCGCGGCGGATCCCCGGCAGCACCTTCCTCGAGATGCGCGGCATCGGCCACCTGCAGAACCTCGAGGCGCCCGACGACTTCGACGGTGCGCTGCTGAACTTCCTCGCGCTGCCGCGGCTGCTGCACTGAGGCTGCCGCACGGCGTCACCCGGCGGGATCGCCCGGGTGACACCGGGCCCGCCAGGTGCGCCGCACAATCGCGCCCAGGAGACACACCATGAGCCAAGACGACCCCCAGATCGCCGCGCGTTTCGGCAGCGGCCGCGCCGTGCCCCGCCTCGAGGACGATGGCCTGCTCAAGGGCCAGGGCCAGTTCACCGACGACCTCGCCCCCGAGGGCGGGCTCAAGGCCTGCTTCGTGCGTTCGCCGCACCCCCATGCGCGCATCGTGCGCATCGACGCCGACACCGCCCGCGCCATGCCCGGCGTGGCCCTGGTCCTCACCGGCGAGCAGCTCGCGGCCGAGGGCATCAAGCCCATGCCGGTGACCGCCGGCTTCAAGCGCCCCGACGGCTCGCCCGGTGCCTCGCCGGTGCGGCGGGTGCTGGCGCACGAGCGCGTGCGCTTCGTGGGCGAGGCGGTGGCCGTGGTCGTGGCCGAGACCCTGCAGCAGGCCCGCGACGCCGCCGAGGCGGTGTGGGTCGAGTACGAGGACCTGCCGCATGTGGTCACCGTGGAACAGGCCACCGCCGAGGGCGCGCCGGCGCTGTGCGAGGCCGCGCCCGACAACCTGGTGGCCCAGAGCCGCTACGGCGACGCCGAGGCCACGCGCCAGGCCTTCGAGCGGGCCGACCACGTGGTGTCCCTGGAGATCCACAACCAGCGCCTGTCGGCGCTGGCCCTGGAGCCGCGTTCGGTGCTGGCGTGGGTCGCCGAGGACGGCCGACTCACCATCCGCCTGAGCAGCCAGATGCCCTCGGGCCTGCGCGACACCGTGGCCGCCTGCCTCGGCCTGGACAAGGCGCAGGTGCGCGCCACGCTGGGCGACGTGGGCGGCGGCTTCGGCATGAAGACCGGCGCCTACAGCGAGGACGTGGCCACCGCCCTGTGCGCCTGGAAGCTGCGGCGCCCGGTGAAGTGGATCGCCGACCGCAGCGAGGAATTCCTCAGCGCCGTGCCGGGCCGCGACCTGCACACGCAGGCCTCGCTGGCGCTGGCCGCGGACGGCCGCATCCTGGGCCTGCGCGTGCACTCGCAGGGCAACGTCGGCGCCTACGCCCTGCCCACGGGCACGGCCATCGTGCTGCTGATCGGTCCCTGGGTGCAGACCAGCGTCTACGACATTCCCCTGGTCGACTTCCAGTTCCAGGCCATCCTGACCAACACCGCGCCGGTCTCGGCCTACCGCGGCGCGGGCCGGCCCGAGGCCATCTTCATCATCGAGCGCCTGATGGACGAGGCCGCCCGCCAGACCGGCATCGACCGCGTGCAGCTGCGCCGGCGCAACTTCGTGCGCCCCGAGCAGATGCCGTACAAGAACCCGATGGGCCAGACCTACGACGTCGGCCGCTTCGAGCATGTGATGGACCAGGGCCTGGCCCAGGCCGACTGGGCCGGCTTCGAGGCCCGGGCCGCCGCCAGCCGCGCGCGCGGGCTGTGGCGCGGGCTGGGGCTGTCCACCTTCCTCGAATGGACCGGGGGCAACGTGTTCGAGGAGCGCGTCACGCTCACGGTGCTGGCCGACGGCACCATCGAGGTCTTCTCCGCGGTCAATGCCATGGGCCAGGGCATCGCCACCACCCTGGCGCAGCTGGTGGTGGATGTCTTCGGCGTGCCGATCGACAAGGTGCGCGTGGTCCTGGGCGACACCGACCGCGGCGACGGCTTCGGCACCGCCGGCTCGCGCTCGCTGTTCACCGGCGGTTCGGCCATGCGCATCGGCGCCGAGCGCACGCTCGACGCGGCGCGCCAGCTGGCCGCGAAGGAGCTGGAGGCCAGCGCCGAGGACCTGGCCTACGAGGCCGGCCGCTTCCACGTGCGCGGCACCGACCTGGGCATCGACCTGGCCACGCTGGCCGCGCGCCAGGCCGGCGGCCGTATCCACCTCGAGAGCACCAGCGCCGTCTCCGGCCCGACCTGGCCCAACGGCTGCCATGTCTGCGAGGTGGAGGTCGATCCCGCCACCGGCCAGGTGCAGGTGGTGGCCTACAGCGGCGTCAACGACATCGGCAAGGTGGTCAATCCGACCATCGTTCGCGGCCAGCTCGATGGCGGCGCGGTGCAGGGCCTGGGCCAGGCGCTGTGCGAGGCCATGGTCTATGACGAGGCCACCGGCCAGCCGATCACCGGCAGCCTGATGGACTACGCCGCGCCGCGCGCCGACTTCATGGCCTGCGATTTCGTGACCACGACCGACGAGTCCACCCCCTGCAAGAACAACCCGCTGGGGGTGAAGGGCGTGGGCGAGCTGGGCACCATCGGCGCCACGCCCTGCGCGGTCAATGCAGTGGCCGACGCCCTGGCGCGCGCGGGCCGCGCGGACCTGTCGCCGGTGCTGCAGATGCCGCTGAGCCCGGCCCGCCTGTGGAGCCTGGTGAACGCGGCGGCCTGAGGCCCCGGCGGGCGGCGGATTCATCGGCGCGGGCGATCAAGCCAACGGAACTTTGAGCTTCCCCGCCCTCGCGCCACCCCGTACAGTGCGCTCGCTTTCCAGGAGGAGACAGGCATGCGTATCGCGGTGATCGGCGCGGGCATCGGCGGGCTGACGGCAGCCCTGGCCCTGATGCGACGGGGTTTCGAGGTGCAGGTGCTGGAGCAGGCGCGCGAGCTCGGCGAGGTCGGCGCGGGCGTGCAGATCAGCCCCAACGGCAACCGCGTGCTGGCCCACCTGGGCCTGGCCGAGGCGGTGGCCCGCGTGGCCGCGGAGCCCGCCGGCAAGAAGGTGCGGCTGTGGAATACCGGCCAGACCTGGAACCTGTTCGACCTGGGCGCGACCTCGCGCGAACGCTACGGCTTTCCCTACCTCACGCTGCACCGCGCTGACCTGCACCAGGTGCTGGTGGACGCGGTGCGGGCGATGCGGCCCGACGCGATCCGCACCAACACCCGCATCGACCGCGTGGCCCCGCGCGGCGACGAGGTGGTGGTGGAATGCGGCGGCCAGGTGGTCGCCACCGCCGACGTGGTGGTGGGCGCCGATGGCGTGCACTCGCAGGTGCGCCAGTGCCTGATCGGCGAGGACCGCCCGGTCTTCTCCGGCATCATCGCCTGGCGCGGCGTGATCGATGCCGAGCGCCTGCCGCCCCACATGCGCCAGCCCTATGGCTACAACTGGGTCGGCCCCGGCAGGCACGTGATCCACTACCCGCTGCGCCGGGGCACGCTGTACAACTTCGTCGGCGCGGTGGAACAACAGGGCTGGGAGGTCGAGTCCTGGTCCGCGCAGGGCAGCGTCGAGGAATGCCTGGCCGATTTCGCCGGCTGGCACGAGGACGTGCACACCCTGATCCGCGCGCTGCGCACGCCGTTCCGCTGGGCCCTGATGGGGCGCGAGACCCTGCCGCGCTGGAGCTTCGGCCGCATCACCCTGCTGGGGGACGCCTGCCATCCCACGCTGCCGTTCCTGGCCCAGGGCGCGGTGATGGCGCTGGAAGACGGCCTGGTGCTCGCGCGCTGCCTCGAGGCCTGGAAGGACGACCCCGAGACCGCGCTGGCCCGCTACCAGGCCGCCCGCGTCGACCGCACCCGCCGCATCGTCGAGGGCTCGGCCGGCAATGCCAAGCGTTTCCACAACCCGGCCCTGGCCCATGCCGAGGGCGCGGCGCGCTATGTCGACGAGCAGTGGAGCGAGGCGCGCGTGAAGGAGCGCTACGAGTGGCTGTTCGAATACCAGGCCGACACGGTCGCTCTCTGACGCCGCCGCCTTTCCTGCCCCCGACCCACCGGAAGCCCCTCGTGATCCCTCTCAACGCCACCCATGATCCCGCCCGCCGCAGCTGGGTGACCCCGGCCAACGCCGAGGGCGCCGACTTCCCGGTGCAGAACCTGCCCCTGGGCCTGTTCACCCTGGCCAGCGAGCCCGCGGGCGCGGCGCCGCGCCCGGGCGTGGCCATCGGCGACCAGGTGGTGGACCTGCGCGCGCTGGACGCCGCGGGCCTGCTCACGGACGAGGCCGCGCGCGCGGTGCGCGCCGTGCCCCCCGGCAGCGCCGGCCTCAACGGGATGATGGCGCTGGGCCTCGGCCCCGCCTCGGCGCTGCGCGCGCAGCTGTCGGACCTGCTGCGCGAGGGCGGCCCCGGCGGCCTGCGCGAACGCGCGGCGAGCCTGCTGCACCCGCAGGCCGGCGTGCGCATGCACCTGCCCTGCGTGGTCGGCGACTACTCCGACTTCCTCTCCTCGCGCGCGCACTGCGACCGACTGGGCCGCTACAAGGGCCTGGCCGAGCCGGTCCCGCCGGTGTTCGACTCGCTGCCCGTGGCCTACCACGGGCGGGCCTCGTCCATCCGCGTCTCGGGCACGCCGGTGCGCCGGCCCAACGGGCAGTGGCGCAGCCCCGAGGGCGAGGTGCGCTTCGGCCCGGTGGAGGCGCTGGACTTCGAGCTGGAGATGGCCGCCCTGGTCGGCGCCGGCACCGAGCTGGGCCAGCCGCTGTCGCTCGACGAGGCGCCGGGCCGGATCTTCGGCTATGCGCTGCTCAATGACTGGTCGGCCAAGTCGGTGCAGTGGTGGGAGCAGATGCTCGGCCCCTTCCTCGGCAAGAGCTTCATGACCAGCCTCTCGCCCTGGGTCGTCACCGCCGAGGCGCTGGCGCCCTTCGCCAAGGCCGCCCCGCCGCGCCTGCCCGGGATGCCGCCGCTGCTGCCGTACCTGCACTCGCCGCGGGACCGCGAGCGGGGCGGGCTCGACGTGGCCCTGGAAGGCTGGCTGTCCACCGAGGCCATGCGGGCCGCGGGCCTGGGCCCGGTGCGCCTGACCTCGACCCACCTGGACAACCTGAACTGGACCTTCGGCCAGATGATCACGCACCATGTCTCCAACGGCTGCAACCTGCAGCCCGGCGACGTGTTCGGCACCGGCACGATCTCCGGCGTGCCCGACGAGTCCATGGCCTGCATCACCGAGATCACGCGCTCGGGCCGCGAGCCGCTGCGCCTGCCCAATGGCGAGGAGCGCCGCTGGCTGCAGGACGGCGACGAGTTCACCATCCGCGCGCGCGCCAGCGCCCCGGGCCGCGTGTCCATCGGCTTCGGCGCCTGCACCGGCCGCGTGCTGCCGGCGGTGGACTACCCGCTGCCCGCCGCGGCGCCCTGAGGCCGCAGGCGGCTTGCGGCGCGTCGTTATCATCGCGGCCACCCCGCACGGGTGGCGCCGATGAACCTCAACCTGAACCTGCGGCAGCTCAAGGCTTTCCTGGGCGTTGCCGACACCAGCAACTTCACCCGCACCGCGCAGAAGCTCCACCTGAGCCAGGCGGCGCTGAGCGCCAGCATCCGCGAGCTCGAGGGGCAGCTGCGCTGCCGCCTGTTCGAGCGCACCACGCGCAGCGTGGAGCTCACCGCCGCCGGCCGCGACTTCCTGCCGGTGGCGCAGTCGGTGGTGGAGGCGCTGGAGCGCGCCGCGCGCGAGCTGCACCAGCGCGGGCGCGACGGCATCTCCCGCCTGCGCCTGGGCTTCACGCCCATCCTCGCGTCCAACGTCGTGCCCGAGGTGCTGGAGGAATTCCAGCGCCAGTTCCCGCAGGTGCAGGTGGACCTGGTCGACGCCGGTCCCGCCGACCTGCTGGCGCAGGTGGAGGCCGACCGGCTCGACGCCGCCTTCGGCGCCTTCGCGCAGAAGCGCTCGGGCCTGTCGCAGCTGGAGATCGCGCCGGCCACGCTGATGCTGGTGCACGGCGAGCCCTTCGCCGGCATCGGCCCGCGCATCGCCTGGCCGCAGGTGTTCGAGCACCCGCTGGTGGCCCTCACCGAGGCCAGCCCGGTGCAGCAGCTGGTGAACGGCATGGCGCGCGAGGTCGGCGCGGACCTGCGCCCGCGCATGGTGGTGCACCAGCTGGAGACCGCGCTGGGCCTGGTGGAGCGCGGCTTCGGGGTGGCGGTGTTCCCCTCGTTCGCCCGGGCGGCTTGGCGCCGCTTCCAGGTGCGCGCCAGCGAGATCGAGCCGCCGGCGAGCATCGGCTACTACCGCGTCGCCAAGGCCGGCAAGGAGGCCGGCGACGCGCTCGACGGGTTCACGCAGCTGATGATCCGCCGCATGCGCCACGCCGTGCCCTTCGAGGACGCGGCCTAGGGTGTGTCATCGGATTCCCCGGGCCCGGCGCGGATCAGGCGCGGATCACTCCGCGGTCGCCCCCGTCATCTTCACCACGCGCGCCCACTTGCGCGTCTCCTCCTCGACGAAGCGGGTGAACTCCGCGGGCGTGGTGCCCTGCGCCTCGGCGCCCAGGGTGCGCATCTGGGTGGCGACCTCGGGCAGCTTGAGCAGTTTCACGATCTCGGCGTTGAGCCGGCGCACGACCGGCTCGGGCGTGCCGGCGGGCGCGACCACGCCGCTCCAGAAGTCGGCCATCACCGGCTTGCCGCCGGCTTCCTCCACGGTGGGCACCTCGGCGGCGAAGCCGGAGCGCTTGTCACTGAGCACCGCCAGCGTGCGGGCGCGGCCCGACTTCACCGCGGCGGCGGTGGTGCCCACGGCATCGACGGTGAAGGCGGTCTCGCCCGCGGCCACCGCGCCGATGGCGGGCGCGCCGCCGCGGTACGGCACGTGCGTGGCCTTGATGCCCAGCGTGTCCACCAGCAGCTCGCCGGTGAGGTGGCCGATGGAGCCCACGCCGGCCGAGGAGAAGCTCACGCCGTTGGGGTTCTTGCGCGCGTACTCGATGAACTCGCGCAGGTTGGTCGCGGGGATGCCGGCGTGGATGATCATCACCTGCGGCCCGCGCGCCACCAGCGAGACCGGCGTGAACGCGCGCGCCGGGTCGTAGGGCAGCCGGGCGCCGTACAGCGAGGGGTTCACCGCCAGCGTGCTGCTGCTGCCGTACAGGAGGGTGTAGCCGTCGGCCGGGGCCCGGGCCACTTCGGCCGAGCCCACGCTGCCGCCGGCGCCGGGCTTGTTGTCCACCACCACCGGCTGGCCCAGTGCCTCACCGAGCTTCTGCGCCACGGCGCGCGCGGCGATGTCGGTGGGGCCGCCGGGCCCGAAGGGCACGACCAGGCGGATCGACTTGGTGGGGTAGGCGGGGGGCGTCTGCGCCATGGCCGGCGCCGCGACGAGCGCGAGCGCGGCCAGCAGCGCCTGGCGGCGTGTCTCCATGGGCTGTCCTTGTGGTGGTGGTCTCGGTGCCCGTTGTACGGGCTCGCACGATGCTAGGGAATCCGTCGCAACCCGGGAAACAGGAAATCCCGATCACTTCACAAGCGAATCCGATGGCTGCGCCCGCGCCGGCCGGCCCAGGTCGATCAGCTGCAGCGGCCGGAAGGCCTCCTGCTCGCCCTTGACCGCGTAGCCCAGGGTGTTGGCGCGCACGCGGCAGCCGTCGGCCACGTAGTCCTGCGGGCAGTGCAGGTGGCCGTGCAGCCACCACTGGGCCTGCCCGAACAGGTCGTCCAGCGCATTGCAGAAGCCCGCGGTGCCGGGCGTGAGGCCGTAGCGCGGGTCGGCGCTGCGCAGGCTGGGCGCGAAATGCGTGACCACCACGGTCGTGCCCTCGAAGGGCGCGGCCAGCGCCTCCCGCAGCCACTGCTGGCAGGCCACGCCCAGCTCGCGCAGTTGCGCGGCCAGCACCGGTTCGCCGCCGCGCAGCGTGGTGTTCTTGCGCAGGTAGAAGTCGGCGGCGCGCCAGGCCTTCTCGCGCGCCTTGAGCTGCTGCGTGAGCGGCGCCTCGCGCGGCACCAGCGACTCGAAGTCAGTCCACAGCGTGGTGCCGACGAAGCGCACGCCCTGCACCACCACCACCTCGCGCTCCAGCCAGGTGATGCCCAGGCGTTCGCAGGTGGCGCGCAGGCGGGCGTGGGCCTCGTCGAACTCGAGGCCGTCGTACTCGTGGTTGCCGGGCACGTACAGCACCGGCGTGGGCCAGCCGCGGGCAGGGGCGAAGCGCTCGAGGCCGAAGTCGTCGCCCGGCAACTGGCTGCCCCGCTGGTAGGAGCCGATGTCGCCGGCGAGGACCAGCAGGTCGGCGCCCGGCGCGGGCGGCACTTCCAGGTGGGGATGGACCTCGAGGTGCAGGTCGGACAGCAGCTGGATCTTCATGCGTCGGCCCCAGGCTGGTGGGCGGTGAAGCCGCGCGAGGCGGCGCGTTCGACCGCGGCGCGCAGCCAGGCGTGGGCGCTGTCGCGCCCCTGGCGGCGGTGCCACAGGGCGTCCACGTGCACCGGTGGCACGGCGAAGGGCAGCTCGCGCATCGCGAGCACGTCGGCCATGCCGGTCTCGGGCACGAAGTGGCGGGGCAGCACGGTGAGCAGGTCCGAGGTGGCGACCACCCGGCCCGCGGTGAAGAACTGGTTCACGGTCAGCATGATGCGCCGTTGGCGGTCGAGGGCGGCGAGGGCCTCGTCGATGAAGCCGTAGGCGCGTCCCGAGAAGCTCACGAGCATGTGCTGCGCGGTGCAGAACTGGTCGATGGTGAAGGGGCCGGTGGCCAGCGGGTGGTCCTTGCGCATCACGCAGACGTATTGGCCGTCGTAGAGCCGGTGGTGCTCGAAGGCGGCGGTCATGCCGGCCTGGGCCTGGGCGGTGAGGTCGGCGAGCACCGCGGGGAAGTAGCCGACGGCGAGGTCCATCTGGCCCTCATCCAGCCGCTGGCGCGGGTCGCGCGTGGTCAGGGGCACGACGCGGATCGAGACCCGGGGCGCCTCGCGCCAGAGGATGTCCACCAGCCCCGGCATCACCGTGGCCGCGGTGGCGTCGGCCATGCCCAGCACGAAGCTGCGGTCGGCCTGGGCCGGCACGAACTCGCCCGGGGCCAGCGAGGCCTCCAGCTGGCGCAGCGCGTCGCTCACCGCCGGCCACAGCGCCAGCGCCCGCGGCGTGGGCTCCACGCCGTAGCCGCTGCGCACCACCAGCCGGTCACCCAGGAAGTCGCGCAGCCGGCCCAGCGCATTGCTCACGGCCGGCTGGGTCATGGCCAGGTTGCGGGCGGCCCGGGTCAGGTTGCGCTCGCTCATGACCTGGTCGAAGACCCGCAGCAGGTTCAGGTCCAGCGTCCGGAAGTTGGGTGCATTCATCATTGCCGTGAATGTTATCCATCATCAATCAAAATTTGGAAAATATCAGGGTCAACCCTAGTATTCATCCATCGGCTGGATGAACCAGCCCCTGTTCAGAGTTGAGAGGCTAACCATGACCACCTTCGTCCACGTCGATTACTCCCTGCAGCACCCCGGCGTCGTCCGCGCCGAGCGCACCTACGCCGCCCTGTCGGCCGCCGGCCACGGCAACCTGCTGCTGGGCCTGCTGGCCCTGATCGGTTCGCCGGTCGTGCGCCTGGGCCAGTCGCTGAAGGCCTGGCGCGCCGCCCGCCGCCTGGCGCGCGCCGACGCGCTGTACTGGGAAACCGCCCTGGGCGACGCCCGCGTGATGGCCGACATCAGCCGCGCGATGAGCGCCTCGGCCGAGGAAGCCGACGCCTTCTGGAAGGTCCGCGCCTGAGGCGCCCGGGAGTCCTGAAGTGAGCCAAGCGTTTTCCGTGGCATTCCCGGCGGTGCTCTGGCTGCTGCGCCATCTCCCGGCGCAGCTGCGCACCCTGCTGGATGCCTGGGTCGCCCGCGATGCCCGCCGCCGTGCCGAGCGCCGCCGCCAGCAGGCGGCGCGGTCGAGCGGCCGGCGCTGAACCCGCGACGCCCAGCAAAAAGCCACCCCGCGGGGTGGCTTTTTTCATGGCCGCCGGGGCCGGCGGCCGCGGGCCCCGGGCGCCCCGGGGCACCCGCGGGGATCAGGCCGCCAGGCGCGCTTCGATCTTGGCCTTGGTGTCCACCAGCTCCTGGGGCAGGTGGTAGGCCAGCTGCTCGAACAGCTCGGCGTGCAGCTGCAGCTCCTTGGTCCAGTCGCCCTTGTCCAGGTGCGTCACGGTCTCGAAGTGGGCGCGGGTGAACTCCAGGCCCTCCCAGGCGATGTCCTCGTAGCGGGGGCCGATGCCGAACAGGTTGTCGATGCCTTCGACGCGGCCTTCCAGGCGGTCGATCATCCACTTCAGGACGCGCATGTTCTCGCCGTAGCCGGGCCAGACGAACTTGCCGTCGGCGCCCTTGCGGAACCAGTTCACGCAGAAGATCTTGGGCAGGGTGCGGCCCTTGTCTTCCAGCTTGTGCTCCATGTCGAGCCAGTGCTGGAAGTAGTCGGACATGTTGTAGCCGGCGAACGGCAGCATCGCGAACGGGTCGCGGCGCACCACGCCCTGCTGGCCGAAGGCCGCGGCGGTGGTCTCGGAGCCCATGGTGGCGGCCATGTAGACGCCTTCCATCCAGTTGCGGGCCTCGGTCACCAGCGGCACGGTGGTGGAGCGGCGGCCGCCGAAGATGAAGGCATCGATCGGCACGCCGGCCGGGTCGTCCCAGGCGCTGTCCAGGGCCGGGTTGTTGGTGGCGGCCACGGTGAAGCGGGCGTTGGGGTGGGCCGCCTTGGCGCCGGTCTCCTTGGCGATGTGCGGGGTCCACTCCTTGCCCTGCCAGTCGATGGCGTGGGCCGGGGCGTCGCCCATGCCTTCCCACCAGACATCACCGTCGTCGGTCAGGGCGACGTTGGTGAAGATCACGTCCTTGTCCAGGCTGGCCATGCAGTTCGGGTTGGTCAGCGTGTTGGTGCCGGGGGCCACGCCGAAATAGCCGGCCTCGGGGTTGATCGCGTAGAGGCGGCCGTCGGCGCCCGGCTTGATCCAGGCGATGTCGTCGCCGATGGTGGTGACCTTCCAGCCATTCAGGGCCTTGGGCGGGATCAGCATGGCGAAGTTGGTCTTGCCGCAGGCGCTGGGGAAGGCGGCGGCCACGTGGTACTTCTTGCCCTCGGGGCTGGTCACGCCCAGGATCAGCATGTGCTCGGCCAGCCAGCCCTGGTCGCGGCCCATGGTGGAGGCGATGCGCAGGGCCAGGCACTTCTTGCCCAGCAGGGCGTTGCCGCCGTAGCCGGAGCCGTAGGACCAGATCTCGCGGGTCTCGGGGTAGTGGACGATGTACTTGGTGGTGGGGTTGCAGGGCCAGGAGGTCTGGTCCTTCTCGCCCTCGGCCAGCGGGGCGCCCACGGTGTGCACGCAGGGGACGAACTCGCCGTCCACGCCCAGCACGTCGTACACGGCCTTGCCCATGCGGGTCATGATCTTCATGTTCACGGCCACATAGGCGCTGTCGGACAGCTCGATGCCGATGTGGGCGATCTTGGAGCCCAGGGGGCCCATGGAGAAGGGCACCACGTACATGGTGCGGCCCTTCATGCAGCCGTCGAACAGGGGCTGCAGGGTGGCGCGCATCTCGGCGGGAGCCTTCCAGTTGTTGGTCGGGCCGGCGTCTTCCTTCTTCTCGGAGCAGATGAAGGTGCGGTCCTCCACGCGGGCCACGTCGGACGGGTCGGAGCAGGCCAGGTAGGAGTTGGGGCGCTTGACCGGGTCCAGCTTCTTGAAGGTGCCGGCGTCCACCAGCTGCTGGCAGAGGCGGTCGTACTCTTCCTGGCTGCCGTCGCACCAGTAGACCGAGTCCGGCTTGCACAGGGCGACCATGTCGGCCACCCAGGCAATCAGTTTCGCGTTCTTCACCCAAGCCGGTGCGTTGAGGCCGAGGCCCTGCATCACGGGAGAGTTCATGTCCAAAAGCTCCTGAAGTTAAAACCTGATTTCCCGAAGGAAGAGCTTGGACGCGGGGGTGGTGGCGGGCTCTGCCCTCGGGAAATCGGGCTTTCCCAGCTGATGAGACAGGGCTGCGGATCGGCTGGACCTTCGATTTTAGGGAGCCAGCCTCATGACAGGTTCGTGTTACGGCCTGATTTCATGCAAAACTTGCATGACGTTATGCGATCCAGGGCCTGCGGCCGTGCGGGCTGTCGCGGCCGTGACGCGCACAGGCCGCAAATGCCGACGGCCCGCCGCGCGGGATGCGCGGGCGGGCCGTCGGAGGGTGCCGGCCGGAGCCGGCGGCAGGGGCCGGAAGGGCCTCAGGCCATGGAAATCGCGATGAAGGCCAGCAGGAACATCAGCACGCCGCCGACGAGGGGCAGCACGACGGGGATGCTGTGGACGACGGATTCCACCGGGTCGTGGGTCTCGGCGGCGTGTTGGGTGTCTTGCTGGGACATGTCGGGATTCCTTCGCGTTGGGGGCTTTCGCAGATCCCCCGATTCTAGCGAAGCCGCGCCGGCGCCGGCCTCAGGCGAGGGCGGCGGCGAAGCCCGCCGCCCGCAGGGCCGCCAGCACGGCCTGCACATGGTCGGCGCCGCGGGTCTGGACGACCAGCTCGATCTCCACGTTCTGCGCCGCCAGCGAGGTGAAGGCGCGCTGGTGGTGGACCTCCTCCACGTTGCCGCCGGCCTCGGCCACGGTGACGGCGATGCGCGCCAGCGAGCCCGGCACGTCGCGCGCGCCGACGCGGATGCGGGCCAGCCGCCCGGCGCGCACCATGCCGCGCTGGATGATGGCGGCAAGCAGCAGCGGGTCGATGTTGCCGCCGGTGAGGACCAGGCCGACCTTGCGCCCGGCGAAGCGGTCCGGCGACTGGAGCAGGGCGGCGAGGCCGGCCGCGCCGGCCCCCTCCACCAGGGTCTTCTCGACCTCCAGCAGGGTCAGGATGGCATGCTCGATCGGGCCCTCGTCGACCAGCAGGATGTCGTCGACCAGCCGCTCCACCGCCTCGCGCGTGATGCGGCCCGGCGTGCCCACCGCGATGCCTTCGGCGATGGTGGTCTCGCCCACCGGCAGGTGCTGGTGCCTGACCGCGTTGTACATGCTCGGGAAGCGCAGCGCCTGCACGCCGACCACCTCGATGCCGGGGCGCAGGGCCTTGAGCGCGGTGGCCATGCCCGCCACCAGCCCGCCGCCGCCGATGGAGACGACCACGGTGTCCAGGTCCGGCACGGCCTGCAGCATCTCCAGGGCGAGGGTGCCCTGGCCGGCGACCACCTCCGGGTCGTCGTAGGGGTGGATGAGGGTGAGTCCTTGCTGCCGTGCCAGCGCGAGCGCGTGCGCGCGGGCCTCGTCCAGCGTGTCGCCATGCAGCACCACCTCGGCGCCGAAGCCGCGGGTGCGCTCCACCTTCACCCCGGGGGTGAAGCGCGGCATCACGATCACCGCGCGCAGGCCGCGACGCTGGGCGTGGTAGGCCACGCCCTGGGCATGGTTGCCGGCGCTCATCGCCACCACCCCGGCGGGCGCGCCGCCGGACTCGGCCAGCGCGGCGAACTTGTTGCACGCGCCGCGCTCCTTGAACGACGCCGTGAACTGCAGGTTCTCGAATTTCAGGAACACCTGGCAGCCGGCCGCCTGTGACAGCACCCGCGACTCGACGCAGGGCGTCTCGAGCACCTGGCCGGCGATGCGCTGCGCGGCCCGGCGGATGTCCGACAGTTCGACCATGGGGCCATTGTGGGCCGATTCGGGCCGGCCCGGCGAGGCCGGCGGGGCTGTCCGCAAAACAGGTATTCCATGTAGCATCGTCCCGCGTTATCGTGTGCCGCGTTGGCAGCTGGAGTCCGTCATGGGCAAGCGTTCGGTCGATGTGCAGGTGCTTCCGTCGCCGGGCCTCGTGGAGGCGCCGGTGCTGGACATGATGTGCTCGCACTTCGTGCTGACGCTGGCGGCCAAGCAGGGCGGCAAGTTCAACGTGCGCCGCGACCTCAATGGCCTGCTCTCGCTGGCCGGCCGCCACCTGGTGTGGCCCGTCTCCACCCTCGCGCGCCTGCGCGAGTTCCTCGCCCGCCGCTGCAAGGACAACGAGTTCTGGCGCGGCCACGAGGCCCTGACCGCCCGCGAGTTCCTCGAGCGCCACGGCACCTGGCGCGGCCCCTACGAGGAAGGCACGCTGTTCTTCTACCTCGACGAGTACGCCAAGGACCAGCCCAAGGACCTGCTGTCGGTGCTCACCGTGACCGGCGAATGGCTCACGCACGCCCTCAAGAAGCAGTCGACCCTGGTCGAGAAGAACATCGACGCGCTGGCCAGCCTGTTGCAGTTGAACCGCGCCGAGCGCGCGCTGCTGCTGTATGGCACGCTGGCGCGCTACCAGCGTGACCTGCGCAGCCTCCTCGTCGAGTTCAAGGTGAACAACGCCCCCGAGGCCTATGCGGCCATCGCGGAGATCGCGGGCGTGAATGCCGCCGAGGTCGGCGAGGCGCTGCGCGCCGGCTCGCGGCTGGAGCGCATCGGCCTGGTGGAGAACCTCATCTCCGAACACAACATCACCGACCTCGCCGACCTGATGAAGGTCAGCGAGAAGCTGCCGCCCGTGCTGATGCGCGAGTATCGCGACCAGGCCGAGCTGATGGCGGTGTTCACGCGGCCCTGCTCCAAGAGCGCGCTGGGCCTGTCCGACTTCGCCTTCGTCGAGGAGGATGCCCAGGTGCTCTCGGCCCTGCTGCGCAACGCGGTGGTGCGCAAGGAGCCCGGGGTCAACGTGCTGCTGTACGGCCCGCCGGGCACCGGCAAGACCGAGCTGGCCAAGGTGGTGGCGCAGTCGGCGGGGCTGGAGCTGTTCGAGGTGGAGTACGCCGACCGCGACGGCAACTCGCTCTCGGGCCGCGACCGCTACCGCTCGCTGCAGATCGCCCAGGTCTTCCTCAAGGGCAGCGCGCAGGCGGCGCTGCTGTTCGACGAGGTCGAGGACGTGTTCCCCCCCATCAGCACCGAGGCCGCGCAGATGATGGCGCGCGCCGAGCATGTGGTGGCGCCGGCCAGTGGCAGCGTGAGCGGCAAGGCCTGGGTCAACCAGATCCTCGAGACCAACACCGTGCCCACGATCTGGATCACCAACCGCATCGAGCAGATCGACCCGGCCTTCCGACGCCGCTTCGCCTACCACCTGGAGCTGAAGTCCCCGCCGCCCGGCGCGCGCGAGCAGCTGGTGCGCAAGACGCTGGAGGGCGTGGCCGTGTCCGATGCCTTCGTGGCCCGCCTGACCGAGCGCAAGGGCCTCACGCCGGCGCAGATCCGCACCGCTGTGCGCTTCGCCGGCCTCGCGCAGTGCGAGGCGGCCAGCACCGAGAGCCTGATCGAGCGCCAGCTGCACAACGCCGACCTGGCCCTGGGTTCGCGCAGCACCAGCCTGGGCGGGCGCCTGTGCGTCACCACCTACGACCTGGGCATGCTGCATGTCGAGTCCCGCTTCGAGGTGCCGCGCATCGTCGCCGCGCTCAAGGCCAGCGGCCACGGCTCGCTGTGCTTCTACGGCGCGCCCGGCACCGGCAAGACCGCCCTGGCCGAGCACATCGCGCGCAGCCTCGACCGGCCGCTGATGGTCAAGCAGGCCAGCGACCTCATGAGCAAATTCGTCGGCGAGACCGAGCAGCACATGGCGGCCATGTTCCGCGAGGCCGAGGCCGAGAAGGCGGTGCTGCTGCTGGACGAGGCGGACAGCTTCCTGCAGGACCGCCGCGGTGCGCAGCGCACCTACGAGGTCACCGAGGTCAACGAGATGCTGCAGCAGATGGAGCGCTTCGCCGGCGTGTTCATCTGCACCACCAACCTGATGGACCGCATCGACCAGGCGGCGCTGCGGCGCTTCACCTTCAAGATCCGCTTCAAGCCGCTGACGCGCGAGCAGCGCGAGCGCATGTTCATCACCGAGGCGCTGGCGGGCCAGCCCTCGCGGCTCACGCCGGCGCTGGCCACCCGCCTGGCGCGGCTGGACCAGCTGTGCCCCGGCGACTTCGCCGCGGTGAAGCGGCAGTCCACCATCCTGAGCGCGGAATTCAGCCCGGAGGACTTCGTCGAGCAGCTGGAGGCGGAGCACCGCATCAAGCCCGAGGTGCGCGAGGCGCGCGGCATCGGCTTCATGCAGTAGCCGTCGCGCGAGCCATCGGCGGCAGGCCGGCGTGCCGCGGGGACCGGTGCCCCGGTGCCGCTACCATCGGCACCCGCCATGAGATCCTCGATCCACATCGTCGACGTCGACCGCCCGGAGACCTGGACGCGGTACCGCCCGGGCCTGTGCGATTCCTGCGCGGCCAACTGCTGCACCATGCCGGTGGAGGTGCGCCTGGCCGACCTGGTGCGCCTGGGGCTGGTCGACCCGTTCGAGGCCGAGCACGAGGAGCCCAAGCAGATCGCCAGGCGCCTGACCAAGGCCGGCCTGCTGGACCACTTCAACTTCAAGAACGAGATCTACACGCTGGCGCGCCGCGCCAGCGGCGACTGCCGCTTCCTGGACAAGGACACGCGCCGCTGCACCGTCTACGCGCAGCGGCCCGACACCTGCCGCAAGCACCCGCAGGTGGGCCCGCGGCCGGGGCACTGCCCCTACGGCCTGCGCGCGCGGTCCTGAGGGCGGTGGCCGGGGCTCAGTCCAGGCGGGTGTTCGAGACGCGCGCGGCGCCGCTCCACTTGGCGATCTCGTCGCCGATGAACTTGCTGAACTCGGCGCCGGGCAGGGCCCGCACCACCGAGCCGCTGCCGTTCACGCGCTGCACCACGGACTCGTCGCGCAGCACGTCGAGGAAGTCGCGCGTGACCTTCTCGCGCACCGCCGCCGGCATGCCTGCCGGGCCCACCAGGCCGGCCCAGCCCACCGCCTCGAAATCCTTCAGGCCGGCCACGCCGCTCTCGGCGAGCGTGGGCACGTTGGGGATCGAGACGTTGCGCTTCAGGCTGGTCACGGCCAGCGCGCGTACCCGGCCGGACTGGATGTGCGTGAGCGCGGCGGAGACGCTGTCGATCATGAAGTGCACCTGGCCGCTGATCAGGTCCGTCATCGCCGGGCCGCTGCCGCGGTAGGGGATGTGGACCGCGAAGGTCTGGGTCGCCATCTTGAACAGCTCGCAGGCCAGGTGCTGCGAGGTGCCGGGCCCGCCCGAGGCGTAGCTCAGGCGGCCGGGCTGGCGTTTGAGCAGGGCCACGAGTTCGGCCACGCTGTGTGCCGGCAGGTCGTTGTTCACCAGCAGCACCAGCGGCGCGACGAAGGCCAGCGAGATCGGCGTGAAGTCCTTCTGCGGGTCGTACGACAGGCGCGAGAACACCGAGGGGTTGATCGCCAGCGGGCCGCTGGAGACCATGCCCAGGGTGTAGCCGTCCGGCGCGGCGGCCTTGATCGCCTCCATGCCGATGATGCTGCTGCCGCCGGCGCGGTTCTCCACCACCACGCCCTGGCCCCAGGCGCGGGCCAGGCGGTCGGCGAACAGGCGGCCGTAGATGTCGGTGGCCTGGCCGACCGGGAAGGGAATCACCATCTTCACCGGGCGCGCCGGCCAGCGCTCCTGCGCCAGCAGGCCGGGGGCGGCGAGCGCGGAGGCGGCGCCGAGCAGGAGGTCGCGGCGGCGGGGGCCGGCGGCGGGGGACATCGTCGGGAGGCGGTTCGGGGACATCGTCTTTCTCTCCTGGGTCAGGGGGTCATTGCGCGGCCAGCAGGGCCTCGCGCACGGGGGCCAGCAGCGTCGCGGCGGGCGCGTCCAGCGGCGCGTCCAGCAGCGCCTGCGCGGGCACCGCGTCGGCGGACAGGCCGGCATGGGCCAGGCAGTCGCGCCACTTGGCGAGCATCTGCTCGCGGGTCATCGGGTCGGCCAGCGAGCCGGGCGCCCAGTCGACGGTGATGCGGTCGGACCAGCCGGCGCCTTCCACCGCGACGGTCACCGGCGCGGTGTCCAGGCTCTCGCCGGCGCGCTCGCGTTCGCGCAGCGTGACCTGCTGCATCTGCGCGCGCAGCGCGGGGCGCTGCACCGCGGCGTCGGTGAAGGTGCCGAGGTCGGCACGCCCGTCGATCCAGGCGGCCGCGGCGCTGTACGGGCCGCTGAACTTCCCTTGCAGGCCGGTGGCGGGCTGCGGGTGCTTGAGGGGGGCGGTGCCGTTGTGCGCGAGTTCGATGTCGATGCGCACCGGCTGGCCGCGCACCGCCTCGGGCTGGCGCGCGCGGATCGCCAGCAGGCCCGCCATCAGCCGGTGCGTCAGGTAGCAGCTGGGGAATCGCTTGAGCTCGAAGCCGGGCCTCGCCAGGGCCCAGTCCTGGGTGCCGTCCCAGGCGAGGGGAGCCAGGGGGTCGCCGCCGTTGAAGGCGAGGGCGAAGCCCTGCGGGCCCCAGACGTCGTCGCTGGCGGTCGCGCCGGCACGCGCCAGCAGCACCGCGCGCAGGCCGGCCGAGGCGGCCAGGCCCACGTGCAGGGGCTTGGTGTCGGTGCCGAAGTTGGCGCGCAGGCCGCAGGCGCTGCTGGCGGCGATGGCCAGGGCCGCATGCGCCTGCGCCGGCGGCAGGCCCAGCGCGTGCGCCACGGCGGCGGCCGCGCCCACGGTGCCCAGCGTGCCGGTGGCATGGAAGCCCAGCGCGTAGTGGCGGAAGCCGAGCCACTCGCCCAGTCGCAGCATCGTCTCGGTGCCGAGGGCGAAGGCGGCCAGCCACCCGCCCAGCGACAGGGCGGGGCGCTCACGCGCCAGCAGGGGCTGCGCCGCCAGCAGCGCCGACAGCACCGGCGCGCTGGGGTGGCAGGTGGCCAGCATGCACACGTCGTCGTAGTCCAGCGCGTGCGAGGCGGTGCCCAGGACCAGCGCGGCTTCGGTGGCGGACGGCGGTGTCCCCTCGCAGGCGCCGCGCGCGGCGCGGGTGCAGTTCTCCACCGTGCCGGCCGCCATCGCGGCGAGGGTGTCGAAGGCGCTGCGGCGCGCGGCCTGCGCCACCTCGGCGGGCAGGGGCGCGTCGGCGCGGCGGGCGCAGGCCTGCCAGGCGGCCAGGAAGGCGGGGAGCGGGGCGGGTGCGGTCATGCGGTGGGCCTGGTCGGTGGAGGATGACGGCGGGAGACGGTGCGGCGGGGGCCTGCACACGCCAGCCGCCGCGCCGGCGGGACTCAGTACGAGCGGGGCATCTCGAGCAGGTGCTGGGCGACGTAGGCCAGCACCAGGTTGTTGGAGATCGGCGCGGTGCGGAACAGGCGGGTCTCCTTCCACTTGCGCTCGATGTCGTACTCGCGGGCCACGCCGAAGCCGCCGAAGGTGGTCATCGCCGCCTCCGCCGCCTCCCACGAGGCCTCGCTGCACAGGTACTTGGCCATGTTGGCCTCGCCGCCGCAGGGCTGGCCGGCGTCGAACAACGTGGCGGCCTGGTTGCGCATCAGCTCGGCGGCGCTCAGGTTCATGTGCGCCTTGGCGATGGGGAAAGCCACGCCCTGGTTGGCGCCGATCGGCTTGTCGAACACGACGCGCTGGGTCGCGTACTGGCGGGCGCGCTCGATGAACCACTTGCCGTCGCCCACGCACTCGCTGGCCACCAGCAGGCGCTCGGCGTTGAGCGAGCCCAGGAGGTAGGAGAAGCCCTTGCCTTCCTCGCCGATGCGCCACTCCTCACCGATCTCGAGGTTCTCGATGAAGACCTCGTTGGTGTGGTGATTGAGCATGGTGTCGATGGTGCGGGGCTGCAGCGACTTGCCGGCCTTGGCGATGTCCACCAGGAACAGGCTCAGGCCGTCGGTCTTCTTCTTCACGTCCTCGTAGGGCGTGGTGCGCGCCAGCAGCAGGTACATGTCGGACTGGCGGAAGCGAGAGGTCCAGATCTTCTGGCCGTTGATCACGTAGCCGCCGTTGACCTTGCGCGCGAAGGTCTTGATCTTCAGCGTGTTGGAGCCGGCGTCGGGCTCGGTCACGCCGAAGGCCTGCAGGCGCAGCGAGCCGTCGGCGATGCGCGGCAGGATCGCTTGCTTCTGCGCCTCGCTGCCATGCCCCAGCACGCTGGCCATGGTGTACATCTGGGCGTGGCAGGCGGCGCCGTTGCCGCCGGCGGCGTTGATCTCCTGCAGGATCACGCAGGCGTCGAGCAGGCCCAGGCCGGAGCCGCCGTAGGCCTCGGGGATCAGGGCAGCCAGCCAGCCGGCCTCGGTCATGGCGCGCACGAAGTCCTCGGGGTAGGCCTCGGTGGCGTCGCACTGGCGCCAGTAGGCGTCGGGGAAGCGGGCGCACAGGCCGCGCACGGCCTCGGCGATGTCCTTCTGGGTCTGGGAGTAGGCGAAGTCCATGGGGGGTCTCTCGGTGGGTCTCTCGGTAGGCTCGGGTCGTCTCGGCGGTCGGTTCGCGGGCTCAGGTCTGCAGCGCCCCGGCGGCCACCAGGCGGGCGATGTCGGCATCGCCCAGGCCGGCCTCGCGCAGCAGGGCCGCGCCGTCCTGGCCCACGCGGGCGCTGAGGTGGGGGGTGTAGGCGCGCTCGCCGTCGAAGCGGATCGGCGTGCCCACCGCGCAGACCGGGTCCAGGCCCGGCGTGTCCATCGTGTGGTGCAGGGCCAGGGCCTCGACCTGCGCGTCGCGCAGCAGGCGGGCCAGGTCGTTCACCGCGCTCACCGGCACGCCGGCGGCGCGCAGCAGGTCGACCACGGCCTGCGTGGTCTGGGCGCGGGTGAGGGTGGCGATGGCCTCGTGCAGCGCGTCGCGGTTCGCCACGCGGTCGGCGTTGCGGGCGAAGCGCGGGTCCTCGGCGAGGCCGGGCTGGCCGAGGGCGGCGGCCAGCTTCTGGAACATGCGGTCGGCGCCGCAGCCGATGAAGACATGCGCGTCCAGCGTCTCGAACACCTCGTAGGGCGCGAGCATCGCGGTGGCCGAGCCCATGCGGCGCGGCAGCTTGCCGCTGGCGCTGTAGTTGGCGATGGGGTTCGTCATCCAGGCCATGCCGGTTTCCAGCAGCGAGGTGTCGACACGCGCGCCCTCGCCGGTGTCCTTGCGGCGGGCCACCGCGGCGAGGATGCCGATCACGCTCCACAGGCCGGTGCCCATGTCCACCATCGACACGCCCACGCGCGCCGGCGGCATGCCGTCGTGGCCGTTGACCGACATGATCCCGGCGTAGGCCTGGATCAGGGGGTCGTAGCCGGGCAGGGCCGCCAGCGGGCCGAGGTTGCCGAAGGCGCTGAGCGCGCAGTAGATCAGGCCGGGGCACAGGGGCTGCAGGTCCTCGTAGCCCAGGCCGCGCTGCTCGGCGCTGCCGGGCTTGAGCGAGTGGACGACGATGTCGCCGGGCCGCAGCAGCCGCCGCAGCAGGGCCTGGCCCTCGGGATGGTCCAGGTCCAGCGCGAGGCTGCGCTTGCCGCGGTTCAGGGTGGCATAGGTGGGCGACATGCCTTCGCCGATCTGCGGCGCCCAGTGACGGGTGTCGTCGCCGGCGCCGGGGCGCTCGATCTTGACGACGTCGGCGCCGAGGTCGGCCAGGATCTGCGTGCAGTAGGGGCCGGCGACGTTCTGGGTCAGGTCGATGACCCGTTGTCTCGAGAGGGGCTTCATGCGGGGATTCCTTGCTGTCCTTCAGCGGCCGGTGAACACCGGCTTGCGCTTCTCGTTGAAGGCGCGCACGCCCTCGCGGCGGTCCTCGGTGTCGACGAGGCGGTTGTAGGCCTCGATCTCGAAGCGGTAGCCGGTGAGCAGGTCCATCTGCAGGCCGTAGTGGACCGACTTCTTGGCCTGCTTCACCGACAGCGGCGCGTTGTCGGCGATGGCCTGCGCAGTGGCCAGGGCCTCGGCCAGCACGGCGCCGGGCTCGCACACCTGGTTGATGGCGCCCCAGGCCAGGCCGTCCTGCGCGCTGAAGGGGCGGGCGGTCATCACCAGCTCCTTGGCGCGGCGCTCGCCCACCGCGCGCGCCAGGTTCTGCGTGCCGCAGCCGCCCGGCATGATGCCCAGGCGCACCTCGGACAGCGCGAAGCGCGCTTCGCGGCTGGCGTAGATGAAGTCGCAGCACAGGGCGGTCTCCAGGCCGCCGCCGTAGGCGTGGCCGTTGACCGCGGCGATCACCGGGGTCGGGCACTCCATGATCGAGACGAACGCGCGCTCGAACAGCTCGTGCTGCGCCTGCCACTGGGCCTGCGTCATGCCGTCGCGTTCCTTGAGGTCGCCGCCAGCGCAGAAGGCGCGGTCGCCCGCGCCGGTGAGCACGACGCAGCGCACCGCACCGGGCTCGGCGGTGATGCGCGAGAAGCAATCCAGCAGGTCGCGCCCCATCTGCGTGTTGATCGCGTTCAGGGCCGCGGGGCGGTTCAGCGTGACGACGAGCACATGCTCGCCGTGCGGGCTCACCGCGAGGGTGTCGTAGGCGGGAAAGGTCATGGGGTCCTCGTGCGGCAGCCGGCACCGACGCATCCGTGACTTCTCGGATTGCCGCTGGGGTACGGCGGTGCTACGCTGTCTACTTGTCCGTACAAGTATAGCGACGCCCGCCGTCGCCGCATGAAGACCCTCATGACCTCCAGACGCCAACTGCTGGCGGGCGCCGCGTCGCTCGCCGCGCCCCTGCTGTGGACCGGTGCCGCCCGCGCCGCCGACCCGTACCCGACCAAGCCGATCACCATCGTCGTGCCGCAGGCGCCCGGCGGCGCCAACGACGTCATCGGCCGGGCCCTGGCGCAGCGCCTGGCCACCGCGCTGGGCAACCCGGTGATCGTGGACAACCGCCAGGGCGCGGGCGGCAACCTGGGCACGACCTGGGTGGCCCGCCAGCCCAAGGACGGCTACACGCTCCTGTTGAACGCGCAGAGCGTGCAGACCATCAACCCCTTCCTGTACAAGCGCGTCGGCTTCGACCCGGTGAAGGACTTCGAGCCGGTGATGACGGTGGGCGTGGCCCCGTACATGCTGGCGGTGAACCCGGCGCTGCCGGTGCGCAACCTGCGCGAGCTGGTGGCCCTGGCCAAGGCCCAGCCCGGCAAGCTCAATTACGCCTCGGCCGGCAACGGCACGGTGAACCACATGCTGGGCGAAATGCTCAAGACCGCCGCCGGCATCGACATCGTCCACGTGCCGTACCGCGGCGCGGCCGCTGCGGCCACCGACGTGATCGGGGGCCAGGCGCAGATGACCTTCGGCAGCATCGCCGGCCTGCTGCCCTTCGTGAAGACGGGCCAGCTGCGCGCGGTGGGCACCTGCACCGAGAAGCGCACGCAGCTCGCGCCCGACCTGCCGACGCTGGCCGAGACCTTGCCCGGCCTGCATGCGAACGCCTGGTATGGCCTGTTCGCGCCGGCGGGCACGCCGCGCGAGATCGTGGCCAAGCTGCAAGCCGAGATCACGAAGCTGCTCGACGCGCCCGACATGAAGGAGCGCCTGCTGGGGCTGGGCGTGGAGCCCGCGCCCAGCACCCCGGAGCAGCTGGCGGCGCTGGTGCGTGACGACCTGGTGCGCTGGTCGAAGATCGTGAAGGACTCGGGCGCCCAGCTCGACTGACCTGCGGCGGCGCGCCGCCGTCAGCCTCCCGAAATGAAAAACCGGGCTTGCGGCCCCGCAGCCCGGTCGCGCTACGCGCGTTTGACCGTACGATTTCCCCCCTTTTGTAAAACTTTAGTGCTCAAGCGAGCCAGGGAGGAAAGATGAAACAGCGTAGCGCACAGGGCTTCACCCTGATCGAACTGATGATCGTCGTGGCGATCGTCGGCATCCTGGCGGCCGTGGCCATGCCGACCTACAAGAACTACACCATCCGGGCCAAGTCGACCTCGTTGCTCCTGGCCCTTTCGAGCTGCCGCACGGCGGTGTCGGAGCTGTACCAGACTTCGACCGAAACCGATATCTCCAAGAAGCTGCCCCAGGTCTGCAGCATCGAGGCGTCGAAGTACGTGACCGCGGCGTCCGCGCCGGTCGATGCCAATGGCGCCATCACCGTGGTCGCCGACGAGAACACCCTCGGCGGCGACGTCACGTCGTCGGCCAATTCCATTGCCATGTGGCCCCTGTCCGCCACCGGCGCGGCGCTGAGTGGCACCGCGGACGGCGGCAAGACAGTGAGCGAATGGAAGTGCGGGCCCGCCAAGGGCAAGCCCTTCCCGGCCAAGTACCTGCCCGCCAGCTGCCAGGACGTGCAGCCGGGCTGATCCCGGCGCCCGTGCCGCTTACTGCGGCACCACCCCCGCCTTCTTCACCAGCGCCGCATACCGCGCCAGCTCCGCGCGGAAATGCGGCGCTGCTGCTTCAGGGGTGCCCAGGATCATGGTGTTGCCCTGCTTGGCCATCGCCTCGCGCACCTCGGGCGCCGAGTAGGCGGTGATGAAGGCCTGGTGCAGGCGCCTGACCAGGTCGGGCGCGAGACCCTTGGGCCCGACGGCGGCGACCCAGCCTTCCACGATGTACCTGGCGAAACCCTGCTCCGCCGCGGTGGGGATCTCCGGAGCCGCGGCGCTGCGCTGGGGCGAGGCGATGCACAGTGCGCGCAGCTGCCCGGCGCGCACCTGGCCCAGGGCGGCGGGCAGGGCCACCACGCCCCAGTCCACCTGGCCGCCCACCAGGTCCTGCAGCATCGGCCCGGTTCCGCGGTAGGGGATGTGGGTCGAGAAGGTCTCGGTGACGTCCTTGAACAACTCGGCGCCCAGGTGGAGGATGGTGCCGTTGCCCGAGGAGGCGAAGTTCAGCTTGCCGGGCCGCGACTTGAGCAGGTCGGCGAACTCGCGCAGGTTCTTCGCCGGCACCGAGGGGTTGACCACCAGCAGCATGGGCGTGGCGCAGACCACGCTGATCGGGGTGATGTCGGCCACCGGGTCGAAGGGCACCGACTTCAGCACCGAGGGGTAGATCACGTGGTTGTTCGACACCATGCCCAGGGTCTGGCCGTCGGGCGCCGACTTCACCAGGCTCGTGGTGCCCACCACGCCGCCCGCGCCGGGCTGGTTCTCCACGACCACCGTCTGACCCAGGGCCTTGCCCAGTTGCGCGGAGGCCGCGCGGGTGATGGCGTCCACGCCCGAGCCGGCGCTGACCGGCAGGATGATGCGCACCGGCCGGTCGGCCTGCGCGAGGCCGCTGCCGGCGGCGGTGGCGCCGAGCCAGCCCAGGGCCTGGCGGCGGGTGATCGTGAGGGGGGGCATGCGTCGTCTCCTGTCGTGTCGGTGCGCGGGCGGTTCAGGCGACCGCGCGGGTCTCGCGAAGCTGGGCGATGGTTGCGGCGTCGATCCCGAGGGCCGCGAGCAGTTCGTCCGTGTGCTGGCCCTGCGTCGGCGGCTGCTCGCGCACGCCCAGGCGCTCGCCGCCCATCGTGAAGGGCAGCAGCGCGGCGCGGGCCGTGGAGCCGGCGCGCGGGCCGTCGGTCAGGCGCACCTCGGCCAGGCCGCCGGTGGCCTGCAGGTGCGGGTCGTCGAACAGCTCCTCGGGCTTCACGATGGGCGCGAAGGGCAGGCCGGCGCGCTCGAAGCGCTCGGCCAGCTCGCGCGCGCTGAAGGCCGCGAGGCGCTGGCGCAGGGTGGGCAGCAGCTCGGCGTCGCGCAGCTCCACGCGGGCGTTGTTGGTGGCGTAGCGCGGGTCGGCCTGGAGGTCCGCAAAGCCGAGGATGTCGCAGAAGGTCTGCCACTGCGGGTCGCTCACCGCGGCCAGGAAGATCTGCTCGCCGTCCTTCACCGTGAAGACGTCATAGACCGCCCAGGCCGAGATGCGGTTCGGCATGGGCTCGGCCGGCTTGCCGGTGATGGCGTACTGCAGCATGTGCTGGCCGACCAGGAAGACGTTGTTCTCGAACAGCGCCGACTGCACCTCCTGGCCGCGGCCGGTGATGCCGCGCTGGATCAGCGCGCCCATGACGCCGATGGCGCCGAACAGGCCGCCCATGATGTCGTTCACGCTGGTGCCGGCGCGCAGCGGGTCGCCGGGGCGGCCGGTCATGTAGGCCAGGCCGCCCATCATCTGCACCACTTCGTCGAGCGCGGTGCGGTGGTCGTAGGGGCCGGGCAGGAAGCCCTTGAGGCTGGCGTAGATGATGCGCGGGTCCCGGGCCGAGAGGCTGGCGTAGTCCAGGCCGTACTTGGCCATGGAGCCGGGCTTGAAGTTCTCGGCCACCACGTCGGCCGTCGCGCAGAGCCGGCGCGCCACCTCGGCGCCCTTCGGGTCCTGCAGGTTGATGCGGATGCTCTTCTTGTTGCGGTTGAACATCGGGAAGAAGCCCGAGCCCGCGCCGAGCAGGTGGCGGGTGCGGTCGCCCTCGATGGGCTCGACCTTGATCACCTCGGCGCCGAGGTCGGCCAGCACCACGCCGCAGGTGGGGCCCATGACCATGTGGGTGAACTCGACGACGCGCAGGCCTTCGAGGGGGAGGGAGGTTTTCTTCTCGTTCATGCGTGGGATGGGGATTCCAGGGGCTCGCGCGGGGCAAGGGTCTTGGGCAGGCCGGCGCGGGCGATGCTGCCGCTCAGGCATTCTCCCGCCAGCCAGCCGGCCACCTTGGCGCGCAGCGCGAGCAGGCGCGGCAGGTCGATCCCGGTGGCGATGCCCATGCTGGCGAACAGGTAGGCCAGGTCCTCGGTAGCGACGTTGCCGCTGGCGCCGGGCGCGTGCGGGCAGCCGCCGAGGCCGGCCAGGCAGGCGTCGAAGCGGGTCTGGCCTTCGTGCAGCGCGGCCATCACGTTGGCGATGCCCAGGCCGCGGGTGTCGTGGAAGTGGGCGGCGTCGAGCTTGTCGCCGCAGACGGCGCGGGCCTGGCGGAACAGGTCGGCCACCTGGCGCGGGTCGGCGTAGCCCACCGTGTCGGCGATGCTCACGCGGTCCACGCCCAGGGCCAGCACGGCCTCCAGCAGGCGCAGCACCTCGGCCACCGGCACCTCGCCCTGCAGGGTGCAGCCCAGCGCGGTGCTGATGCCGACCTCGATGCGGATGTCGCTGCCGCGCTCGTTGCGGGCGCGGACCATCTCCGCCACCGAGGCCACGACCTCGTCCGGTGTGCGGCGCAGGTTGGCCAGGCTGTGCGCGTGGCTGGCCGACAGCGGCAGCAGCATCCAGTGCGCGCCGCTGGCCATGGCCGCCTCGGCGCCCTTGAGGTTGGGCACCAGCACCGACACGCTCAGGCCGGGCAGGGTGCGGGCATGGCTCACCAGGTCGGCGGTGTCGGCCAGCTGCGGGAGCAGGCGGGCGGGGACGAAGGAGCCGACCTCGATCTCGCGCACGCCGGCCTCCCAGGCCTCGCGGATCCATTCCTTCTTCTGCTCGGTGGGCAGGGTGCGGGCGATGGCCTGCAGGCCGTCGCGCAGGCCGACTTCGCGCAGGGTCACGCGGGGGGGCCAGGCGGTGGGATCCATGGGTCTTCCTCGGGCGGGGGTCTCTCGATGGCGCGAGTCTAGAGATTCTTTGATGGAAATCTTTTCATTTTTAGAATCCATCAAATTCCCAAAAAGAAAGCGAGCCGTGCACGACCTCGACCTGATTTCCCTGCGCGTCTTCGTGCAGGTGTGCGAGAGCCGCAGCCTGGGGCGTGCGGCCGACCGGGCGCGGCTGTCGGCCTCGTCGGTGAGCAAGCGGCTGACGCAGCTGGAGGACCGGGTGGGCGCGCGCCTGCTCGAGCGGCGGCGCCAGGGCGTGGTGCTCACGGCGGTGGGCGAACGGGTGCTGGAGCATGCCCGGGCCATCCTCCTGAGCGCGGACCGCATCGAGCGGGACGTGGCGCTGCAGGCCCGCGGCCTGCACGGCCGGGTGCAGCTGCTGGCCACGGGGGCGGTGATGCTGGAGTCGCTGGCGGCCGACCTGGCCCATTTTCTGGGCCAGCCCGCCCACCGCGACATCCGGGTCGACGTGGAGGAGATGGTCTCGCCCGCCGTGGTGGAGGGCGTGCGCGCCGGCGCGGCCTCGCTGGGCATCTGCTGGGATGCGATCGACCTGGGCGGCCTCAAGACCGAGCCCTACCGCAACGACCACCTCTGCGTGGCCGTGCCCCGGCGCCACCCGCTGACGCGGCTGCGACGGGTGCGTTATGCCGACATGCTGGACTTCGAGCAGGTGCGCATGCCCCTGAGCTCGCACCTGGAGCTGATGCTGCACCGGGAGGCGGCGCGGGTGGCCAAGGCGGTGAGCTACCGGGTGACGGTGCGCAGCTACGAGGCCGCGCTGCGCTTCGTCCAGGCCGGCTCGGCCGTGGCCCTGGTGCCGCGCGAGGTGGCGCAGATCTACGGGGAGGCGCTGGCCGTGGAGCTGCTGCCGCTGCACGAGCCCTGGGTGCGGCGCCAGTTCGTGCTGTGCCACCGGGGGCGTGAGACCCTGCCGCCGGCAGCCCTGCTGCTGCTGGAGGCCCTGCGGGCGAAGGCCTGAGGGTCTCCGGGGGCCGTCAGCGGTAGAACGCCTCGACCTGGCCCTTGAGCTTGATCATCAGCGGGTTGCCCTTGCGGTCCACGGTCTTGCCGGCGGGGACCTTGATCCAGCCCTCGCTCACGCAGTACTCCTCGACGTCGTGGCGCTCCTTGCCGTTGAAGCGAATGCCCACGTCGTGCTGGAACACGGCCGCGACGTAGTGCGGGCTGCGCGGGTCGATGGAGAGGTGGTCGGGGAGTGCGGGGCGATCGGGGCTTTGGGTGGCGTCAGTCATGGCGCCGGATTGTCCCGCATCGCGGGCCGTGCCCGGCGCGCGGTGATCAGCTTCCGCCCTTGCCGGCCGCGGCCGCACGCAGCTTGTCCTTCTTGCTCGGGCGCTTGCCCTTGATGCCGCCGGTGCCGGGCGGCAGCTTGCCGGGCGCCTGGCCAGGCGCGGGCGCGGCCTCGGCGGGCGAGGGGTCCGTCGGCTCGAAGCCCGGCACCTGCTCGCGCGGCAGCACCAGCCCCTGGCGCTTCTCGATCAGCCGGAAATGCGCCTCGGTGGCGGCACTGACGAAGCTGATCGCCTGCCCGCTGGCGCCGGCGCGCCCGGTGCGGCCGATGCGGTGGGTGTAGTCGGTGGGCGAGCGCGGCAGGTCGTAGTTCACCACCACCGGCAGCTCGGGGATGTCGATGCCGCGCGCCGCCAGGTCGGTGGTGACCACGATGTCGAAGCCGCCGTCGCGGAACTGGCGCAGCACCTCGTTGCGCTGACCCTGGGTCAGGTCGCCGTGCAGCGGCGTGGCGTAGAGGCCGGCGTTGTACAGCTTCAGCGCCACATGCTCGGCGGCATGCCGGGTGGCGACGAAGACCAGCACCCGGTCCCAGCCGCCCTCCTGCACCAGGTGCTTGAGCAGGGCGGTGCGGCGGGCCGCGTCGACCTGGATCGCGCGCTGCACGATGGCGGGTACCGGCGCGTCGGCTGCGGTGAGCTCCACCCGCACCGGGTCGCGCAGCAGCGGCTCGGCCAGGGCCTGCACCGCCGGCGGAAAGGTGGCCGAGAAGAACAGGTTCTGGCGCCGCGCCGGCAGCAGGGCCAGCACGCGGGCCAGCTCCTCGGCGAAGCCGAGGTCCAGCAGGCGGTCGGCCTCGTCGAGCACCAGCACCTCGACGTCGGACAGCCGCAGCGCGTTGCGATCGAGCAGGTCCAGCAAGCGGCCGGGCGTGGCGACCACCACGTCCGCGCCGCCGCGCAGGCCCATCATCTGCGGGTTGACCGAGACGCCGCCGAACAGCACCGCCACCTTGGGCGGCCGCGCCGCGTCACGCGACAGGCTGCGGAACACCTCGCCCACCTGCGCGGCGAGTTCGCGGGTGGGCACCAGCACCAGGGCGCGCACGCGGCGCCGGCCCTCGGCGGGGCGGGCCAGCAGGCGCTCGAGCACCGGCAGGGCGAAGGCGCCGGTCTTGCCGGAGCCGGTCTGCGCCAGGCCCAGCAGGTCGGCGCCGCGCAGCACGGCGGGGATGGCCTGGGCCTGGATCGGGGTCGGTTCGGCAAAGCCGAGCTTCGCGCCGGCCTGCACCAGCGCCGGGGACAGGCCCAGGGAGTCGAAGGACATGGGGTTCACCGCTTCTCAGGGTGCGCGGTGCAGGCGCGGTGCGCTGAGCAGGGCATGGTTCTCGTCGATGGCCAGGTCCACGTCGCGCCAGCGGCCGGCCAGCTGGGCGGCGGCCATGGCCGTGCGCAGGGCGTTGAGGTCCTTCACGCTGGGCGCGACCTTGATCTGCGCGATCGCGGCGGCGGTGTTGCCCGTCCGCAGCACCGCCATCACCTTGACCGCCCATTCGCTCTTGCGCGCCACCATCGTCTGTCGTCCTGATCCAAAGCACCGATTGTCCGCCATGCGTGCGCCATTCCCACCCGGGTGGCCGCGCCGGGGCCGCCGCGGCGGCGCCAAGGCTGCGCTGCGGCCGGGCATGGCGGACAATCGACCATGCCCGCGACCGACTTCTCGACCCTTCCCCTGTCTCCCGCCACCCTGGCCAACCTTCAGCGCCTGGGCTACCTGGCGATGACCCCCATCCAGGCCGCCAGCCTGCCGACGGCCCTGCTCGGCAAGGACCTGATCGCCCAGGCCAAGACCGGCAGCGGCAAGACCGCCGCCTTCGCACTCGCCCTGCTGGCCAACCTCAACCCGCGCCGCTTCGCGGTGCAGACGCTGGTGCTGTGCCCCACGCGCGAGCTGGCCGACCAGGTCACGGCCGAGATCCGCCGGCTGGCGCGGGCCGAGGACAACATCAAGGTCGTCACCCTGTGCGGCGGCGTGCCGCTGCGCGGGCAGGTGACGACGCTGGGCCATGGCGCCCACATCGTGGTCGGCACGCCGGGCCGGGTGATGGACCACCTGGACCGCGGCAGCCTGCAGCTCGACGCGCTCAACACCCTGGTGCTGGACGAGGCCGACCGCATGCTCGACATGGGCTTCTTCGACGACATCGCCAAGGTCGCCAGCCAGTGCCCGGCGCAGCGCCAGACCCTGCTGTTCTCCGCCACCTACCCCGAGGGCATCGCCAAGCTGGCCAGCCGCTTCATGCGCGAGCCGGTCACGGTGAAGGTGGAGGCCCAGCACACCGGCGGCCAGATCGAGCAGCGCTGGTACGAGGTGGCCGAGCGCGAGCGCATCCCGGCGGTGAGCCAGCTGCTGCTGCACTTCCGCCCGGCCAGCACGCTGGCCTTCTGCAATACCAAGGCGCGCTGCCGCGACCTCGTCGCCGCCCTGCAGGCCGAGGGCTTCCATGCCCTGGCCCTGTACGGTGAACTGGAGCAGCGCGAGCGCGACCAGGTGCTGGTGCGCTTCGCCAACCGCAGCTGCTCGGTGCTGGTGGCCACCGACGTGGCCGCGCGCGGGCTGGACATCGCCAGCCTGGCGGCGGTGATCAACGTCGACGTGACGCCCGACCCCGAGGTGCATGTGCACCGCATCGGTCGCACCGGCCGCGCGGGCGAGAGCGGCCTGGCGCTGAGCCTGGCCAGCCTGGACGAGATGGGCGCGGTCGGCCGCATCGACCAGCTGCAGGGCCGCGAGAGCGAATGGCACCCGCTGTCCGAGCTCAAGCCCGCCCCGGGCGGCCCGCTGGTGCCGCCGATGGCCACGCTGCAGATCCAGGCCGGCCGCAAGGACAAGATCCGCGCGGGCGACGTGCTGGGCGCGCTCACCGCCGACCTGGGCTACACCCGCGAGCAGGTGGGCAAGATCGACATCAACGACTTCTCGACCTATGTCGCGGTGGAGCGCAGCATCGCGGCGCAGGCGGCCAGCCGCCTGAATGCGGCGCGCATCAAGGGCCGTGGCGTGAAGGTGCGGCTGCTGGACGGGGCCTGAGGCGCCCGGCCCCCTTCACGACCCGGCGGCCGGCGCCGGCCGGCGGGACGGTCGGGCGGCGGTGACCCGCCGCAGCGTATCGATGAAGTTGCGGCTCACCCCGCGCAGGTGTGCGGGGTTCCAGGCGATCGCCAGCCCGGTCTCGCAGGCCGGGGTCGGGTGGGCCAGCTTGATCAGGCGCGCATTGCCGGGCTTGTGGTGGGCGGCCACGGCCGGCACCAGGCCGACGCCGAGGCCGCTCTCGACCAGGGTGATCACGGTCTGCACCTGGATCGCTTCCTGCACGATGTTCGGGGAGAACCCGGCTTCCCGGCAGGCATTGACCACCGCCATGTGCAGCATCGGCGACTCGGCATGGGAATAGTTGATGAAGGGCGCCGCGGCGAGCCGCGCCAGCGGGAGGCTGCGGGCCTTCGCCGGCGGTGCCCACGGGCTGTCGTTGGGCAGGACCGCCACCAGCTGGTCACGCTCCACCGGGGTGAGCACGACGTGCGGGCTGAAGACGGCGGGGGTCCGCACCAGCCCCAGGTCCATCTCGCCTTGCTCGATCAACTGCAGGATCCGGCGGCCGGCGGATTCCTGGAGCGACAGCACGACGTCGGGGAACTCGGTGCGGAAGGCCCGCACGACCTTGGGCAGCAGCGTGTAGCTGGCCGAACCGACGAAGCCGATGGACAGGTGGCCGAACGTGCCGTCGACCGCGGCCCGGGCATTGTGCAGGGCCTGGTCGAGGTGCTGGACCGCCTTGCGGGCCTCGGCGAGCGCAGCCTCGCCGGACGGGGTGAGCCGGACATGGCGCGTGGTGCGCTCGAACAGGGGCGTGCCGAACTCCTCCTCGAGGCGGCGGATCGACGCCGACAGCGCGGGCTGCACGATGTTCAGCCGCTCCGCGGCCTTGCGGAAATTGAGCAGTTCGCCGAGCGCGAGGAAATGCCGAAGCTGCCGGTCGTTCATGGGGAGCCTTGCCGGGCGGGAGCCTGAGGCTGATCGCGAAATGCGATCAATCCGTCGAAATATTGTATTGGCTTGTGATCGATGCCAGTCCTATCGTGGCGGCCATCCCTTCACTACTGGCCTGTACGCCGACCATGCTGCCCCTCGACGGAATCCGGATCATCGACTTCTGCAATGTCGTGATGGGCCCCTACGCGACCCAGCTCCTGGCGTCCTACGGCGCCGACGTGATCAAGATCGAGCCGCCCGAGGGGGACGACTCCCGTCGCACCGGGGTCTCGACCGAGAAGGACATGGCCTCGCTGTTCCTGGGGGTCAACCGCGGCAAGCGCAGCCTCGTGCTGGACCTCAAGGACCCGGCCTCGCGGCCGCTGCTGGCGCGGCTGATCTGCTCGGCCGATGTCCTCGTCCACAACATCCGGCCCCAGAAGCTGCATGCCCTGGGCCTGGCTGCCGACCAGGCCCGCGCCCTGAACCCCCGCCTGGTGCATGTCAGCCTGACCGGCTTCGGGCAGGACGGCCCCTACGGCGGCAAGCCGGCCTACGACGACATCATCCAGGGCATGTCCGGCCTGGCCGCGCTGGCCGGGCGACACGGCCAGCGTGCGCCGCATTACCTGCCCACCATCGTCGCGGACAAGACCGTCGGCGCGATGGCCGCGGGCGCCATCCTGGCCGCCGTGGTGCGGCGCGAGCGCCAGGGCGGGGGCTGCACGGTCGAAGTGCCGATGTTCGAGTCGATCGTGTCGTACACCCTGGTGGAACACATGCACGGCCGGACCTTCGCCGGCCGCGACGGAACGATGGGCTATCCACGGGCCCTCGGGCGGTGGCGCAAGCCGTTCGCGACGCGCGACGGCTATCTCTGCGTGATGCCTTACACCGACCGCCACTGGCGCGACCTGCTGCACGATGCCGGCCGCGCCGACCTGGTGGACGACCCCCGGTTCGCCAACATCGCGGCGCGCAGTGAACACACCGATTTCGTGTACGAGACGCTGGCCTCGCTGCTGGCGCTGCGGCCGACCGCCGACTGGCTCGAGCGGCTCGGGGCCCTGGAGATCCCGGCGGCAGCCGTCTGCGAGCCGGAAGACCTGCCGGGCGATCCGCACCTGCAGGCGGTGGGTTACTTCCAGCGGATCGACGACCCGGTGATGGGGCCTCTCTGCTTTCCCGGCGCGCCCGTCCTGTTCGACGGGGTCCGGCCTGAGCTGGGCGTGCCGCCGCGCCTGGGCGAACACACCGAGGCGCTCATCGCCGAGCTGGCCGGCCGACCGGCGCCCGCCGCGACCTGAACCGCGGCCAGGCCGCCCTTCCCGTTTTTCCCTTCGACGAGAGCGACACCCGATGGACACCCAGAGCACCCCCACCCCTACCCCCACCCTGATCGGCCGCGGCTACTACTGGCAGGACCTGGCGCCCGGGCAGGAATTCGTGACCTACGGGCGCACCCTGACGGAGACCGACCTGATGAACTTCATCACCGTCACCGGCATGACCGAGGTGATCTTCACCGACATCCTCCACCAGGGCGCCATGACGGGGCGCGTCGTCCCGGCGGCGCTGACGTACACGCTGATCGAGGGCCTGCTGGTCCAGGGAATGATCCAGGGCACGGGGATGGCCCTGCTCGAGGTCGAGAAGAAAATCCTGGCGCCGGTGCGCGTCGGCGACACCGTCCACGGCCATGTGCGCATCACGGGCATCCGCCCGACTTCCAAGCACGGGCGGGCGGTCGTGGCATCCGAGGTGGCCATCATCAACCAGGACGACGTGACCGTCATGCGCTACGTGGCCAAGCGCCTGCTGGCGGGCGACCCCGGGCGGGGCGCGGCCTGAACCGATCACCCATGACAAGAGGAGACAGAGCCCATGAAACCTGAACCTTCGCGCCGTACGCTCATGGCCGCCCTGGCGGGGCTGGCCGCCGCCCTCGCAGCGCCGGCCCTGGCCAGCAACGCCCCGACGGACCGCGCCATCCAGCTCGTCGTCGGCTTTTCGGCCGGTGGGCCGGCGGACCTCGTCGCCCGTACCTTGTCCAAGGCCCTGGGCGGCGCGCTGGGCACCAGCGTCGTGGTGGAAAACCGGCCAGGCGCCGATGGCGGCATCGCCGCGGCCCAGGTGGCCCGCGCCAAGCCGGACGGCTTCACGCTCCTGCTCGCGCCGAGCACTCACGCCATCAATGCCTCCCTCTACCGGAAGCTGCCGTTCGACTCGGTCAGGGACTTCACCGCGGTGACCCTGGTCGGCGAGTCGCCCAACATCGTCGCGGTGAATGCCGGCTTGCCAGTGAGGTCCATCCCCGAACTGGTCAGCCACGCGAAGTCGGCCAACCCGCCCCTGAACTACGCCTCCAGCTCCAGCATCACGCAGTTCGCGACCGAGCTGTTCAACCTGAGCGCGGGCACCCGCATGACCCGCATTCCGTACAAGGGCGCCGGGCAGGCCATGCCTGCGCTCCTGTCGGGCGAAGTGCCGGTGATGGTCTCCAGCATGATGACGCTGCTGCCCCATGTGAAGTCCGGCCGCATCCGGGCGCTCGCGGTCACCAGCAGCTCGCGCGTGAAGATCGCGCCGGAGATCCCCACGGTGGCCGAGTCCGGCCTGCCGGGGTACTCCGCCAGCACCTGGTACGGGCTGCTGGCCCCGGCCGGGACGCCGCGCCCGGTGGTGGAGCGCATCGACCAGGCCCTGAAGAAGGTCCTCGCGGACGCCACGATCGTCGCCACGCTCGAAGCGCAGGGGCTGGTGCTTGAGCAGCAGGTCCGCGATCCCGCCGCCTTCCAGGCCTACCTGCAGGCAGAGGTGAACAAGTGGCGCCCGGTCGTCGAGGCGACCGGGGTGTCCCTCGAGTGATGCCGCGTGCGCGGCCGGGCCCGCCCGCCGGCCTCAGCGCACCCCGGCCACCACCCGCAGCACTTCCTCGCCGTAGGCCTCGAGCTTCTTGGCGCCCAGGCCGCTGATGCCCTGCAGGTCGTCCAGGCTGTGCGGGTCCTGCGCGGCGATGGCGGCGAGCGTGGCGTCCTGGAACACCACGTAGGCCGGCAGGTTGTGCGCCCGCGCCACCTCGGCCCGCCAGGCCCGCAGGGCGGCGAAGCGCGCCTGGCCGGCCTCGGTGAGCCCCGCGACCACCGCCGCCGCCGCGGGCTTGGCCGTGGCGGTGCGGCGGCCCCGCGAGGCGGGCGCGGCCACGGCCTCGCGCAGCATGACCTGCTGCTCACCGCGCAGCACCGCGCGCGAGCCCTCGGTGAGCTGCAGGGTGTTGAAGGCCGAGGCATCGACCGACAGCGCGCCGACGGCGATCAGCTGGCGCAGCACGCCGCGCAGCTGCGCCTCGCTGAACTCCGCGCCGATGCCGAAGGTCGAGACCTGCTCGTGGCCGAACTGCTTGACCTTCTCCGTCGCCTTGCCGCGCAGGATGTCCATGACGTGGCCGGCGCCGAAGCTGATGCCACTGAGCTGCTGCACGCGGTAGATGGTGGACAGCAGCTTGCGCGCGGCGTCGGTGCCGTCCCAGACCTGGGGCGGGTTCAGGCAGTTGTCGCAGTTGCCGCAGGGCTGGCTGGCCTCGCCGAAGTACCCGAGCAGCCGCACGCGGCGGCAGTCGGTGGCCTCCGCCAGGGCGAGCAGGGCATCGAGCTTGCCGCGCATGACCTGCTTGAACTCCTCGCCGGCGGGGCTCTCGTCGATCATGCGGCGCTGGTTCACCACGTCCTGCAGGCCGTAGGCCATCCAGGCGGCGGCGGGCAGTCCGTCGCGCCCCGCGCGGCCGGTCTCCTGGTAGTAGCCCTCGATGTTCTTGGGCATGTCCAGGTGGGCGACGAAGCGCACGTCGGGCTTGTCGATGCCCATGCCGAAGGCGATGGTGGCGACCATCACGATGCCGTCCTCGCGCAGGAAGCGGTCCTGGTGGCGCTGGCGCACCTCGGCATCGAGGCCGGCGTGGTAGGGCAGGGCGTTGATGCCCTGCTCCTTGAGCGAGGCCGCGGTGTCCTCGACCCGCTTGCGCGACTGGCAGTAGACGACGCCCGCCTCGCCCGCATGCTCGTTCTCGATGAAGCGCAGCAGCTGCAGCGACGGGTCCTTCTTCTCGACGATGGTGTAGGAGATGTTCGGCCGGTCGAAGCTGGAGACGAACTGGCGCGCCTCCTCGAGCTGCAGGCGCTCGACGATGTCCTGCCGCGTGAGCGCGTCGGCCGTGGCGGTGAGGGCGATGCGCGGCACGCCGGCATAGCGTTCGTGCAGCACGGTGAGGGCGCGGTATTCCGGGCGGAAATCGTGGCCCCACTGGCTCACGCAGTGCGCCTCGTCGATCGCGAAGAGCGACAGCAGCCCGCGCTCGTGCAGCGAGTCCAGCTGCGCCAGGAAGCGCGGCGTGGTCACGCGCTCGGGCGCCGCATACAGCAGGGTGATTTCGCCGCGCAGCATGCGCCGCTCGACCGCGCTGGCCTCCTCGCCGCTGAGGGTGGAGTTGAGGAAAGCGGCCTCCACGCCGGCCTCGTGCAGGGCGCCGACCTGGTCGTGCATCAGCGCGATCAGGGGCGAGACGACGATCGTCACGCCGTGCCCGGCGCGCTGGCGCACGATGGCGGGCACCTGGTAGCACAGCGACTTGCCGCCGCCGGTGGGCATGAGGACCAGGGCATCGCCGCCGGCGCTGACGTGGTCGATGATGGCGGCCTGCGGGCCGCGGAACTGCTCGTAGCCGAACACCTCGCGCAGCACGGCGAGGGGGGCGGAGGCGGGGGAATTCAGGAGAGCGGACAAGATCCGGGAATTGTCGTCGCAACGCCCGGGGGTGTGTCATCGGATCCCCCGGCCCCGCGCCGGACCCTGCCAGTTCCTACAATCACGGGGATCATGAGCTCCCCCATCGCCTACACCCGCGGCCAGGCCCTGCCCGGCATCCTCGCCCAGCGCATCGCCCTCATCGACGGTGCCATGGGCACGATGATCCAGCGCCTGCGCCTGACCGAGGAACAGGTGCGCGGCGAGCGCTTCGCCGACCACGGCGTGGACGTGAAGAACAACGGCGAGCTCCTGAGCCTGACCCGCCCGGACGTGATCCGCGACATCCACGAGGGCTTCCTGGCCGCCGGCGCGGACCTGATCGAGACCAACACCTTCGGCGCCACCTCCATCGCCCAGGACGATTACGAGCTCGGCCACCTGGCGCGCGAGCTGAACCTGGCCTCCGCGAAGGTGGCCCGCGAGGCCGCCGACAAGTTCTCCACCCCGGACAAGCCGCGCTTCGTCGCCGGCGCCCTCGGCCCCACGCCGCGCACTGCCAGCATCAGCCCCGACGTCAACGACCCGGGCGCGCGCAACGTCACCTTCGAGCAGCTGCGCGCCGCCTACTTCGAGCAGGTGCAGGCGCTGGTGGAGGGCGGGGTGGACCTGATCCTGGTCGAGACCATCTTCGACACGCTGAACGCCAAGGCTGCCCTGTTCGCGATCGACGAGTACTTCGAGCAATCGGGCGAGCGCCTGCCGATCATCATCAGCGGCACGGTGACCGACGCCTCCGGCCGCATCCTCAGCGGCCAGACCGTCACCGCCTTCTGGTACTCGGTGCGCCATGCGAAGCCGCTGGCCGTGGGCCTGAACTGCGCGCTGGGCGCGGCCCTGATGCGCCCCTACATCCAGGAGCTGGCCAAGGTGGCCGGCGACACCTACATCAGCTGCTACCCCAACGCCGGCCTGCCCAACCCCATGAGCGAGACCGGCTTCGACGAGACCCCCGAGGTCACGGCACGCCTGCTGCGGGAGTTCGCGGCCGAGGGGCTGATCAACATCGTCGGCGGCTGCTGCGGCACCACGCCGGAGCACATCGCCGCCATCGGCCAGGCCGTCGCGCCGCTGGCCGCTCGCAGCGTGCGCAAGGACTTCTTCTACAGGGACGCCGCGTAAGGCACGGGCGCGGCGCGGGCCTCACAGCACGTGGGGCTCGCCCACCTTCTGCGCGATGCAGCGGGTGACCGGCTGCAGGGACTGGCCGTCCCGCACGTCCTCCTCGGTGGCCGACTTCACCACGAAGCGCTGGTTCGGCAGCACCATGACCTCGCCCTCGTGCACCGTGGACAGCGCGTTGTAGAGGCTGAAGTGGACGGCCTTGACCCGCTGGCCCTCACCGCCGCGCATGACCAGGTGCACGTTGTAGCTGCGCAAGTCGGGCGTGACCCGCAGCACGTAGCTGCCCTCCGCCCGCACCGTGGCCGAGATGGGGCGGCTGAATTCGAATCCGGTGCCGGGTGCCAGCGGCAGGGCCTTGGTGCCCACCCACCCCTTGTGCACGTCGTCGCCCGTCACGCGGGCGTCGGGGAAGGCCCACAGGCGCTCGATGGCCTCGGTGAACGGCGCCGTCACGTCCTCCACCAGCAGGGCCACGTCCAAGGTGGCATGCATCGTCTTCAGGATGGAGGCCGCCCGGTAGAAGTTGAAGGAGCCGGTGGCGAAGTGGGCGTAGTCGCGGAGCTGGACCACGGTGCGCAGGTCCAGCCCGCGGTCGCCGGCCTGCTCGCGCATGCGCTCGACCTCGCGGCGCTCCTGCGGGGTGGGCAGCAGGATGCCCAGGGCCTTGTGGTCACCCGAACGGGTGGCCGCGGCATAGACCATGGCCTGCGCCCGACGGGTGGGGTGCTGCACCATGCGGGAGAACACCTTGCCCGACTCGGATTTCAGCGCGGCGTGGCCCGGCACGTCGGGGTCGGCATCGGGGGTGAAGGCCCGCAGCAGCCGGGGCGCGTGTTCCAGCGTCGTCGAGAGGTTGGCGTTGATGGTGCGGTTCAGGCGCAGGGTGTCCTGCTCCTCGGGCGAAAGGCCGGAGCGGGCCTGCGACCCCAGGGCCCGCCACTCCTCCGCCAGGGACTCGGCGAACTCCTCGTGCAGGCGCTCGATCGAATCGGCCCGGTGGGCCGAGGGGTGGTGGGGGTCGAGGTCAGACAGGCGGCTGCACAGGGCGTAGTTGAGCGAGGTCAGCGAGGACGACGAGCTGGCGGCCCGGGGCGTCGCCACTTGGGCGGCGTGGACCAGGGTGGGGGCGAGGAAGCGTTGGCTGGTGGTCTTGAACATGGCGGGTTCCTGCGGGCAAGACCGGTCCGTAACAACCACTCCGGTCGAGTTGCCTGCCCTGTCCCGCCCGCGGCGCAGCCGGTAAAATGCCGGTCCACTCAAGGAGCGCTGCAGCGCCGGGCCCGCCCGGCGTCAGGCTTGAGGAATCCAACCGCGCTCACCTAGCCCCGTGTTTCCCCGCCAGGTGAGTCCACATGCAGACCGACGCTCCCCATCCCGACACCCTTCCCGTCCCTCCCATGCGCCTCGCGGGCCTCGAACCCGTGCTGGTCGGCGAGAAGACGCTGTTCGTCAACATCGGCGAGCGCACCAACGTCACCGGCTCCAAGGCCTTCGCCCGCCTGATCCTGAACGGCCAGTTCGAGGAGGCCCTGGCCGTGGCCCGCCAGCAGGTGGAGAACGGCGCCCAGGTGATCGACATCAACATGGACGAGGCCATGCTGGACAGCCAGGCGGCGATGGTGCGCTTCCTGAACCTGGTCGCCAGCGAGCCCGACATCGCCCGCGTGCCGATCATGGTGGACAGCTCCAAGTGGGAGGTGATCGAGGCCGGCCTGCGCTGCATCCAGGGCAAGGCCATCGTCAACTCGATCAGCCTGAAGGAAGGCGAGGCCCCGTTCCGCCACCAGGCCAAGCTGATCAAGCGCTATGGCGCCGCCGCCGTGGTGATGGCCTTCGACGAGAAGGGCCAGGCCGACACCTACCAGCGCAAGATCGAGATCTGCGAGCGGGCTTACCGGCTGCTGGTGGACGAACTCGACTTCCCGCCCGAGGACATCATCTTCGACCCCAACATCTTCGCGATCGCCACCGGCATCGAGGAGCATGACAACTACGCGGTCGACTTCATCGAGGCCACCCGCTGGATCAAGCAGCACCTGCCCGGCGCCAAGGTCTCGGGCGGCGTGTCCAACGTGAGCTTCTCCTTCCGCGGCAACGACCCGGTGCGCGAGGCGATCCACACCGTGTTCCTGTACCACGCCATCCAGGCGGGCATGGACATGGGCATCGTCAACGCCGGCATGGTCGGCGTCTACGACGAGGTGGAGCCCACCCTGCGCGAGCGCGTGGAGGACGTGGTGCTCAATCGCCGGCCCGACGCCGGCGAGCGCCTGGTGGAGATCGCCGAGCAGGCCAAGGGCGCGGCCAAGGACGACAGCAAGCGCAACGAGTGGCGCAACGGCACGGTGGAACAGCGCCTGTCGCATGCGCTGGTGCACGGCATCACCGACTTCATCACCGGGGACACCGAGGAGGCCTACCGCAACGTGCTGGCCCAGGGCGGCCGCCCGCTGCACGTGATCGAAGGCCCGCTGATGGACGGCATGAACATCGTGGGTGACCTGTTCGGCCAGGGCAAGATGTTCCTGCCCCAGGTGGTGAAGTCCGCCCGCGTGATGAAGCAGGCGGTGGCCCACCTGATCCCCTACATCGAGGAGGAGAAGCGCCAGCAGGAGGCGGCCGGCGAGGACGTCAAGGCCAAGGGCAAGATCGTCATCGCCACCGTCAAGGGCGACGTGCACGACATCGGCAAGAACATCGTCACCGTGGTCCTGCAGTGCAACAACTTCGAGGTGGTGAACATGGGCGTGATGGTCCCCTGCCACGAGATCCTGGCGCGGGCCAAGGTCGAGGGCGCGGACATCATCGGCCTGTCGGGCCTGATCACGCCCTCGCTGGAGGAGATGCAGTACGTCGCCGCCGAGATGCAGAAGGACGAGCACTTCCGCCTGCGCAAGATCCCGCTGCTCATTGGCGGCGCCACCTGCAGCCGCGTGCATACGGCGGTGAAGATCGCGCCCCACTACGAGGGCCCGGTGGTCTACGTGCCCGATGCCTCGCGCAGCGTGAGCGTGGCCACCAGCCTGCTGTCCGAGCAGGCGGCCAAGTACATCGACGAGGTGAACGCCGACTACGAGAAGGTGCGCCAGCAGCACGCCGGCAAGAAGCAGGCGCCGCTGTGGCCGCTGGACAAGGCGCGCGCGAACAAGACGCCGATCGACTGGTCGGCCTACACCCCGCCGCAGCCGAAGTTCATCGGCCGGCGTGTGTTCCGCAACTTCGACCTCGCCGAGCTCGCGAAGTACATCGACTGGGGCCCGTTCTTCCAGACCTGGGACCTGGCCGGGCCGTTCCCCGCGATCCTGAAGGACGAGGTCGTGGGGACCGAGGCCGTGCGTGTCTACGCCGACGGCCAGCGCATGCTCAAGCGCCTGATCGAGGGCCGCTGGCTCACCGCCAATGCGGTCATGGGGCTGTGGCCTGCCAACACCGTGAACGACGACGACATCGAGCTGTACACCGACGAGTCGCGCTCGCAGGTGGCCATGACCTGGTACGGCCTGCGCCAGCAGGCCGAGAAGCAGGCGGTGGACGGCGTGATGCGCCCGAGCCGCTGCCTGGCCGACTTCGTCGCGCCCAAGGGCGTGGCGAAGGACTACGTGGGCGTCTTCGCCGTGACCGCCGGCATCGGCGTGGACAAGAAGGAGCAGTACTTCCTCGACGACCACGACGACTACTCCGCGATCATGCTCAAGGCCCTGGCCGACCGTCTGGCCGAGGCCTTCGCCGAGTGCCTGCACGAGCGCGTGCGCAAGGACCTGTGGGGCTATGCGGCGGACGAGGCGCTGTCCAACGAGGACCTGATCGGCGAGAAGTACCGCGGCATCCGTCCCGCGCCCGGCTACCCGGCCTGCCCCGACCACAGCGCCAAGCGCGGCATGTTCGAGCTGCTGCAGGCGCAGGAAATCGGCATGGGGCTGACCGAGAGCCTGGCGATGACGCCGGCCGCCAGCGTGAGCGGCTTCTACCTGGCCCACCCGCAGGCCACCTACTTCAACGTCGGCAAGATCGGCGACGACCAGGTGCAGGACCTGGCCCGCCGCCGCGGCGAGGAGGTGGCGCAGCTCGAGCGGCTGCTGGCGCCGAATCTCTGAGGCTGCCGTGCCGCTGGAGGCCGCGGCCCGCGGCACGACGCGGTGCCGGCCTCGCAGAGAGCCGTCGGGTCAGGTTGCTAGACTTGCCCAGCCGGGATGTGCCGGTGCCCGACGCCCGCCGACCGCCATGGCCACCAGCCTCAGCAAGATGCTCTCGATCCTCGAGTTGTTCGACGAGGGGCACGCGAACTGGACGGCGGATGCCATTTGCGAGCACCTGCAGCTTTCCACCTCGAGCGGCTACCGCTACATCCGCGAACTCTCGGCAGCCGGCCTACTGACCCGCCTGACCGGGGGCATGTATGTCCTCGGGCCGCGCGTGATCGAGCTCGAGTACGTGATGCGCACCTCCGACCCGGTGGGCAAGGTGGGCCTGCCGATCCTGCAGCGCCTGGCCCAGACCACCGGCTGCGACGCCTTGCTGTCCAACGTCTACGGCTCCCACATCATCAACGTGCTGCATGTCCCCGGCGTCGAGTCCCTGAACGTTTCGTACACCCGCGGCCGGCAGCACCCCCTGTTCCGCGGCGCGGTCGCCAAATCCATCCTCCCCTTCATGAGCCGGGCGCAGTTGCTGAAGATCCATGCGGCCCGCCAGGCCGAGATCGCCGCCAGCGGGCTGGGCGAGGACTGGCTCGCGTTCTGGCGGCACATGCAGGCCCTGCGTCGCCAGGGCTTCAGCGAGAGCCACGGCGAACTCGATCCCGGCCTCCATGGGCTGGGCGTGCCCGTGATGGCCGATGGCTCCGTGGTTGGCAGCGTGAGCCTGGTGTTCTCCAGCGCCCGGGCCAAGGTGTTGAGCCGCGAAGGGCTGCTCGAGCAGATGCGCCTCGCGTCGGACGCTTTGAGCGCCGCGCTCGAGCCCCTGCGCGGTGACGTTCGCCTATGATTTATTGAATTTTCAAATGGCGGCAAAAATGTTGAAAACGCAACCCAGTCTAATGATTGGGCTTGGCGTCAAAGACTGAGGGTTTCCCATATATTGCAAATAAATGATTGGCGTCGCACAGTCTCCCCTTCTCCTAGGAGACACCCCCATGAAGCGTCGATCCTTTGCTGCCGCGGCCCTGCTGGGCCTCGCGCTCTCTGCCCAGGCCCAATCGGACAGCCCCCTGACCCTGGTCGTGCCTTTCCCGCCGGGTGATGCACTCGACGCGACTGCCCGTGCCGTGGCCGAGGCGGCCTCCCAGGAACTGAAGGTCCCCATCGTCGTGGACAACAAGCCCGGCGCCGCCGGCTTCATCGCCGCCGACGCGGTGGCGCGGAGCAACAGCCAGACGACCTTCCTGCTCGGCACCACCGCGATGATGTCGATCACCCCCTTCGTGCGGAAGGCGCCCTACGCGCCTTCGGACTTCACCCCCGTGGCGCGCATCGCCACCATCAACCTGGTGGTCGCCGTGTCCAGCGGCTTCCCGGCGAAGACCTGGGCCGAGTTCGTGGCGCTGGCCAGGCAGAACCCCGGCAAGTACAGCTACGCCTCGCCCGGCGAGGGCACCTTGCTGCACATGGGCATGGAGGCGCTGCAATCGACGGCGGGCTTCAAGCTGCTGCATGTTCCCTACAAGGGCATGGGCCCGGCCCTCCAGGACTTCCTGGCGGGCCGTATCGACGTGTACTCCGAGCCCGCCAACATCGCCCACGTCAAGGCCGGCACCGCGCGGGCCCTGGCCGTGGTCGGTGACGCCCGCCTGCCGGACCTGCCCGAGGTGCCCACCACCCGTGACCTGAAGATCGCCTACGACCAGGCCGGCTGGTTCGGCATCTTCGCGCCGAAGAACGTGCCCCCAGCCCTCACCGCGCGCCTGTCGACGGCCCTGCGCAACGCCGCGGCCCGGCCCGAGCTGCGCACCCGGCTGCCCGCCGGCGTGCAGTCAGCCTACCTGGCCGGTGCACCCTTCGCCGACCAGATCCGCGGCGAGCAGGACCTCTATCGCAAGCTGATCACGGACCTCAACATCAAACTCGACTGACAGACATCGCCTGTCAGGACCGCCCCATGGATCCCCACGATTCCGGCCTGTTCGACGTCGTCATCGTCGGGTATGGCCCTGTTGGCGCCACGCTCGCCAACCTGCTGGTGCAGCAGGGCCTGTCGGTCGCCATCCTCGAGCGCGAGGCCAGCGTCTACCACCTCGCGCGCGCTGGCCACTTCGACGCCGAGATCATGCGGGTCCTGCAAAGCATCGGCGTCGCCGACGAGATGGAGCCGCAATGCGGCATCACCACGGGCATGCGCTTCGTCGACGCCGACGGCCAGTTGCTGATGGAGTGGAAGCGCGGGGGGGCCAAGGGGCCCTCGGGCTGGGTGAGCGACTACATGTTCCACCAGCCCGACCTCGAGCGCATCCTGCGCGCCCGGCTCGCCGGCTCGCCGCGCGCGAAGTCCTTCCTCCTGCATGATGTCTACGCGCTCGAGGAGCGGGGGGACCATGTCGTCGTGCGCGCCGAGGACACCGCCAACGCCCGCCTCGTCAGCCTGCGTGGCCGCTACGTGGTCGGCTGCGACGGGGCCCGCTCGCTCGTGCGCCGCACCATCGGTTCCGAGCATGAGGACCTGGGCTTCAAGCAACGGTGGCTCGTGGTGGATGTCCAGACATCCCGCGACCTGGGCCTGGAGCCCGTGAGCACGCAGCACTGCAACCCGGCCCGCCCGAGCTTCGCGAGCAGCACGTCCGGCGGGAAGCTGCGCTGGGAGCTCATGGTCATGCCCGGCGACGACGTCACCCGCATCACGCGAGAGAACGTCGTCTGGGACTTCATCGAGAACTCGGTACGCCCGATCCGGCGTGAGGATGGCGAGATCACGCGGGCCGTGGTCTATACCTTCGAATCCCTGATCGCGAACCAGTGGCGAAAGGGCCGGCTGCTGCTCGCCGGCGACTCGGCCCACCGCACCCCGCCTTTCCTCGGCCAGGGCATGTGCGCCGGCATCCGGGATGCCGCCAACCTGGCCTGGAAGCTGGCCGCCGTCTGCCAGGGGCGTGCCAGCGAGGACCTGCTGGCGACCTACGAGACCGAGCGCGTGCCCCATGTGCGCGCCTTCATCCGGGGGGCGGTCGAGGCGGGCACGTTGATCCAGATGGCCGACCCCGTCGCGCTCGCCGCCCGTGCCCAGGACATGCGCGCCAACCCCAAGGCCTATGCGCCGCCCAACCCCGCGCTCGGCCCGGGCCTGCGCGATGACCACGGGCAGGGTGGCCTGGGCCGCCAATTCGTGCAGCCGCGCCTGCACGGCGTGCTGATGGACGACCGCATCGGCCACGCCTTCGCTCTGGTGGCCACCGAGGACTTCGTGCGCAGCCACGCCGACGCGGCCCGGCGTCAAGTGGCCTGCGGCGGCCTGCGCGTGGTGACCCTGCCGGCCGGCCAGGCCGAGACCCTGGCGCCCTACGGCGCGCCTGCCCTCCTGTTGCGACCCGACCGCTATGTCCACGCGACGATCCAGGACGGCGCGCAGCTGCAGGCCGTCCTCGACGCCTTGCCCGTGGCGCTGGCCTGAGATGCCGGGCGCCCCGCTGCACGTCGACAGTTTCCTCGCGGCATCGCCGCCGCCCAGTCCTGACCGTGAGCTGGACCAGGCCATGCTGCGCGCGTATTCCATCGAGCGCATGGTCGATTACGGCTGCGCCCTCGAAGACGTGCTGAAGCTGCGCCGCCGCGTCGAGGCCGGCCACGCCTGGCCCGATGTCGCCCGCCTGCTGGCGGACGACAACGAGGTGCGGGCCGAGGCGGCTGCGAGCGCCGGCCAGTCGGCGACCGCTACGCGCTACCTCCTGCACGCCGCGGCCTGCTGCCGGGTGGCCCAGGCGAGCCTCGAGGAGGAACCCGCGCAGCGCCTGGCGGTCTACGAGCGCCAGGCTCGCCTGTTCCGCGCTGCCCTGCGGCCGGCGCCAGGGACCGGCAGCGACTACTTCGAGGTCCGGCACCACGGGGCCTCGCACGCGGCGTGGCTGTTTCCCGCCGCCACGCTGTCGTCGGGCGGTCCCGCGGTAGTGGTCTGGGGCGGCGCCGACGGCTGGTGCGAGGCTTTCCACGCCGGCGTGTCCGCCTACCTCGAGCGTGGTCTGTCGGTGTGCCTGCTCGAGCTGCCGGGCCAGGGGCTCGCGCGGCTGCGTCACGGCTCCTTCCTGCAGCCCGATTTCACCCGACTGGTCTCGGCCACGCTCGACGCGCTGGTCGAACGCGGAGCGGATCCGCAGCGCCTCGGGGTCGCCGGCCACAGCGCCGGCGGCGCCCTGACACTGGCCGCCGCCGCGGCCGACGACCGCATCCGGGCCTGCTGCAGCAACGGCAGCTCGGACCAGCTCCTGCGGGGCCTGCAGAAGTTTCCGCGCGTCCTCCAGCGGTTCGGCCGGATGCTGGGCGCTGGCGCTGGCGCTGGCGCTGGCGCTGGCGTCGGCGTCGGCGAGGCCGAGGTTGCCGCCTTCTTCGACGCCGTCGACCTCACGCAGGCGGCCCGCCGCATGCGTGCCTCGTTGCTGTGCCTGCATGGCGGCCAGGACCCGCTGGTGACCGACGAGGAGATGCACCGCCTCGTCGCACGGCGTGGCGCCGACGCGGCGACGCTCGAGGCCTGGCCCGAGGGCGGGCACTGCCTCTACAACCACGCGGCCGAACGCAATGGCGTGATCGCCGGCTGGTTCGCGCACCAGCTCGCACCCGCCGCCTCCCGGAGCCACCCATGAGCCAGCGTCCCGGCCTCACCTTCAGCCATGTCGGCTTCTTCGTCACCGACCTCGAGCGGCAGGCCGACTTCTACACCCGCGTCCTCGAATTCACCGAGACCGACCGCGGCCTGCTCGAGGGCCCGCAGGGTCCGATGCAACTCGTGTTCCTCAGCCGTGACCCGGACGAACACCACCAGATCGTGCTGATCTCGGGGCGGCCCGCGCAGGTCCCGTTCAACGTGATCAACCAGGTCTCGCTCAAGGCCGACTCGCTGGCGACGCTGCAGCAGTTCCACGGCCGGTTGCAGGAAGCCGGGGCGGCCGAGATCCTTCCGGTCACCCATGGCAATGCCCTGTCGGTCTACTTCCGCGACCCGGAGGGCAACCGCGTCGAGCTCTATGTCGACACGCCCTGGTACGTCACGCAGCCCTGTCGCGTGCCGGCTCCGATCGAATTGCCACCCGACGAGTTGATGGCCTGGGCCGAGCGCCACGCGCGCACCCTGCCCGGCTTCCGTCCCCGCAGCGAGTGGCGGCGCGAGATGGCGCGCCGCATGGGGCTGGAGTCCTAGGCAGCCTGCCGCGCCAGCCGCTGCGCCCCCCACAGCGCCAGCGCCGCCAGCAGGCTGGCTCCCAGCATCACCCACAGGCCCGCGGTGTAGCCCCCCGCGGGCGTCCACAGCAACCCCATCAGCCACGGTGCCAGCGCCCGCGCCAGCGCGATCGGCAGGCCCAGCGCGCCATTGAGCGTGGCCACGTGGGCGCGGCTCACGTACTGCGCGATGGCCGTGCCCTTGACGATGGTGATCATCCCGTTGCCCAGGCCGTACACTCCGATGAACACCAGGGCCAGCGTGAACGAACCGCCAGCGGCCAGGCAGGCGAGCAGGGTGGCCAGACCCAGGGGGATCAGCAGCGGCACCAGCCGGTTCGCCAGGTGCGGGTCGAAGCGCTGGTCCGAGACATAGAGCAGGGCCCGCCCCAGCACCTGGATCACGCCCACGCTCGCCGGCACGCCCACCACCCACGCCGCCGGCAGGCCGGCCTCGCGCAGCAGGCTCACCATGTGCGCGGGCAGCGCCGCGGCCACGCCCATCATGCCCACGGTGAACACCGCCACCAGCAGGAAGGGCGCGCCGCGCATGAGGCGGCCCGGCGCCTCGTGCGGCGCATGCGCGGGATGGGGCGGCGCCGGCGGCGGTACGCCCCGGGCCAGCACCCACGCATGCAGCGGCACGCACAGGCCCAGGTGCAGCAGCGCCAGCACGCCGGCCGCGCCGCGCCACCCCAGCGTGTCGACCAGCCAGGCGGTCAGGGGAATGAACACCGTGCTCGCCAGCCCGCCCAGGAAGGTGAGGGTGATGATGGCCCGCCGGAAATCCTGCGGGTAGCGGCGCGTGACCACCGCGAACACCGGCGGGTAGAGCGTGGCCGACAGTCCCGCCCCGAGCAGCATCCACACCGCGTAGAACGAGGCGATGCCGCTGACGAAGGCATGCAGCCCCAGGCCTGCGGCCACCACCAGCGAGCCCCCGGCCATGACCAGCCGCTCGTGCCCGCGGTCGATCCATCGGCCCACCGGGTAGGCCAGCGCGCCCTCCACCAGCAGCGCCAGGCTGAAGGCCAGCGAGCTCTGGGCGCGGCCCAGGCCCAGCTCGCGTTCCACCGGCTCCATCAGCAGCGAGAAGCCATAGAAGACGCTCCCCCAGGTGACCAGCTGCCCCAGCGACAGCCAACCGACCACGCGGCGGTCGTAGCGGTCGCTGGGCGGGGACAGGCTCATGCGCGTGATTCTTCCACGCACGGTGGGGCCGGCATGCCCGGGGGTGTCACCCGTTCAGTTCGTTCCAGAGTTCGCGGTCGCGCGCGTCGGTCCAGATCGAGGGCTCGCCGCCGCCGGCCAGCTCCTCGAGGGCGCGGCACACGTCGAACGGCATCACGTGCTGGAACACCGGCCACTGGCCGTACTTCGGCCGCATGGCGGCCAGCGCGGCCTCGTAGGTCTCGCGCCGGCTGCAGCCGCGGCCGTGGGCCTCGGCCACGCAGGCCCACAGGTCGTCGAGGAAGCCGCGCGTGGCGGCGATGGCCGTGCGCGCGCCGGCGGCCTCCATCAGGGGCGCGCCGCGACCCGGCATCAGCGCGCGCGGGGCGAGGGCCTCCAGCTGCGACAGCGTCGACGACCATTCGCGGATGTAGCCGTCGCCCGCATACACCGCGCACTGGTTCTCCACCAGGTCGCCGGCGAACAGCACCTGCTGCGAGGGGATCCAGGCCACGCTGTCGCCGCGCGAGTGGCCGCGGCCCACGTGCAGCAGCTGCACCTCCAGGTCCCCCAGCCACAGCGTGAGGCGGTCGCCGAAGGTGATGTGGGGGTGGGTCAGCCCGGGGATCTGCTCGTGGCCCTGGAACAGCCGCGGGAAGCGGCCCCGCTCGCTGTCGTAGTCGGCCTGCCCGCGCTCGCGGATCCAGGCCTGGGTGCCGTCGCTGGCGATCACCGTCGCGCCCTCGAAGGCGCTGGCGCCCAGCACGCGCACCGCGTGGTAGTGGGTCAGGAACACATGGCGCACCGGCAGCGGCGTCACGCTGCGGATCGCCGCCAGGAAGTCGCGCGCCATCGCCGGCGTGGCGCGCGTGTCGATGGCCAGCACGCTGTCCGGGCCGACGATGAAGCCGCAGTTGGGGTCGTAGTCGGACGCATAGGCCCAGGCGTTGTCGGACAGCTGCACCAGGCGTGCAGTCTGCTGGCGGCTGTCGGCGGCGGAGGCGAAGGAGACGGTGGTCATGGTTCAGGCGGGCCGGGGGTTGCGAAGGGGGGCGGCGGCCGCGTCGATGCAGGCCTGCAGCGTGGCGGCATCGCCGACCTGGTTGGCCAGCAGCATCACGAGGCGCGCATTGAGCAGGGCGCTGTCGCCGTCGCCCAGGCCTTCGTGGGCGGCGACGAGCGCGGCGTAGAAGCCGTCCGGGTCGGACAGCCGCGAGGTGGAGAGGTCGGCTTGCATGGAGGCCTCAGGAGGTCACGGGAAGGGATTGGCCGAGGCTGCGGCGCACGGCGGCGGCCAGGGCCGCGCCGTCGTGGCGGGCCAGCGCGGTGGCCAGGTGGCCGTCGGGCCGCACCAGGGCGATGCCGCCGGGCGCGGTGCCGGCCTGGGCGGCGAGCAGGCCCTGCGGGTCCTCGACGTCGCGGCCCACGACCCACAGGCGCACCGGCAGGCCGTCGGTGGCGGCGGCCAGCGCGCCCAGGGCGGGCGCGGAGCCAGCCGCGGGGAAGACGAAGGCGGCGTGTTCGCAGCCCGTCTCGCGCAGCACGTCCACCAGGCCCAGGTCGCGGCCGCCCGCGCGCAGCGGCACGTTGGGAATCAGCCGGCCGTCCTGCGGCCCCGGGCCCACGGTCGGCAGCCCGCCGTAGTGGTGCGAGGACATCATCCGGCCGGTGTTCACCAGGCCGCGGGCGAAGGCGTACTGCTCGCGGGCCAGTTGCACCACCGCCTGGCGCAGCGTGAACTCCATCGGCGAACGCGGCTGCATGAACCGGCCCGAGCGGCTGGTGATGCGGATGTTCTCCTGCGCCGCGCGGTGCCGCTCGAGGTGGTAGGTGTCGAGGATCTCGGGGCCGGCGCGTCCCTGCAGCAGCAGCTGCAGCTTCCAGCCCAGGTTGTCGGCGTCGGCGATGCCGGAGTTGCCGCCGCGCGCGCCGAACGGGCTCTTGGCATGGGCGGCGTCGCCGATGAAGACCAGGCGGCCATGGCGGAAACGCTCCATCAGCATGGTGCGGTAGGAATAGGCGCCGACCCAGACGATCTCGAAGTCCACGTCCGGCCCCAGCATGGCGCGCACGCGCTCGCGGGCCACGTCGTGGCGGCTCACGTAGGCCGGGTCGGCGTCCGGCGCCATCTGGAAGTCCAGGCGCCAGACCTGGTCGGCCATCAGGTGCTGCCACACGCCGCGGTTGTCGTTGAAGGGCGCCTCGACCCAGGTCCAGCGCTCGTTCAGGCGCTTGTGGGTGAACTTCACGTCGGTGATGCACCAGCGGTCCAGGCCGCGCTCGGTGTGCTCGCGCAGCTGCAGCAGCTGGCGCACCGCGCTGTTCACCCCCTCGGCGTCGACCACCCAGTCGGCCTCCAGCGTGTAGGCGCCCGCGGGCGTCTGCACGTCCAGCTCGACGCGGTCGTCGAGGTTGCGCGCGCCGGTGACCTTGTTCTTCCAGCGCAGGTCCGTCAGTCCCAGCTCGAGGAGGCGGTCGACCAGGTACCACTCCAGGTAGAACTGCTGGATATTCACGAAGGGCGGCTGCAGCGACACGCTGGCGGGCTGGAAGTCGAACTCGTACAGCACGTCCGGCCCGGACAGCACCTTGCCCACCGACCAGCGCGTGCCCTTGGCGGCGATGCGCTCGTAGATGCCCACGCGCGCCATGATCTCCAGCGTCTTCTGCATGTAGGCGATGCCGCGGCTGGAGGCGCCGCGCACGCCCACGGTGTTGTCCTCGTCCAGCACGGTGCAGGCGACGCCGCGCGAGGCCAGGTCGGCCGCCAGCGTGAGGCCGGCCAGGCCGGCGCCGACGATGACGAGGGAGTGCCGCTTACGTTGCTGCCCGCCGGCGCCGGGCGCCAGCTCGGGCGGCGGCACGAACTCGAACTCCGGCAGGCGGTAGTGGGTGCTTGTCTCCATGGTCTGTGTCTCCCGGGTCCGCATGCGGACTCCTTCAGGCCATGGAAGTTACCGGCGCGCCGCTGCCGCGTCTGTCCTGTCGGACAACGACAGGTGCGGCCGCCTCAGTGCACGCCGCGCAACTGGAACAGCTGGCGCTGGCGCTGGATGCCCAGCTTCTCGAAGGCGCGCTGGCGGTAGGTGGCCACGCTGGTGGGGCTCAGGCCCATGTCGCGGGCGCACTCCTTGGCGCTGCGGCCGTCCAGGATGGCGTCGACCACCTGGCGTTCGCGCGGGGACAGCAGGGCGAAGCGCCCGTCCGGCCCGGGCGATGCCGCCACCGCGGGGGCGGCCAGCGCGAGGTGCCGCCGCAGCGCCGACGCCACCAGCCGCGCCTGGCCGCCGAAGGCCGCGAGCGCGCCTTCCAGGGGCACGTCGCAGATCGACGGCCGGTAGGCGTTGAGGACGCCCCATCCGCCATCGACCGCGACGATCAGCGACAGCCGCTCGGCCAGGCCGATGTCCTCGTAGCTGCGGGCCCACTGGTGGTCGGGCAGCTCCTCGCGGCTCAGGCAATTGAGCAGGAGATCGTCCCGGGCGTGCTCGACGACGCGCGCCGTCGGGTCCACGCGGTAGAAGCCGTCGCGCACATAGCACTCGCCCACGCTGTGGGCCTCCAGCCCGGGCAGGCGGGCCGTGCCGATGCGGACCGGCGCCGCGCCCGCATGCACGAAGAGGGAGCAGTCGCTGGCCCCGACGGCCTCGCGGCAAAAGCCCAGGAGCGACGGCACGAAATGCTCGTCGCCGATGGCTTCGACCACGCCCCACATCGCGCTCGCCACAGGCGATGCGCAATCGCCGGACAGGGAGATCGTCTTCATGCGGACATTGTCCGTGCAGGCGCCGGCCCGCGCGGCCCCCTGCGGGATTGGTACTTTCCATTGAGAAGAAAGTGCTGTCGTTGTTCGACAGGACAGACGCCGCCCGGGGGCAGGGGAAGAATCCGCCGCGACAGGAGACAAGCCCCATGGCCACCGCCCACGCCACCGAGCCCCGCCCGGTGCACGGACTGCATCACTTCGCATGGCGTTGCCGCGATGCCGAGGAGACGCGCCGTTTCTACGAGGACCTGCTGGGCCTGCCGCTGGTGCACGTGATCCAGAAGGACCACGTGCCGAGCACCGGCGAGTACTGCCCCTACGTGCACATCTTCTTCCGCATGCGCGACGGCTCGTGCATCGCGTTCTTCGACCTCGGCGACGGCCAGGCCGCCCAGCCCTCGCCCAACACGCCGGCCTGGGTGAACCACATCGCCCTGCGGGTGGACGGCCCGCAGGACCTGGAGGCCATGCGCCAGCGCCTGCTGGCCCACGGCGTGGCGGTGCTCGGGGTCACCAACCACGACGACTACATCCACTCCATCTACTTCTTCGACCCCAACGGCATCCGCCTGGAGCTGACCACCGAGGTCGCCTCGGCGGCCACGGTCGACGGCTACGCCCGCAGCGCGCACGAGCAGCTCGCGCGCTGGACCCGGGACAAGCAGGGACGCTGACCCCATGGCTCACGACACCTCCCTCTCGCTGCGCCTGGCGTCCCTGCGCGATGGCAGCCGCGACGGCCGCCTGGTGCTGGTGGACGCCGGCCAGCGCCGTTGCCTCGCCGTGCCCCACATCGCGGCGCACCTGCAGGCCGCCCTCGACGACTGGGCCACCGCCGCCCCCCGGCTCGCCGCCGAGCAGGCGCGCCTGGACGCCGCGGGCTGGCCCGGCGCGCAGGCCTTCGACCCGGCCGCCTGCATGGCGCCGCTGCCGCGCGCCTACCAGTGGGCCGACGCCTCCTGCTACCGCAACCACGCGCGCCTGATCTACCAGTGGCGCCGCGAGCCGATCCCGCCGCGCTACGAAGACGAGCCCCTGGTCTACCAGGGCGGCTCCGACGTGATGCTCGGGCCCTGCGACCCGCTGGAGGCGGTGGACGAGGCCCATGGCATCGACCTCGAGGCCGAGATCGGCGTGATCACCACCGACGTCCCCATGGGCACCCGGGCGGCCGAGGCGGTGGACCACATCGCGCTGGTCGTCCTGATCAATGACGTGTCCCTGCGCGGGCTGATCCCGGGCGAGGTCTCGCGCGGTTTCGGCTTCTACCAGAGCAAGCCGGCGACGCATTTCGCGCCGCTGGCCGTCACGCCCGCCGCCCTCGGCGCCGCCTGGCGCAACGCCACGCTGCACCTGCCGGTGCAGGTCCACATCAACGGCGAGTGGTTCGGCGCGCCCAACGCGGGCGAGGAGGTGGTGTTCGACTTCGGCCGCGTGATCGAGCACCTGTGCCGCACCCGCTCGCTGGCGGCCGGCACCATCGTCGGCGGCGGCACCATCTCCAACGCCGACGAGCGCACCGGCAGCGCCTGCATCACCGAGGCCCGCGTGCGCGCCACGCTGGCCGGCGTGCCGGACGACCGGCTGCGGCCCTACCTGCGCCACGGCGACCGCGTGCGCATCGAGGCGCTCGACGACGGGCGCAGCGTCTTCGGCGCGATCGACCACCGCGTGCAGGTGCGCGTCGCGCGCTGATACCCGTTCCCGACTCCCGTTCCGACAGGCCACACCATGAATGCTCCCCATCCCGCGGTGCCTCCCTTGCGCGACCAGATGCTGATCGACGGCGCGTGGGCCGCCGCTGACAGCGGCGCCACCTTCGAGGTGTTCAATCCCGCCACCGGCGAGGTGATCGCGCGCGTGCCCCAGGCGAGCGAGCGCGATGTCGACCGCGCCGTCCAGGCGGCGCGCCGGGCGCTGGTGTCGCCGCAGTGGAGGGGCCTCACGCCCTACGCCCGCGAGCGCCTGATCCACAAGCTGGCTGACCTGGTCGAGGCACACGGCGACGAACTCGCCCGGCTGGAGACCCTGAACCAGGGCAAGCTGCTGCCCTGGAGCCAGGCCATCGAGGTGGGCGGCAGCGCGCAGTGGCTGCGGTACATGGCGGGCTGGGCCACCAAGATCGAGGGCAGCACCTTCGAGGTCTCGATTCCCTTCCCGCCCGGCACGAAGTACCGCGCCTCGACCCAGCGCGTGCCGGTCGGCGTGGTCGGCGCCATCGTGCCGTGGAACTTCCCGCTGGCGATGGCCGTGTGGAAGATTGCGCCGGCCCTGGCCTGCGGCTGCACCGTGGTCCTCAAGCCCGCGGAGGAGACGCCGCTGACCGCGCTGCGCCTGGCCGAACTGGCCCTGGAGGCGGGGTTCCCGCCCGGCGTGCTGAACGTGGTCACCGGCGACGGCGAGACCGCCGGCGCCGCCCTGGTGCGCCACCCCGGCGTGGACAAGGTCTCGTTCACCGGCTCCACCGAGGTCGGGCGCCTGATCGGCGCGCAGTGCGGCCGCGACATCCGCCGCGTCGCGCTGGAGCTCGGCGGCAAGAGCCCGGTGATCGTCCTGGACGACATGGACGTCGAGACCGCCGTGGCCGGCGCGGCCGGCGCCATCTTCTTCAACCATGGCCAGGTCTGCACCGCCGGCTCGCGCCTGTACGTCGCCAAGCCGCTGTACGAGAAGGTGGTGGCCGGCCTCGCGCAGGCGGCCGATGCCACGGTGCTGGGCGGCGGCTTCGATGCGAACGCGCAGATGGGACCGATGGTCTCGGCGCGCCACCGCGACCGGGTGATGGGCCTGATCGGCACCGCCGCCGCCGAGGGCGGCGAGGTCGTCGCCGGCGGCCGCCGCGGCGACGGCCCGGGCTACTTCGTGCGTCCCACCGTGGTGGCCAACACCGCCGGCAAGGACCTCACGCTGGTGCGCGAGGAGGTCTTCGGTCCGGTCCTGGTGGCCATGCCCTTCACCGACCTGGACGAGGTGCTGCAGCAGGCCAATGCCAGCGCCTACGGCCTGGGCGCCAGCGTCTGGACCCACCACCTCCAGAAGGCGCAGCGCGCGATCGACGCGCTGGAGGCGGGCACCGTCTGGGTCAACACCCACAACATGGTCGACCCCCACATGCCCTTCGGCGGCTTCAAGGCCTCCGGGGTCGGCCGCGAGCATGGCCGCAGCGCCATCGAGGCCTACACCGAGCTCAAGTCGGTCTGCATCGCCTACTGAATCCCACCCATCCCGTACTACAAGGAGACAAGCACCATGTGGAATCGCCGTACCCTCTGCGCGCTCGCCGCGTCCGTCGCCTGCGTCCTGGCCGCGCCCGCGCAGGCCCAGACCACCTTGACCGTGTCGAACTGGGTGCCCGTGGGCCATCCCGTCGCCAACGCGATGAACAAGTGGATCCAGGACGTGGAGAAGGCCACCGCCGGCCGCGTGAAGTTCCAGACCCTGCCCAAGGCGGTGGCCACGCCCCAGGCGCACTACAACGCCGTGCGTGACGGCCTGGCCGACGTGAGCTTCACCGTGCTGGGCTACACCCCGGGCCGCTTCGCCCTGTCCGAACTCGCGGAGCTGCCGCTCATGGGCATCACCGCCGAGGCGAACTCGGTGGCCCTGCAGCGCGTGGCCGAGCGCCACCCGCAGTTCATGGCCGAATACAAGGACGTGAAGGTACTCGCGCTGTTCACCCACGGCCCCGGCGTGATCTTCAACATGAAGAAGCCGGTGCAGACCCTGGACGACCTCAAGGGCCTGAAGTTCCGCGTCGGCGGCGGCGTGGTCAACGAGGTGGGCAAGCTGATCGACGCCAACACCACGCTCAAGCCCGCCACCGAGTCGTACGAGCTGCTGTCCACCGGCGTGATGGATGGCGTCTTCCTGCCGTTCGAGTCGATCTCGACCTACAAGATCGACAAGCTCATTCGCCATGCCACCACCTTCCCCGGCGGCCTGTACAACTCGGCCTTCCTGGTCATGATGAACAGGGACGCCTACCAGCGCATCCCGGCGTCCGACCGCGCCATCGTGGACAAGATGGCCGGCGAGCCCTTCGCCCGCGCGCTGGGCCGCTCCTTCGACGAGAAGGACCAGGAAGGCACCGCACTGGCCCAGGCCAGCGGCATCAAGGTCACGCCCGCCTCGCCGGACATGGTCAAGTCCATCCAGGCCAAGGTCGGCGTGCTGGACCAGAAGTGGATCGAGACCGCGCGCGGCAAGGGCCTGGCCAATCCGGACAAGGTCCTGCAGGAGTTCCGCGCCGAGGCGCGCAAGCCGTGACGATGCGCGCGGCTCTGGAAGCCCTGGCCCGGGGACTGGACCGCGCCCTCACCGGGGTGGCGGGCCTGGCCCTGCTGGCCATGATGGTGCTGACGTTCCTGGACGTCATGGGTCGCAAGTTCTGGGTCTCCGTGCCCGGCGCGCTGGAGGTCAGCGAGATCCTGATGGTGGTCCTGCTGTTCTCCGGGCTGCCGCTGGTGGCCTGGCACGCCGAGCACGTGTGCTTCGAGCTGGTGGACAAGATGTACCGCGGCGCGGCCGCCGTCTGGTCCCGGGTCTTCATGGACCTGTTCTGCGGCGTGGTCTTCGGCGCCCTCGCCGCGGCGGTCTGGAAGTTCGCCGGCCGCACCATGGAGGACGGCGAGGTCACGGTCTACCTGAAGTGGCCGATCGGCTGGTTCGTCTACCTGATCGCCGTGCTGGTCGGCGTCGCCGCCGTGATGCACCTGGTGCGCGCCGCCACCGTGGACCGCGACCCGGTCGAACCCGACGAGGCGCTCCCGTCCGGGAGCTGATACCCCATGACTGTCTGTCTTCTCGGCTTCGCGGCCATCTTCCTGCTCATGGCCCTGCGCATTCCCATCGCGATCGCGATGGGCGTGGTGGGTTTCGCCGGCCTGGCCCTGCTTCGCAACTGGAACGTGGCCGTCGCCAGCACCCTGGAGGTGGTCAAGAGCACCGGCTTCTCCTACACCCTGTCGGTGGTGCCGCTGTTCATCCTCATGGGCAACTTCACCGCGCGTGCCGGCATGGCCCGCGAGCTGTTCGACCTGGCCCGGTCCTTCCTGGGCCACCGCCGCGGCGGCCTGGCCATGGCCACCATCGGCGCCTGCGCCGGCTTCGGGGCGATCTGCGGCTCCTCCATCGCCACCGCGGCCACCATGGCCAAGGTGGCCTACCCGGCGATGAAGGACCTGGGCTACGACGATCGCCTGTCCACCGGCGCCATCTCCTCGGGCGGCACGCTGGGCATCCTGATCCCGCCGTCGACGGTGATGGTGATCTACGGGATCATGACCCAGACCAACATCGGCAAGCTGTTCGCGGCCGGCATCGTGCCCGGGCTGCTGATGACGGTGCTCCTGTGCCTGGCGGTGGCGTGGATGGTCTGGCGCCATCCCGAGATGGCCAACCGCAGCGAGCGCCAGGGCTGGGGCCTGCGGCTGCGGGCGCTCGGCGAGATCTGGGGCGTGGTGCTGCTGTTCGGGCTGGTCATGGGCGGCATCTACGGCGGCCTGTTCACCGCCACCGAGGGTGCGGGCTTCGGCGCCTTCGGCGCCTTCGCGTTCGCGCTGTCGCGGCGCGTCATCACCGTGCGGGTGCTGGGCGAGATCCTGTCCGAGTCGGCGCGCACCACGGCGATGCTGTTCACCATCCTCATGGGCGCGCTGATCTTCGGCAACTTCGTCAATTTCTCCGGCATGCCCGATGCGCTCAAGGAGTTCGTGATGCAGTTCGGCGTGCATCCGATCCTGGTGGTGGTCGCGATCTGCGTGATCTACGTGATCCTGGGCACGGCGATGGAGGAACTCTCCATGATCCTGCTCACGGTACCGGTGTTCTTCCCGCTGATCGTGCAGCTCGGGTTCGACCCGCACTGGTTCGGCGTGCTGATCGTGGTGGTGGTCATGGTCGGCCTGATCAGCCCGCCGGTGGGCATGAACCTGTTCGTGCTGACTTCGCTGCTGCCGCGCGTCTCGCTGCAGACCGTCTTCCGGGGGGTGTGGCCCTTCATGTGGGCCCAGCTGGTGTGCCTGGCCCTGCTGATCGCCTTCCCCGACATCGCGCTGTTCATCCTGCGCTTCATGGACTGAGTTTTCGAAGGAAGGACCGACGATGGGAATCGACATCGGCTTCATCGGCCTGGGCGTCATGGGCGCCCCGATGGCCACGCACCTGGCGCGCGCCGGCCACCGGCTGACGCTGCTGGATGCCCAGGAGGGCGTGGCCCGCGACCTGGCCGCCCGCCTGGGCGCGCCGGCGCAGGCCGTGCGCACGCCGCGCGAGGTGGCGCAGCACAGCGACGTGATCATCACCATGCTGCCCAATGGCCAGGTGGTGCAGCAGGTGGTGCTGGGCGAGGAGGGCGTGCTGCACGGGCTGCGCCCGGGGGCGCTGCTGCTGGACACATCCAGCTGCGAGCCCTGGCTCACCGAGCAGACCGCCCGCGCGCTGGCCGGGCGCGGCGCCACCATGGTCGACGCGCCGGTCTCCGGCGCGGCCTGGGGCGCGCAGGACGCCAAGCTGGTCTTCATGGTCGGCGGCGCCGACGCCGACGTGGCCCGCGTGCGCCCGCTGCTGGACGTGATGGGCCGCGCGGTCTTCCACCTCGGCGGCCTGGGCTGCGGCCATGCGATGAAGTGCATCAACAACTGCATCACCGCGATCACGCTGGCCAACACCGCCGAGGGCCTGGTGGCCGGCAAGCGCTACGGCCTCGACCCGAAGGTGATGGTCGATGTGCTCAATGAATCCACCGGCGGCTCGTGGATCACCCAGACCCACTTCAACCAGCGCGTCTTCAACCGCGCCTTCGACGACCCGTTCAAGCTGGAGCTGATGCTCAAGGACGTGGGCATCGCGGTCGAACTCGCCCGCGAGACCGCGTCCGCCGTGCCGATCTGGGGGCTGGGCCAGCAACTCTGGCGCATGGCCGACCGGGCCGCCGGGCCCGGCGCCAGCGTGAGCGAGCTGGTGCGCTGGGTCGAGAACCAGTCCGGCACCGAGCTCACGCCGGGAGCCGAGCCCCGGCAGGCCGCACGCGGGGGAGCGGCATGACGCCCGAGCAGTCCCTCGCCCGCTTCGTCACCGGGCTGCAGGCCGGCGACGTCGAGCCGCAGGCCCTGCGCACCACCCGCCGTGTGCTGATGGCGGCCCTGGGCACCGGCATCGCCGGCGCCGGCGAGGACGGCATCGCCGCCCTGCGCCAGCTGCTCGTCGACCGCGGCGGCAAGGCCGAGGCCCGCAGCCTGGTGTTCGGCGACGCCCTGCCGGCGGTGGTGGCGGCGCAGCTCAATGGCACGATGTGCCGCGCCCTGGACTACTGCGACGCGATGGCGCCCGGCATCCACATCGGCTCCTCGCTGGTGCCGGCGGCGCTGGCCGCCGCCGAACTGGCGGGCGGCTGCAGCGGCGAGACCTTCCTGGCCGCCCTGGTGGCGGGCTGCGAACTCGGCGCCCGCTTCAACCTCACCGAGGCCATGTACGACGGCTTCGACCCGACGGGCGTGGCCATCGTCTTCCCGGCCACCGCCGCCGCGGCGCGCGTCCTCGGCCTCGACGAGAAGCAGACGCTCAACGCCCTGGGCCTGGCCTTCAACCGCTGCGGCGGCAGCTTCCAGAGCAACATCGACGGCACCCTGGCCGTGCGCGTGATCCAGGGCTGGGTGGCCGCCATCGGCGTCGAGTGCGCGCAGATGGCCCGGGCCGGCCTCACCGGGCCGCGCAACTTCCTGGGCGGGGTCTATGGCTACGCCCACCTGTACGGCCGTGGGCAGCTCCAGCCGGCCGATGTCGTCGCGGGCCTGGGCCAGGAGTGGCGCCTGAACCGCATGATGTTCAAGAAGTACCCCAGCTGCGGCGCCACCCAGGGCCTGACCGAGCTGACGCTGCAGCTGGTGCGCGAGCTGTCGCTCACGCCGGACCAGGTGCGCAGCGCCGAGGTGCGGCTCAACCCGTACTGCCACCGCCTGGTGGGCCATGAATTCGAGATGGGCGACAACCCGCGGGTGAACGCGCAGTTCAGCGTGCAGTACTGCGTGGCCAACGCCATCGTGCGCGGCGACTCGCAGCTGGCCCACTTCCGTCCCGAGCAGGTGGCCGATGACGCGGTGCTGGCCCTGGCCCGCCGCGTCAGCGCGGTGGCCGACCCGGCGCTCGATGCGCGCGGGCACTCGTCGGTCGACGTCACCCTCGTCACCGCCGACGGCCAGTCCCATGTGCGCACGCTGGACATCGCGCCCGGCTACCCGGGCAATGAGCTGGACGACGACCAGCACCAGAAGCGCTTCCGCGATTGCATGGCCTATGCCGCCCACCCGCTGGCGGCGTCGCAGGTGGACGCCCTGCTCACCGCCATCGAGCGGCTGCACGAGCTGCGCGACGTGCGCGACCTGCTCCGGCACCTCGTCGCCTGAGGCGGGCCGGCGCGCCCGGGCCGGGGCCCCTTCGGGGGGCTGCGCCCGGCGCGCCGCGAAATGCGCCGGGGGGCGCGACTCAGTCCCGCGCCGCCGCCAGCGCCCGCCGGTACTGCGCCGCCTCGGCCACGTGCGCCACCTGCACCTCGGCCGAGGCCTCGAGGTCGGCGATGGTGCGTGCCACCTTCAGCGCCCGGTGGGTGGCGCGCGCGCTCCAGGCGAGCCGGGTCGCGGCCTGCTGCAGGAAGGCGGCGGCCGCGGGCTGCAGGCGGGCCTGCGCGTCGATCTCCCGCCCCTGCAGCGCCTGGTTGGCGCAGCCCTGGCGGGCCACCGCCCGTTCGCGGGCGGCGGTGCAGCGTTCGCGCACGGCGCATGAGGCCTCCCCGGGCGGCGCCTGCACCAGCGCCTTCGGCGCCAGCGCCGGCACCTCCACCTGCAGGTCGATGCGATCGAGCAGCGGCCCGCTCAGGCGGGACTGGTAGCGCGCCACCTGCTCGCCGGTGCAGCGGCAGGCGCGCTGCGCCGCGCCCAGCCAGCCGCAGGGGCAGGGGTTCATCGCGCCCACCAGCTGGAAGCGCGCCGGGAACAGCGCCTGCCGCGCGGCGCGCGAGATGCGGATCTGTCCCGTCTCCAGCGGCTCGCGCAGGGCCTCCAGCGTGCTGCGCGGGAACTCGGGCAACTCGTCCAGGAAGAGGACCCCGTGGTGCGCCAGCGAGACCTCCCCCGGCCGGGGCGGCGAGCCGCCGCCCACCAGGGCCGCCGGGCTGGCCGAGTGGTGCGGGGCGCAGGTGCGCCGCTGCGACCAGTGCGCCGGGTCGAAGCCGCCGCACAGGCTGGCCACTGCGGCGCTTTCCAGCGCCTCCTGCGCGGTCATGGGCGGCAGCAGGCCGGCCAGGCGCTGCGCCAGCATCGACTTGCCCGAACCCGGCGGCCCCACCAGCAGCAGGCTGTGGCCGCCCGCCGCGGCGATCTCCAGGGCCCGGCGCGCCCCGTGCTGTCCCTTCACGTCGGCCAGGTCCGGCGCCTGCGCCGCGGCCTGCGCCGGCGGCGGGCCGGGCCGGGCCCAGCCCTCGCCGGGGTCCGCCGGCCCGCCCGGGCGGAAGCGCCGGACCACGTCCATCAGGTGCCGGGCCCGCCACACCGCGGCGCCGGGCACCAGGGCCGCCTCCTCCGCGCTGCCCGGGGGCAGCACCAGCTGCACCCGTTCGCCCTGGCCCTGCAGGGCCAGGCTCATGGCCAGGGCGCCGCGCACCGGCCGCAGTTCGCCCGACAGCGAGAGCTCGCCGGCGAACTCGTGCCCCGCCAGGGCGGACGGGTCCACCTGCCCGCTGGCCGCCAGCAGGCCCAGCGCGATCGGCAGGTCGAACCGGCCCGAGTCCTTGGGCAGGTCGGCCGGCGCCAGGTTGACGGTGATGCGCCGGTTGTGGGGGAACTCCAGACCGCAGGTCGCCAGGGCGGCCCGTACCCGCTCGCGGGCCTCGCGCACCTCCATCTCCGCCAGGCCCACCAGCGTGAAACCGGGCAGGCCGTTGGCCAGGTGGACTTCCACCGCCACCGGCTCGGCCCGCAGGCCCACCAGGGCGCGGCTATGCACCAAACAAAGGCTCATGGCGGCCTCCTCCCCAGATCAGTGCGCCTCGGTCCCGGGCGCACGTTTCCCATTGAAATTGCACCGATTTGGTTCATGTTTCGGTGCGCGCCGGTGCCGTCCAGGTGCGGCCGGGACCGCCGGGGCGCGTCCGTACAACCTGCTGCCCGGGTGGCACGGGTCATGCTTAAAGGTGCTGCCAACCTTTTCAACCATCAACGGATCAACGGAGAAGACCATGAAGCTGAAAGCCACCGTCCTGCTGTCCACCCTCGCGCTGTCGGGCGCCGTGTTCGCCCAGACCAAGGCTCCCGAGCCCGACTACACCCTGTCGTTCAATGCCGGCGTGGTCACCGACTACCGTTACCGTGGCATCTCCCAGACCCGCCTGAAGCCCGCCGTGCAGGCCGGCGCCGACCTGGGTCACAGCAGCGGCCTGTACCTGGGCACCTGGGCCACCAACATCAAGTGGATCAAGGACTCCGGCGCCACCGACGGCAGCATCGAGCTGGACATCTACGGCGGCTACAAGGGCACCGCGGGCGACATCGGCTACGACGTCGGCTTCCTGCGCTACGAGTACGTCGGCAACAAGCTGGGCAACGTCCCCGGCTTCGCCAACGCCAACACCAACGAGCTGTACGCCGCCGTCACCGTCGGCCCGTTCACCGCCAAGTACTCGCACAGCGTCTCCAACCTGTTCGGCTACCTCGACAGCAAGAACAGCCAGTACCTCGACATCAACGCCACCTTCGACCTGGGCGGCGGCTGGACGGTGACCCCGCACGTGGGCCGCCAGGTGATCAAGAACAACGAGGCCTACAACTACACCGACTACTCGGTGACCCTGGGCAAGGACCTGGGCAACGGCCTGTCCGCCTCGCTGATGCTGGTGGACACCACCGCCAAGGAAGCCCTGTACACCTGGGGCGGCAAGTACGTCGGCAAGGCCGGCGCCGTGGCCGGCGTCAAGTACAGCTTCTGAGCCCCCCACCGAGGACATCCCATGAAACTCGTTTCCGCCATCATCAAGCCGTTCAAGCTGGACGAGGTGCGTGAAGCCCTCTCCGGCATCGGCGTGCAGGGCATCACCGTCACCGAGGTCAAGGGCTTCGGCCGCCAGAAGGGCCACACCGAGCTGTATCGCGGCGCGGAGTACGTGGTCGACTTCCTGCCCAAGGTGAAGATCGAGGCCGCCGTGGCCGACGACCTCGTCGAGCGCGTCATCGAAGCCGTCGAGGGCGCCGCCCGCACCGGCAAGATCGGCGACGGCAAGATCTTCGTCTACGACCTCGAGCAGGTCGTCCGCATCCGCACCGGCGAGACCGGCAAGGAAGCCCTCTAATCCCCCTCACGGAAAGCAAGCAACCATGAAGAAGCTTCTTGCCAGCCTGGCCCTGGGCCTGGCTTTCCTGACCGGTGGCGGCGCCGCACTGGCGCAGGCCCCCGCCGCGCCGGCCGCAGCCGCCGCCAAGGCGGAGACGGCAGCGCCCGCGGCCGCCCCCGCCGCTGCCGCCGCGACCGCACCGGCCGCCGCCGCCGAGCCTGCCAAGGCCGAGGCCGCCCCGGCGCCCACCCCCAACAAGGGCGACACGGCCTTCCTGACCGTGTCCACCCTGCTGGTGATCCTCATGACCCTGCCCGGCCTGGCCCTGTTCTACGGCGGCCTGGTGCGCAGCAAGAACATGCTGTCCGTGCTGATGCAGGTCTTCGTCGTCGCCTCGCTGGTCTACGTGCTGTGGGTCATCTACGGCTACAGCGTGGCGTTCACCGGCGGCAACGCGTTCCTGGGCGGCTTCGACAAGCTGTTCCTCAAGGGCGTGACGCCGGAGTCCGTGTCGGCCACCTTCAGCAAGGGCGTGGTCGTGCCGGAGCTGTCCTTCGTCGCCTTCCAGGCCACCTTCGCGGCCATCACCTGCGCGCTGATCGTCGGCGCCTTCGCCGAGCGCATCAAGTTCTCCGCGGTGCTGCTGTTCGTGGTGATCTGGTTCACGTTCGCCTACCTGCCGGTCGCGCACATGGTCTGGTACTGGGACGGCCCGGACGCCATCACCGACGCCGCTTCGTATGACAAGGTCGTCGCCGCCGCCGGCTGGCTGTGGGCCAAGGGCGCGCTGGACTTCGCCGGCGGCACCGTGGTGCACATCAACGCCGGTATCGCCGGCCTGGTGGGTGCCTACGTCATCGGCAAGCGCATCGGCTACGGCCGTGAGTCCCTCACGCCGCACAGCCTGACCCTGACCATGGTCGGCGCCTCGCTGCTGTGGGTGGGCTGGTTCGGCTTCAACGCCGGCTCCAACCTGGAAGCCACCGGCGTCGCCGCCCTGGCCTTCGTGAACACCCTGGTCGCCACCGGCGCCGCCACCCTGTCCTGGATCGCCGGCGAGGCGCTGTCCAAGGGCAAGGCCTCGATGCTGGGTGCCGCCTCCGGCGCCGTCGCCGGCCTGGTGGTGATCACCCCGGCCGCCGGCTTCGTCGGCCCGATGGGCGCCATCGTGATGGGCCTGATCGCCGGCCTGGTGTGCCTGTGGGGCGTCAACGGCCTCAAGCGCATGCTCGGCGCCGACGACTCCCTGGACGTGTTCGGCGTCCACGGCGTGGGCGGCATCCTGGGTGCGCTGCTGACCGGCGTGTTCGCCGCGCCCTCCCTGGGCGGCACCGGCATCTACGACTACGTCGCCAACAAGGTCGGCGAGGAGTACTCGATCGCCTCCCAGGTCTGGATCCAGTTCCAGGGCGTGATCACCACCGTGATCTGGTCGGCCGTCGTCTCCTTCGTGGCCTACAAGGTGGTGGACCTCCTGGTCGGCCTGCGCGTCTCCGAAGAGGAAGAGCGCGAAGGCCTGGACATCAGCAGCCACGGCGAGACCGCCTACCACCGCTGATCCCTCCTGCCAGGACCCGGTTTCTCCAAGCCTCCAAGGCCCGCTTCGGCGGGCCTTTTTTTCGTGCGTTGCCTGCCGCGCCGGCCTCAGGCGGCGGGGGCGGCGCCGGCGGCCGTGGGCAGCGTCAGCACCAGGCGGTCGCCGTCGCTTTCCAGGCCGATGCCCTCTGAGCGCGCCAGCGCCTCGAGCTCCTCGCGGCGCAGCGGCCGGTAGGCCGGGGGCGTGTCCATGCCGGCCGAGCCCTCGCCGGGGGCCAGCGCCAGCGCCAGCCGCGCGAGCCCCGGCTCCACCTGTGCGCGCAGGCGCACGTCGGCCGGCGCGCCCGCGCGGTCGGTGAGCCACAGCAGGCAGGCCGGCAGCAGGTAGCGCAGGCCGGCGCGGGCCACCGGGCTGTCCGCGCCCGCGGTCTCGTCGTGCAGCGTGAAGCCGCGAAAGCCCAGGCTGCCCCGCAGCAGGGCGACTGTCTCGGCGACGGCCTCGTGCAGCGCCCGTGTGCCGGGCTCGGGGGCGAGCCAGGCGATCAGGTCGAGGCTGGACTGCACCGCCGCGCGCGACGCGTCCACCAGCCGGGTCACGCCCTCGCGCAGCGCCGGCAGCTCGGGCGCGGGCGCGGCGATGCGCCGCTCCAGCACGCCGCCCACCATGGCGATCGGCTGCAGGTGCGCCACGGCCTCGTGGCGCAGCGACGGCGCCAGGCGCCGCAGCAGGGCGTGGCGCGCGGCCTCCACGCGCAGCGCGTCGTCGTTGCCGGAGGGGACAGGGGAGGGGGCGGGGCGGTCGGTCATCGTGGAACAATCCCGGGGCCATGTTAAGCGCCGGCCTGCGCGCGCCGGTGTGCACAATCCACGCCTTTGCCCATGAACACGCATCCCTGGAACTCCCTGCCCGCGTCGCCCGACGCGCTGGGCGAATCGCCGTTCTGGCACCCCGCCGAACGCAGGCTGTACTGGGTCGACACGCCGGGCGCCCGGGTGCGCCGGGCCGACCCCGCCACCGGCGAGGTGCAGGACTGGGCGATGCCCTCGGAGCCGGGATGCATCGCGCCGGCGCGCTCCGGCGGCCTGGTCATCGCCCTGCGTGACGGCATCTGGCGCGCCCGCGCCTGGGGCGGCGCCCTGGAGCGCCTGGCCCCCGCGCCGCACGACACCGCCACCATGCGCTTCAACGACGGCAAGGCCGATCCCCTGGGCCGCTTCTGGGCCGGCAACCTCTACGAGCCCAAGGACCAGGCCGCGGCCGCCCTGTACTGCCTGGAAGGCGGCGCGCTGCGCCGCATGGCGGGCGGGGCCACCACCGCCAACGGCCTGGCCTTCGCGCCCGACGCCCGCACCGTGTACTGGGCCGACACCCCCGCCCACACCGTGCGCGCCTGGGACTGGGACGCCGCCGCCAACACGCTCTCGGGCGAGCGCGAGTTCCTGCGCTTTCCCGCCAAGCCCGCCGGCTGGCAGCCCGGTGACGCGGGCTACGGCGGCCGCCCCGACGGCGCGGCCGTCGACGCCGAGGGCAACTACTGGTGCGCGATGTTCGAAGGCGCGCGCCTGCTGCAGTTCTCGCCGCAGGGCCGGCTGCTGCGGGACCTCGCGGTGCCCGCGCGCTGCCCCACGATGCCCTGCTTCGGCGGGGACGACCTGCGCACCCTCTACCTCACCAGCGCCCGCAAGGGCCGCCCCGCCGGCGAGCTGGCCGAGCTCCCGCTGTCCGGCCGCGTGCTGTGGCTGCGGGTCGACGTCCCCGGCCGGCCGGTGGACTTCGCCGACGCCTGACACCTGTTTCCCCTCGGGTGCGGCCGGGGCCGCGCCGCTTACCATCTCGCCCCATGGAACCCGCCCTGCTCGCCCTCACCGACCGCATCCGCGCCGCCGCCGCCGCGCGCCAGCCGCTTCGCATCCGGGGCGGCGGCAGCAAGGACTTCTACGGCGAGCCCGGCGCGCCGGGCGAGGTGCTCTCCACCCGCGAGCTCACCGGCATCGTCAGCTACGAGCCCAGCGAGCTGGTGGTCACCGTGCGCGCCGGCACGCCGCTGGCCGAACTGGAGGCCGCGCTCGCCGCGCAGGGCCAGTGCCTGCCGTTCGAGCCGCCCCACTTCGGCGGCGGCGCCACCGTCGGCGGCATGGTGGCCGCGGGCCTGTCGGGCCCGGCGCGCGCCAGCGTCGGCTCGGTGCGTGACTACGTGCTCGGCGCCACCCTGGTCAATGGCCGGGGCGAGGTGCTGGTGTTCGGCGGCCAGGTGATGAAGAACGTGGCCGGCTATGACGTCTCTCGCCTGCTCGCCGGCTCCATGGGCACGCTGGGCCTGGTCGCCGAGGTGAGCCTCAAGGTGCTGCCCGTCGCGCCCGCCGAGGCCACGCTGCGCTTCGAGATGAAGCAGCAGGAGGCGCTGGACCGCCTCAACGCCTGGGGCGGCCGCCCGCTGCCGCTGAACGCCAGCGATTGGGTCGTCGACAACGGCGTGCCCACCCTGTACCTGCGCCTGCGCGGCGCGGTCGCCGCGGTCCAGGCCGCCTGCCGCAGCCTGGGCGGCGAGCGCGTCGAGGCGGTGGCCGAGGACTGGGCCGCCACCCGCGACCTGAAGCTGCCCTGGTTCGCCGAGCGCGGCGCCCGCGACCTCTGGCGCCTGTCCGTGCCGCAGACCGCGCCCGTGCTCGACCTGCCCGAGGACCCGCTGGTGCAGTGGCACGGCGGCCAGCGCTGGGTGCGCGCCGAGCCGGGCCAGGCCGCGCGCCTGCGCGCCGCGGCCCGGGCCGCGGGCGGCAGCGCCACGCTGTTCCTGCCGGCCGACGCCCAGGCCACTGGCCGCTTCGCGCCGCTGGCCGCGCCCCTGGACCGCATCCACCGTGAACTCAAGCGCGAGTTCGATCCCGCCGGGATCCTCAACCCCGGCCGCCTGTACCCCGATTTCTGAGACGCACCGCATGCAAACCCAGCTCTCGCCCGAGTTCCAGGGCACGCCCGAAGGCCAGGAGGCGGAAGCCATCCTGCGCAAGTGCGTGCATTGCGGCTTCTGCACCGCCACCTGCCCCACCTACCAGCTGTTCGGCGACGAGCTGGACGGGCCGCGCGGCCGCATCTACCTGATCAAGCAGGTCCTCGAGGGCGCGCCGCCCACCGAGAAGACCCAGCTGCACCTGGACCGCTGCCTGACCTGCCGCAACTGCGAGAGCACCTGCCCCAGCGGCGTGCAGTACGGCCACCTGGTGGACATCGGCCGCAAGCTGGTCGACGAGCGCGTGCCGCGCCCCCTGGGCCAGCGCGCGCTGCGCTGGGCGCTGAAGGAGGGCCTGTCCTCCCCGCTGTTCGGCCCGGCGATGAAGATGGGGCAGAAGGTCCGCGGCCTGCTGCCCGCGGCCCTGAAGAAAAAGGTGCCCGCGCCGCAACCGGCCGGTGACTGGCCGTCGCGCAAGCACGCGCGCCAGGTGCTGATGCTCGCCGGCTGCGTGCAGCCCTCGATGGCCCCCAACATCAACACCGCCACCGCCCGCGTGCTCGATGCCGCCGGCGTGCAGGTGGTGGTGGCGCCGACCGCCGGCTGCTGCGGCGCGGTCCGGTTCCACCTGAACGACCAGGACGGCGGCAAGGCCCAGATGCGCGCCAACATCGACGCCTGGTGGCCCTACGTCGAGTCGGGCCAGGTCGAGGCCATCGTCATGAATGCCTCGGGCTGCGGCGTCACGGTCAAGGAGTACGGCCATGTGCTGCGGGACGACCCGGCCTATACCGACAAGGCCCGCCGCATCAGCGAGCTCACCCGGGACCTGAGCGAGCTGCTGCCCTCGCTGGTGCCCGCGCTCAAGGGCCGGGTGAAGGCCGACGCGCGCCTGCTCGCCTACCACCCGCCCTGCACCCTGCAGCATGGCCAGAAGCTGCGCGGCGGCGTCGAGCAGTGGCTCGGCGAGCTGGGCTTCACCGTGCGCGTGGCGGCCAACGAGTCGCACTTGTGCTGCGGCTCGGCCGGCACCTACTCGGTCCTGCAGCCCGGCACCTCCGAGCAGCTGCGGGACCGCAAGCTGGGCCACCTCGGCGCCTTGCAGCCGGCGGCCATCGTCTCGGCCAACATCGGCTGCATCACCCACCTTCAGAGCGGCACCGAGACCCCGGTGCGGCACTGGGTCGAGGTGCTGGACGAAGCGCTGGCCTGAGAGGCTGAAGGGCGCGCGGCCGCCTGACGCGGCGGCGCTGCCGCGGTCGCCGCCTGCGGCGCCTCCAGAACGAAGCGCGCGGCCTCGCCCCGGTCGGCCTCGACCACGGTGCGCGCGCCGTCCAGGCGCAGCGCCTCGCCGGCCTGCAGGAAGTGGTCGGCCGCATCCCCCGAGCGCGTCAGCCAGACCCGCCCGCGCAGCACGCGCAGCACGGTGCCGGCCGCTGCGCGCAGCGTCAGCGGGCGGCCGGGAGGCAGGGTCTGCAGGAAGTCGTGGGCGGACATGGCGGGCTCCTTGGCGGGGCATGGGGGAGCCTTCACTGTCGGCGCTGCGGGCCGCGGGCGACAGGCACAGGCCGGCGCCTTGTGCGCCGGGCCACCCCATCCAGCCGGCCGGACTGTTCGTCCGGATCCGGGCCGATCTGTACCGGTCCTTCCCTTCAAATGCGACCGCCGATTCGACACAATGAACCGGCCATGGACGCCGCCGCCCCCGTCACTGCCGCCGACCTGCCCCTGTACGCCCAGATCGGCCAGCGCATGGCCGGCCTGATCGACGAGCGCGTCTTCAAGGCCGGCCAGAAGCTGCCCTCGGTGCGCGACATCGCCGCGCACAACGGCGTGTCCATCGCCACCGCGGTGCAGGCCTTCCGCTGGCTGGAGGAGCGCCACCTCGTCACCGCCCGGCCCAAGTCGGGCTACTTCGTCACGCCGCGCAGCCGCGGGCCCGCGCTGCCCGCCATGAGCCGGCCGCCGCGCCACAGCCTGGCGGTGGACCGCGCCAGCCGCGCCGACCTGCTCAACGCCCAGGCCAGCGTGCAGGGCGTGAGCTTCGGCGGCGCCTGCCCCAAGGACCCGGTGTTCTTCGACGAATCCCGCGTGCGCATCGCGGTGCAGCGGGCCACCCGCGTGCACCGCCACACCCTGGTCGAATACAGCGACGCGCCCGGGACCCCGGCGCTGCGCGAGGCGGTGGCGCGGCGCGCCCTGCACATGGGGTGCCAGCTCGCCGCCGAGGACATCGTCATCACCGCCGGCTGCATCCATGCGGTGGGCCTGTGCCTGCAGGCGGTGACGAAGCCGGGCGACATCGTGGCGCTGGAGTCGCCCACGCACTTCGGCTTTCTGGACCTGCTCGAGTCGCTGAACCTGCGCGCGCTGGAGATCCCCACCCACCCGCGCGACGGCCTGTCGCTGCAGGCGCTGCAGCTGGCGCTGGACACGCAGCCGGTGAAGGCGGTGCTGGCGGTGCCCACGCTGTCCAACCCCCTGGGCACGGTGATGCGCCATGCCGACAAGCGCGCCCTGGTGGAGATGCTGGCCGCGCGCGAGGTGCCCCTGATCGAGGACGTGATCTTCAACGACCTGCTCGCCTCCGACGAGCGCCGCAAGGCCGCCAAGGCCTTCGACACCGGCGGCTGGGTGATGCTGTGCGGCTCCTTCTCCAAGACCGTGGCGCCCGGCATGCGCCTGGGGTGGGTGGAGGGCGGGCGCTGGAAGGACACCGTGGCCCGCCTCAAGCGGGTGCAGGGCGTGCCCACCAACCCGGTGCTGGAGCATGCGCTGGCCGACCTGCTCACGCAGGGCAGCCACGAGGCCCGCCTGCGCCGCCTGAGCGCGCAGATGAAGGAGCGCCTGGGGGAGGCGCGCCGCATCGTCAGCGAGTCCTTCCCGCGCGGCACGCGGGTCAGCGCGCCGTGGACCGGCTACACGCTGTGGGTCGAGCTGCCCGAGGGCTTCGACACCATGCGGCTGTTCGAGGCCTGCCGCGCCGAGGGGATCATCTTCGGGCCGGGCTCGCTGTTCACCGCGACGGACCGCTTCGGCCACTGCCTGCGACTGAGCTTCGCCGGCACCTGGGGGGACGCCGAGCGCCGCGGGCTGGCGCGCATCGGCGAGCTGGCGCGGACGATGGGGCCGCGGCGCTGAGGCCTGGCGCTGAGGCCCGGCGCTGAAGCCTGGCGCGCCCGGTCCCGGCGCTCAGTCCTCCCGGTACCAGTGCCCGTCCGCCAGCAGGATCTCGTGGTGGCCGCGGCCCGCGGGCATCATCGGGTAGCAGTTCTCCTGCGCGGCGACGCGCACATCCAGGAAGTAGGGGCCTTCCCAGGCCAGGCACTGCGCCAGCGCCCCGGCCAGGTCCTCGGGCCGCTCCACCACGCCTGCGCCCCAGCCGAAGGCCCGCGCCAGCGCCACGAAGTCGGGCAGGGCGGCGTTCCAGCTGTGGCTCAGGCGGTTGCCGTGGATCAGTTCCTGCCACTGGCGCACCATGCCCATGTAGCCGTTGTTCGAGAGCACCACCTTCACCGGCGCGCGGTGCTGCATGGCGGTGGACAGCTCCTGGATGTTCATCAGGATCGAGGCGTCGCCGCTGACGCAGACCGCCAGCGCGCCCGGGTGCGCCACCTGCGCGCCGATCGCCGCCGGCAGGCCGTAGCCCATGGTGCCCGCGCCGCCCGAGGTGAGCCAGCGCCGGGGCCGGTCGAAGCGCAGGTACTGGGCGGCCCACATCTGGTGCTGGCCGACGTCGGTGGAGACGATGGCGTCGCGCCCGGCCAGCTGACGCTGCAGCTCGGACATCAGGCGCTGCGGCAGGATCTGGCCCGGCGCCTCGCGCAAGGCCAGGCAGTCCTGCGCGCGCCAGCGGCCGATGCGGGCCCACCAGTCGCCGCGGTCCGGCGCCGGCCCCGCGGGCAGGTGGGGCGCCAGGGCCGCGAGCACCTCGCCGCAGTCGCCGGCCAGGGCCACGTCCACCGGCACCACCTTGTTGATGTTGCCGGGGTGGATGTCGATGTGGACCTTGCGCGCGCCGGGGCAGAAGTCGGCCAGGCGGCCGGTGATGCGGTCGTCGAAGCGCGCGCCCACGCAGACCACCAGGTCGGCATGGTGCATGGCCAGGTTGGCCTCCAGCGTGCCGTGCATGCCCAGCATGCCCAGGAAGCGCGGGTCCGAGCCGGGGAAGGCGCCCAGGCCCATCAGGGTGAGGGTGGTGGGCAGGTCCCAGGCCCGGGCGAGGGCGGTGAAGGCCTCGCAGGCCGCCGGCCCGGCGTTCACCAGGCCGCCGCCGCCGTACAGCACCGGGCGCCTGGCGCCGGCGATCAGTTCGGCGGCGCGGCGCAGGTCGGCCTCGGCCGGCAGGGCGGGGCGCGCCGCCGGCGGGGCGGGGGTGGCGGGCGAGGGCTCGTCCACGCGCTGCAGCTGCACGTCCTTCGGCACGTCGATCAGCACCGGGCCGGGGCGGCCCGACAGCGCGGTGTGGACCGCGGTGCGCACCGCCTGCGCCACGTCGTTGGCATGCCAGGGCTGGCAGTTCCACTTGGTCACCGGCCGCGACATGCCCAGGGCGTCGCTCTCCTGGAAGGCCTGCGTGCCGATCACCGAGGTCGCCACCTGGCCGCTGATGCACAGCACCGGGATCGAGTCGCTGATCGCGTCGAGCAGGCCGGTCATGGTGTTGCCCACGCCCGGCCCCGAGGTCACCAGCACCACCCCCAGGCGGCCGGTGCTACGGGCATAGCCCTGCGCGGCGTGGACCGCGGCCTGCTCATGGCGCACGAGGATGTGGCGGATCGCGGGCTGGCCGTGCAGCGCGTCATACAGGGGCAGCGCGGCGCCGCCGGGGTAGCCGAAGATCGTGTCCACGCCGCAGGCCACCAGGGTGTCGAGGAGGGTTTCGGCGCCGTTGCGGGAGCGGGCCGCGGGCGTGGCGGGCGGGGCCGCCGGGCGGTCGAGTTCTTGCTGTTCCATGGAGAGCATTGTTCGCCCGGCCGCGCAGAAAGGGCTTCGGAAACGCGTCATGCATCCGGACGGACTCCGAAAATCATTCGGCGATTCCGCCGAAATCCGGATGGATGACCGCGCAAGGCGGCTTATCCGGAAAAACCTCCGGCGCCGGGCCGCGGCTTGAGCCACGCCAGCATGGTCCCGTAGAACTGCTCGGGCTTGCAGGGCTTGGGGATGAAGTCGTTCATGCCCGCCTCCAGGCAGCGGATGCGGTCCTCGGCGAAGGCGTTGGCCGTCATGGCCACCACGGGGATGCCGGCCAGCCCGGGCATGCGGCGCAGGCGACGCGTCGCCTCGAGCCCGTCCACGCGGGGCATCTGCATGTCCATGAGGATCAGGTCGTAGGGGGCTGCGCGCGCCATCTCCAGGGCCTCTTCGCCGTCGCAGGCCAGGTCCACCAGCAGGCCGGCCTCCTTCAGGCGGATGCTGGTCAGCTCGCGGTTGATCGGGTCGTCGTCCGTGACCAGCACGCGGGCGCCGGCGCAGCGCGCGCGCAGGGCCAGCTCGCCGTCTTCCCAGGCCTGTTCGGGCGGGGCCGCCACCTCGCCGGCGGCCTTGCGAAGCCGCACCGTGAACCAGAAGGTGCTGCCCTGGCCCGGCGTGCTCGAGGCCCCGGCCTCGCCGCCCATGAGGTTGGCCAGGCGCTGCGTGATGGCCAGGCCCAGGCCGGTGCCGCCATGCTGGCGGGTGATGGAGTTGTCGGCCTGCTCGAACGCGGCGAACAGGCGGTCCAGGTCCGCCGGGGCGATGCCGGGGCCGGTGTCGGCCACCTCGAAGCGCACCTGCACGCCCTCGTCGTCCTCCGCCGCCAGCAGGGCGCGCAGGGTGACCTTGCCGCGGTGCGTGAACTTGATCGCGTTACCCGCGTAATTGAGCAGGCACTGCTGCACGCGGGTGGCGTCGCCGCACAGGTTGGGGGGCAGGGCCTGCACCTCGCTGGCCAGCTCGAGCTGCTTGGCCGCGGCGCGGTCCTGCAGCATGGAGACCACGTTGGCGATGACCGCGCCGACCTGCATCGGCTGGTCGTCCAGCACGAACTTTCCGGCGTCGATCTTCGACAGGTCCAGCACGTCGTTCACCACCGACAGCAGGTGTTCCGCGGCCGTTTCGATCTTGTCCAGGCGGGCACGCTGGTCGAGCTCCAGGCCGCGCCGGCGCATCAGCTGCGCCATGCCGGTGATGGCATTGAGCGGGGTGCGGATCTCGTGGCTGATGTTGGCGAGGAAGGAGCCCTTGGCCGCGTTCTCCGCGACGGCCCGGGCCTTCTGCTGCTCGAGCCGCTCCAGGGTCTCGTGCTCCTCGCTGGCGTCCTCGATGATGGTCAGCACCAGGCCGGCGGCCTCGCCTGGGTTGAGCGCCTGCATCCGGAAGCGGAACCAGCGCCGCGTCCCGTCCTTGCGCACCAGGGGCATCTCGCGCGAGCTCGTGCCCTCGGCGGCCAGGGCCTCGCGGACCTCGGCGCCCACGGCGAGGAATTCCTCCTCGCTGCCGTACCAGGGGCGCGTGACCTGGTCCTGCAGCTCGCCGGCGTCGTACCCGAGCAGCTCCTCGAGCTTGCGGTTGCAGCTGACCACCCGGCGCTGGCGGCTGACCAGGATGCCCACCGGCGCATGATCGAACAGGGCCTGCAGCTCCTGGTTCGCCACCTCCAGCTCGGCCTGGTAGGCCTGCAGGCGGGCCTGGCTCTCGCGCAGCTCCTGCGTGCGCGCGGCGACCTCGCTCTCCAGGCGGGTATTGCGTTCCTGGACCAGCCGGGCCACCTCGTGCTCGGCCGTCATGTCGCGGAAGACCAGCACCACGCCGGTGATCTGGCCGTCCAGGTTGCGGATCGGGGCGGCGCTGTCGGCGATGGGCCGCTCGACGCCGTCGCGCGCCACCAGCACCGTGTGGTTCGCCAGGCCGCGCACCTCGCCGGTCGCCAGCGCCTCCTGCACCGGGATGGGCGCGGGCTCGCGGGTGTGCTCGTTGATGATGCGGAACACCGTGGCGATCGGCCGGCCCCGGGCTTCCTCGGCGCTCCAGCCCGTCATCGCCTCGGCCACCGGGTTCATGTGGACCAGGCAGGCCCCGGTGTCGGTGGCGATCACGCCGTCGCCGATGGACAGCAGCGTCGCCTGCAGGCTGCGCTCGCTGCGCGCCAGGGCCTGGCGGCTGGCTTCCGTCAGCCCCAGTTGCCGGCGGATCAGGACGTAGGTGGCCGCCAGCAGCGCCAGCACCAGGACGGCCGAGGCCGCGCTCCCGGCCACCACGAGGCGCTGGCGGCTCTGGCGCAGCTCCTGGCGCTCCCGCAGGAGGCGCCGTTCCTCGCCCATCATCGCGTCGAGGATCCCGGCGGCGGCCTGGCGGGTCTGCGCCAGCGGCAGGGTCTGCACGTGCGCGTTGGCCGCCTCGGCGCCGGCGGACCGGCGCACGGCCTCCACCTCGCGGCTGATGGCCAGGCGCTGGGCGATGATTGCGCGCAGCGTCGCGAGCCGGTCTTCCTGCGCCGGGTTGTCGCGGACCAGGGCCTCGACCTGCGCCAGTGACCGCTCGCGGGCATCGGCGAGGCGGTCGCGCTCCTCGATCCGGGCGGGGTCCCCGGACACCCGGAAGCCCTGCGTGGCGAGCTCGATGCGCACGGTGTCGAGCTGGATCCGCCCGAGGTGGTCCAGCACCTCGTAGGTGTGGTTCACCCACTTCGCGGCGTCGGCGGCGTCGGCCGCCACCTTCCAGGTGACGCCGGCCAGGCCGGCAATGAGAACCGCGACGATCCCGAAGATGGCCAGCACCTTGCGCTGGAATCCCCGCAGCTCGAGCGGCAGCAGTTCACTCATGTGTGACTCCGTCCGGCTGGCAGCCCCGGCAGGGCTCCCCGGGCCGGGCTGCCCATCTTACGGAATACGGCGGCGCTGAAGAAGCGCTTTCAGGCGCCCAGGCGCAGGCGCTCCTGGACCTCGCGGGCGGCGCGGGCGGTCGCGCCGGCCCCCACCAGCACCGTCGCCGGCGGGTGGGCCCGCATCGCCTCGAAGGCCTGGCGCAGCGCTTCGGGGCCGATGGCGTCCACCGATTCGATCGCCTCGCGCACGGTGAAGGTGCCGCCGCCGGCCCAGAGCTGGTCGACGCAGCGCTGCAGCATGCGCAGGGGCCGTTCGGCCGTGCGCACCAGGCCCACGCGGACCTGGTTGCGCGCGCGTTCGAAGTCCACCGGCGCGATGCCCTGCGCATGCACGGCCATCAGGCGCGCGAGCTCCCGCGTGAAGGCCTCGACCTTGTCGGGGGTGGTGGTGGCGTCGACCATGAACACGCCGTGCAGGTCGCCGACCTCGGCGGCCGCGCCCACCGAGTAGGCCAGGCCCAGGCGTTCGCGCACGGCGTCCACCAGCGGCGCACTCATGCCGCCGCCGAACAGCGTGGCCGCGAGGCTGGCCAGGTGCGGGTGCTCGGCGCGGCTGGCGGTGGGCCAGGCCACGTTCACCCAGGTCTGCGAGATTCCGGGCAGGCGCCGGGCCTTGGCCTGGCCGCGGTGCGCCGGGGCGCGCGGCGGGGTGCGGCCGGGGGCCTCGCCCGCCGCCGCGGCGGCGAACAGGCGGGCGGCCTGGGCCAGGAAGGCGTCGACGTCGAAGTGGCCGGCGCAGGCCACCACGATGCGGGGCGCGCGGTAGTGCGCGCCGACATGGGCCACCAGGTCGTCGCGGGTGATCGCGCCGATGGTCCCGGGCGTGCCGATGATGGGCCGGCCCATGGGGTGGTCGCCCCACAGCGCGGCGTCCAGCAGCTGGTAGGACAGCTGCTGCGGGTCCTCGTCGTACTCGGTGGCCTCCTGCAGGATCACGTCGCGCTCGCGCTCGATCTCGTCCGCCGGGAAGGTGCTGGCCAGCACGATGTCCGCCAGCAGCTCCAGCATCTGCGGCGCGTGCTCGCCCAGGCCCTCGAGGTAGTAGCAGGTGGCGTCCTTGTCGGTGTAGGCGTTGAGGTCCGCGCCGAGCGACTCGGCGGCCAGGTTGATCGCCTGCACCGTGCGCGTGGCCGTGCCCTTGAAGGCCATGTGCTCCAGGAAGTGGCTCACCCCGGCCTGGGCCGCCGCCTCGTCGCGCGAGCCGGCGCGCACGAAGATGGCGACGCTGGCGCTGGCCAGCTGCGGCATGGGCACCGCCAGCAGGGTCAGGCCGTTGGGCAGGGTCTCGAAGCGGGGCGAGGGGGCGGCCCGGGCGGGGGCGTTCGGGGAGGAGGGCACGCGCGCAGGGGGAAGTGGCGAACGGCCCCGATTTTCCCGCATCCGCGCGCGGTCCGTGCCGCCGCGCGGGAACTCAGGGCGTCAGCACCACCCGGCCCACCGTGCGGCGGGCCTCGAGGTCGTCGATCGCCTCGTTCACCTCCCGCATCGGCCGCGTGCCCACCGGCAGGGGCTGCATGCGGCCCTCGTTGGCGAAGGCCACCAGGGCCTTGAGCTCGTCGAGCGTGCCCACATGCGAGCCGCGGAGGGTGAGGTTGCGCGGCGACAGCAGCGGCAGCGGCACCTCCAGGCTGCCCCCCATCATGCCCACGATGACGATCACCGAACCCTTGACGCTGACGGCCATCGCCAGCGCCGCGGTCTCGCTGGAGCCGACGAAGTCGATGATCCCGCGGATCGGCCCGCCCGCCGCCGCCTTGAGCGCCGATGCCGTGTCCGGCGTGCGCGAGTCGAAGGTGATGCCCGCGCCCTGGCGCCGCGCCGCCTCCAGCTTGGCCGGGTCGATGTCGGCCACCACGGTGGTCGCCTGAGTCACCTGCGGCGCGACCGACAGGCAGGCCAGCCCCAGGCCGCCGGCGCCGATGACCAGGAGGCGGTCGGTCGGCCGCATCGGCGGCATCTTCTTGAGGGCGCCGTAGGCGGTGAGGCCGGAGCAGGCGAAGGTCGCCGCCAGGCGCAGGTCCAGCGCGCCGGTGGGCACCAGGTAGCGTGCCTTGGGCACCAGCACGTGGTCGCTGAAGCCGCCATCGCCCTTGGCGCCCAGGCTGCGCTGGGCTTCGCAGTCGGTGTCGCGCTCCTCCTGGCAGGCCTCGCAGCGACCGCAGCCTATCCAGGGGTAGACCACCACCCGCGTGCCCACCGCCAGCCCCTGTACCTCGGGGCCGACCTCGGCCACCGTGCCGGCGATCTCGTGGCCCAGGGTCATGGGCAGCTTGGCGCCGTATTGCGCCGCGGTCAGGCGCTTGCCGCCGCCCAGGTCGAAGTAGCCGTCACGCAGGTGGATGTCGCTGTGGCACACGCCCGCGGCCTCCACCTTGACCAGCACCTCCTGCCCTTGCGGCCGGGGCCGTTCGCGCAGGCGCAGCTGCAGGGGCTTGCCCCATTCGACCAGCTGGTAGCTTTCCATGGTCTGCATGGCGGCGCTCATGCGAGATTCACCACCACGGATTTCGTCTGCAGGTAGTGGTCCATGTGCTCGGTGCCGGACTCGCGCCCGTAGCCGGACATCTTGTAGCCGCCAAAGGGAATGGCCGGGTCGATCTGCAGGTAGCAGTTGATCCACACCGTGCCGTTGCGAAGCGCGCCGGCCATGCGGTGGGCGCGGCCGATGTCGCGGGTCCATACGCCCGAGCCCAGGCCGTAGGGCGTGTCATTGGCGCGGCGCACCACTTCCTCCTCGGTGTCGAAGGGCATGGCGCTGAGCACCGGGCCGAAGATCTCCTCGCGCACGATGCGCATGCGCTCGTCGGCGTCGGCGAACACGGTGGGCTGCACGAAGCAGCCGCGCCCCAGCGCGCCCTCGGTGAGGCGGCGCCCGCCGGTGATGGTGCGGGCGCCTTCGCGCGGGCCGGCATCGAGGAAGCCGGCAACCTTGTCCAGCTGCTCGGGGGAGGCCAGCGGGCCCAGCTCGGTTGCACGGTCCAGGGGGGAGCCGATCTTCAGCCGGCTGCCGATGTCGGCCACGCGCTGCACGAACTCCTCATAGATCCCGCGCTGCACGAACAGCCGGCTGCCGGCCACGCACAGCTGCCCGCAGTTGGCGAAGATGGCCGCCGCCGCGCCGGCCGCGGCGGCCTCGACGTCGGCATCGGCGAAGACGATGTCGGGCGACTTGCCCCCCAGCTCCAGGGACAGCCGCTTCACGTTGCCGGCGGAGGCGCGCACGATGGCCTGGCCGGTCTCGGTGGAGCCGGTGAAGGCGACCTTGTCCACGCCGGGGTGGGCGGCCAGCGCGGCGCCGGGTTCGCCGTCGCCGGTGACCACGTTCAGCACGCCGTCGGGAAAGCCCGCCTCCTGGATCAATTCCGCGAGCCGGATCGATGACAGGCTGGCCTGCTCCGCCGGCTTGAGCACCAGGGTGCAGCCGGCGGCCAGCGCCGGCGCGATCTTCCACACCGCCTGGGTGGTCGGCCCGTTCCAGGGCGTGATCGCGCCGACCACGCCCACGGGCTCCTTGGTCGTGTACGACAGGAAGGACCCGGGCAGCGAGTTCTCGATGGTCTGGCCCTGCAGCGCGGTGGCCAGGCCGGCGTAGAAGCGGATCATGCCCACCACGCGGTTGCGATTGAGCGTGCTGCGGGAGATCGGCATGCCCATGTCGAGCGTGTCGAGCATGGCGAAGTCATCGTAGTGCGCCTCCACCAGGTCGGCGAACCGCAGCAGCAGGCGCTGGCGTTCAAACGGCTTGGCGCGGTTCCAGCCATTCTCGAAGGCTCGGCGCGCGGCGGTGACGGCGGCGTCCACATCGGCGGCGCTGCCGCGAGCCAGGCGCGCCAGCACCTCCCCGGTGGCCGGGTCGGCGGTCTCGAAGGTCCGGCCCGACAGCGAGGGCACCCAGCGCCCGCCAATGAGCAGGCGCTTGTCCTCGCGGGAAGTGACGAGGGCAGGGCGGGGCAGCGCGCCCGCCGTGGAGTCAGCAGGAGAAAGCATGAGCGATCCTAGTGACGCCTCCGCGCCGCGCACAAGTCAGATTTGGTGAAGAGTGGTTCGGTTTTCCTGAGGCTGCGCCATGCGCGCCGCAGCCTGAACACCGCTTCAACTTAAATGAATTGTGGTCGGGCCTGCGCCTGCCAGACACTGGCGCGGCACTGCGTGGAGTGCAGGCACCGCGTCTTCGCTTGTGACGCAGAACTACACCAGGAGATATCCCCATGACTCGCATCAGTCGTCGCCTCGCCGCGTGCGCGGCCGGCTTCGCTCTCCTCGCGCCCGTGCTGGCAGCGCACGCCCAGTCCCCGGCCTGGCCGGCGCGCTCCGTGCGACTGGTCATTCCGTTCGGGGCCGGCGGCACCGCGGACGTGACGGCCCGCACCATCGCGCAGCAACTGTCCGAGCGCTGGGGCCAGCAGGTCATCGTCGACAACAAGCCCGGCGGCGACACCGTGATCGCCGCCGCCGAGGTGCAGCGCGCCGCACCCGACGGCTACACGCTGCTGATGGCGATCAATTCCACGCTCACGCTCACGCCCCACACCCTCAAGGTGCCCTATGACCCGATGACTGACTTCACCTTCATCGGCCAGGCCACCGACGTGCCCATGCTGGTGCTGGTGCCCGACGCGTTCCCTGCGCGTTCGGTGTCCGAGCTGGTGGACCAGGCCCGCGCCAAGCCTGGCGCGCTGAACTCCGGCGGCCCGGCCACGGTGACGCAGCTGGTGCAGGAGCAGTTCGCCCGTGAGGCCAAGGTCAAGTTCACCTGGGTTCCCTACAAGAGCGGGCCGGACGTGACCAAGGCCCTGCTGGGTGGTGAAATCCAGGTCGGCGTGGACGCGGTGGTGAACAACCTGCCCCACCTGCAATCGGGCAAGCTGCGCGCGCTGGCGGTGACCACGCCGGTGCGCCTGAAGACGCTGCCCCAGGTGCCCACGCTGCAGGAGCAGGGCATCCGCGACCAGCGCATCTCGCTCTCGCACATCGTGCTGGCGCCCAAGGGCCTGCCCAAGGTGGTCCAGGATCGGATCCAGGCTGACCTGCAGTTCGTCATGAACAAGCCCGACGTGGTCGACAAGCTCGCAGCCCTGGGCGTGCAGGCGGCCTGGCGCGACGGCGCCGAGCTGGCCCGCTCGGTCCAGGTCGAGAGCGCGGCGACCGGCGCACTGGTGCGCGAGCTGGGGCTGCGCCCGCAATGAGTGTGCGCACGAATACCCCCTCGGCCGGCGGCGCTGCGCAGCCGCCTTTCGATCCGCGCCAGCACCGGATGGTCGAGACCCGCTGGTTCGAGGACTTCAGGCTCGGTGACCGTTTCGTGTTGCCCTCGCGCACCATGACCGACGGCGTCTTCGCCGCCTTCCAGATGGCCAGCGGCGACAACCATCCGGTCCACTACGACGTGGAGTACTGCCGGGCCCGCGGCATGCCGCACATGCTGGCCCACGGATTCCAGGTGCTGGCGCAGACCTGCGGCGGCGCGGGCCTGTTCGCCTACTACGTGGAGGACTCGCTCAAGGGCTTCATCGAGCAGAGCAGCCGCTTCCTCGGGATGGTGTTCGTAGGCGACACGGTCTACCCCGCGCTCGAGGTCACGGGGCTGGAGCCCAATCGCACGACCGGCGTGCTCACGCTGCGATCGACCGTCCACAACCAGCGCGGTGAACTGGTGATGGAGGGGCTGCAGAAATACCTGATTCGCAAACGCCCCGCCTGAGGGCGGCCCGGGTCACTCGGGCTGGATGCCGGCGGCCCTGATCAGGTCCAGCCACTGGGCGTGGTCCTGCTGCATGCGCCGGCCCATCTCGGTTGCGGACATGGGCTCGAGGTCGGTGGACAGCGCCGCCATCTGCTGGCGCAACTCCGGCGAGGCGAGGGCGGCGGTGACGGCCTGGCCGATGCGCTCCACCACCGCGGGCGGCGTGCCTGCCGGCGCGACCAGTCCGATCCAGGTGACCAGCTGCGTGCCGGGGAAGGCCTCGTCGAGCGTGGGCACCTCGGGCGCGGCCAGGCTGCGCTTGCCCGCCGAGATCGCCAGGGCGGCCAGCTTGCCGGCGCGCACGTGTGGCACGCCGTTGCTCACATCCGAGATCGCCGCCGGCACCTGCCCGCCGATCAGGTCCGTCATCGCCTGCGGCGTGGCCTTGTACGGCACCGGCGTGAAGCGCACGCCGCTGGCCTTGGCCAGCTGCGCCAGCGCCACCTGGGCGCTCGAGGAGCCGTAGCCCACGGCTAGCGGCTGGGGCTGGCGCGCGGCATGGGCCAGGAAGGACTTGAGGTCCCGCGCCGGGGCGTCCGCGCGTACCAGGAACATCATCGAGGTGGAGGCCAGGCCCGCCACCGGCTGGAAGTCCTTGAGCGGGTCGTAGGGCAGGGCCCTGAACAGGCCGGCATTGGCCGCCAGGGTGGTCGAGGAGCCGGCCAGCAGGGTGTAGCCGTCGGGCCGCGCGCGGGCCACGAACTGGCTGCCGATCACGCCGTTGCCGCCCGCCTTGTTGTCGATCACCACCGGCTGGCCGAGGAGCTTCTGCAGCACCGGCGCGAAGGGGCGCAGCACCAGGTCGGTGTAGCTGCCGGGGCCATAGGGGACGACGATGGTCACCGGGCGCGAAGGGAAGTCCTGCGCGAGGCCCGGCAGGGGCGCCAGGGCCGGCAGGGTGGCGAGGGCAGCGGCGAGGCCGGCGGCCACGGTGCGTCGGTTGGGGCGGGGCGTCTCCATGGCGGCGGGTCTCCTGTCTGGTTGCGGGATGCTAGGCAGCGCCCGACGCCGTCACAACTCAGATGATTGGAAGGATAGTTCAGGGCGGCTGAACTCGCGCCTGAACAATCGTTCAGATTCTTTGATTTGTCCGACCGTGTGCGAAGCCCTAGGCTTGCGGCAAAACCTATTCCAACCAGGAGACACGATGTTCCCTCGCAGGAGCCTGCTGGCCTGCGTCGCCGCGCCGCTGCTGGCCGCGGCCGCCGCTGGCGTACACGCCCAGGCCGACGACTTCCCCTCCCGCCCGGTGACCCTGGTCGCCCCCTTCCCCGCCGGCTCGGTGACCGACGCCGTCACCCGCGTGCTCGCCACCGCCCTGTCCACCTCGCTGGGCAAGCCGGTGGTCGTGGAGAACAAGGCCGGCGCCCAGGGAACCATCGGCGCGGCCTACGTGGCCAATGCCAAGCCGGACGGCTACACCCTGCTGGTCGGCTCCTCGGGCATGTTCGTGGCCCGCAGCCTGTACAAGACGCTGCCCTATGACCCGATGGAGAGCTTCACCCCGGTGGCCGGCGTGGGCTCCACCGCCATGATGTTCCTGGTCGCCGCGAACTCGCCCCTGCGCAGCATCGCCGACCTGGCCAAGGCCTCGAAGCAGGCCCAGCCGCCGGTGAGCATGGCCTACGGCTCGCCCAGCGGGCAGGTGGCGGTGTCGCTGTTCTCCACGGTCACCGACTCCAAGCCGATCGCGGTGAGCTACCGCGGCATCCCCCAGGCCATCACCGACCTGATCGGCGGCCAGGTGCAGGTGGCGGCGGTGGACATCGGCAGCGCCCTGGCGCAGATCAACGGCAAGACCGCGCGCGCCCTGGCCATCTCCTCGGCCCAGCGCTATGCCGGCGCGCCCGAGGTGCCCACGCTGCAGGAGGCCTTTCCGCGCGCCGCCGGCTCGCTGGAGACGATCATCGCGATCATGGCGCCGGCCGGCACGCCCGCGCCGGTGGTGGCCAAGCTGGAAGCCGCCCTCGGCCAGGCGCTGGCGACCACGCCCGTCAAGGCGCAATTCCAGGTGCTCAATACCTCGGTGCTGCCGCTGTCTTCCAAGGACCTGGCCGCGCGCCTGCGCACCGACAACCCGCGCTGGGAGCGGCTGATGAAGCAGGCCGGCATCGAGCCGCAGTAACGCCGCTCCGCCCGGGCCGCCGCCGGCCTCAGGCCGCGGCCTGGGCCCCCCGGCGCCCCTTGGGCGCGGGCGGCGGCGCCAGCAGCCCGCACATCGCCACGAAGCGCGCCGCCGCGGGCGAGAGCGTGTGGCCGCGGATGGTCATGACGGAGATCGTGCGCGTCATCACCGGCCGCACGATGCGCACCACCGCCAGCGAGGTGCGCCGGGGCACCGCCACGCCGGGCAGGATGCCCACGCCCAGGCCGGCCTCGATCATCGCGATCGTGGTGCTCACGTGGGTGAACTCGTAGCCCAGGTCGGGCTGCAGGCCCTCGGCCTCCAGCGTGGCGTGCAGGTGCTTGCGGAACTGCGAGGTGCCCAGCGCCAGCATCCGCATCTTCGACAGCTCGCGCAGCGTGATGCCGGACTTGCCCGCCGAGGGATGCCCGGCGGGCAGCACCGCGACGTAGTCGTCGTCGAACAGCGCCTGCACCTCCAGCTCGCCGGGCCGGTCGGGCGCGGGGCCGATGCCGAAGTCCACCTCGCGCCGGCGCACCGCCTCCAGCAGCTCGGGCTGCGTGAGCTCGAACACCCGCACGGTGATGCCGGGGTACTGGCGCGAGAACTCCACCAGCAGGGCCGGCAGCCGGGTGCTGGCGATGGTGGGCACGCAGGCGAAGGAAAGGTGGCCCTGCTGCGCGTCGGCCGCCTGCTGCAGGCGCGCCAGCGCGCCGTCGATCTCGGCCATTGCCTTGCGGGTGCTGATCATCAGCTGCTCGCCCTCGGGCGTGAGCTCCACCCGCCGCGTGGTGCGCTGGAACAGCGCCACGCCCAGGCGCTCCTCGAGCTGCTTGACCTGCATGCTCACCGCCGGCAGCGACAGGTGCAGCTGCTCGGCGGCCTTGCGAAAGCTGGTGTGCTCGGCGACCGAGAGGAAGGTCGAGAGCACCTTGAAGTTGACCTTCATGCCGTCTCCGTGGGAATGCCTGTTCCGATATGAACAATCACTCAGATTATTTGACTTGTGCCTGGGCGGTGCCGATCCTAGCATCGCCAACCCGGAGACCAGGAAAGAACCATGCCGCGCAGGAAGAAGGAAATACGCACCGACATCGGCTGGAGCAATGCCAGCAGCATCACGCTTTTCGGGCGTGACTTCACCCGCGACATCCTGGGGAACCTGAACCTGGGCGACATGGGCTTCCTGGAACTGACCGGGCGCTTCCCTTCGCCCGACGAGTCCCGCATGTTCAACGCGATGGTGGTCACGCTGGTGGAGCACGGCATCACGCCCAGCGCCCTGGTCGCCCGCCTGACCTACCTGGGCGCGCCCGAGGCCATGCAGTCCGCGGTGGCCGCCGGCCTCAATGGCCTGGGTACCGTGTTCGTGGGCAGCATCGAGGCGGTGGCCAAGCTGCTGTACGAGGTGATGCCCCAGGCCGACGCGCAGGCCGACTTCGCCGCGATCGCGCGCCAGGTCGTCAAGTCCGCCCACGAGGGCAAGCGCATCATCCCCGGCATCGGCCACCCGGTGCACAAGCCGGTGGACCCGCGCGCCCCGCGCCTGCAGGAGATCGCCCGCGAGACCGGCTTCGACGGCCCGTACATGCGCCTGATGGAGGCGATCGCCGAGGAGGCCGGGCGCGCCACCGGCAAGGTGCTTCCCATGAACGCCACCGGCGCCATCGGCGCGCTGTGCTGCACGATGGGCTTCGACTGGAAGATCTGCCGCGGCCTGGGCGTGATGGCCCGTGCGGTGGGCCTGGTCGGCCACATCCTCGAGGAGTCGCGGCGGCCCATGGGCGAGGAGATCTGGCACCACATCGACGAGATCGCCACCGCGCACATGCGACCGGCTTCCGGGGAGGAATCGAAATGAGCGGAACCTTCGTCAAGGACAAGGTGGTCCTGGTCACCGGCGCGGGCGGCGGCATCGGCCGCGACTTCGCGCTGGCCCTGGCCCGCGAGGGGGCCAAGGTGGTGGTGAACGACCTGGGCGCCACGGTCAACGGCGAGGGCTGCGACCTGGCCCGCGCCCAGGCGGTGGTGGACGAGATCCGCGCCTTCGGCGGCGAGGCCGTGGCCAATGGCGACAGCGTCGCCGACTGGGACGCGGCGAACCGCATGGTCACCCAGGCGGTGGAGAGCTATGGCCGCATCGACGCCGTGATCAACAACGCCGGCATCCTGCGGGACCGCTTCTTCTTCAACATGAGCGTGGACGAGTGGCGCGCCGTCATCGACGTGCACCTCAATGGCGCCTTCTACGTCTCGCGCGCCGCCGCGCCGCACTTCAAGTCGCAGCAGTCGGGCGCCTACATCCACATGGTCTCCACCTCGGGGCTGATCGGCAACTTCGGCCAGGCCAACTACTCGGCGGCGAAGCTGGGGATCGTGGCGCTGTCCAAGTCCATCGCCATGGACATGGCGAAGTTCAACGTGCGCTCCAACTGCATCTCGCCCTTCGCCTTCAGCCGCATGATCGGCTCCATGCCCACCGAGACGCCCGAGCAGGCGGCCCGCGTGGAGCGCCTGAAGAAGATGGAGACCGCCAAGATCGCCCCGCTGGCCGTGTGCCTGGTGAGCGACGCCGCGGCGCAGGTGAGCGGCCAGGTGTTCGCGGTGCGCGCCAACGAGATCTTCCTCATGAGCCAGAGCCGCCCGCTGCGCGCGATGCACACCGCCGAGGGCTGGACGCCGCAGACGGTGGCCGAGCGCGTGATCCCGGCGATGCAGCCTTCGTTCTACAGGCTCGATCGCTCGCAGGACGTGTTCGACTGGGACCCGGTCTGACCATGATCGACGCGCAGGCCGTCCGGGCCTGGGAGTTCCCGCCGCTGCGCCAGGCCTACACCGAGAAGGACGCGATCCTCTACGCCCTGGCCCTGGGCTATGGCAGCGACCCGCTCGACGCGGGCCAGTTGCGCTACGTCTACGAGAGCGGCCTGCGGGTCGTGCCCACCTTCGCCAACGTGCTGTGCCACCCCGGCTTCTGGGTCAGCGACCCGCGCACCGGCATCGACGCCCGCCAGGTGGTGCACGGCGAGCAGCATGTGCGGTTCCACCGCCCGTTGCCGCCGAAGGGCGCGGTGCGCTCGCGCACCCGCGTGGTGGACCTGGTGGACAAGGGCGCCGGCAAGGGCGCCCTGCTGGTGTTCGTGCGCGAGCTGTTCGACGAGGCCAGCGGCGAGCTCGTCGCCACCATCGAGCAGCACTCGCTGTGCCGGGGTGACGGCGGCTTCGCGGGCGATGCGCCGGCGGCGCCCGCCGGGGTCCGCCCCGCGGTCACGATGCCCGAGCGCGCGCCCGACCACATCGTCGAGATCCCCACGCTGCCCCAGGCCGCCCTGGTCTACCGCCTCAGCGCCGACCCGAACCCGCTGCATGCCGACCCCCACGCCGCGCGCGCCGCCGGCTTCGAGCGCCCGATCCTGCATGGCCTGGCCACGTTCGGTGTGGTGTGCCGCGCCGTGCTGCAGGCCTGCGCCGGCGACGACCCGACCCGCCTGGCCTCGCTGGGCGGACGCTTCACCGCGCCGGTGTTCCCCGGCGAGACCCTGCGCACCGAGATCTGGCGCGATGCCGGGGACCCGGCTTCGCTGCGCCTGCGCTGCGTCGTCGCCGGGCGCGAGGCCGTCGCCTTCTCCGCCGGCAGCGCCCGCGTGCGCCCGGCCCCCGAACCTTCCGAGGACACCCCCGAATGATCCAGTACGACGTGCAGGACGGCATCGCCCAGCTCCTGATGGACAGCCCCCCGGTCAACGGCATCACCCACGAGATGCTGGACACCCTCATGGCCCGCCTGCGCGAGGCCGGCGCCGACCCGCAGGTGCGGGCCATCGTGATCGGCAGCGCGCTGCCCGGGCGCTTCTGCGGCGGGCTGGACCTGCCCCGCTTCGCCGCCGGCACGCCGGCCGATACGCATGCCATCGTGAACAAGCTGTACTTCCAGCTGTTCGAGCTGCAGGCCAGCCTGCCCAAGCCGGTGATCGCGGCCATCACCGGCTCGGTGCGCGGCGGCGGCATGTCCATCGCCATCACCTGCGACATGATCGTCGCGGCCGATGACGCCACCTTCGGCTACCCCGAGCTGGAGGTGGGCCTGCTGCCCGCGATCCATTTCAACCACCTGCCCCGCATCGTCGGCCGCAACCGCGCCTTCGACCTGCTGTTCACGGGCCGCGTGTTCGGCGCGCAGGAGGCGGCCGACCTCGGCCTCGTGGGCCGCACCGCGCCCGCCGCCGAGGTGCTGGCCGAGGCGCGCAAGCTGGCCGCGGTCTTCGCCCGCAAGTCCCCCACGCTGATGCGCCTGGGCAAGGCCGCCTTCGTGCGCGCCACCGACAACGGCTACCGCCAGGGCGCCGCCAGCGCGGTGGACCTGGTGTGCACCGTCTTCGGCATGCCCGATTGCGCCGAGGGCCTGGCGGCCTTCGCCGAGAAGCGCGCGCCGCAGTGGGAGCAGCCGTGAGCGCCGCGCCCGGCCTGCCCGCCCTCGACGGCCTGCGCGTGCTGGACCTCTCGCGCGTGATGGCGGGCCCGTTCGCCGCGCAGATCCTGTCCGACCTCGGCGCCGACGTGATCAAGGTGGAGCGCCCCGTCACGGGCGACGACACCCGCCAGTGGGCCCCGCCCACCATGGTGCCCGCGCCGGCCGAGCCGGCCGAGGAGTCGGCCTACTTCTGGACCTGCAACCGCGGCAAGCGCTCGGTGGTGGCCGACCTGGCCGACCCGCAGGGCCAGGCCCTGGTGCGCCGCCTCGCCGCGCAGGCCGATGTGCTGGTGGAGAACTACAAGGTCGATGCCCTGGCCCGCTACGGCCTGGACTACGAGGGCCTGCGCGCGATCAACCCGCGCCTGGTGTACTGCTCCATCACCGGCTTCGGCCAGACCGGCCCCTACCGCGAGCGCCCCGGCTACGACACCATCGCCCAGGCCCTGGGCGGCCTCATGAGCATCACCGGCAATGCCGACGGCGAGGCCGGCGGTGGCCCGCGCAAGGTGGGCGTGTCGGTGGTGGACCAGATGACGGCGCTGTACTCGGTGATCGGCATCCTCGCGGCGCTGCGCGAACGCGACGCCTCGGGCCAGGGCCAGCACCTGGACATGTCGCTGCTGGACGTGCAGGTCGCCACCCTGAGCAACATCGCCACCAACTACCTGGCCACCGGCAAGGTGCCGCGCCGCCTGGGCAACCGCCTGGCCACCGTCTTCCCCAGCGACAGCTACCGCTGCCGCGATGGCGAGGTGATGCTGATCGTGGGCAACGACGAGCAGTTCCGCCGCTTCTGCGAGGCGATGGACCTCGCTGCGCTGCCCGTCGACCCGCGCTTCGCCCGCAACGGCGACCGGCTTGCGCACCAGGAGGCGCTGGACCCGCTGCTGCGCGCGGCCTTCGCCCGCCGCAGCGTGGCCGAGTGCCAGGCGCTGCTCGATCGCGCCGGCGTGCCCGCCGCGCCGATCAACAGCATCGACCAGGTCTTTGCCGACCCCCACGTGCAGGCCCGTGGCCTGGTGCGCGAGGTGCCCCGCGCCGACGGCACCCTCGCCCGCGTGCTCGCCAACCCGATCCGCCTCTCGCGCTCGCCCGTGCTCGATGGCCGCCTGCCGCCCCGCCTGGGCGAACACACGGCCCAGGCCCAGACCCAGGCGGGCTGGCCCGACAATCGAACCAACAAGGAAACCCCATGACCGTGAAAATCCGACGCATCGCCGGCGCCCTGGGCGCCGAAGTCACCGGCTTCGACCTGCGCCAGAAGCCCTCCGCCGACCTGGCCGCCGAACTGCGCGCCGCCTTCCTCGCGCACAAGGTCATCTTCATGACCGGCCAGCCCCTGCAGCCGGCCCAGTTCATGGAGGTGGCCCGTGCCTTCGGCACGCCGATCGAGTACCCCTTCGTGAAGGGCATCGAGGGCTTCCCCGAGATCATCGAGGTCAAGAAGCTGGAGAACGAGCGCGTCAACTTCGGCGGCGTCTGGCACTCCGACACCACCTACCTCGAGGTGCCGCCCATGGGCACGCTGCTGCTGTCCAAGGAGCTGCCGCCTTTTGGCGGCGACACGATGTTCGCCAGCCAGGTCGCGGCCTACGAGGCGCTGTCGGACACCATGAAGCGCCTGCTCGAGGGCCTGCAGGGCATCTCCAGTTCCGCCAAGGCCGATGTCTCCAAGACCCGCGAGGACCGCCTGCGCACCGACGGCACCGGCGCGCCGCCCAAGGACTACGTGGCCCGCCACCCGGTGGTGCGCACCCACCCGGAGACCGGCGAGAAGGCGCTGTTCGTGAACACGGCCCACACCGTGGGCATCGAGGGTCTCACGCAGGCCGAGAGCGAGCCGCTGCTGAAGTTCCTGTTCGAGCACCAGGTCAAGCCGGAATTCACCTGCCGCTGGTCCTGGCCGCTCGATTGCATCGCCTTCTGGGACAACCGCGCCGTGATGCACAACCCGGTCAACGACTACCACGGCCACCGCCGGGTCCTCCAGCGCATCACGCTGGAGGGGACTCGGCCGGTGTGATCCAGTCGTCGGCGGCGTCGACGGCATCGGCGGCCGCGGCGATCTCCGCGGCGCGCTGGCGCACCAGGCCCTCGACGACGGCGGCCGGCGCGGGCGCCGAGTACAGGTAGCCCTGGAAGCGCCGGCAGCCCATGCCGGCCAGCAGCTCCTGCTGCGCCTCGGTCTCCACGCCCTCGGCCACCACCTCCAGGCCCAGCGTCTGGCCCAGGGCGAGGATGGTGCGGGCGATGGCCATGTCCTGGCCGTCCTGCACCAGGTCGCGCACGAAGGACTGGTCGATCTTGAGTTCGTCCAGCGGCATCCGCTTCAGGTAGGCGAGCGAGGAGAACCCGGTGCCGAAGTCGTCCAGCGAGAAGTGCAGGCCGCGGTCCTTGAGTTGCCGCATCTTGGTCACCACCGACTCGATGTCGTTGACCAGCACGCTCTCGGTCAGCTCCAGCTTCAGGCGCTCGGGCGCGATGCCGTGGCGGCCGACGATCTCCAGCACCTGGCCCACGAAGGCGTCGTCCATCACCTGGTGCGAGCTCACGTTCACGCCGACCACCAGGTGCGCCAGGCGCGGGTCGTCGCCCCACTGCGCGATCTGTCGGCAGGCCTCGTCCAGGGCCCAGGCGCCCATGGGCACGATCAGCCCGGTCTCCTCGGCCACGGGGATGAACTCGCCCGGCGACACCAGCCCGCGCTCGCCGTCCTGCCAGCGCAGGAGGGCCTCCACGCCCACCACGTGCCCGCTGCGGTCCACCTGCGGCTGGTAGTGCAGGCGCAGCCCCCCGGTGGTCAGCGCGCCCCGCAGGCCGGCCTCGATCGCCGCGCGCGAGCGCAGGCTCTCGTGCATGCCCGGCTCGAACACCCGCACCTGGTTGCGGCCCGCCGCCTTGGCCTCGTACATGGCGAGGTCGGCCTGCTTGAACAGGTCCTCGGGGCTGTCTCCGGGATCGCCGAACACGGTCAGGCCGACGCTGGCGCCGCAGGTGTGCTCGGCCTCGCCCACGCGGACCGGGCGCGTCACCCGGCCCAGCACCCGCAGCGCCGTGGCGCGGGCCTGGGCCAGCGCCTGCTCCCGGTCCGGGGCCAGCTCCCGCAGCATGGCCACGAAGTCGTCGCCGCCCAGGTGCGCCAGCGTGTCGCCCGGCGCCAGCACCTCGCGCAGGCCCTGGGCCACTTCGCGCAGCAGCCGGTCGCCCTCGGCATGGCCATGCAGGTCATTGAAGCCCTGGAAGTCGTTCAGGTCCACGAACAGCAGCGCCCCGCGCTGGCCATGGCGCAGGCACTCCGGCAGGGCCTGCGCCAGGCGATCCATCAGCAGGCGGCGATTGGGCAGGCCGGTGATCAGGTCGGAGAAGGCGAGGCGGTCGATCTGGGCCTGCGCGGTCTTGGCCGCGGTGATGTCCTGGAGGATGACGAGCATGCAGGGCTCGCCGTCCACCTCCATCAGGCTGGCGGCGATGCGCACCGTCACGGCGCGGCCATCGCGCGCGCGCAGTTCGGCCTCGAACTGGCTGCAGCGGCCGGTCTTCTCCAGCGCCTGCACCATCAGGTCGCGCTCGTGCGGGTGTCGCCACAGGCGCATGTCGTTGGAGGTGCGGCCCACCATCTCCTCGGGCGTCCAGCCGAAGACGCGGGTGAAGCTCTCGTTGACCTGCAGGAAGCACCCGTCCGACATGCGATTGATGCCGATCGGGTCCGGCGTGGTGCGGAAGGCGGTGCGGAACATCTGCTCGCTCTTGCCCACCGCCTCGCGCTGCCGACCCAGCTCGCCCATGAGCTGGTTGAAGGCCTCGATCAGCTTGCCGATCTCGTCGGGCCGCTTCACGGCCAGCGGCTGCAGCGGGCCGTCCTGCAGCTGCTGCGGGGTGATCGCGCCCAGGGTGTCGGCCGCCTGCTGCAGCGGCGTGAGCTGCCCGCGCACCACCCGCCAGCTGACGAAGCCGGTGACGGCCGCCAGCACCAGGGAGGCCCAGATCAGGTGACGCTGCAGGGCGTGCGCCGGCTCGAAGAGTTCGTCGGTCGGCAGCGTGACGGCCACATACCAGTTGGCCGAGGGAATGCGCTTGACCGAGGCCAGCACCTCGATCCCCTGCGGGCTGGTCAGGACGGCGGTGCCCTCGAAGCCGGCGATGAAGCGGTCGATCTCGCGGTTCACGCCCGGCGGGGGGAGCTTCTCCATCACCCGGCTGTGGTCCGACGAGGTGACGATGACGCGGTGCTCGGGGCACACGAGCAGGAAGCCGCCGGTCTTGCCGAAGGCGCTGCGCTGGATGTTGTCCAGGAAGCTGGGGACCACCAGGTTGATCACCCCGACCAGGGCGCCGGCCACGGTGCCCTGGTGGTTGTAGATCGGTACCGCCATCGCGATGATCGGAACGGACAGGGCCCGGCCGATCACGGGCTGGCTGATGGAGGCCTTGCCTTCCTTGAGCGCCTTCTGGATGTAGTCGCGGTCGCCGTAGTTGACGCCTTGCCGGTCCGACGACAAGGGCATCGAGGCGATGGCGATGCCCTGGGCGTCGGTGATGAAGGTGCCGCCGTTGAACATGCCCTGGAGCACGGGGCGCTCCTGCAGCAGGCGCTGGGCGGCGACATCGCTGCCCATGGCGTAGGGCGCATCGAGTTCGGCCACGGCGCGCAGGGCGTTGAAGCGCTCCGACAGCTGCCGGTCCAGGGTGTCGGCCGTGATCTGGGCCACGCTGAACTGCTGCTGCGAGAGCACGTGCTCCAGGTCGCGGTGCAGCCTTTCGCTGCCCCACACCCCCAGGGTCAGGGTGGCGGCCAGGCACATGACCAGGCTGAACAGCGTCAGGCGCGCCTTCAGCGTGCTGTGGCGGATCCGCTGGGCGATAAGTCGGGCGAAGGCGGCGGGTGGGGGCATCCGGGGAGGACCTGGTCTTTCTGCTCAGCATTCTCCCCCGGCCGCGCTGGCCGGCCAATCCGGGAGGTACCCCCGGGGGATCCGCGTGGGTTTTCAGCGACGGCGCCCCGCGCGCCGCCCCCCGCCCTCAATGCGCGGCCTGCGCCGGGCTGGCCGTGGCCACCGGCGGCAGGCGCCAGGCCACCCAGCCGCCCGCCAGTACCATCGCCAGCAGGCCTGGCAGGGCGCGCAGCAGCGTGGCGGGCGTGTAGCCCCCGCTCCCCCCCTGCACCAGGGCGGCCACCAGCGCGATGGCCGCGACGCCGCAGAACTGCCGCGCCGCCGTGACCACCCCCGAGGCGCCGCCGGCCTGGCTGCGCGGCACGCCCTGCAGGGTCACCGCGGTCAGCGGCGGGCCGATGAAGCCGACGCCCAGGCCCAGCAGGCCCTGGGCCAGCAGGCCCGGCCAATGCAGCACCCAGCGGACCGGGTCGCCGAGCAGCCCGGCGCTCACGGCGGCCATCAGGGCCACCCCGGTCATCTGGATCCCCAGCCCCAGCACGATGCAGCGCCCGCCCCAGCGGGCGAAGGCGCGCTTGCCGAGGTGGCTCACGCTGAGCATCACGCCCCCGGCGATGGGCATGCACAGCAGCGACATTTGGGTCGCGCTGAGCCCGCCGCCCATCTGCCAGGCAAAGGTGAGCACGAACACATAGGCCGGCGTGAGGCCGGTCGCCAGCAGCGACACCACCAGCCCGCGGCGGTACCCCGTCTCCTTCATCAGCGATGGCAGCAGGATGGGCTGGCCCCCCCGGGCCTCCATCTTCTGGCAATGGCGCCACAGCCCCCAGGTCCAGAGCGGGGCGCTGGCGAGCAGCGCGAAGAGCGCCGGCGTCCAGCCGCGTTCCGGGCCCTCGAGCAGCGGCACCACCCAGGCGAGCGCGGCCACCAGGCACCAGGCCGTGCCGCCCAGGTCCAGGGCCGTGCCCGGATGCGGGGGATCCTTGGGCAGCAGGCGCAGCGCGCCGGCAATCGCCAGCAGGCCGACCGGGAGGTTGATCAGGAACACCGAGCGCCAGCCCAGGCCCGCCAGGTCGGCGTCGACCATCAGCCCGCCGATCACCGGCCCCAGCGCCGAGGACACGCCGCCGAGCAGGCCGAAGATGGTGAAGGCGCGCATGCGCTCGTGCGGCGCGTAGAGGGCCTGCATCAGCGTCAGCACCTGCGGCACCATGATCGCCGCGCAGGCGCCCTGCACGATGCGGAAGCCGACCAGGGCGTCGGGCGTGACCGCCAGCCCGCAGGCCAGCGAGGCCAGCGTGAAGCTGACCACGCCCGCCATGAACATGGTGCGATGGCCGTAGAGGTCGCCCAGCCGCCCGCCGACCACCAGCAGCACGGCGAACGACAGGGCATAGCCGGCCACGATCCAGGCGGCATGCGCCGCGCCGGCCTGCAGGGACTGGCCGATCGAGGGCAGGGCCACGTTCACGATGGTGACGTCCAGCAGGTCCATCACGAAGGCCATGGCCACCACCGTGAAGGCCCAGGTGCGCCGCCGCCCGGTGAGCGGCGGGCGGGGCGCGTCTTGCGGGGAGGAAGGCGTCATGCGAAGCGGTTGACGATGTTCTCGAGCCGCTCCTGGCGGCCCGAACGCTGCTGGGGATCGAGCCTGAGCTCGTGCACCGTGGTGGCCAGGGCGTCGAGGCCGGCTCCGGCGAGGATCTGCTGGCCGAGGGCGCCGTCCCAGCCGGCATAGCGCTCGGCCAGCGGGCGCTCGAGTTCGCCCGACTCGTACAGCGCGGCGGCGCACAGGAAGGCGCGCGCCAGCGTGTCCATGCCGCCCACATGGCCCTCGAGCTGGTCCTGCGGGTCGATGCTCATGCGGCGGACCTTGGCGTCGAAGTTCATGCCGCCGGTGGTGAAGCCGCCGTGGCGGATGAACTCCAGCATCGCCGGCACCAGCTGCACATGGTTGTTGGGGAACTGGTCGGTGTCCCAGCCGAGCTGCTCGTCGCCCCGGTTGGCGTCGATGGAGCCGAACAGGCCCAGCGCGCAGGCGGTGGCGATCTCGTGCTCGAAGCTGTGGCCGGCCAGCGTGGCGTGGTTGACTTCGATGTTGACCTTGACCTCGTTCTCGAGACCGAAGGTCTTGAGGAAGCCGTACACCGTGGCGGTGTCGTAGTCGTACTGGTGCTTGGTGGGCTCCTGCGGCTTGGGCTCGATCAGGATCGTGCCCTTGAAGCCGATCTTGTGCTTGTGCTCCACCACGGCCGACAGGAAGCGGCCGTACTGCTGCAGCTCGCGCTTCATGTCGGTGTTGAGCAAGGTCTCGTAGCCCTCGCGGCCGCCCCAGAGCACGTAGTTCTCGCCCTTCAGGCGGTGGGTCCACTCCAGCGCATGCTTCACCTGCGCGGCGGCATAGGCATAGACCTCCGGGTTCGGGTTGGTCGCGGCGCCGGCCATGAAGCGCGGGTGGGAGAACAGGTTGGCGGTGCCCCACAGCAGCTGGATGCCGGTGTCCTGCATCTTGCGGCCCGCCACCTCGAGCAGGGTGTCCAGGTGGGCGTTGGACTCGCGCAGGGTCGCGCCCTCGGGCGCCACGTCGCGGTCGTGGAAGCACCAGTAGGGCAGGCCGAGCTTGGTGAAGAAGTCGAAGGCGCAGTCCAGCTTCACGCGCGCGGCGGCCATCGGCTCGCCCTGGAACCAGGGGCGGTCGAAGTGCGGGGACATGCCGAAGACGTCCTGGCCCGCCCAGCAGAAGGTGTGCCAGTAGCACACGGCCGGGCGCAGGTGCTCGGCCAGGGTCTTGCCGAGCACGACGCGCTGGGGGTCGTACCACTTGAAGGCGAGCGGGTTGGTGCTTTGCGGGCCCTCGTAGCGGACGGCGGGCAGGTCGGCGTAGAGGCGGTGGGTGGTGGTGGTCATCGGAGGGACGCGCGGGGAGGGCGCGTGGTTCAGGGTTGGCCGGCCAGCGCGCGCAGGGGCGCGTAGGCACGGCGGAAACGGGCCAGCCGCTCGGCCAGCACGGGCTGGTGATCGGCCACGGGAAGGAAGGCGCGGTCGGTGGGCGGGGCGCGCAGCACCTGCGCGCGGTCCATGCCCAGCGCCAGCTGGGCCAGGCGGGCGGCGCCCAGGGCCGGGCCCACGTCGGCGCCGGCGGCGCGCAGCACCGGGCGCTGCAGCACGTCGGCCAGCAGCTGCAGCCAGGCGTCGCTGCGCGCGCCGCCGCCGATGGCCAGCAGCTGCGAGGGCACCGGGCCGGCCTCGGCCAGGGCGTCGAGGCCGTCGGCGAAGGCGAAGGCGACGCCCTCGATCACCGCATGGGCCAGGTCGTCGCGCGTGCTGCCGGCCTGCAGGTTGATGAAGCTTCCGCGCGCGCCGGGGTCGGCGTGCGGGGTGCGCTCGCCGCTCAGGTAGGGCAGGAACAGCGGCGCCTCGGCGCGCGGCGCGCCGGTGAGCGGGGCCAGCAGGTCGGCCTCGCGGGCGCCGGTGAGGGCTGCGAACCAGGCCAGCGAGGCCGCGCCGGACAGCAGCACCGCCATCTGGTGCCAGGTGCCGGGCAGGGCGTGGCAGAAGCTGTGGACGCCGCGCGCCGGGTTGGGCCGCGGGCCGTCGGTGGTGACGAACAGGACGCCCGAGGTGCCCAGCGAGACGAAGCCATCGCCGGGCTGGACCGCGCCCACGCCCAGCGCGCCGGCCGCGTTGTCACCGGCGCCGGCCGCGATCCGCACGCGCGCCGGCAGGCCCCAGGCCTGGCACCAGTCGGCCCGCAGCCAGCCGATGGCGTCGGGCCCCTCGTGCAGCTCGGGCATGTGGCCCGTGCCCAGGCCGGTGGCGTCCAGCAGCGTCTCGCTCCAGCGGCGACCGGCCACGTCCAGCCACCAGGTGCCCGAGGCATCGCTGGTGTCGGTGCCCATCTCGCCGCTGAGTTGCCAGGCCAGCCAGTCCTTGGGCAGCAGAACCTTGGCCACGCGGGCGAACAGTTCGGGTTCGTGCTCGGCCACCCACAGCAGCTTGGGCGCGGTGAAGCCGGCCATGGCGCGGTTGGCCGCGATGCGCCGGCCCTCGGGCACGCGCCGCTCCAGCGCCTCGCACTGCGCCTGGCTGCGGCCGTCGTTCCAGAGGATGGCGGGGCGCAGCACGGCGCCGGCCGCGTCGAGCAGCACCGCGCCATGCATCTGCCCGGCCACCGCCAGGGCCTGCACCGCGCGCCAGTCGGCGGGGTCGGCGCGCCGCATCAGCTGGCGCACGGCGTCGTCGGCCGCGGCCAGCCAGGCAGACGGGTCCTGCTCGCTCCAGCCGGCCTGCGGCCGCTGCACCTGCAGCGGCGCGGTCGCCTCGGCGCGCAGGCGCCCGGCCTCGTCCAGCAGCACGGCCTTGACGCCCGAGGTGCCCAGGTCCAGGCCCAGCACATGGGTGTTGCTCATCGCGGTGCTCCCTCGACGTTCACGCAGCGGCCGTTCATGCGGCGGCGCGGGCATCGCGCTCGCGGGCCAGTTCGGCCTGGATGCGCTGCATGATCTGCAGCACCTCGGCCGTGTTGGCCACGGTGTGCAGCGGATGCTCGGTCGCGCCGGCGAGGATGGCCTCGTTCACCGCGCGGAACATCGGCACATAGCCGGCGCCCTCGCGCTCGAACGTCAGGTCCTGCACGGTGGGGGGCTTGGGCGGCTGGCCGGTGGTGACGCGCAGGCCGCCCGGCGAGAACAGGGGCTCGTTGAAGTCGATCGCGCCCTTGCGGCCGCCCAGCCAGCCCCGGGGCGGGACCAGGAAGGTGATCGAGGTGGCCAGCTGCGCCATCGCGCCGTTCGCGTAGCGCAGGGTGATCGCCTCCTCGAGGTCGACCCCGTCCGGGCGCATGTGACCGGTCGCGGAGACCTCGGCCAGCTCGCCCAGGAACATCTGGGCCAGGGTGATCGTGTAGACGCCCATGTCGTAGAGGGCGCCGCCGCCCAGGGCCGGGTCCCAGAAGCGCGCCGGGCCGTCCTTGGGCACCGGGTAGCCGAGGCCGGCCTGCAGGAAGCGGGGCTCGCCGATCACGTCGGCCTCCACCAGCTCGACCGCCTTGCGCATGGCGGGGCTGAACTTCATCCACATCGCTTCCATCAGGAAGACGCCGCGCGCCCGGGCGATGCGCCCGAGTTCGAGCGCCTCGTCCGCCGTCATCGTCAGCGGCTTCTCGCACAGCACATGCTTGCCCGCCTCCAGCGCCTGGCGGGCCAGGGCGAAGTGGGTGGCGTGCGGCGTGCCGATGTAGACCGCATCGACCTCGGTCGACGCGCACAGCCGCCCGAAGTCGTCGAACGCCAGCGGCAGGTCCAGGGCCTGCGCGAAGGCGTCGGCGGTGGCGCGGGCGCGCGAGCAGATGGCGACGACCTCGGCGTTCTTGCAAAGGCGCAGGTCGCCCACCGTGCGGCGGCCGATGCCGCCGCTGCCGACCACGGCCCAGCGGACCTTCTTTTCATTCATGGCAACGCTTTCGTGAAGCGGGCTCACACCCGGTCGGCCGCCAGGCCGCCGGCCGGCGCCGCCGCCGGCTTGCGTGAGAACAGCGCATTGACCCCGGCGATGGCGAGGCACAGCACGCCGAAGACGACGAAGGCGCTCAGGAGGTCGCCCGTGACCAGGCGCACGCCGGACACGAAGAACGGCGACACGAACTGCCCCAGGAAGAAGGCACTGCACCACCAGCCCATGCCGCGTCCGCGGAAGCGCTCGGGCAGTTCGCGGAGGCCCCACCCGATCAGCACCGGAATGGTCATGCCCGCCGCCAGCTGCTGGATGAAGGCGAAGACCATGGTGGCCTTCACGCCCAGCGCCAGGCCGATGCCCGTCATGCCGACGCCCAGGAGGACGAACAGGACGGTGAACTGGAGCCTGACGCTGCGGCCCGCGATGGCCTTGAACAGGATCGCACCGACCGGCACGCCCACGCTCACCAGCGCCGTGTACAGGCCCAGGTCGCTGCCCTTCTTGACCCCCATCTGGTCCAGCGCCAGCGAGAACTGCAGCGTGTAGACGAAATAGATGGCGGCCAGCACGAAGGTCGAGACGGCCACGCGCGCCATCAGCCGCACCGGAAAGGCGCCCGCATCGGCCGTGCCGGCCTCGCGGCTGGCGGCCTCGCTGCGGCGCTCGGGTTCGAACACGGCGAAGGCGGCAAAGGCGGCGATGCCCAGCGCCGTCGCGTAGATCAGGAACGGCAGGTTCCACGAGATCATCGACAGCTTGCCGCTGCCGCTGATCAGCAAGGTGCCGAGCGCCGGGCCGACGAAGCTCTGCCACATCAGCCACTTGGCGCGGGCCTTCTGGTCGAAATAGTCGCCCAGCAAGGTGTTGCCGATGGTCAGGATGAACGCCTCGCCAATACCGAGCAGCAAGCGTCCCGCCATCAGCGCCTCGAAGCTGGTGAAGAAGAAGGGCAGGATGCCCCCCACGCCGTACAAGGTGGTGAAGATCAGGAGCAGGCGGCGCCGGCCGAGCTTGTCCGTCAGCGCGCCGGCGAACGGCGAGAACAGCGCGACGCACAGGCCCGGCGCCGACAGCACCAGGGGGGCCAGCGTCTGGATGCCGCCCACATGCGGGAAGGCCTTCACCAGCGCGGGCACGATCGGCATCAGCGTGACGATGGCCATCATCGGCAGGATGCCGATCATGATGATCACCAGGCCCTGGGCCAGGCCGGCGCGGCGGGGGGATTGCGTGTCCATGGGGTTGTCTCCGGGGTGGGGCCGCTGCGTCAGGCGCGCAGTTCAGCCGAATGTCCGTACTCGCGGCCGATGTGGTCGCAGGCACGGGCCGTCAGGGCCATCGTCGTCAGGGTGGGGCCGCAGGTCCCGTTGGTCACGAAGCAGCTGCTGTCGGTGACGAACACGTTGGGCGCATCCCAGACCTGGTTGTGGGGATTCAGCACCGAGTCCTTCGGGTCGCTGCCCATGCGGGCGCCGCCGCATTCGTGGATGGCGCCGCCCACGGCCACGCTGCGCTTGTAGGCGAGGCGGAACATCAGGCGCTCGTACCACTTGGCATTGGGCATGAAGGGGCCGTCCGAGCTGATGCCCAGCGGGCTGATCAGGAAGTCGACGTTGAAGCCCGCGGCCTGCATGACCTCCTTCTGCACCTGTACCTGGTCGCGCAGCAGCTTCACGTCGTTGTCGCGCAGTCGCAGGCTGACCGAGGGAATGGGCACGCCCAGGCGGTCGCGGCGCGAGGCGAGGTTCACCCGGTTGTCGATGTGGGGCAGGATCTCGCCATGGCCGGTGAGGCCGAAGACCGAGTCCAGGTGGGCCGGCAGCATCGGGCGGCCGACGATGCCCTGCAGGTTGAAGCCGCCGGAATAGCCCAGCTCGCCGGCCTTCTTCAGCTGGCGGAAGCGCGGGATGTAGATGCCGCCGTGGTTGTCGGCCGGGCTCGTGCCGTCGACCAGCTCGCCGCCCTTGAAGCCCGGCATGGTGCCGAAGCCCAGGGACAGCATCTGGTCCATGAAGTAGCGACCGACCAGGCCCGAGGCGTTGCCCAGGCCCTGCGGATGGCGCTCGCCCTTGGAGTTCAGCAGCAGGCGGATGGACTCGATGGTCGACGCGCACACCATCACCACATTGGCGCGCACCTCGTGGCGCTCCCCGGTTGCCTTGTCGATGTAGGTCACGCCGGTGGCCTTGCCGGAGCGCGGGTCGGTGTTGATGCGCTCCACCGGGGAATTCGCGCGCAGCGTGAGGTTGCCGGTGGCGGCCGCGGCCTGCAGCGGCGTGGTGGTGCGGTGGTTCTGCGCGTCCACCGGCGTGGCTTCCTTGCGCACGTAGCGCCAGGCCATCACCTTGGCATCGGTGAAGCGGTCCTCCACGCGCTGCTTGAACAGCTGCTCGGCCTTGCTCAGGCCGGCGGGCCGGGCATACACGCCCGAGGGGCAGTAGGGGATGCCGTCGTCGTTGCCGACGATGCCCAGGAAGCGCTCCACATGCTCGTAGTAGGGCGCCAGGTCGTCATAGCCGATCGGCCAGTCGAAGCCCACCCCTTCATGGCTCTTGAACTTGAAGGTGTAGTCGGACATGCGCAGCGCCACCCGGCCCCAGGCCAGGAAGCGCCCGCCCACCTGCTTGCCGCGCAGCCACAGGTAGAAGTCCTGCGGCGACTCGTAGGGGTGCTCCTTGTCGTTGACGAACAGGAAGGCCTTCTCGGCGGAGTAGAACGAGGTCAGCGCCTGCTTGTGCTGGCCCTGCAGTCCGGCCTTGATGCGCGGCCAGGAGCCGATGGCGGCGAACTGCGCCTTGGCGGCGGCCTCGAACTTTTCCTCGGGCAGGGGGCCGCCCGCCTCCAGCACCAGCACGCGCAGGCCGCGCTCGGTCAGCTCCTTGGCGGCGATGCCGCCGGTGGCGCCGGAGCCGATGACGATGGCGTCGAAATTCTTGTCGGTCATGGGTTGGGGCATCTTCAGGAAGCGGGGGTCTCGGGGTCGCTGTCGTAGGGCTCCGGCGGGCGCGGCACGACGGCCTGCGCCGTCTGCGTGCTGTAGGCCTGGTAGGGCGTCTCGGTGGGCCGGTCGGTGTCCGGCATCCACACCGGCTTGCCGTCATGGCCGAAATAGGCCAGGTTCTCGTGGAAGCGCTGGAAGTCGGGGATGGCTTCGGTGCAGGCGGCGAAGTCGATCCAGTTGCGGCCGTAAGGCGCGCGGAACACCTCGAAGCAGCGGAAGCGCCAGATCTTCCACTCGCCGTCCTGGAGCAGCGCGTGCATCTCGTACTTCATGGCCACCCAGTGGGCCCAGACCTTCTTGCCGTTGACGAGCTCCTTCTCGTACATGAACGCCGGCGCGTTGGCGGACTGGGCCGGGTCGGTCAGGCCGGACTCGACGCCGCCCACGATCCAGATGCCGCGCGCGCTGCGGCCGTCGCCGGCCACCTGGATCGACGGGGTCGTGCTGTAGTGCAGGAGCAGCTTGCCCACCGGCGCCGGACGGCCGCGGTGGTAGGCGGTGATCGTGTCCCACTGGGTGTAGATGCCCTTGTTCGAGTACTGCGCGCGCATGCCCGGCGTGCCGGGCTTCACCCACATGTCGATGATCTTCTCGTCCTCGTAGCCGTTGTGCAGGTGCATGTAGTTGGAGAACAGGTTCTCCAATTCGCCGCGGGCCTCGGTGCGGGCCAGGCGATGCTCCAGTTCGGCGATGCGGGCGGCCAGGTCGGCGCTGCCCAGTTCAGAGTGGCTCATGGGATCTCCGGGTGCAGGCTCACAGGCCCAGGGTGCGGCGGCTCAGCGCCAGGGATTCGGCAATGGGCAGCGAGGGCAGGTACTCCAGGCCGATCGGACCGCCGTAGCCCAGCTCGCGCAGCTGCGCCATCAGCGCCGGCCAGGGCAGGCGGCCGGTGCCGGGTTCGTGGCGGCCCTCGTGGTCGGCCACCTGCACATGGCCCACCAGGCCGATGCGGCGGTCGAAGGCCTGCTCCAGCGCCTGGCCGTCGACGGCGTGGTGGTAGACGTCGGCCAGCAGCCGCAGCGCCGGGTGGTCGACCTGCTCGACCAGGTCCAGCCCCTGGCGGATGTTGCGCACCGCCATCGGGTTGCCCTGGATCACCATGTGCACCGGCTCCAGCAGCAGCGTGGCGCCGCCGTCGGCGGCGATGCGGCAGGCCTCGCGCAGCACCTTGGCGGCGTTGGCGCGCAGCTCGGACTCGGCCTGGCCCGGCCGGGCGAAGCCGGAGGCCAGGATGATGCGGGCGCCCTGCAGGCGGCCCGCCACCGGCACGGCGTCGCGCACGGCGCCCAGGACGGTGGCGTGCTCGGCCGGGTCGACCAGGCTGGCGCGCGGGTCGGCGCAGAAGCTGAACACCTTCACGCCGGTCTCGGCCACGGTGTCGACGACGGCGTCCAGCGGCTTGTCACGCCACAGGTGCATGTCGACCGCGTCGAAGCCGTCGGCCGCGGCGGCGTGGAAGCGTCGCAGGAAGTCGGGATGCTCCGCCTTGTAGAGCATCTCGATGCAGGGGATGAGTCGCATCGCCGGGCTCCGTCAGGCGATGCCGAACACTTCGCGGGTGCGCTGCAGCGAGGGCAGGGTGCCGTTGCTGGGGCGGTACTCCAGGCCGATGTCGCCGGTGTAGCCCGCGGCCTTCAGCGCCGGCAGCCAGGCGGCCCAGTCGATGGTGCCGGAGCCGGGCTCGTGGCGGCCGTTGGTGTCGGCGACCTGCACGTAGCCGATCAGGTGGCCGCGCTTGAGCACCTCGCGCCAGTCCTCGCCCATCACGGTCGAGTGGTAGACGTCATACAGCAGGCGAACCGCCGGGCTGTTGACCTCCTCGACGATGTCCAGGCCTTCCATGGCCGTGTCCATGAACATGATCGGGTGGTCGATGCGGGTGTTCAGCGGCTCGAGGTAGATCATCAGCCCGGCGGCCTCCACCAGCGGCGCGGCCTTCTTGATCAGGTAGACCATGGCGGCGTGCTGCTCGGCGGCCGGCACGTCCTTCAGCGCCGGGCCGCCGGCCAGCACGATGCCCTTGGCGCCCAGGCGCTGGCACATCGCGATGGTGCCGCGGACGGCGTCCAGGAAGAACGCCTCCTTGCTGCGGTCCACGCAGCCGCAGCGCGGGCCGATGACCAGGCTCTGCAGCTGGACGCCGGTCTCCTTCAGCGCGGCCTCGACGGCGTCGATGTCGACCTTGTCCCAGAGGTGGAACTCCACCCGGTCCAGGCCGGCCGCGGCGGCGGCGCGGATGCGCGCCGGCATGTCGCCGGCTTCGTTGAACATGTACAGATCTTCAATGACTGCAGACAGCTTCATCGCTTCGATTCCTTGTTGTTGTGTCGTTGTTGTCGTGGCTCTCAGGCCAGCAGGGGCTGCAGCACATGGCGAACGGTCCAGGCGTTCTGCATCATGCTGGCCGCCGCCGGCGCGGGGCCCTTGTCGCTCTCGACGATGAGCCAGCCGTCGTAGCCGCCCTCGCGCAGGGCCGCCATCAGCGCCGGCCAGTCGACCAGGCCGGTGCCCAGCTCGCCGAACCAGCGCGGGATGCGGCGCTCGCCGCCGGCCAGCAGCAGGGCCCGCTCGGCGTTGGGCGCGCGGTACTCGTCCAGCGTGTCCACGGCCAGCGCATCCTTCAGGTGGATGTGCCAGACGCGGGCCTGGAAGCGGCGGTACCAGGCGGCGACGTCGTGGCCGGCGATGGTCAGTTCGGCCGTGTCCATGGCCAGGCCCACGGTGGCGGGGTCCAGCTGCTCGAGCCAGGCGTCGAGTTCTTCGGGGTCGCGCAGCGGGGACAGGGCGTCCAGGTGCAGCACGGTCTTGATGCCCAGCGCCGCCGTCATCGCGCCGACCGCGTTCCAGCAGTCGGCGGCGGCGGCCTGGCGCTCGGCGTCCAGCCCGCCGTGGCGGCCATGGGGCGGCAGTGCGCGCACCACCAGCACCTCGCCGCCGACTTCGGCCAGGAAGCGCGCGAAGATGCCGGCCTGTTGCAGCAGCAGGGCGTGCTGGCTGCGGTCGCTGCAGTCCAGGCCGTGGTGCAGCTCCTCGAAGCTCATTTGCAGAGGGTCGAAGAACAGGCTGGCGACGCGCTGGATGCCCCACTCGCGCAGCTTCAGCTTGAAGTGCTCGACCGAGCCGAAGTTCAGCGCGATGTTCTCGGGCCGGCCCATCGGGTCCCAGCGGCCGGTGCCGCCGGTGAGCTCGATGGCGTCGAAGCCGCAGGCGGCCGTGACCTTGAGCGCGCGCTCGTGCTGCTCCATGCGGGCGAAGCCCGTGAAGCCGGCCTTCCATTGGTTGGTGGCGTAACCCCACTTAATCATGGATGGGCCTCAGCTGGTTGCGAATGGTCCAGGCCGCGATGGCCGTGCTCTCGGGGTAGTTGCCGCCGCCGACATCGGCCTTGTCATGCTCGACGCCGACCCAGCCCTTCCAGCCCACCTCCTTCATCGCGCCGTAGAGCGCGGGGAAGTCCACCAGGCCGCCCTCGGTGCCGATCTCGTAGAACCAGCGGGCGGTGGTCGGCGCCATGACTTCGGCGTCGGGCTTGCGGCGGTAGTCGCCATTCGTGTCGACGTGGTGCGTGTCCTTCAGGTGGAAGCCGGCGACGCGGTCGTGCCGCTTCAGGAACAGGTCCACCGGGTCCACGCCGGCGATGACGTGCTGGGCCGTGTCCAGGCACAGGAAGACATAGCGCGGGTCGGTCCAGTCGTAGAACTTCTGCAGCTGCTCGGCGGAGCGGATGCCGCAGAAGAACTCGTGGTGGCAGCAGGTCTTGATGCCGTAGCCTTCCAGCGTCATCTGGCCGACGCGGTTCCACAGCTCGGCGCAGGCGCGCAGCTTGTCGTCGGTGACCGGCTCGACGTCGAAGTACAGGCCGGCCGGCATCACGATGAAGTTCTGCACGCCCAGGCCGGCGCTGGACTTCATGATGTACTCGGCGTAGCGCAGGATCTGGTCATGCGTGGAGCGCACATGGGGCGCGCTCTGGCGCTCGTCGTACATCACGGCATGGAACAGGCTCAGCACGCGGTCGATGCCGCGCGACTGCATGAACTCGCGCGCGGCAGGCAGGCTGCCGAACAGGTCGCGCAGCGCGCCGAGGTGGAAGTCGAAGGTCTCGATCGCCTCGTAGCCCACGCCCGCGATCTGCTTGAGGAAGGCGTCGAAGCGCTCCACCGAGCTGTACTGCGAGATCTGGCCCTGGGCGGTGTCCACCCGCCAGTGGTCCATGTAGGCGTAGCGCAGGCTGCGCCCGGCCAGCGGTGCACCGATCATGCGGCGACCTTCGCGCCCGTGTGGCGGGCGATGATGCGGCGGGCCAGCGCCTGGTGCTTGGCCACCATGTCGAAGGCATCGACATTGCGCATGTAGAGGTGGCCCTCCCACTCGCTGGACATGAAGCCGTTGAAGCCGCCGTCATGGAAGACCGGCAGGATGCTGCCGTAGTCGATCGAGGCCTCGTTGCCCTCGTCGTCGAAGTCGTAGAACTTGCCGTGCACATGCACGACCTGCGGCATGATTTCCTTCCACATCTCGGCGGTGCCGGGGCTGAGGATGTTGAACATCACGGCCAGCGCGCTGACGTCGGCGGGGTCGGCCTTCAGCGGCTCGACGCGGCGGGCGAACTCCTGGCGCTTCCAGCCGGCGTCCTTGGGCAGCTGCCAGATTTCCAGCGCCAGCTGGATCAGGTCCTCGGGCAGCTGCTGGCGGCGCAGGTTGGCGATGTAGGTGGCGGGCAGGCGGCTGGCGCAGCAGCCGAAGTCGGGCACGAAGCCCAGCAGCGGCGAGTTGGCCTTGGCATAGGCCTCGCGCCAGGCCATCACCGGCGGCGAGCTGGGGTTCAGCGGCGCATGCACCTCGGGGCCGATCTTGATGCCGTGCTTCTCCAGCAGCGGCAGCAGGCGGATGATCACCTCCACCGGCGCGGCGAACTGGCAGCGCACCGTGGGGAAGCCCATCTTGGCGGCGGCCTCGATCTGGGGCGCGTGGTAGGCCACGGCCTCGTCCACGCTCATCATCGTGCCGCGGCGGATGGCCATGTCGGCGTTGATGCTCAGGCAGCTGGGCGTGAGCTGGTACTTGGCCATCAGGTCCTTGAAGCGGGCGGCGAAATCGTCGCTCACGTTCGGGAAGCCGCGGATGCTCGAAAAGCCGATGACTTCCAGGCCCGGGCCGAGCTGGCGCTTGGCCACTTCGGCGATCAGGCCCTCGAAGTCGTAGCGGCGCTCATGCCACTCGTTGGTGAAGCTGTACAGCGTGGAGCCGAGCTGGAAGCCCTGGGGGGCGGTGCTGGTCTGGGATGCGGTCATGGTCAGGGGTGTCCGTGCGGGTGGAGATGCGCGCGCCTCAGGCGGCCAGGACCTGGGCGTCGCCGCGGGTCACATGGGTCAGCATCGGGATGTAGGGCGGGTACAGGTTCAGCGTCACCACCACGTGGTGCTTGCCGGCCGCCAGCGGCCGGGGCGTGGGCACATGCAGCAGCACCGAGTCCTGGATGAACCAGGAGGTGCCGGTCTGCTCGGGCAGCTCGGCCAGCGTGTAGCGCTTGCCTTCGTACTCGACGGTGGCGCCTTCCAGCGAGACCGGATCGCCGTCGACCAGCAGCTGGGTGGGCATCACCACCGACAGCGGCAGCGAGCGGTACCAGGGCAGGCGCAGGTCGATCACCAGGCCCTCGGGCGTGATGCGCGAGTCCTCGGGGGTGATGAGGTAGTCGCTGAAGGAGTTCTTGAAGAAGCGGGCCATGAAGGGCTTTCGGGGGCTATCGGTGAAGGGGCTCAGCCGGCGATGCGCAGCACGCGGCTGGTCTGCGTCGTCGGCACGAAGGGCAGGTAGGAGATGCGCAGGCGCTCGGCCAGGCCGATCTTGTGTTCGCCGGGCGTCAGGCCGCCGGGGCGGGCGACGACGACGCGGGCCTTCTCGCCGAAGTTCCACTTCTCGTCGTAGCAGGTCTCCATCTCGGCCAGGCTCCAGCTGCGGCCCCGCAGCTCCAGGCGGATGGCCTCGCGGGGCACGGGCTCGCCGTCGACGGTGACGGCGATGTCCTCGACCATCGACAGGCCGAGGCCGCGGTAGTAGGGCAGGCGGGCCAGCAGGGCGAAGCCGGTGACCTGGCCGTTGGCGACGACGTTCTCGAAGCCGTCGTCGCACAGCATGTGTTGGTCCATCATGGGGTGGATCTCCTTGGGGGTCAGGCCTGCAGGGCGGCCGGGATGGGTTCGTCGAGCAGTCGGCACAGCATGCGGTGCTGGCGCTTGACCTGCTCCACCGATTCCACGGGGTGCGCATCCTCGATCCAGCGGTTGCCTTCGTACTCCGAGCAGATGTGGCCCTTGAAGCCGCCCTGCTTGAGCACCGCGACGATCTCGTCGTAGGGGATGGAGTACTCGACGTCGTCCTCGGTCATCTCGTAGAACTTGCCGTGGATGTTGTGGATGCGGTGCATGAACTCCAGCATGCGCTTGGGCTCGAAGGCGGCGTTGTGGCGCAGCGTCTCGGCCATGGCCAGGGACGGGCCGGTGCCGCCCATCTCGCGCACGTCGAGCAGCACGTACTCGCTGAGCGTGCGGTCCTCGTAGGACTTCTCGATGAAGTCGGCGATGTGGCGCGGCACGCCGTTGCGGATGAAGCGCTCCTTCCACACGCGCGGGAAGCGGTGCACGAACATGCCCATGTCCGGCAGGAAGCCCAGGGCCTTGGAGCCCGACTTCTCATAGGCCTCGGCGTGGCGAATGATCCAGGGGTGGTCGAAGTGCAGCGGCGCGTGGATCTCGATCAGGATCTTGATGCCCTTGTCCTCGGCATAGCTGGCGCAGGCCACCAGCACCTCGGGCGAGATGGAGACCAGGGCGCGGATGTAGGGCGCGCCCAGGGCCACGCCGAAGTCGATGTCGCGCTTGACGCTGGCCACCTGCTCGTCGAAGGGCATCACCTGGCCCTTGGTGCGCTTGTAGTCCAGCATGAAGTCGTGGCACACGGGGTAGGTGCCGTAGCGCTCCATCAGGCGGTGCCAGTGGGCGATCTCCTGCACGGGCATGCCGACCTCGGGCCAGCCGCTGAAGGTCTGCTCGCCCACCACCTCGATGCCCTTGGCGCCGATCTCGGCGCAGGTGCGGATGCAGTCTTCCAGCGACATGGTGCGCAGGAAGGTGTCGTTCTGGAAGCTGTAGAGGCTCACGCCCCGCTTGATGTCATGGCTCATGGTTGTCTTTCTGGTCTGAGGTTTAGGCGGCCTCGCCCGGCAGCCTGACCCAGCGCCCGCCCAGGCGGGAGGAGCGCTGCACGGCCTCGATGAACTGCACGCCGCGCAGTCCGTCGGCGATGGTGGGGAAATGGCTGGCCTTGTCCGCCTTGCGGCCGCCGCGGCGGGCGGCGCGCAGGTGCTGGGCGATCTCGCCGTACAGCGAGGCGAACGCCTCCAGGTAGCCCTCGGGATGGCCGCCGGGAATGCGGGCCATGCGCGCGCCGGCGGCCTCGAAGGCGGCCCCGGCACGCTCCAGGATCTGGGTGGGCTGGCCCAGCGGCGTGTAGCGCAGCTGGTTGGGATGCTCCTGCGACCACTCCAGGCCGCCCTTGCTGCCGTAGACGCGCAGGCGCAGGTCGTTCAGGTGGCCCGGCGCGACCTGGCTGGCCCAGATCATCCCGCGCGCGCCATTGGCATAGCGCAGCATCACCTGGGCGTTGTCGTCGATGGGGCGGCCGGGCACGAAGGTGCTCAGCTCGGCGCACAGCTCGGTCAGGGGCTGGCCGGTCACGAAGTCGGCCAGGTGCCAGGCATGCGAGCCGATGTCGCCGATGGCGCCGCCGCCGGCCTGGGCCGGGTCGGTGCGCCAGGCGGCCTGCTTCTGGCCGCTGCGCTCCAGCGGCTCGGCCAGCCAGTCCTGCGGGTACTCGGCCTGGACCACGCGGACCTCGCCCAGGCGGCCGGACTGCACCAGCTGGCGCGCCACGCGCACCATGGGGTAGGCGCTGTAGTTGTGGGTGACGGCGAAGACCAGGCCCTTCTGCTCGGCCAGCTTCTTCAGGGCGCGCGCGTCGGCGCTGCGCACGGTCACCGGCTTGTCGCAGATGACGTGGATGCCGGCCTTCAGGAAGGCGCGGGCGGCCGGCGCATGCACGTGGTTGGGGGTGACGATGACCACCGCCTCGATGCCGTCGTCGCGCGCGGCCTCGGCCTCGGCCATGGCCTCGTAGCTGTCGTAGGTGCGCTCGGGCGCCAGGCCCAGGGCCAGGCCGGAGCGGCGGGCCTTCTCGGGCGTGGAGGACAGGGCGCCCGCCACCAGCTCGTACTGGTCGTCCAGGCGGGCGGCGATGCGGTGCACGGCGCCGATGAAGGCGCCCTCGCCCCCACCGACCATGCCCAGGCGGATGCGCGCCGGCTTCATCGGGGCGGCCATCTCAGTTCAGCCCCAGCATGCGGCGCAGCTGCGCCGGGTCGGTGGCGCTGCCGGCGAAGTCGTCGAACGCCTTCTCGGTGACGCGGATGATGTGGTCGCGGATGAAGGGCGCGCCCTCGGCGGCGCCCTGCTCCGGGTGCTTGAGGCAGCACTCCCACTCCAGCACGGCCCAGCCCTTGAAGTCGTACTGCGCCATCTTGGAGAAGATGGCCTTGAAGTCGACCTGGCCGTCGCCCAGCGAGCGGAAGCGGCCGGCGCGCTCGGTCCAGGACTGGAAGCCGCCGTAGACGCCCTGCTTGCCGTTCGGGCGGAACTCGGCGTCCTTCACGTGGAAGACCTTGATCCGGTCGTGGTACAGGTCGATGAACTGCAGATAGTCGAGCTGCTGCAGCACGAAGTGCGAGGGGTCGTAGGCGATGGACAGGCGCGGGTGGTGGTTCACGCGCTCGAGCAGCATCTCGAAGGTCACGCCGTCGTGCAGGTCTTCGCCCGGGTGCAGTTCGAAGGCCAGGTCGCAGCCGGCCTCGTCGTAGGCGTCGAGGATGGGAAGCCAGCGCTTGGCCAGCTCGTCGAAGGCGGCTTCCACCAGGCCCGCCGGGCGCTGCGGCCAGGGGTAGAGGAAGGGCCAGGCCAGCGCGCCGGGAAAGCTGATGCTGGCCTTCAGGCCCAGGTTCTTGGAGGCCTTGGCGGTCAGCAGCAGCTGCTGCACGGCCCAGCGCTGGCGCTCGGCCGGCTTGCCTTTCACCGCCTCCGGCGCGAAGGCATCGAAGGCCTCGTCATAGGCCGGGTGCACCGCCACGAGCTGGCCCTGCAGGTGGGTGGACAGCTCGGTGATCGCCACGCCGTTGGCGCGGGCGATGCCGGCGATCTCGTCGCAGTAGGCCTTGGACTCGGCGGCGCGCTCCAGGTCGAACAGGCGGGCGTCCCAGGTGGGCACCTGCACGCCGGCGTAGCCCAGGGAGGCGGCCCATTTCGTGATCGAGTCCCAGCTGTTGAAGGGGGCCTGGTCGCCCGCGAACTGGGCGAGGAACAGCGCGGGGCCTTGGATGGTGGTTGCCATAGTGTCTTGTCCTCGCAGGCTCAGGCCATGCAGGCCATGGCGGCCTGGTGCGGCACGGTCACGTGCGGGTTCATTCGGGGGAGTCCTTGCAGGAAAGAAAAAGGCATGGCGGGCGATCCCGCCATGCCCTCACGACGTCATCAGAAGTTGGCGCCGACACGCACGCCGAAGGTACGCGGCGCGCCGGTGAAGAAGCTGCCCGGGACGCGGCTCTCGATCGTCACCTTGTTCTCGACGTTCTTCACATAGGCCTGGACGTAGTACTTGTCGGAGGCCGGCGTGTAGGTCACGCGCAGGTCGCTCTTGGTGAACGAGGGCTGCTTGTAGCGGACGGCGGCGGCGAAGTCGCTGATGTAGTAGCCGCTGTTGTAGCGGGTACCGGCATACAGCGACCACTGGCTGCCGTCGGCCATCGGGAGCTGCTGGGTGAAGCCCAGGCCCACGCCGGTCTTGGGCGCGCGATCGAGCTGCTTGCCGGACCAGTTCTCGGTGGTCGTGGGCTTGTAGCTGTCGAAGGTCGCGTCGGTGTAGCCCAGCGAGAAGTTCAGCTGCTGGGTCTTGTTCAGGGACCAGCCGCCTTCCAGCTCCAGGCCGCGGATCGTGGACCTGGCGGCGTTGGTGGTGAGCGAGCCGCAGCTGGCGGCGGTGTCGCCCGTGCAGACCACGGACGTCAGCTGCATGTCCTTGTAGTCGTAGTTGAACGCCGAGGCGTTCAGGCGCAGCGCGTTGTTGAAGAAGCGGCCCTTGATGCCCACTTCGGCGGCGGTCAGCGTCTCGGGCTTGTAGCCGGAGCCGGTGCGGTTCTCGTTGAAGCCGCCGGCCTTGTAGCCGGTGGACAGGCTGCCGTAGGCCATCACCGCGGCGCTCAGGTCGTGGTCCACGCCCAGCTTGTAGTTGGTCTTGCTGCTCGAGGCCTTGGCGTTGGAGAAGCCCGGGCCGGTGACCGAGCCGCCCAGCGGGTCGCTGCCGGTCTTCTCGTCACGCGTGCCGCGCAGGCCCAGCACCAGGCGGGTGGCGGGCGTCATGCTGTAGGTGGCCTGGCCGAAGACGGCCTTGGAGTCGTTCTCCACCACCGGCTTGAACGGCACGGTGATCAGCGGACCGGGCGTCTTGGTGTAGTAGATGGTGTTGCGGCTGATTTCCTCGTTGAAGGCGTACACGCCGGCCACCCAGCGCAGCGGGCCGGCGCTGGCGGAGTTCAGGCGCAGCTCGTGCTGCTGGCTCTTGGTGTTGCCCTTGATGTCGCTGTAGAACGGGTTGCCGAAGTAGGTGCCGTTGTCGCTCTGGTCCGTTTTGGACTCGCCGTAGGCGCCGACGTAGGTCAGGTCCACCGCGCCCAGGTTGGTCTTGTACTCGGCGCGCAGCGTGTCGGCGGTGTTGTTGAGGTGGTTGGTGGCGTTGACGAAGGGCTTGGTCTGCGTCAGCTGCGCAGTCGTGCCGCGGTCCACATACACCGGGTTGGCGAGGTTGTTGCCGTTGGCGATGGGCGTGCCGGTGAAGAAGTTGGTGGCCGGCAGCGGGCTGCCGCCGTTGCCGCCGACCTTGCTGTGCTCGGCCGTCAGCAGCAGGCTGGTGTCCTTGCTGATGGTGAACAGGGCGTGCAGGCGGGCCGCGACGTTGTCCTCGTTTTCCAGGGGCACGGTGTTGGCGCCGGGGTTCTGGTAGGTGTCGCGCTTGCTGGTGGCGACGGCGGCGCGCAGGGCCAGGGTCTGGTTCACCGGGGCGTTCAGCACGAACTCGGTGCGGCGGGCGCCGTAGTTGCCCACATCGACGAGGGCCTTGCCGCCGAAGCGCTTGGGATCGGGCTTGGCCGTGATCAGGTTGATGGCGCCGCCGGTGGCGTTGCGGCCGTACAGCGTGCCCTGCGGGCCGCGCAGCACCTCCACGCGCTCCAGGTCCAGGAAGCTGCCGATCTGGGCTTCGGGGCGGGGCACGTAGGCGCCGTCGACGTTGAAGGCGGTGGACGGGTCGCCCTTCTCGCTCATGTCCAGGCTGGTCACGCCGCGGATGGCGATCTGCAGCTTGCCGCTCTCGGCGGCGATCTGCACGTTGGGAGCCAGCTCCGTCAGGCCGCGGGCATCGGTCACGCCGGCGCTCTTCATCGCCTCGCCGTCGGCCACGGTCAGGGCGATCGGGGTCTTGGAGGCGGGCGTGGCGACCTTGGTGGCCGTCACGGTCACTTCCTGGTTGGCGCCCTGGGCGAAGGCGGGGGCGGCGACGATCAGGACGCCGGCAGCCATGAGCTGCGTGGCGAGCCGGGTCGGACGGAATTGCTGGTTCATGTTGTCTCCTGGTTGTTGGAACTGCCTCAGCGGCGGCAGGGTTTGGAATACAGGTCCGTGTGCGCCTTGGAGGGCGACGGTGCAAAGGTAAGCGCTTTCCTCAACGCCCTTCTAAGGGTTTATGCGAGGTCTGTTGGCTTTTTGCAATCCGCTTGCATTGATTCGGTGAATACCACGCATTCACAGAGGGAAAACATGCGGTTCCGGGTACGGGTTGACCCGGGGTCGGCGGCCGGGAAAACGTGCCTTACACTTGGGAAAATATTTTCCCACAAGGGGATCCATGCCGCCGCCACGCCCTACCGCGCCGCCACGCGCCGCCGCACCGCCCGCGCCCGCGCCGGCGCCGGGGGCGGTGTCGATCTCCGAGGTGGCCGAACTGGCGGGCGTGTCCATCGCCACGGTCTCGCGCGTGCTCAATGGCAGCAAGCCGGTGAGCCCGCAGACCCGCCAGCGCGTGGAGGCGGCGGTGGCCCGCCTGGGTTACCGGGCGAATCCCTTCGCGCGCAGCCTCATGAGCGGGCGCAGCCGGCTGGTGCTGGTGCTGGTGCCGGACTTCGCCAACCCCTTCTTCGCCGGGATCGTGAACGGCATCGAGGCCGTCACCCTGCGCGAGGGCTACAAGATCGTGCTGTCGGGGCCGCAGTCCTCGCTGGAGTCGGTGTACGAGGGCATGGTGGACGGCGTCATCAGCATGGCCCACGAGCCGATGCCGGAGGCGCTCGCGCAGCGGGGCTTCCCGTGGATCGCCTGCTCCGAATTCCTGCCTGACGCCGACGTGCCCTGCGTCAGCATCGACCACCAGCAGGCCGCGATCGACGCGGTGCAGTTCCTGATCAACCGCGGCCACCGGCGCATCGCGCTGCTCTCCGCGCAGGAGGACAACACCTGGGCGCAGCAGCGGCACGCGGGCTACGAGCAGGCGCTGGCGCGCGCGGGGCTGGAGGTGAAGCCGGCGTACATCCGGGTGGCGCGCGGCACCGACTACAACTGCGGCATGGAAGCCGCCGGCGGCCTGCTGGCCCTGCCCGAGCCGCCGACCGCGGTGTTCGCGGTGTCGGACACGCTGGCCATCGGCGCCATCAAGGCCTTCCGTCGCGCCGGCCTGCGGGTGCCGCAGGACATCGCGGTGGTCGGCTTCGACAACATCCCGCTGTCCGAGGTGTTCGAGCCGAGCCTGACCACCATCGCGCAGCCGATGCACGAGCTCGGCACCCGCGCCGCGGAGCTGCTGATGCAGCGCCTGGCGGGCGGCCAGCCGGCCTCGGAGAAGCTGCAGCACATGCTGGTGATGCGGGAGTCGGCCTGAGGCTTCAGGTGTTCGGCCCGGGCAGTCCCCCCAGGTCGGCGGTGACGGTGGCCACGCCGTGGTCGTCGGTGGGCTGGTCGCGCACGGCCTGGATCGCGTCGAAGGCTGCGCGCAAGCCGCCGCCCGAGCGGGTGCCAGGCGGCTCTCCTGAGGGGCTGTGTCAAGGGCGCGGCGAGGGTGTCCGCAGCAGGTCCATCAGGCGGTGGTCATGCGCCTGCTGGACGTGCGCCGCATCGTCCAGGCGCATCGTCGCGCCACCCGGCCCCGAGAAGGCGGGCCAGTCCGGCCAGCCCGGGGCGGCCGGCCGGCCGGTGTGCGCGAAGCGCGCCCAGGCCCCGGCCATGCGGCCGGCGAGACGGTACGCCGCCTCGCTCCCGCCGGTGGCCTCCACCGCCCGGTGCACGTTGTCGAAGGTGAAAGCCAGGTCCATCGCGTGGGATGACTTGAAGAAGCCGCCCAGCACCGGCGAGGCCCACGTGAACAGGTACACATAGGTCGGCGCGGCGCCCGCCTGCGCGCGGCGCCGCGCGATCTCCAGCGCCGCGGCGCGGAAGTCGGTGTCCAGGTCCAGCAGGTCCGCGGGCGCGGCCTCGGGGTAGGCCGCGCGGAAAGCCGCGAGGACCTCGGGCCAGCGCTCGCCGTGGCGATCGCGCAGGAACGCCTCCACCACCGCCGGCGTTGCGCCGCGCAACTCGCGCGGCCGCTGCGCCAGGGCGAACTCGTTGAGCGTGGAGCCCACGATCACCGGCACCTGCGCCGACAGCGCCACCGCCTCGGGATGCCCCAGCTGCCAGGGCAGGAAGCGGCCGTCGATGGTGGGCATCCAGGAGAAGGGCAGGGGGTCGCGGTAGGCGCCCTCGGCCCGCAGCGCGCGGTCGAGGTCGCGCATCGCCGCATCGGCCGCCGCCTTCAGGCGCGAATACGGCAGCCGCCGCAGCTCGCTGGCGCGTGAGGCGTCCAGGCCCAGCTTCGCCAGCACCGCCCCGGCCACGCGCCGGCTGGTGTCCCGGGGCAGGAAGCTGCTGCGGTAGTTGCTTTGCAGGATGGCCTTGTGGAACAGGCCCTTCGCGGCGGGGGCGGACATCAGCGCGTAGGCCTTGGCCGCGCCGCCCGACTCGCCGAAGATCGTGACATTGCCCGCATCGCCGCCGAAGGCCGCGGCGTTGGCGCGCACCCATCGCAGCGCCGCCACCAGGTCCAGCAGGCCGGCGTTGGCCGCGTCGGCGAACCCGGGGCCGTGGTCCGACAGGTCCAGGAAGCCCAGCACGTTGAGCCGGTGGTTGACGGTGACCACCACCACGTCGCCCCGCGCGGCGAGGGCGCCGCCGTCGTAGGTGGCCGACTCGCGCGAGGAGCCCACGCTGAAGGCGCCGCCGTGGAACCAGACCATCACCGGGCGCGGCGTCGCGGCGGGCGCCGCCGGTGCCCACACATTGAGGTTCAGGCAGTCCTCGTCCTGCTCGCCCCAGGTGTGCTGGGCGATGAAGCGCAGCTCCTCGAAGGCCGGCTCCGGGTCGCCCACCGGGCAGACCTTGCCGTAGGCCAGCGTGCGGCGCACGCCTTGCCATGGCGCCGCGGGCTGCGGCGCCATGAAGCGCTGGGCGCGCGCATACGGGATGCCGCGGAACACCTGCACCGGGCCCTGGCGGAAGCCCTGCACCTGTCCCGTGGTGGTGCGCGCGACGGCGATGCCGGGGCCGGTCTCGATCGGTTCGGGGCGCGGTGCCTGCGCGCTTGCCGCGGCACACAGGAAGGCGGCGGCGAGGGCCAGCAGGCGGCGCATGGCGATCAGTCCTGGAAGATCGCCACCGCCCGGGTCCAGCCGGCCGAGGCGCCGCGGATCTTGTGCGGGAAGCAGCTGATGGTGAAGCCGGTGGGCGGCAGGGCCTCGAGGTTGTGCAGCTTCTCCAGGTGGCAGTAGCCGATGTCGCGGCCGGCCTTGTGGCCTTCCCAGATCAGGGAGGTGTCGCCGGTCTCGGCGATGCGTTTCGCGGTGTACGAGAACGGCGCGTCCCAGCTCCAGGCGTCGGTGCCGGTCAGGCGCACGCCGCGCTCCAGCAGGTACATGGTGGCCTCGTAGCCCATGCCGCAGCCCGCGCCCAGGTAGTCCTTCTGCCCGTAGCGCGAGCCGGCGCGGGTGTTGACCACCACGATCTCCAGCGGCCTGAGCGTGTGGCCGATGCGCTTGAGCTCCGCCTCCACGTCGGCGGCGGTGCAGACATAGCCATCGGGCTTGTCGCGGAAGTCCAGCTTCACGCCCGGCTGGAAGCACCACTCCAGCGGCACCTCGTCGATGGTGATGGAGGGCTTGGCCTCGCCGAGCTTGCCGTCCATGGTGGAGTGGAAGTGCCAGGGCGCGTCCAGGTGCGTGCCGTTGTGCGTGGTCAGGGTGACCCACTCGGCGGCCGCGGCCTCGCCATCGGGGAAGTCCTCGGCCTTGGTGCCGGGCAGCATGGCCAGGAACTCGGGCACCGTGTCGGCATGGGTCTGGTAGGTGATCTTCGGCGCCAGCGGGGGCGGGTCGGAGAGCACGTCGTTCTCGAGATAGATGGACAGGTCGACGAAGCGGGGCATGGGGCGGTTCCTCCAGGTGTTTCTCAGTACGGCGCGGGGGCCTGCACCACGCGCTGGTCGATCGCGCCGAAGACCGGCCGGCCCTGCCAGCGGGCCTCCATGCGCACGCGGTCGCCGAACTTCATGTAGGGCGTGCTCGCCTGGCCGCTGGCGATGACCTCGATGGCGCGGCGCTCGGCGATGCAGGCCGAGCCGCGGGTGTCGCCGGCGTTGGACACGGTGCCGGAGCCGATCAGGGTGCCGGCGCGCAGGCGGCGGGTCTTGGCGGCATGGGCGATGAGGTCGTGGAAGCCGAAGCTCATTTCCCCGCCATTGGGATGGCCGAAGCGCCGGCCGTTGTGGTCCACCTCCAGGTCCAGCCGGACGCGCCCGTCCGCCCAGGCCTCGCCGATCTCGTCGGGCGTCACCGCCACCGGGGCGAAGCTGGTGGAGGGCTTGGCGTGGAAGAAGCCGAAGCCGGTGCGCATCTCGCGCGGGCCGAAGCTGCGCAGGCTGACGTCGTTGATCTGCACCAGCAGGCGCACATGGTCCAGGGCCCGCGCGGCCGGGCAGCCCAGCGGCACCTCGCCCACGATCACGCCGAACTCGCCCTCGAAGTCGATGCCGTGGGCCTCGTCGGGCAGGGGCAGGTCGTCGTGGGGGCCGAGCAGGTCGTCGCTGCCGCCCTGGTACATCAGCGGGATGGTCTCGCGGTCCGGGATCGGGGGCATGTTGAAGGCGGTGTCCATCAGCGTGCCGTGGTTCAGGAAGGCCGAGCCGTCGCACCACTGCGGCGCGCGCGGCAGCGGCGCGGCGGCCTGCGTGGGGTCGAAGGCGAAGGCGCCGGCGAGCGCGCCTTCGTTCAGCTGCCGGTAGAGGGCGTCCAGCGCGGGCGCGCAGCGGTCCCAGTCCTCCAGCGCGGCGAGCAGGCTGGGGGCGATGGCGCCGGCATCGGCGGCGTGGCGCAGGTCGCGGGAGACGACGACCAGGCGGCCGTCCTTGTGCGGGCTCTTGAGGGTGGCGAGTTTCATGGGAGGTGGCAGGGTCAGTCGTCGAGGGCGCGCGAGGCGCCGAGGAGGGCGGGGGAGTCGCCGGCGCGGAGGACCCACACCGGCACGTCTTGCAGGTAGGCGGCGAAGCGGCCCTTGGCCTCGAAGCGCTGGCGGAAGGGCGAGCCCTCGAACCAGCCGAGCCAGCGCGGCACGATGCCGCCGCCGAGGTACACGCCGCCCCGCGCGCCCAGCGTGAGCGCGAGGTTGCCGGCGACGCCGCCGAGGAAGCCGGCGAACAGGTCCAGCGTCTGCAGGCAGCGGGCGTCGCCGTCCTCCAGCGCGCGGCGGGAAATGGCGGCGGCGTCCAGGGGGGCGTGCGCATGGGCGTCCTGCGGTTCGCCGCGGACCTCGCGCAGCGCCCGGTGCAGGTCCGCGAGGCCGGGGCCCGAGAGCACGCGCTCGGCGGAGACATGGCCGTGCCGCGCCCGCAGCCGCTCGATCACCGCGAACTCGAGCGCGTCGGCCGCGGCCAGGGTGACGTGGCCGCCCTCGCCGGCGATCGCCTGCCACCCCGACTCGCCCACCGGCACCAGGCCGGAGACGCCCAGGCCGGTGCCGGGGCCGAGCAGGGCCAGCGGGGCGCGCTGCGCACCGGGCGCAGGGGCCGCACCGGACGAATCCCGCGCACCGGGCGCGGGGGCCAGGCCGCCGACCTGCACCATCTGGTCCGCCGCCAGTGCGGGCAGGGCCAGGGCGAGGGCGGTGAAGTCGTTGACCACGGTGAAGCGCTCCAGGCCCAGGCGCTGGCGCAGCGCGCGGATGGAGAAGGACCATGCATGGTTGGTCATGCGCAACGCATCGCCCAGCACCGGCGTGGCGATGCCCATGCCGAAGGCCGGTGGCATGGCGTGCCCGGATTGCGCGAGGTAGTCGCGCACGGCCTCCTCCAGGCCGGGGTAGGCGGCGCAGGGCAGCACGCGGACGTCGCGCGGCGCCTCGCCGGGCGCGGCCTGCCAGGCGAAGCGCGCATGGGTGCCGCCGATGTCGCCCAGCAGGCGGGGGAACAGGGGAGTGCTCATGGACCCAGGACGTTCTTGATCAGGCCGTCGACGTCGCCGTCATGCCGCAGGCCCAGGGCCTGCGCCAGCGGCGTGGCCAGCGGCGGGTACTCGGCGAACAGCCGCTGCACCAGCGGCTGCGGCTCGTAGCGGATGCCGGCCGCGGCCTGCGCGCCGAAGCGGCCGGCGAGCGCGCCGACCACCTCGCCGACCGACAGCCACAGCGCGGGCATGGGGTAGCTGCGCGTGGGCCGCAGGGCGGCCGGCTCCAGCGTGGCGGCATGGGCCAGGTTGGCGGCGCAGGTCCGCGCGGAAATCCACCAGGCCCGGCCGTCCTCGCGTACCGGCACGGTGCAGGGCTCGCCGCGCGCAATGCGCCAGAAGATGTCGCTCATGAAGGCCGACAGCAGCCCGGCGCGCGACTCGGGCCGCGCCACCACGCCGGGCAGGCGCAGCGAGCAGCCCTCCACCCAGCCGCGGCGGGTGGCGTCGGCCACCAGGAGCTCGCAGGCGAGCTTGTGCGTGCCGTAAGTCAGGGCGGGGGCAGTGGGGGTGGACTCGTCGACCTGCGCCGGCAGCGACTCGCCGTAGACCGCGATCGAGCTGGCGTAGACGAAGCGCGCGGGCTGCGGCCAGCCGGCCTGGCCCAGCGCCTCCAGCAGGGCCAGGGTGGCGTCGAGGTTGACGCGGCGGCCGGCGGCGTAGTCGCTCTCGCCCGCGCCGCTGGGGAGGCTGGCGAGGTGGAACACGGCCCGCGCCGGCCGGGCCAGCGCCCGGTCGCGCGTGGCGGCGGCGTCGATGGCGCCGGCGACCTGCTCGACGCGCGGGTCGGTGGCCGGGGCCGCGAAGTGGAGGTCGACCGCGGTGATCGCGTCGACGGGGCGGCCGCCCAGGCCGTGCTGCAGCAGGTGCTGCACCAGCACCTGGCCGATGAAGCCGGCCGCGCCGGTGACGATCACATGGTTCACGCGAGTCTCCTGGAGCGGGTCAGCCGCCGTCGCTCACGAGGGTGCCGCCATCGGCCACCAGCACCTGGCCGGTGATGAAGCCGCCCGCGCGGCCGGCGAGCATGACCGCGACGCCGGCGATTTCCTCGGGCTCGCCGACGCGGCGCAGCGGGGTGGCGGCAAGGCGCCGGGCCATGAACGCCGCGTCGGCCAGGAGGCCCTGCGCCAGCGGCGTGCGCACCAGGCCGGGCGCGATCGCGTTGGCGCGCACGCCCCGGGGCCCCCACTCCACCGCGAGGTTGCGGGCCAGCTGCGCGAGGGCGGCCTTGCTCATGCCGTACAGGCCGATGGCCCGGTTGCCCCGCAGCGCGGCGATGCTGGCCATGAAGATCAGGCTGCCCGAACCGCGTTCGGCCATGGCCTGGGCGAGGGCGGACGAGAGCTCCCAGGCGCTGCGCAGGTTGACCGCCATCACGCGGTCCCAGTCGTCGTCGCCGACGGCGCCGAGCGGGCCCGCGGGGCCCTGGATGCCGGCGTTGCACACCAGGGTGTCGATGCGGCCGAACGCCGCGAGCGCACGCCGGGCGAGTTCGCGGCCCGCGCCGGGTTGCGCGAGGTCGCAGGGCAGGGCCATGGCGCGGCGCCCGCGCGCGCGGCATTGGCTGGCCGCCTGTTCGAGTTCGTCGCCCGCGAGGCCGGCGGCCACGACATCGGCGCCGTGGTCCGCCATCGCCAGCGCGATGGCCAGGCCCAGGCCGCTGCCGGCGCCGGTGACCAGGGCCACCTGGCCGCTGAGGTCGAACAGCGACGGCGAGGGCGACGCGGCCGGCGACGAGCCTGCGGCCATGCTCAGTGCCCCGCGCCGCGCGCGGCCAGGGCCTCGGCGATGGAAGGGTCGTAGCGGCCGTCCACCAGCACGAACAGCATGCGGCACACGCGGCCCGAGCGGTTGGCCCAGGCATGGTTGGTGCCGCGCTGCACGACGACGCTGCCCGGCGTGAGCAGCACTTCGGAATCGTCCAGCACCAGCGTCATCTCGCCCTCGATCACGATGCCGTAGTCCACCGACTCGGTGCGGTGCATCAGCGGGTGCGGCGAGTCGGCGCGCACGGTGGAGGCGGCGGCGTCGCCGATCTGGCGGAAGGCCTCGCCCATGCGCTGCGCGCCCTGGGCCAGGAATTCCTCGGTGTCGGGCGGGATGTCGACGAAGCGGATGCGGGTGCCCCCCTTCGGCGGCGGCAGGCGCAGCGGGCCGAGGGTGGGGTCGGGGCCGTTGTCCACCGGGCAGGGCGCGCCCTGGGTGCTCCAGACTTCGTGGAACACGGTGCCGGGGATGGCCGCGATGCGCTCCACGGTGGGCAGCGCGCCGTGGCTGGCGAGGATGGCCTTGCCGTTGCCGTCGTGGCCGGTGACCACGCGGTGGATCGGGGGCAGACGGTCCTCCATGGCTCAGATCGGCTGCGCCAGCGCGATCATGGTGCGCTTCATGATGTCGGCGTGTTCGGCCTTGTCGCCGTCGGCCATCTCGATCTCGCCCAGGCGGGCCGAGTTCTCGACCACCATGCGCACGCGCTCCCAACGGCGCGCCTCGAAGGCCTGCACGCCGGCGTCCAGGCCGGCGGCCTTCTCCAGTTCCTCGGCCAGCACCAGCGCGTCCTCGATGCCGATGCAGGCGCCCGAGGCCATGTGCGGCGTGGTGGCGTGCACCGTGTCGCCGACCATGACCACCCGGCCCTGGTGCCAGGGCTGCGGCACTAGCAGGCCCTCCAGCGGGCGGAAGACGATCTGCGAGGTGTCGTCGATCTGGTCGTGGATCCACTTCACCAGCGGGTCGCTGAAGTCGGCGAGCAGGGCCTTGAGCAGGCGCGGGAAGTCCTTGGGGTCGACCCACGCGTTGTCCGGCCGGTGCTCGGTGACGAACAGGTACATCTGGCTGGCCGAGACGATGTTCACGCCGGGCTTGACCTTGGGCCCCATCCACATGCGCGCGCAGGTGACCTCGGCGGGGCGCGGCAGCACCGCGCGCCAGACGGCCTGGCCGCTGTAGCGGGGCTTGGGCGCGTCGGGGAACACCGCCTCGCGCACCTTGGAGAACAGGCCGTCGGCGCCAATGAGCAGGTCGTAGCGGCCGGAGGTGCCGTCGGTGAAGGTGGCCTCCACGCCCTCGGCGTCCTGGCGGATGGCGGTGAAGGTGCAGCCCAGGCGCACGTTCGCGCCGCTGGCGCGGGTGGCGTCGGCCAGGATCTTGGCCAGCACCGGGCGCATGATGCCGCCGCTGCCCGGCACGTCGGGACCGGCGATGCGCGGGGTCGGGATCTGGCCGATCTGCTGGCCGTGCGGGAGGTACAGGTTCACACCGTCGGCGGCCGCGCCCTCCTTCAGGAAGCGGTCGAGGATGCCGAGCTGGCGGAAGGCGCGGAAGGTCGCGCCGCCCAGGCTGATGCCGGCGCCGTAGGAGCGCCAGCCGGCGTCGATCTCCACGAGGTCGACCTGCGCGCCGCGCTTGCGCAGCTCGATGGCGGCGGACATGCCGGAGAAGCCGCCTCCGATGATGAGGATCTTCTTGTCGGCGAGGTTCATGTCTCGGTTTCCTTGTCGTTGTGTCGTGGATGCGGCTCGAGGAAGACCTGCCCGTCGCCGTCGCAGGTCAGGGCCACCGGCCGCAGCCGGTCGCCCAGGCAGGCGCCGAGCACGCACTCGCCGGTGGCGATGTCGAAGCGCGCGCCATGCGCGCTGCAGACGATGTGCGCGCCGTCGGCGCTGAGGTAGGCGTCCTTGCGCCAGGCCATGGGCCCGGTGCGCCAGTGCGGGCACCAGTCCTCCCAGGCCCGCAGGTCCGCGCCGCGGCGCACGATGAACAGCGTGTCATGCCCGGTGCCCGCGGGGTCGAAACCGCGGGCGGCGCCGTCGGGGATGTCGTCCCGTCGGCACAGGGGCTGGGGCGCCGTCATCGTGCGGTGGCGTCTCAGTGCGGGGCCTTGCCGGCGCCGGGGGGCGGGCCGCCCGGCGCCCACTTCTCGCGCGCCTGGAACAGGAACAGCTGCGAGGCGTCGGCGCTCATGGGGACGGCGCGCGCGGTCCAGGCGTCGTCGTGCAGGTCCATGTCGGCGTCGTACTCGACATGGCAGCCCAGGGGGCTGTTGAAGTACCAGAACCAGTTGCTTCCCATCTTGTGGCGGCCCGGGCCCCAGAAGGACTCGTAGCCCTTGGCGACGAAGCGCGTGCCGGCCTGCATCAGTGCGGTGGGGCCGCCCATGTGGAAGGTGAAGTGCTCGCAGCCTTTCATGAAGGGCGGGGTCTGGATCATGAACAGGGTGTGGTGGTCCTGCGTGCCGGCGGGCCGCAGGAAGCCGCCGGCGCCGAGCAGGCGGTCGGTCTCGCGGAAGCCCAGGCGCTGCTCGTAGAAGGCCTTGGCCTTGGCCTCGTCGGGCACGAAGTAGACGACATGCGAGAGCGTGCGCGGCCTGGCCGCCGCGTGCTCGTCGACCGCCACTTCGTTGGGCTTGCGCTGCGCCGGGGCGCCGGGGGCGTTGATGGTCTCGGCCGGCAGGCGGATGGCGCGGCGCACGGTGACCTGGAAGCCGAGCACGAAGCCCATGTCGTCCTGCGCCTCGATGGCGCCGCCGGGCAGCTGGCGCACCTCGCGGTCGCGGCGCAGTTCGGCGGCGATGGCGTCCACGGTGGCCTGGTCGGCGCAGCCGTAGGTGGTCTTGCGCAGCATGCTGGCCGTGCCCAGCGGGGGCGGCAGGCTGGCGTCGTCCTTGGCGCGCAGCACGATGGCGGTGCCGTCCTCGGCCTCGAAGCGGCCTTCGCCCGCGGGCGTGAGGCCGTAGTCGGTGAGGTACTGGGCGCAGGCGGCGAGGTCGTCGACGCCGAAGACGAGTTCGTCAGGTCCGATGATGTTCATGGTGGTGGGGGTTCCTGGAGTTCAGACGGTGCGGCCGCCGAGCACGTCGGCGACCCAGTCGGCGATGTAGTGGCCGGCGTTGATGCTGTTGTCGAAGCTGGAGTGCTGCACGCCGCCGGTGCGCTCGTCGAACACCTTGAGTTCGCGGCGGGGGCTGTTCACCAGCTGTTCATAGGTGCGCTCGGCCCACTTCAGCGGGATCTGCGAGTCCTTCTGGCCGTGCGTGACCAGGAAGGGCACCCGGATGCGGTCCAGGACGCCATCGAGGTGCACGTTCTCGGCGATGCGCATGAAGTCGTCCATGTCCTTTGCGCCCCACACCCAGCGCACGTGCGCCCAGTAGTGCGGCACCGGGAAGTTGCCTTCCTTCTCGAGGCGGCGCTTCTGCACGTCGCGCCAGTCGTGGTTGGCGCCCCAGACCACGCCGCAGGCGAAGCGCGGCTCGAAGGCCACCGCGCGCGGGCAGTAGTAGCCGCCCAGGGAGACGCCTTCCATGCCGATGCGCTTCGCATCGACCTCGGGGCGGGTCTCCAGCCAGTCGACGACGCGGCTGGCCCAGTGCTCGCTGTCGAAGCGCGCGGTCAGGCCGTGCAGGCGCAGGGCCTCGCCGGTGCCGGGCTGGTCCACCACCAGGGAGGACACGCCGCGCCGGGCCAGCCAGGCGGGCAGGCCCACGCGGTACTTCATCTCCTTGGTCGAGTCCAGCCCGTTGACCTGCACCAGCAGCGGGGCCGGGCCCTGCACGCCCTCGGCGCGCACGTAGAGGGCGGAGAGTTCCTTGCCCTCGTAGGGAATGGTCACCCGCTCGCAGTTCTCGCGCGACAGGGTGATGCCCTTGGCGAAGGCATCGAGGAAGCGCTGGTACAGCTCGGCGCGGCCGGGCGCGCCATGGGCCTGCAGGCGCTCGCAGGTGAGGTAGTAGGTCGCGGCGCGGTTGTATTTCTCGCCGGCGGACAGCCCGCGGCCGGCGGCCTCGTCCTCGCGCGCCAGCGAGACGAGCTTGTCGCCCATCTTCGACCAGGTGTCGCGGAAGGCCTGGGTGCCGGCGGCGTCGGGCGCCTTGGCCGCTTCCTGCAGCGGGGCGCACATCTCCTCGATCTCGCCGATGCGCGCGCCCATCTCGATGGCCAGGTCGACCGAGAGATTCCAGACGTAGTTGGTGGGGAAGTACTTGAACATGCCTTGCTTCTTGGGTCGTTCTTCTGGGGGTGATCTCAGCGCGCCAGCGCCAGCCACAGGCGTGCCACGCGGCGGGCGCCGTCGTCGCCCTGCACCTGCGCCAGCTGCGCGCGGGCGGCTTCCTTGTCGCCGGCCTGCAGCAGCGCGATGCCGTGGTGCAGGCGAAGTTCGTCGGGGCGCCGCGCGCCGCCGGCCGCGGCGGCGCGGGCGTAGCTGGCGGCGGCGGCTTGCCAGTCCTGCTGCGAGGCCTGCACGTCGGCGAGCGACTTGAGCGCGTTGGCGTCGCGGGCGGACTGCGCCAGCGCGGGCAGCTGCGCGCGCTCGGCGTCGCACTTTTTCTGCATCGCCTCGCGCGCCGGGCCGGCGGGCAGGACGCGCCGCGCCTCGCAGGGCAGGCCGGCCTTGTCGGCGGCGGCCACGAAGTGCGGCAGGTCGGCCTCGGCGAGCTGGCCGACCTTGTCCAGCAGGCGGTGGATGTCGAGGTCCAGGCGCGAGCTGAAGCCGGGCAGGTCGGCGACGCGGCGGATCGCCTCGTTCCAGCGCTCGGGCCGGGGGTGGTGCGTCACCAGCAGGACCAGCGCGTCGGCGTAGCCGGAGGCGTCCTGGAGGCGATGCAGGGCCTGGGCGAGCAGCACCAGGTCGGTGTCGGCGGGCGGGGTGCCGGCGGCCTGCAGCCGCTCCAGGCGGGCGCGGGCCTCGCGCACCACGCCGGCATCGTCGCCCTGCGCCGCGAGGGCGCGCAGCAGCAGCGTGAAGACAGCCGGGTTCTGGGCGCCCGCCTGCAGGTGGGCGCGGGCGGTGGCGGCGAAGGCGGCATGGTCCTGCTGCTGCCACAGGGCCTGCAGCAGGGTCTCGGTCATGACCGTGCGGTCACGCTCCGGGAGGCCGGGCAGGGCCAGCAGCTCCTTCAAGGCGCCGGTGGCCACGGGCCAGTCACGCGCGGCATGGGCCGCCGCGGCGAGCACGCGCAGCGAGACCTGGCGCTCCTGCGCGGTGAGCGCGGGCACGGCCAGCGCCTTCTGCGCTGCGGCCAGCGCGGGGGCGGGGGTGTTGGCGCGCAGGGCCTCCTGCGCCTGCTGCAGCGGCACCGCCACCTCGGCGCGCAGCTTCAGCGGCTCGGGCGACTGGGCGGCGGCGAAGGTGGCGCCGGCGCACAGGCCCGCCGCGAGCAGGGCGCGTGCGGTGCCGCGCGCCCGGGGAAGAAAAGCCCCCGGCCCGAAGGCGCGGGGGAAAGTCAGTTTCCTTGGAAGAAACATGAAGACCAACTTGTCGTGCGGGGCGGCGGTCAGTTGACGAACTGCTCGGTGCCCACGATGCCCAGCTTGTTGAGGCCATTGCGCTGGGCCGAGGCGAGCACGCCGGCGGTGGCCTCGTACTTCGCCTTGGGGTGCGAGCGAATGTGCAGCTCGGGC
>NZ_JBQWTS010000007.1:0-250414 GCF_052600055.1 Ramlibacter sp. MAHUQ-53
CCTCGCGCGCCGCGGTCGACGCGGGCTACGCCCCGAACGACCTGCAGGTGGGCCAGACCGGCAAGATCGTGGCGCCGCAGCTGTACATCGCCGCCGGCATCTCGGGGGCGATCCAGCACCTGGCGGGTATGAAGGACTCCAAGGTGATCGTGGCGATCAACAAGGACCCCGAGGCCCCGATCTTCAGCGTGGCCGACTACGGCCTCGAGGCGGACCTGTTCACTGCAGTTCCCGAGCTGACCAAGGCCCTGTAAGACCTGCACAAGCCCACCAAGGCATCGTTCGCGATGCCTTTTTCATATCTGGACGAGTTGGAGACAAGACCATGAGCTACCGCGCCCCCGTCAAGGACATGCTGTTCAACCTCCGCCACCTGGCGGGCATCGACGAGATCGCGAAGATCCCCGGCTTCGAAGACGCCGGTTTCGAGACCGCCCAGGCCGTGCTCGAGGAGTGCGCCAAGTTCAACGAAGGCGTGGTCGCACCCCTGAACCGCGCCGGCGACCTGGATCCCTCGTCCCTCGCCAACGGCGTGGTCACCACCACCCCGGGCTTCAAGGAGGCTTACCGCCAGTACGCCGAGGGCGGCTGGCAGGGCCTGCAGCACCCGGCCGACTTCGGCGGCCAGGGCCTGCCCAAGGCCATCGGCTCGGCCTGCGGCGAGATCCTCAACGCGGCGAACCTGAGCTTCGCGCTGTGCCCGCTGCTCACCGACGGTGCGATCGAGGCGTTGCTCACTGCCGCCTCCGACGAGGTCAAGGCCATCTACCTGGAGAAGCTGGTGACCGGCGAGTGGACCGGCACCATGAACCTCACCGAACCCCAGGCCGGCAGCGACCTGTCGCTGGTGCGAACCAGCGCCGAGCCGCAGCCGGACGGCACCTACAAGGTGTTCGGCACCAAGATCTTCATCACCTACGGCGAGCACGACATGGCGGACAACATCGTCCACCTGGTGCTGGCCCGCGTGAAGGGCGCGCCCGAGGGCGTCAAGGGCATCAGCCTGTTCGTGGTGCCCAAGTTCCTCGTGAACAAGGACGGCTCGCTGGGCGCGCGCAACGACGTGCAGTGCGTGAGCATCGAGCACAAGATGGGCATCAAGGCCTCGCCGACCGCGGTGCTGCAGTTCGGCGACGGCACGGCCGCGAGCATCGCCGACAGCGCCGGCCCTGGCGCCGTGGGCTACCTGGTGGGCGAGGAGAACCGCGGCCTCGAGTACATGTTCATCATGATGAACAGCGCGCGCTACGCGGTGGGCGTGCAGGGCATCGCGATCGCCGACCGCGCCTACCAGAAGGCCGTGCAGTACGCGCGTGACCGCGTGCAGTCCCGGCCGGTGGACGGCAGCATCAACGCTGCGGCGCCCATCATCCACCACCCCGACGTCAAGCGCATGCTCATGACCATGCGCGCCTACACCGAGGGCTGCCGCGCCATGGCCAGCGTGGCTGCTGCCGCCTACGACGCCGCCCACCACCACCCCGACGCCGAGGTGCGCAAGCAGAACCAGGCCTTCTACGAATTCCTGGTGCCGCTGGTGAAGGGCTACAGCACCGAGATGAGCCTGGAGGTCACCTCGCTGGGCGTGCAGGTGCACGGCGGCATGGGCTTCATCGAGGAGACCGGCGCGGCGCAGTACTACCGCGACGCCAAGATCCTCACCATCTACGAAGGCACGACCGCGATCCAGGCCAACGACCTGGTGGGTCGCAAGACCGCGCGTGACGGCGGCCAGGTGGCGCGCGCCATCGCCGCCCAGGTCGAGAAGACCGAGGGCGAGTTGGCCGCCCGGGGCAGCGTCGCCGCCCGCGCCGTGCACAAGCGCCTGGCCGCCGCGCGCAAGGCCTTCCTCGACGTCGTCGACTTCGTCGCCGGCCAGACCAAGGCCTCGCCCAACGCGGTGTTCGCCGGCTCGGTGCCGTACCTGATGCTGGCGGGCAACCTCGTCGCGGGCTGGCAGCTGGCGCGCGCGCTGCTCGCTGCCGAGACCCTGGCCGCCCAGGGCGAGGACGCCGACTTCATGAACGCCAAGGTCGCCACCGCCCGCTTCTACGCCGACCACCTCCTGGCCAAGGCGCCCGGCCTGCGCGACGCCATCGTCGAGGGCGGGGACAGCGTCACCGCCATGGCCCTGGACGCCTTCTGAGGCCCGCGCCGTGACCCGCGTCCTGCCCGGCGCCCTCGGCCGCGTCCCGCTGCCCATCATCGGCTCGCCGCTGTTCATCATCAGCAACCCCAGGCTGGTGATCGAGCAGTGCAAGGCCGGCGTGCTGGGCGCGATGCCCGCGCTCAACGCCCGCCCGGCCTCGCAGCTGGACGAGTGGCTGCACGAGATCACCGAGGCCCTGGCGGCCCACGACCGCGCGAACCCGGACCGGCCGGCCGCGCCCTTCGCGATCAACCAGATCGTCCACAAGAGCAATGACCGGCTCGAGCGCGACATGGAGCTGGTGGTCAAGCACAGGGTGCCGGTGGTGATCACGTCGCTGGGCGCGCGCACCGACGTCAACGACGCGGTGCACGCGTACGGCGGCGTCGTGATGCACGACATCATCAACAACGCCTTCGCCCGCAAGGCGATCGAGAAGGGGGCCGACGGCCTGATCGCGGTGGCGGCCGGTGCCGGCGGCCATGCCGGCACCAAGAGCCCCTTCGCCCTGGTGCAGGAGATCCGCCAGTGGTTCGACGGCCCGCTGGCGCTCTCCGGCGCCATCGCCACCGGCGGCGCGGTGCTGGCGGCCCAGGCCCTGGGGGCGGACTTCGCCTACATCGGCTCGGCCTTCATCGCCACCCTCGAGGCCCGCGCCAGCGAGGCCTACAAGCAGGCCATCGTCGAGGGCTCGAGCGACGACATCGTCTACACCAGCCTGTTCACCGGCGTGCACGGCAACTACCTCAAGCCCTCGATCCTGGCCGCCGGCCTGGACCCGGAGAACCTGCCCGAACGCGACCCGAGCCACATGGACTTCGGCGGCGAGCGCGCCGCCAAGGCCTGGAAGGACATCTGGGGCAGCGGCCAGGGCATCGGCGCGGTCAACGCGGTGACCTCCACCGCAGACCTTGTGGCACGCCTGGCGCGCGAGTGGCGCGAGGCGCGGGCCCGCGTCTGCGGCTGAAGCCCCGGCGTCCCCGGGAGGGCAGGCCCGGGCCTTGCGCGGCGGGCATCGCGATGGAATACTGTATGGATGAACAGTCGTTTCGTCGCCGTGCCCGTTTCCGCCCTCAAGGGCCGGGGCGCGGCCACGCGGCTCGCCCACCGCTTCTCCCGCGAGGCGCGTGACGCCTTCGACGACGGCTGGGAGACCCTGGCCGAGGCCCGGGCCGAGGGCGCGCCCGCGCCGGCCACCGAGATCACCTGGGAAGACCCGCGCAGCGCCATCACCTACAGTGACTCGCCCGACCTGTACTTCGACCGCTCCCTCAACCCCTACCGGGGTTGCGAGCATGGCTGCATCTACTGCTACGCGCGGCCCACGCACAGCTACCTGAACCTCTCCCCGGGCCTGGATTTCGAGACCCGGCTGGTCGCCAAGCGCGGCATCGCGCAGGTGCTGCGTCGGGAGCTCGCCAGCCCCCGCTACCGCCCCGGTTCGTTGGCGCTGGGGTCGGCCACCGATGCCTACCAGCCGATCGAGCGCGAGCTGCGGCTCACCCGCTCGGTGATCGAGGTGCTGCACGAGGCCTCCCACCCGTTCACCCTGGTCACCAAGTCCAGCGGCGTCGAGCGCGACATCGACCTGATCGCGCCGATGGCCCGCCAGGGCCTGGCCTCGGTCTTCGTCACCCTCGTCACCCTCGATGCCGGCCTGACCCGCCGGCTCGAGCCGCGCGCCGCCGCGCCGCACCGCCGCCTGCGCACCATCCGCACGCTGGCCGAGGCGGGCATCCCGGTGGGCGTGAGCCTCGCGCCGCAGATTCCCTTCCTCACCGAGGACATGGAGCAGGTGCTGGAGGCCGCGCGCGAGGCTGGCGCGACCAGCGCCTTCTACCAGGTGCTGCGCCTGCCCTGGGAAGTGAGCCCGCTGTTCCGCGAGTGGCTGGCCTTGCACTACCCGCAGCGCGCGCAGCGGGTGATGGCGCGCCTGCAGGACATGCGTGGCGGCAAGGACTACGACGCCGACTACGCCACCCGCATGAAGGGGGGCGGCCCCTGGGCCGACCTGCTGGCGCAGCGGTTCCGGCGCGCCAGCACGCGGCTCGGGTTCAACCGCGAGCGCTGGGCCGAGAACACGGCGCTGTTTCGCCGGCCCGCGCTCGACGGACAGCAGTCCCTCTTCGACGCCCCGGCCTGAGCCTCGGGTGTGGACGAGTCCACGCTTGAGGCCACGGCCGGCCTCGTGGCGCCGGCGTGTTCAGCAATTGTTAATTCAAAAGTATCTGTTGGTGGATAGCATCCGGCTCCCTTTCCATTTCCAGAGAGCCACCATGCCACTGAATCCCAGCCTCAAGCGACTGTTGTCCCTGTCCTGCCTCCTCGCCCTGGCCGCCTGCGGCGGCGGTGGCGGTGGCAGCGAAACGGCCGGCTCGGAACCCGGCGGCGGAATCGACCAGCCCTCGGGGGCCGCGAAATACGTCGGCACCTGGGTCGCCTGCACGCCGGTCGATGCGACGCATTCCATCCGGAGCACCCATGTCATCCCGCCGATGGCGTCCGACGTGATCCGCGTGAACTCCAGCGTCGAGATCCTCGCCAGCGCGGACTGCAGCGGGCCGGTGACCGGCCGGCAGGAGGTGGTCAGCGACGTGGGCTGGCTCGGCGCGACCAAGGTGGTCGACGGCACCACCGCGGACAAGGTGGGCGTCGCCCCCCGGAGCAGCATCACCAGCGGCAGCATCACCCTGATCGGCGATCCGCTGCAGCCTTTCAACCAGGTGATCGCCCTCGTTGACGGCCGGTTGCGTGAAGGCGACCTGAACGCCATCGGCCTCGATGGCTTCCCCGAGCAGCTGAGCGCCACCCTCTACATCAAGCAACCGTAAACCGCAGGAGCGCCCGCCAGACCCAGGCGGCCGCTCCCAGCATCACCAGGGAAATCGCCGCGCCCGCCAGGTTCACGCGCCACTGCTGCGCGTTCCCCAGCCGGCGCCACTGCCGCAGGCAGGCCCAGGCCATGGGCGGCAGGGCGAGGGCGGCCCACAGCGTGGGCACCGGCCACCGCCCCCAGCTCGCCAGCTCCGGAACCAGCGAGGCCGCGCCGGCAGCCAGCACCGCCGGCGCGGCCTCCAGTCCGCGTTGCCACAGGCCGGTGGCCACCGTGGCGGCGAGCATCAGCACGAGCGCAGCCGCGGCCTTGCGCGTGCGCTTCCAGTCCAGCGCGAACAAGACGAGGCAGGCGGCAGCGGCCTGCAACAGCCCCAGCGCCAGGGCCTGCAACAGGCCGGCCGCCGTCGGGTGCACCAGCGCCCGCCACAGGGCGACGTTGCAGGCCAGGGCGATCCAGGCGCCCACGCCGGCCACCATCCACGCAGGATGCGGCGCCAGGCGCGCTTCCCCGGGCATCAGGGTGGAGCGCACGAAGTCGGTGGCCCGGAACAGTTTGAGTCGCTGGGAAGGCATGGGCAGGAAACCTCCCGGCGATTGTTTGGCCGTGCCCCCGCCTTGGCAAGCGTCCGGCACCACCCGGCGGGCAATAAAAAGCCCGGCCGGAGCCGGGCTGGTTGCAGCGGGCAGGGCGCCTTACTGGAAGAAACCCTTGAGCTTGTCGGCCCAGGTCTCCTCGCTGGGCGTGTGCTTGTGGCCGCCCTTCTTGAGCGACTCGTCCAGCTCCTTGAGCAGCTTGCGCTGGTGCTCGGTGAGCTTGACCGGCACTTCCACGCCGATGTGGCAGTACAGGTCGCCGGGGTAGCTGGAGCGCACGCCCTTGATGCCCTTGCCGCGCAGGCGGAACTGCTTGCCGTGCTGCGTGCCCTCGGGGATGTCGATGGCCGCCTTGCCATTGAGGGTGGGCACCTCGATCTCGCCGCCCAGGGCGGCGCGGGCCATGCTCACCGGTACCACGCAGTGCAGGTCGTCGCCCTCGCGCTCGAAGATCTCGTGCTTCTTCAGGCGGATCTCGATGTACAGGTCGCCCGGCGGGCCGCCGTTCATGCCCGGCTCGCCGTTGCCGGCGCTGCGGATGCGCATGCCGTCGTCGATGCCGGCGGGGATCTTCACCTCCAGCGTCTTCTGCTTCTTCACCTTGCCCTGGCCATGGCAGGTGGTGCAGGGCTCGGGAATGATCTTGCCCGCGCCGCGGCAGTGCGGGCACGTCTGCTGCACGCTGAAGAAGCCCTGGCGCATCTGCACCACGCCCTGGCCATTGCAGTGGGTGCAGGTCTTGGCCTGGGTGCCGGGCTTGGCGCCGCTGCCATGGCAGGTCTCGCACGAGTCCCAGGTGGGAATGCGGATCTGCGCCTCCTTGCCGGCGGCGGCTTCCTCCAGGGTGACCTCCATCGCGTAGGAGAGGTCGCTGCCCCGGTACACCTGGCGGCCCCCGCCGCCACCGCGCCCGCCGCGGGCCTGGCCGAAGATGTCGCCGAAGATGTCGCCGAAGGCCTCGGCAAAGCCGCCGAAGCCCTCGCCGCCGCCCGGCCCGCCGCGCATGTTCGGGTCGACGCCGGCGTGGCCGTACTGGTCGTAGGCCCCGCGCTTTTCGGCGTCGGAGAGCATCTCGTAGGCCTCCTTGGCCTCCTTGAACTTGGCCTCGGCATCCTTGGCGGCGTCCCCCTGGTTGCGGTCAGGGTGGTACTTCATCGCCAGCTTGCGATAGGCCTTCTTGATCTCTTCTTCCGTCGCGTTCTTGGGCACGCCCAGGACGTCGTAGTAGTCGCGTTTGCTCGCCATGTTCCTATCTCAGGCAGTGTCGTTCAGGCAGTGTCCTGCGTTCCAGCAAAAAAGCCGCGCCGGCCTTGCGGGGCCAACGCGGCGAGCTGTCGCTGCGGTGCGAAGCCGCGATCAGCCCTTCTTGACTTCCTTGACCTCGGCGTCGACGACGTTGTCGTCGGCCGGCTTGGCCTGGGCCTGGGCGTCGGCGCCGGGGGCCGCGCCGCCGGCGGCCTGGGCGGCCTGCTGCGCCTGCATGTCGGCGTACATCTTCTCGCCCAGCTTCTGCGACACGGTCATCAGCGCGTTGGTCTTGTCCTCGATCGCGGCCTTGTCCTCGCCCTTGAGGGCTTCTTCCAGCTCCTTGACCGCGGCTTCGATCTTGTCCTTCTCGCCGGCTTCCAGCTTGTCGCCGTACTCGCCCAGGCTCTTGCGCACCGAGTGGACCATGGCCTCACCCTGGTTGCGGGCCTGCACGATCTCGAGCTTCTTCTTGTCCTCGGCGGCGTTCAGCTCGGCGTCCTTCACCATCTTCTGGATTTCCTCCTCGGACAGGCCCGAGTTGGCCTTGATGGTGATCTTGTTCTCCTTGCCGGTGCCCTTGTCCTTGGCGCCCACGTGCAGGATGCCGTTGGCGTCGATGTCGAAGCTCACCTCGATCTGGGGCAGGCCGCGCGGGGCCGGCGGGATGCCCTCGAGGTTGAACTCGCCGAGCAGCTTGTTGCCGGTGGCCATCTCGCGCTCGCCCTGGTAGACCTTGATGGTCACGGCCGGCTGGTTGTCGTCGGCGGTGGAGAAGGTCTGCGCGAACTTGGTCGGGATGGTGGTGTTCTTGCTGATCATCTTGGTCATGACGCCGCCCAGGGTCTCGATGCCCAGGGACAGGGGGGTCACGTCCAGCAGCAGCACGTCCTTGCGGTCGCCGCCCAGCACCTGGCCCTGGATGGCCGCGCCCACGGCGACGGCTTCATCGGGGTTGACGTCCTTGCGCGGCTCCTTGCCGAAGAACTCCTTGACCTTCTCCTGCACCTTGGGCATGCGGGTCATGCCGCCCACCAGGATCACGTCATGGATGTCGGACACGCTCACGCCGGCGTCCTTGATGGCGGTGCGGCACGGGGCGATGGTGCGCTCGATCAGCTCGTCGACCAGGCTTTCCAGCTTGGCGCGGGTCAGCTTGATGTTCAGGTGCTTCGGGCCCGAGGCATCGGCCGTGATGTACGGCAGGTTGATGTCGGTCTGCGAGCTGTTGGACAGCTCGATCTTGGCCTTCTCGGCGGCTTCCTTCAGGCGCTGCAGGGCCAGCACGTCCTTCGACAGGTCGACGCCCTGTTCCTTTTTGAACTCGCCGATGATGTAGTCGATGATGCGCTGGTCGAAGTCCTCGCCGCCCAGGAAGGTGTCGCCGTTGGTGGACAGCACCTCGAACTGCTTCTCGCCGTCGACGTCGGCGATCTCGATGATCGACACGTCGAAGGTGCCGCCGCCCAGGTCATAGACGGCGATCTTGCGGTCGCCCTTTTCCTGCTTGTCCAGGCCGAAGGCCAGGGCCGCGGCGGTGGGCTCGTTGATGATGCGCTTGACTTCCAGGCCGGCGATGCGGCCGGCGTCCTTGGTGGCCTGGCGCTGGGCGTCGTTGAAGTAGGCCGGCACCGTGATCACGGCCTCGGTCACGGGCTCGCCCAGGTAGTCCTCGGCGGTCTTCTTCATCTTGCGCAGCACCTCGGCGCTGATCTGCGGCGGGGCCAGCTTCTGGCCGCGCACGCCGACCCAGGCGTCACCGTTGTCGGCCTTGGTGATCTCGTAGGGCATGAGGTGGATGTCCTTCTGGACTTCCTTTTCCTCGAACTTGCGGCCGATCAGGCGCTTGACCGCGTACAGGGTGTTCTTGGCGTTGGTGACGGCCTGGCGCTTGGCCGAGGCGCCCACGAGGATCTCGCCGTCCTCCTGGTAGGCCACGATCGACGGGGTGGTGCGGGCGCCCTCGCTGTTCTCGATGACCTTGGGCGTGTTGCCCTCCATGACCGAGACGCACGAGTTGGTCGTGCCCAGGTCGATGCCGATGATCTTGCCCATGTGTTTCTCCTGATTCCTGATTCGTTGGCCCGCTGCGCGGGCCGGATGCATTGATGTCGTGTGCTTACTTGCGGCTCACCGGCGCGGTTTCAAGGCTGCGCGACGGTCACCAGGGCGGGGCGCAGGGTGCGCTCGGCGATGGTGTAGCCCTTTTGGAGTACGGTCACCACGGTGTTGGCCTCCTGCTGGCTGCCTTCGGGGCGGGGCACCATGGAGATGGCCTGGTGCTGGGCGGGGTCGAACTTCGCGCCGGCGGCGGGGTTGATCTCCAGGACCTTGTTGCGCTCCAGCGCGGACTTGAGCTGGCGCAGGGTCGCTTCGGCGCCCTCGCGGATCTGCTCCGGAGTGGCTTCCTTGATGGCCAGGCCGGCTTCCAGGCTGTCGGCCACCGGCAGCAGGCTCTCGGCGAAGGCCTCGACCGCGAACTTGCGGGCCTTGGCCATTTCCTCGTCGGCGCGGCGGCGGGTGTTCTGCATGTCGGCCTGGGCGCGCAGGTACTGCTCGTTCAGTTCGGCGACCTTGGCCTGCAGCGCGGCGACCTCGGCCTGCAGGGCGCCGGCGTCGGCGCTGGTGGCGGCCAGGGCGGCCTCGAGTTCCTCGGGCGTGGCGTCCTGCGGGACGCCCGGAGCGGGGGCTTGGGAGGGTTCGGACATGGTGGTGCGGGAAAAACGCAAAAAACTTCCGCGTTAGCTGGGGGCGCGGAAGGCCGGTTCAAGGCCGGGCCGGCAAAAAAAGCGGCCGGTCGAACGCGCGGGGCCGCACGGGCCCCGCCGGGCGGGCGGTCAGTGGACGGCGAGCAGCTCGACGTCGAACTTCAGCGTCGCATTGGGCGGGATCACGCCGCCGGCGCCGCGGGCGCCATAACCCAGCTGCGCCGGGATGATCAGGGTGCGGCGGCCGCCGACCTTCATGCCGGCGACGCCCTCGTCCCAGCCGCGGATCACCATGCCGGCGCCCAGGGAGAACTCGAAGGGGTCGTTGCGGTCGCGGCTGGAGTCGAACTTGGCGCCCTGCTGGCCGTCCTTCCAGAGCCAGCCGGTGTAGTGCACCTGCACGTCCTGGCCGGGCTTGGCCTCGGCGCCTTCGCCGACGTTGGTGTCTTCGTACTGCAGGCCGGAGGGAGTGGTGTTCATGGTCGGGTCCTCGGAAAACCCGCGAGTTTACCGGGGGCCTCTTTCCGCGGGCCTACTTGCGCCGGCCCTGGGACCACTTCACCGCGAAGGGCTGGACCTCGCCCAGGCGCCTGGCCAGCTCGGCGCCCGCCGGCGTGATGCCGTAGCCCTCGGGGCCGTGGTCGACGAAGCCGGCCTCGCGCAGCTCCTTGATGCGGGTGTTCAGGGTGTTGGGCGTGATGCCGCCCACGCTGTCCTGCAGCAGCCGGAAGGTCTGGGGGTGGCCATCGCGCAGCGCCCACAGCACCCGCAGGGCGTAGCGGGCCTCCAGCAGCGCGAAAAGCTGGCTGACGGCGGCGGTGTCCTTCACGGTCATGGGAGGGGCAGTCGGGGGGAGGCGGGGGGCGGCGTGGGCGGGGGTCGGGGCTTCGCGGAAGTTTACGCGCTCTTGCTACACAAACAATAGCAGAGCGCAGCGGGCGGCCGCCGCGTGCTACAGGATTTGTAGCTTCCGGGCCACACCACGCGCGGCGCGGCGGGTCAGAGGTAGATTTTCTTGAGGAGCCGCACCAGGGTCTGGCGCTCGGCGTCGGTGAGGCGGCCGGTGGCTTCCAGGTCGGCCTCGTGGGCCATGGCGGCCGCCTCCTGCAGCAGGCTGCGGCCGGCCGGGGTCATGTGCAGGCCCATGGCCCGGCCGTCCTTGGGGTGGGGGCGGCGGTCGATCAGGCCGCGATCGAGCAGCTGCTTGACCAGGGCCACCAGGTTGGACGACTGGATGCCCAGTTGCGCGCACAGCTGGCTGGAGGTGATGCCCGGGTTGCCGTCCACCAGCGTCAGCAGGGTGAAGCCCACCGGCCGCAGCTCCAGCGGCGCCAGGTGCCGGATGAAGTTCTCGACGATGGCCAGCGAGGCCCGCCGCACGCTGTAGCCGATGAAGCCCTCGATGACGGTGGTGTCGATGTCTTCGGGGGCGGCGTCGGCGGCAGGCGCGGAATCGGGGGAGGCGGGCTGGCGGGCGGGCACGGGGCGGCAGGTCTCAGGCGGTGTCGGTGGCGGGAACCGCGGCGAGGCGGTCCTCGATGATGCGCACGCGCATCTCGAACTCCGGCAGCACCCAGGTGCGCAGGGCCTGCAGCGGTTCGCTCCAGCGCGGCTCGCCCGATTGTGGCACCGCCGCCAGGCGCGAGCCGGCCCACCCCAGGAGCGCCAGGGCGCAGGCGCGCAGGAAGTCGTCGGCCACCCAGGCGGGCAGGTCCACCCGGGCCGGCGCGGCCTCGGCGATGCGCCGCGCCAGCGCGGCCAGGGTGGCGAAGCGCGCCGCGTCGGCCGTCGCCGGCTGCAGGTCGGCGAAGGCCGCCGCCAGGGCGGCGCCGCCATCGGGCACCACCTTGCGTTGCAGCAGGTCCAGCGCCTGGATCTCGTTCGTGCCCTCGTAGATCATGGCCACCCGCGAGTCGCGCACGATCTGCTCGATGCCCCACTCGCTCACGTAGCCGTGGCCGCCGAACACCTGCAGGCAGGCGCTGGCGCCATGGAAGCCCTGGTCGGTGAAGGCGGCCTTCATGATCGGCGTGGCCAGCGCGCACCAGCGCTGCGCGGCCTCGCGGCGTGCGGCGTCGGGGTGGTGCTGGGCCTCGTCCAGGGCCACGGCGGTGCGGTAGGCGAGCACCCGGCCGCAGTCGACCCAGGCGCGCTGCGTGTCCAGGATGCGGCGCACCGCGGGGTGCTCGCCGATCAGGCTGGTCTCCTTCGCGCCCGGGGCCCGCATCTGGCGGCGCTCCAGGGCGTAGGCGGCGGCCTTCTGGTGGGCGGCGTCGAGCAGGCCGATGCCCTGCAGGGCCACGTGCAGGCGCGCCGCGTTCATCATGATGAACATGGCGTTCAGGCCCTTGCCCGCCTCGCCGACCTGCCAGGCCACCGTGTCCTCGAAGCGCATCACGCAGGTGGGGCTGCCGTGCAGGCCCATCTTCTCCTCGATGCGGTCGCAGAACACCGCGTTGCGCGTGCCATCGGGCAGCACCTTGGGCGCGACGAACAGCGACAGGCCCTTGGGCCCGGGCGGCGCGTCGGGCAGGCGGGCCAGCACCAGGTGGACGATGTTGTCCGTGAGGTCGTGCTCGCCGCCGGAGATGAAGATCTTGCCGCCGGTGAGGCGATGGGTCGCCCCGTGCGGGCCGGCCTGGGGCACGGCGCGGGTGCGCACCAGGCCCAGGTCGCTGCCGGCGTGGGGCTCTGTCAGGCACATGGTGGCCAGCCACTCGCCGGTGGCGACCTTGGGCACGAACAGCGCGCGCACCGTCTCGTCGCCGTGGTGGCGCAGGGTCTCGTAGGCGCCCGTGAGCAGGCCCGGGGCCATGGTCCAGCCGTGGTTGGCGGCGCTGAGCATCTCGTACAGCACCATCTCCAGCACCACCGGCAGGCCCTGGCCGCCATCCTCGGGCGCGTGCGAGAGTGCGGGCCAGCCGCCTTCCCAGAAGGCCTGGTGGGCCTCGCGGAAGCCGGGCGGCATGGTGACCTTGCCAGCGTCCCAGCGGGCGCCGACCTCGTCGCCCACCCGGCTCAGGGGGGCGACCACGCTGGCGACGAACTCGCCGGCGGCCTCGAGCACCTGGCGCTGCAGGTCCAGGTCGTAGTCGCCATGCGGGGGCAGGGCGCCCAGCACCCCGGGGGCGCCGAGCACCGCGGTCAGGACATGGTCGATGGCGCCCGTGTCGGGCCGGTAGTGCTGTGACATCAGGACTCCGCGGTGAAGCCGATCTTCTTGATCAGGGGGCCCCAGTGCGCCGACTCGGAGGCCTGCCACTTGGCGGCGCCCTCGACGGTGGAGCCCTGCGGGATCAGGCCGACGATGGCCAGGGAGTCGGTCACGGCCTTGTCCTTGAGGGCGGCGTTGATCGCGGCGTTGGCGGCGGCGATCACCGGCGCCGGCGTCCTGGCGGGCGCCCAGAAGCCGAACCATTCCTCGGTGGTCAGCTCGGGGAAGCCCTGCTCGGCGAAGGTGGGAACGTCGGGCACGTAGGGCGAGCGCTTGGGGCCGGAGGTGGCCAGGATGCGCATCTTGCCGGCCTTGTGGTTGGCAATGAAGTCGCCATGCGGCGTCACCATCGCGGCGATCTGGCCGCCCACCACGTCGGTCACGCCGGGGACCGATCCGCGATAGGGCACGTGCTTGAGTTCAGTGCCGGTGTTCAGGCCCAGCAGCGCGCCGAGGAAGTGCGGCGTGGAGCCGGCGCCCGGCGAGCCGAAGCTGGCCTGCTGCGGATTGGCCTTGGCCCAGGCGATGAAGTCCTTCACCGTCTTGACCGAGGCCGGCACCATCGGCCCCACGGCCAGGCCGTGGTGGACGATGGCGGCCACGGAGACCGCGGTGAAGTCCTTCGGGTCGTAGGCGAGCTTCTGGTAGATGTGGGGGTAGTTGGCCAGGGCCGAGACCGGGGCTACCGCCAGCACCGAGCCGTCGGCCGGGGCGGCCTTGAGCGACTCCAGGGCGATGCGGCCGCCCGCGCCGGGCTTGTTTTCCACCACCGCGGCGTTGCGCGCGAAGGCGGTGCCGGCGAACTTCTCGCCGACGCGGCGGGCCACGGTGTCGCCGGAGCTGCCGGCGGGGAAGCCGTAATAGATCTTGACCTGGTCGAGGGCCTGGGCCAGGGCCTGCAGCGGGGCGAGGGCGCCCAGGGCGGTGGCGCCGGCGGCGGCCTGGATGAAGTGGCGGCGGGTCGTCATGCGGATTTCCTCTCGAAGTGGGATCAGGGTCGGGCGCGTCAACGGGGCGCCATGCGCAGCGCGCCGTCGAGGCGGATCACCTCGCCATTGAGGTGGGTGTTGGTGGCGATGTGGCAGGCCAGCTCGGCGAACTCCGAGGGCTTGCCCAGGCGCGGCGGGAAAGGGATGGAGGCCGCCAGCGAGGCCTGCACCGGCTCGGGCAGCTCCTTGAGCAGCGGCGTGGCGAACAGGCCGGGCGCGATGGTGCAGACGCGGATGCCGTGCTGCGCCAGGTCGCGGGCCATCGGCAGCGTCATGCCGACCACGCCGGCCTTGGAGGCGCTGTAGGCCTCCTGGCCCACCTGACCGTCGAAGGCGGCGACCGAGGCGGTGAGCAGGATCACCCCGCGCTCGTTGTCCTCCAGCCCGGGCAGGGCGGCGCATTGTGCGGCGAACAGCCGGCACATGTTGTATGCGCCGATCAGGTTGACCTGCACCACGCGGCTGAAGTCCGCCAGCGGGGCGGCGCTGCCGTCCTTCTGCACGATGCGCTTGGCCGAGCCGATGCCGGCCACGTTCATCAGCAGGCGTGCCGGGCCCTGGGCCTCGCGGGCCTGGGCCAGGGCGGCGGCGGCGCTGGCCTCGTCGGTGATGTCGCAGGCGCAGGCGATGCCGCCGATCTCGGCGGCCACGCGCTGCGCCGCCTCGGCGTTGCGGTCGAACACGGCGACCTTCGCGCCGCGCTGGGCCAGCAGGCGGGCCGTGGCCTCGCCCAGGCCGGATGCGCCGCCGGTGACGATGGCGGCTTGTCCTTCGATCTTCATGGTCAGGCTTTCTTCGGGGTCGGGGTGACGATGCCGGGCGCGGTGCCCGCATGCAGGGCCTCGACCAGGTCGGCGCGGTGCTTGAGCACGGCGCGCTGGTTGATCGAGCCCTTGTCGGTGACCTCGCCCTTGTCCATGTGCAGGGGCTCGGTGAGGATCAGGGCGCGGGCGACGCGGTTGGAGCTGCCGGTGGCGTCCGCGGCGAGGCGGTCGACCAGGTCCTGCAGCCAGGCGCGCACCGGGGCGGCTTCCGCCACCGCCGCCAGGGACGCGCCCGCGGGCAGGCCGGACAGCTTGGCCAGCGCCTGGGTCGGCACCACCAGGGCGCCGATCTCGTTCTTGTTCAGGCCGGTGATGACCGCGTCCTGGACGTAGGGCGCGCCGGCGGCGGCGATCCTGCCGCGCAGGGGGCCGACGCTGACGAAGGTGCCCGTGGCGAGCTTGAAGTCCTCGGCGATGCGGCCGTCGAACTTCACGCCCAGGTGCACGTCCTGCGGGTCGATCCAGGCCACCGCGTCGCCGGTGCGGAAGAAGCCCTCCTCGTCGAAGTGCTCGGCGGTCTCCTCGGGGCTGCGCCAGTAGCCCGGGGTGATGTTGGGGCCGCGGTAGCGGATCTCGCGCTTGTCGCCCATGTCGACCAGCTTGATCTCCAGGCCGGCGGCGGGCAGGCCGACGTGGCCGGCCTGCGCGTGCGGGTTGGTGACGAACAGCGCGAAGGGGCCGGACTCGGTCATGCCCAGGCCGGCGGTCATCACGATGCGCTCGCCGTACTCGCGCTCGGCCAGGGCGTAGAGCGCGTCCTGCACCTGCTGCGACAGCGCCGCGCCGGCATAGAGCATGGAGCGCAGGCGCGAGAAGAAGTTGCGGCGCAGGGTGTCGTCGGTCTCCATGGCGCGGGCCAGGGCCTCGTAGCCGACCGGCACGTTGAAGTACCAGGTGGGCGCGACCTCGCGCAGGTTGCGCAGGGTCTCGCCGATCAGGGCCGGCGTGGGCTTGCCCTCGTCGAGGTACATCGAGCCGCCGTTGTAGACGACCATGTGGAAGTTGTGGTTGCCGCCGGCGGTGTGATTCCAGGGCAGCCAGTCCACCAGCACCGGCGGCTCCTCGGCCAGCACCGGGATCGACTGCACGATCTGCTGCTGGTTCGAGCAGATCATGCGCTGGGTGTTGACCACCGCCTTGGGCTGCTTGGTCGAGCCGCTGGTGAAGAGGAACTTCACCACCGTGTCGGGGCCGGTGGCCTGCATCGCGGCGTCGACCGCCGCGGTGGGCTCGGTGGCCAGCAGGGCGGACATCGGCGTGATCCGGTGGCCCCTGGCGCTGGTGGCGCCGGCGGCGTCGTCCAGCACCACTTCCACGTCGGCCGGGACCACCGCCTCGATGGCGTGCTGGAAGCGCGGCCAGTCGGTGGCGAACACCAGGCCGGGGGTGAGCGTGTCCAGCAGGTGGCGCAGCTTGTCGTAGTCCTTGCTCACGAGCGAGTAGGCCGGCGAGGCGGCGCTGAAGGCCACGCCGGCGTACATGGCACCCAGCGCCAGCATCGCGTGCGACAGGCTGTTCTCGCTCAGGATCACGAGGGGACGCTCGGCGCTCAGGCCGCGATCCAGCAGGGCCTGGCCGATGCGGCGGGCCGCGTCCAGCGCCTGCGCGAAGGACAGGCGGCGCCAGTCCCCGCCGAGCGCCGGGTCACGCTGCGCGAAGAGCGTGTGGTCGGGCTTCACCTTCGCCCAGTGGACCAGGCGGTCGGTCATGCGCCCGGGGTAGGGCGCCAGCGCCTGCTCGCTGGTGACGTAGGTGCAGCCGGGGGCCTCGCGCAGCACCGCGCGGGTGATGCCGAAGGTGAAGGGGCGGTAGGTGGCGGTGGCGGACATGGCGCGGGTCCTCGGGTCAGGCCTTGACCTTGGGGCCGGTGCCGTCCAGGAAGGCGCGCACGCGGGCCTTGGCCTCGGGCGCCGACTGGGCGATGGCGGCGAGCATGGATTCGGAGAAGAACCCGTGGTCGGCCGGCTGCTCGGCGATGCGGGGCAGGCCCTGGATCAGGGCGTAGTTGGTCATGGGCGCGTTCTGCGCGATGCGCTCGGCCAGCTCGATCGCCTTGGCCAGAGCCTCGCCGGCGGGCACGTGGTACTGCGCCAGGCCCACGGCCACGCCTTCGGCGGCCTTGTAGACGCGGCCGGTCAGCATCATGTCCAGCATGCGGTGAGCGCCGATCAGCTTGGGCACGCGGACCGAGCCGCCGCCGCCCACGAAGATGCCGCGCGAGCCCTCGGGCAGGGCGAAGAAGGCGGTGTCGTCGGCCACCCGGATGTGGCAGGCCGAGGCCAGCTCCAGGCCGCCGCCGACCACCGCGCCATGCAGCGCCGCGACGACGGGGACCGGGCCCTGCTCCAGCTCCCGCAGGATGTAGAACCAGGAGCGGGAGTGGTGCAGGCCCTGCACCGCGTCGCGCTCCTGCAGCTCGCTCAGGTCCAGGCCGGCGCAGAAGTGGTCGCCCTCGCCATGCAGCACGACGGCCCGGGTGGTGGCGGGCAGTTCGGCGAAGCGCTGGCCGATGGCGGCGATCAGGCCGTCGCTGATGGCGTTGCGCTTGCGCGGACGGCACAGGCGGAGAATGGAGATCGCGCCGCGATGCTCGACCTGCACTTCGTCCAGGCTCGGGTTGACGGTGGAATTGCTTGACATGGGACTCCGTGTGACCTGTAATAAGGCTATAAAACATAGCCAGTTTAGGAAGCCGGCCCGCCAGCCGTATCAGTGAAAACCCGAGGAGACGCCATGGACCACAAGAACCTCATCGCCATCGACATCCACACCCATGCCGAGGTGAGCTGCTGGAATCCGTTCGACAACTACGCCGAGGAGTACGACCGCGCGGCGGACAAGTACTTCCGGAACTCGCGCCGCCCGACGATCGCCGAGACGGTGGCCTACTACCGCGAGAAGAAGATCGGCCTGGTGATGTTCACGGTGGACAGCGAGAGCCAGATCGGCCGCCGCCGCATCCCCAACGAGGAGATCGCGCAGGCCGCGCGCGAGAACGCGGACATGATGGTGGCCTTCGCCTCGATCGATCCGCACAAGGGCAAGATGGGCGCGCGCGAGGCCGAGCGCCTGATCAAGGAGGAGGGCGTCAAGGGCTTCAAGTTCCACCCCACGGTGCAGGGCTACCACCCCTACGACAAGATGGCCTGGCCGATCTACGAGGTGATCAACGCGCACAAGCTGCCGGCGATCTTCCACACCGGCCACAGCGGCATCGGCTCGGGCATGCGCTGCGGCGGCGGCCTGCGCCTGGAGTACTCCAACCCCATGCACCTGGACGACGTGGCGATCGACTTCCCCGACATGCAGATCGTCATGGCCCACCCCAGCTTCCCCTGGCAGGACGAGGCGCTGTCTGTTGCGACGCACAAGCCCAACGTCTGGATCGACCTCTCCGGCTGGAGCCCGAAGTACTTCCCGAAGCAGCTGGTGCAGTACGCCAACACCCTGCTGAAGGACCGCGTCCTGTTTGGCAGCGACTACCCCCTGATCACGCCCGAGCGCTGGATGAAGGACTTCGAGGAGGCCGGCTTCAAGCCCGAGGTCATGCCCGGCATCCTCAAGGACAACGCGGTGCGCCTGCTCGGTCTGGCCTGAGCGCGCCGGCGCGCGGTCGAAGCCGCGCTTCGTCCGCGCCGCCATCGCCCGCTGTTGCTGAAACACGCCAACCAAAGAATTTGTTTTCCAGGGAACCTTGGCCCCTTCCACTTTCTCTATCGTTCACCTACAGTGAAGACGGGTGCTGGCCGACATTGGCACGAACGGAGCAGAAACCCGGCGCGCTAAAGTGGTTCGCACTGCGGTGACCGCAGGACCCTCGCGGTCACCCGTGGACGGAAGGAGGCTCCATGGACGTGATTCGCAACTTCCTTGCGCGCTACGAGCAGACGCGCGAGGAGGACATGTCTCTCGAGGACTACCTCGAGTTGTGCCGGAAGGACCCCCTCGTCTATGCGACGGCGGCCGAGCGCATGCTCGCCGCCATCGGCAAGCCCGAGGTCATCGACACCCGGCATGACCCGCGGCTCTCGCGCATCTTCGGCAACAAGATGGTGCGCATCTACCCGGCGTTCAAGGATTTCTACGGACTCGAGGAGCCGATCGAGCAGGTCGTCTCCCACTTCCGCCACGCCGCGCAGGGGCTCGAGGAGAAGAAGCAGATCCTCTACCTGCTCGGCCCCGTCGGCGGCGGCAAGTCCTCCATCGCCGAGCGGCTCAAGCAGCTGATGGAGCAGGTGCCCTTCTTCGCCATCAAGGGATCGCCGCTGAACGAGTCGCCGCTGGGCCTGTTCTCCAACGACGAGGATGGCCCGTTGCTCGAGCAGCAGTACGGTATCCCGCGGCGCTACACGCAGAAGATCATGTCGCCCTGGGCCGTCAAGCGGCTCGAGGAGTACGGCGGGGACATCCGCAAGTTCCGCGTCGTCAAGCGCTACCCCAGCGTGCTGCGCCAGGTCGCCATCGCCAAGACCGAGCCGGGCGACGAGAACAACCAGGACATCTCCTCCCTCGTCGGCAAGATCGACATCCGCAAGCTCGAGCAGTACGCCCAGGACGACCCGGACGCCTACAGCTATTCGGGCGGCCTGTGCCTGGCCAACCAGGGGCTGCTGGAGTTCGTGGAGATGTTCAAGGCGCCGATCAAGGTGCTGCACCCGCTGCTCACCGCCACCCAGGAAGGCAACTTCAAGGGCACCGAGGGCTTCGGCGCGATTCCCTTCGACGGCATCGTGATGGCCCACTCCAACGAGAGCGAGTGGAAGGCCTTCAAGAACAACAAGAACAACGAGGCCTTCCTGGACCGCATCTACATCGTGAAGGTGCCGTACTGCCTGCGCGTGGCCGAGGAAGTGAAGATCTACGAGAAGCTGCTTCGCAACTCCTCGCTCAAGGACGCGATCTGCGCGCCCGGCACGCTCAAGATGATGGCCCAGTTCGCGGTCCTGACGCGGCTGAAGGAGCCGGAGAACTCCAGCATCTTCTCCAAGATGCAGATCTACGACGGCGAGAACCTGAAGGACACCGACCCCAAGGCCAAGAGCTACCAGGAGTACCGCGACTACGCGGGGGTCGACGAGGGCATGACCGGCATTTCCACGCGCTTCGCGTTCAAGATCCTGTCCAAGGTCTTCAACTTCGATTCGCACGAGATCGCGGCCAACCCGGTGCACCTGATGTACGTGCTCGAGCAGCAGATCGAGCGCGAGCAGTTCCCGGCCGAGACCGAGCAGAAGTACCTGGCCTACATCAAGGAGCACCTGTCGGCTCGCTACGCCGAGTTCATCGGCAAGGAGATCCAGACCGCCTACCTCGAGAGCTACTCCGAGTACGGCCAGAACATCTTCGACCGCTACGTCACCTACGCCGACTTCTGGATCCAGGACCAGGAGTACCGCGACACCGACACCGGCGAGATCTTCGACCGCTCCGCGCTGAACGCGGAGCTCGAGAAGATCGAGAAGCCCGCCGGCCTGTCCAACCCCAAGGACTTCCGCAACGAGATCGTCAACTTCGTGCTGCGTGCGCGCGCCAACAACAACGGCAAGAACCCGGTGTGGACCAGCTACGAGAAGCTGCGCACCGTGATCGAGAAGAAGATGTTCTCCAACACCGAGGACCTGCTTCCCGTCATCAGCTTCAACGCCAAGGCCAGCGCCGACGAACAGAAGAAGCACGAGGACTTCGTCAACCGGATGGTCGAGAAGGGCTACACGCGCCGCCAGGTGCGGCTGCTGTGCGAGTGGTACCTGCGCGTGAGAAAGAGCTCGTAAGGGCCGCACCGGGGAGGCAGCAGTGACCGGGCCGACCGCCAACAAGCTCCACCAGATCATCGACCGGCGCCTGTCCGGCAAGAACAAGTCGATCGGCAACCGGGAGCGGTTCCTGCGCCGCTACCGGGAGCAGATCCGCGAGGCCGTGCGCAAGGCGGTGGGCGACCGCAGCATCCACAACATCGAGGAGGGCGCCGACATCTCCCTGCCTCGCCGGGATGTCTCCGAGCCGGTGTTCCACCATGCGCCCGGCGGCAGCCGCGAGATGGTGCACCCGGGCAACCAGGAGTACGTGCGCGGCGACCGCATCCCCCGGCCCCAGGGCGGCGGGGGCGGCTCCGGCCGGGGCGAGGCCTCGCCGGACGGCCAGGGCGAGGACGACTTCACCTTCCGCATCACGCGGGAGGAGTTCATGAACTACTTCTTCGACGACCTGGCCCTGCCGCGGATGATCCGCACCCAGCTGCTGGCCGATGCGCCGGAGTGGAAGACCCGACGCGCCGGCTTCATCTCCGAAGGCAACCCGACCAGCCTGCATGTGGTGCGCTCGATGCGCGTTGCCCTGGGCCGGCGCATCGCCATGGGCGGCGAGGCGCGCGCCGCGCTGCGCGAGGCCGAGGCCCACCTGGCGCGCCTCGAGCAGCGGCCCGACACGCCGCCGCGCGAGCTCGAGCTGGCCCGCGAGGAGGTGGAGGCCCTGCGCGCCCGCCTGCGCCGCGTGCCGTTCCTGGACCCGTTCGACCTGCGGTTCCGCCACCGCGTCCGCGAGCCGCTGCCCACCAGCAAGGCGGTGATGTTCTGCCTGATGGACGTCTCCGGCTCGATGGACGAGGGCCGCAAGGACCTGGCCAAGCGCTTCTTCATCCTCCTGTACCTGTTCCTGTCGCGGCACTACAAGCAGACCGACGTGGTCTTCATCCGCCACCACACCCAGGCCGCCGAGGTGCCCGAGGAGGAGTTCTTCCACGCCACCGAGAGCGGCGGCACCGTGGTCTCCAGCGCGCTGGTGCTGATGAACGAGATCGTCCGTGAGCGCTACATGGGCAGCGAGTGGAACATCTACGGCGCCCAGGCCTCCGACGGCGACAACTGGCAGCAGGACTCCACCAAGTGCCGCGACCTGCTGGAAAACAAGCTGCTGCCCCTGTGCCGCTACTTCGCCTACGTGCAGGTGGCCGACGAGGACCAGAACCTGTGGGAGGAGTACGGCGCGGTGCGCGAGGCCCATGCGAACTTCGCCATGCAGAAGATCACCTCGCCCGAGCAGATCTTCCCGGTGTTCCGGGACCTGTTCAAGAAGCATCCGCAGGGGGCCGCATGAAGGACGACCTGCCCCGGGGTGCGGACCGCCTGCCCGCCGGTTCGGACTGGACCTTCGACCTGATCGAGACCTACTACGACGCGATCCGCGAGACCGCGGCGGGCTTCAAGCTCGACACCTACCCCGTGCAGCTGGAGCTGATCTCCGCCGAGCAGATGCTCGACGCCTACGCCTCGGTGGGCATGCCGGTGAACTACCGGCACTGGTCCTTCGGCAAGCAGTTCATCACCAGCGAGAAGAGCTACCGGCGCGGGCACATGGGCCTGGCCTACGAAATCGTCATCAACTCAGACCCGTGCATCGCCTACCTGATGGAGGAGAACACCCTGCCGATGCAGGCGCTGGTGATGGCCCATGCCTGCTTCGGCCACAACAGCTTCTTCAAGGGAAACTACCTGTTCCGCATGTGGACGGACGCCTCGTCCATCATCGACTACCTGGTCTATGCCCGCAGCTACATCGCCGACTGCGAGGAGCGCCACGGGCTGGACGCGGTGGAGGAGGTGCTCGACGCCTGCCATTCCCTCATGAACTACGGCGTGGACCGCTACCGCCGGCCGCAGCGCCTGTCGCTGGCGCAGGAGGAGGCGCGGCGCAAGGAGCGCGAGGCCTACCTGCAGCAGCAGGTGAACGACCTGTGGCGCACGCTGCCGCGCTCGCCGGGCAAGGAGGCGCGCAAGGAGCGGCGCCGCTACCCCGAGGAGCCGCAGGAGAACCTCCTGTACTTCATCGAGAAGAACGCGCCGCTGCTGGAGCCGTGGCAGCGCGAGGTGGTGCGCATCGTGCGCAAGGTCGCCCAGTACTTCTACCCGCAGCGCCAGACCCAGGTGATGAACGAGGGCTGGGCCACCTTCTGGCACTACACCCTGCTCACCTCCCTGTACGAGCAGGGCCGCCTGGCCGACGGCTTCATGATCGAGTGCCTGGCCTCGCACACCAATGTGGTGTTCCAGCCGCCGGTGACCGACCCGCGCTACAGCGGCATCAACCCCTACGCGCTGGGCTTCGCCATGTTCAGCGACCTGCGCCGCATCTGCGAGCACCCGACCGACGAGGACCGCGAGTGGTTTCCCGGCATCGCCGGCACGGACTGGCTCACGTCACTGGACTACGCGATGCGCCACTTCAAGGACGAGAGCTTCATCGGCCAGTACCTCTCGCCGCGGCTGATGCGCGAGTTCCGCCTGTTCACCATCGTCGACGACGCCACCCGCAGCGAGCTGGAGGTGGCCGCCATCCACGACGAGTCCGGCTACCGGCGGGTGCGCGAGTCGCTCTCGCGCCAGTACGACCTGAACTTCCGCGAGCCCTCCATCCAGGTCTGGAACGTGAACCTGCGCGGCGACCGCTCCCTGACCCTGCGCCACACCCGCCAGGGCGACCGCCCCCTGGACGACAGCGCCGAGGAGGTGATCAAGCACGTGGCGCGCCTGTGGGGCTTCAAGGTGCGCCTGGAGAGCGTCGATTCACAGGACCGGGTGGTCCAGCACTGGGAAGTGACGCCGCCGCCGCACCACAACGGCAATTGAGGCGCCGGCCGGCGTCGCGGACCCAGGTCGATACGACCACGATGACCAGCTTGATATTCATCAAGGGCGCAGGGTGATGACTTCTGTTCGAGCTTTGCAGGCCCTACCATGGATGCCCAAGCACAAGGAGAAGCCATGACCGAAAGCCAAGCCGCCGCACAGCGCGACAAGCTGATGTCCGACCTGAAGCTCGTGATCGAGGATGCGGAGGAACTCCTGCACCTCACCGCGGGCCAGACGGGCGAGAAGGTCGCCGAGATGCGCGCCCGCATCCAGGACCGCATGCAGCGGGCCCGCGCCGAGCTGGGCCGCCTGCAGGACGCTGCCGTCCACCAGGCGCGCCAGGCCGTCCGGGCGACGGACGAATTCGTTCATGAGCGACCCTGGACCTCGATCGGCATCGCCGCCGGCGTCGGCATGCTCGTGGGCATGCTGATCGCGCGCCGGTAAGCCGGCATGGGTGACCCGAAGGACGCCCCCGGCTTCCTGGCCTCCCTGCGCGCCTCGCTGGACGCGGGCCTGGAACTGCTCCAGGTCCGGCTTGCGCTCCTGGGCAACGAGCTCGAGGAGCAGAAGCTGCGTCTGGCCGAGGGCCTGGCGCTGACCCTGTTCGGCGCCATGCTGCTGGCGATCGCCACCCTGCTGGCCTGCGCCTTCGTGCTGGTCCTGTTCTGGGACAGCTACCGCCTGCCGGCGCTGGGCGTCATGACGGTGCTGCTCGGCGGCGGCGGCCTCTGGCTGCTGGCGGCCGGCCGGGAGCGGGTGCGCTCCAGCGGCTCGATGTTCCAGTCCAGCCTGGACGAACTGGCGCAGGACCGCGAGGCCCTGAGGCCGGCCCCGTCCGAGCCGCCGGAGGGCCGGTGAGCCGCGCCCTGCGTGACCTGCAGCGCCGCCGCGCCGTGCTGTGCGCGCGCAGCGGCATGGAGCGCCGGCGCCTGGCCGGCGAGCTCGCGGTGGTGGCCCAGCCCCTGGCCTGCGCCGACCGCGCCGTGGGCCGGGCGCGCCGGCTGGTGTCGCAGCCGGCCCTGGCGCTGGGCCTGATCGGCGCGCTCCTGGCGATCCGCCCTCGCCGCATCCTGAAGTGGTCGGGGCCGCTGCTGGCGGCCTGGCGCCTGTGGCGCGCCTTCCGCGGCCAGCGCTGACGCGCCGGGGTCCACACCGAACGCCCTGCCATCGCCCTTCGCCGGCCTGCCCGGCGCCCCTCGACGCCCTCAACCCCGGTTCTGCCGCTGCCGCGGCCGCCACCACTTGCGGCGTTCGCCGAGGCGCTCGAAGGGAAACAGGCTGCCCAGGTTGCCGGCCACCGACGAGAGCTGGCTGAGGCCGCGCCAGCCTTCCAGCAGGAATTCCTGGACCACCTCGCGCTCGCCCACCTCGCGGCCCTCGGCCACCCGCGAGAGCGCGTGCATCACGTACAGCCCGAGCAACGCCGAGGCGGCGAACAGGAAGTCCCAGTGGGCGAAACCGATCACCGCGAATTCGCCGCCGCCGCCGGGCGCGTTCCAGCGGATCACCGCGGACAGCTCGCGCGTGGCGGCGGCCTCGGCCAGGGCGCCGGCCAGCACCGGCGCCACGCCGCCGCCGAGGGCGCAGACCAGGCCGATGGCCGCGAGGTAGGCCGTGGCATTGGCCGCCGGCGCGAGCTTCAGCCCCAGGTTGCCCACGCCCAGGCCGATGCCTGCCGCGGCCACGCCCATGGCCACGTGCAGCAGGTGCAGCAGGGCCAGCCGCCAGCCCGGGTCGGCGACGCCGTCCACCGCCACCATCGCCAGCATCGCGCCGAAGTGCAGGGGCAGGGCCACGGCGAGGACGCCCTTGTTCGTCAGGCGGTCCGACAGCCGGCCCCACAGCACCAGCGTGAGCGCGTTGGCGACCTGGCTGACGACCCACAGGCGGGTGACCACGCCCAGCGGGTAGTCGAGCTGCTCCATGAGGAACACCGCGATGAAGGGCACGGCCAGGTTGGAGGCGATGGTCCAGGCGCCCAGGAACACCAGCACCCGGCGGAAGTTGCGATCGCGCAGCGGCGCGCGCAGGCGCGCGGCCAGGCCGGTGACGGGGCCGGCCTCCCGCATCTGCGGCTCGGGCGCGCGGGCCAGGTGGAAGGAGCTGACGAGCCCCGCCAGCGAGGCGGCCACGAAGGCCAGCGCGTAGGCCTCCAGCGGCGCGGCGGTGGCGGTGGCCGGGCGCGCCACCAGCGCGCCGGCGGCCAGCGTGCCCGCGCAGGACAGGGCGGTCGCCCAGAACAGCCGCCGCGCGAAGAAGCCGCCCAGCTGCGAGGGCGGTATGAGCTGGTGCAGCCAGGAGTTCACCGCGCAGCCGGCCACCGCGTGGAGCAGGGCGATGAGTGCCTGCGCCGCGAGCAGCGCCCACAGCGCGAGGCGGGGCGAGGGCAGCAGGGGCAGCAGCGCCATCGCGAGCAGCAGCAGGCGCGCCAGCGTCAGCAGGGTCACGCCGATCAGGCGGCGCCGGCGTACCCGTTCAACGAGCAGGGTGGCCGGCCACTGCGCCGCCTGGGTCACGAACGGGATCGCGGCCAGCAGCCCCACCTGCAGGGGCGTCGCGCCCAGCGCCAGGGCGAAGGCCACCAGCACGACGCCGCCGGAGAATGCGCCGGAGAGGCTGGCCCAGGCGAGGTCCTGCACCAGGGCGCGCTGGCCGGCCTGCAGCGCGCGGGGCGGGATGTCGGCGACCGGCCCCAGCACGCCGCCAGCGGGACTCATGGCCCCCAGCCCCCCGGCAGCCGGCGCTGGGCGTCGCGCAGCGCGTCGAGCAGCGGCTGGTGCACCACCCGGCCCATGCCGTTGGCGCCGTCGATATCCCACAGGCCCATGGGCAGCCAGTCGCGCGGGGCATGCCAGTCCTGCATGGCGAGGATCGGGTAGAGGCACACGCCGCGCAGCGGGATGCCCAGGGCGAGGATGCGCTCGACCTCGCGGGCCAGGCCGCGGAACCAGTCGGCGCGGTGCTCGCCCCAGTGCATGGTCTCGGTGATGAGGAGGTCGCCGCCATAGCGCTCCCAGACCCGGCGCACCAGCTCGGACAGCGGCTGGCGGCGCGGGTCGCCGTCGTGCAGCCATTCCTTGTGGCGGCCGTGGACCCACTGGCAGGTCCAGTAGTAGTTCACGCCGACCACGTCGAGCAGGGCGCGGCTGCCGCCCAGCTCGGGGTGCAGCCGCCCGCACAGGATGTCCCACGACTCGAACACGTGGCGTTCGTTGAACTCGCGCGCCGCGGCCACGGACTCGGGGCGGTCGTCCGGCGGCACCACCCGGCACAGCGGGTCGGCGTGGACGAAGCGCGCGCCGGGCACTTCGTCGCGGATGGCGCGCATGCCGCGCAGGGCCGCGCGCACCAGGGCCAGCTTGAGGTCCGCGGCCTGGCCGCGGCGGTGCGGCGCGAACTGCGCGTCATGGCCCGCGGCCCAGGCGAAGAAGGAGGGCTCGTTGACCGGCGTGAACCACAGCGTGCCCGCGGTGCGCCGGCGCAGGTGGCGGGCGCAGGCGGCGCAGTAGTCGGCAAAGCGCTCGGCGAAGGCCGGCGAGAGCAGGTCCAGGCCGGCGGGATAGCCGTAGTGGAACAGGTCCCAGATCACCTCCACGCCATGGCGCTGCGCCGCGCGCACCACCGGCTCGAGGCTGGTGAAGTCGTAGCGGCCGCCGCCGCGGTCCACCAGCGGCCAGCGCACCGCGTCGCGCGCGGCCAGGATGCCGACCTCGCGCAGGCGGCGGTAGTCGTCGTCCGCATGCAGGTCGTGCCAGGTGGCCGAGACCAGGTCGATCCAGTGGCCTTCTCGGTTGAATCCCGTGGCGCATTCGAAGCCGCCGAGGAAAAAGCTCTTGAACATGGGCGCGCGCGCTCCCCGGGCGAGGCATGGCCCGGCAGGGGGGAGGGGCAAGGGGCGTGCCTGGGGGATGCGTGCCGGCTGATCGAGGGCGGACGGGATGGCCCTGCCGAGTGACCGTTATTCAACGAGCGCGACCTGCGCGCCGTGAAATTTCTCGCCCACCTGATCGAAAGTCAGATCCAGCGCGGGCCGCGGACGAGCCGCGAGGGCAGAGAGCGACGCGAACGAATCGGGTCCGTGCTGGGCGGTGATGGCATGGCCATCGTGTTCCAACCGATCCTCGAAATCGCCGCGGAGAGGATGGCGGGCGGTGAAGCGCTGCCGCGGTTTACGTTGCATCCGCAACGCACCCCCGACGTCTGGTTCAGGGAGGCCGATGAAGCAGGCCTCCCTATCGAGCCGGAGGTGATGTCTGTTCAGAAGGCGACCGAAGCGTTTGATGCGCTGCCAGAGCCGCTGTATCTGGCCGTCAACGTCTTGCCGGCCACCGCGAAGAGCCGCGAGTTCCCAGGCTCCCTGGGTCGCCGTGACTTGAAAAGGGGCGTGCTCGAAGTGACCGAGCATTCGGCCGTATCTTGCGCGCGCTCGGTGTGACGTTCGCGCAAGGCTACTTTCTGGGCAAGCCCGGCCAACTTCCGACGGTGCATTAGGCACGGCCTGGCCACTGCCCACCTCCTGCTTGCCACCGATGCGGACGTCCGCGGGTTGAACGGGCACCCCTTCACCCGCCGGCCTGCAGGCGGGCGGCTCGGGCGGGCCAACCTCGCCCCGACGGGAGTCCCCGAACTGATGCAGCAGCGGGTGTTCGGGGACCCCGGCAATGACTCAGTTGTTGGTGATGCCCGCGGCCTTGATGACCGGGCCAAATTGCCTGCGATAGGCGGCGATCTGGTTCTCGAAGGCCTGGGCCGTGCCGCCCTCCACGGTGCCGCCAGACTCCTCGATGCGCTTGCGGATCGCCGGGTCCCGCAGGACCGCATTCACATCACGGTTGATCGCTGCAATGACGTGGGCTGGCGTGGTCCGCGGCGCGACGATGCCCCACCACAGCTTGCTCTCCAGGTTGGCCAGGCCCGACTCTTCCATCGTCGGGACGTCCGGGAGCATGGGCGAGCGGCTCTTGTCCATCACGGCCAGCGCCTTGAGTTTTCCTGCCTTCACGAACGTCTGGATTGGGCTGATGCCGGCCTCGTAGACACCGACCTAAGCTTCTCGAGTTTTCTCGAACTGGACGCTGCTCAGGCAGGAGCCCCTGGTGGCCCTGGTGCCGCAATCCCAGTCGCACCAGGAGCCGCTGGACCTGCTGCGAACCCAACCCTTCATACGCTATGACCGTTCGCTCGGCGGCGGCAAGCATGCCGACCGCTTCCTGCGCCAGCACGGCATCGAGCCGGCCGAGCGCTTTGAACTGAGCTCGCTGCTGGCGATCGCCATGATGGTCCATGAAGGCCTGGGCGTGTCCCTGGTGCCCGACATCGGCTCGCCCCTGACGGCCGGCCTGCGGGTGGCCTCCCTTCGCGTGGACGACAGCGGCGAGGCGCGCCGGTTCGGTGTGCTGTGGCAGCGGGGCTCGCCCAAGTCCCAGTTGATTTCGGCTTTCCTCCAGCAGACGCAATCGCAGGCCTGACATCCAGGCCTCGCCGCGTGGCGGGACACCCCCTCAGTCCAAGCCCTCCGGCGCCTCATCCCCGGAGGGCTCCAGCGGCGCATCCAGGGAATGCAGGAGCTGCCGGATCTCGCTTTTGACATGCTCCGAGCAATACCTCGCCAGGTCGCCGTGAAGCATGCGCAGGAGCACGTCGGTACGTGCGCAAAAGACATCGTCGTGGACAGGGCACATGGCGGACCTCCCCGGGGCAGAACGGATGGACCTAACCCATCCGTTAAGTGCACAACGATGGACGGACGGTTCCTGCCGACAAGGGGCTGAAGCCGTGCCGCCTGCCGCATCGGGTGCCCGGGCGATGCCCCCGGCTTCCAGGCCCCATGAAAAACGCCCGCGCAAGGCGGGCGTTCATTCAGCGAAGGCAGGCGCCGATCAGAGATCGCCCCACACTTCCTGCGCGGTCTCCACCACCAGGCGCAGCTTGGTGCGCTGGTCCTCGACGGCGATGTTGTTGCCGTGCACGGTGCTGGAGAAGCCGCACTGGGGCGACAGGGCCAGCTGCTCCAGCGGCGCATAGCGGGCGGCCTCGTCGATGCGGCGCTTGAGGTCGTCCTTGCTTTCCAGCTGGCCGAACTTGGTGGTCACCAGGCCCAGCACCACGGTCTTGCCCTTGGGCAGGTAGCGCAGCGGGCGGAAGTCGCCGGAGCGGTCGTCGTCGTACTCGAGGAAGTAGGCGTCGAGGTCCATTTCCTTGAGCAGGGCCTCGGCCACCGGCTCGTAGTTGCCGGCCGCGGCGTGCGTGCTCTTGAAGTTGCCGCGGCACAGGTGCATGGCCAGCAGCATGCCCTCGGGCTTCTGCGCCACCACCTTGTTGATGAAGGCGGCGTAGCGGTGCGGCAGCTCGTTGGGGTCGTCACCGCGCTGGCGGGCGGCCTCGCGCATCTTCTCGTCGCACAGGTAGGCGAGGTTGGTGTCGTCCATCTGCACGTAGCGGCAGCCGGCGGCGTAGAGGGCGCGCAGCTCGTCGCCGTAGGCCTTGGCCACGTCGTCGTAGAAGGCGGGATCCAGCTCGGGGTAGGCCTCGCGGCTGATGCCGGCGCGGCCGCCGCGGAAGTGCAGCATCGTCGGCGAGGGGATCGTCATCTTCGGGGTGCAGCCGGCCGGGGTCAGCGACTGCACGTACTTGAAGTTGTCGACCTCGATGTTCTTGGCGTGCGTGACCTTGCTGGTCACCTTCATCACCGGGGGCGCCAGGGCCTTGGTGCCGTCGGCATTGAGCACGCTGACCGGAATGTCGGCCACCACGCCACCGAGCTGCTCGAGGAAGTCGATGTGGAAGTAGGTGCGGCGGAACTCGCCGTCGGTGATGCTCTTGAGGCCCACGTCCTGCTGGAACTTGACGATCTCGGCGATCGCCTTGTCTTCCACGGCGCGCAGCTGCTCGGGGGTGATCTTGCCCTGGGCCTTCTGTTCACGCGCCTCGAGCAGGTATTGCGGGCGCAGGAAGCTGCCCACGTGGTCGTAGCGGGCGGGTAGTTTCATCATGGAGTCGTCTCCTCGGGGGACTGAAATGGAAAAGGGGGCCGAAGCCCCCGATCGTAACGCTGTGCCTCAGAGGTCCAGGACCAGCAGCTTGCCCTTGGCGCGCGAGCAGCAGGGGAGGAACTGGTCGTGGCAGGCCTTCTCGGCGTCGGTGAGGTACAGGTCGCGGTGGTCGACCTCGCCTTCCAGGACGCGGGTCAGGCAGGTGCCGCACACGCCCTGTTCGCACGAAACCATGATTTCCACGCCCTGGGCGGCCAGGGCGGTGCTGACCGGCTGGTCGGCGGGCACGGTGTAGGTCTTGCCGGTGGAGGCGATGCGCACCTCGAAGGCCTGGTCGCCGGTGGTGTCCTGCGGCGCGGCGCCGAAGTACTCCAGGTGCACGTGGTCGGCCGGCCAGCCCTGGGCCTTGGCCGTGTTCACCACGAAGTCGATGAAGCCGCCCGGGCCGCAGACGTAGATGCGGCTGCCGGCGGGGGCCTTCTTCAGGAGGGCGGGCAGGTCCAGCTTCTGGGCGGCGTCGCCGTCGTCCAGGTGCAGGTGGAAGCGCTCGCCGAAGGCCTGCATCTCGCCCACGAACGCGCTGCGCGCCAGCGAGCGGTTGCAGGCATGCAGCTCGAAGCTCACGCCGGTGGCGGCCAGGCGCTGGGCCATGCACAGCAGGGGCGTGACGCCGATGCCGCCGGCCAGCAGGATGATGTGCGGCGCGGCCACCAGCGGGAAGTGGTTGCGCGGCTCGCTGATGGTGAGCACGTCGCCCTCGCGCACCTGGTCGTGCATGGCGACCGAGCCGCCGCGCGAGGCCGGGTCGCGCAGCACGCCGATGCGGTAGTGGGTGGCATCGTGCGGGTCGTTGGCCAGCGAGTACTGGCGCACCAGGCCGCCGGGCAGGTGGACGTCGATGTGCGAGCCGGCGCTGAAGGCGGGCAGGGGGCCGCCGTCGGCGCGCGCCAGCTCGAAGCTGGCGATGCCCTCGGCTTCCTCGCGGCGCCGCAGCACCTTCACTTGGAGTTGGGTCATGGAGTCAGGCAGGAAAGGGCGGTCACAGGGCCGAGGGCGCCGGCTCCGTGGACTGCTCGGCGGCGATCAGCCGGTCGATGATACGGCGCGACTGCACGCCGCCGGCATCGATGTTCAGCATCAGCAGCTTGCGGTTCTTGTAGAGGGTGAGGTTGCGCTGCTGCGCCTCGAGCACCGCGGTGTCCTCGGCGAACACCTTGCCCTGGCCCTCGCGGATCTGGGCGGTGAGGTTGGTGTCCTTGGGGCTGAAGTTGCGGGCCATGCCCCAGAAGTACCACATCGTGGTCTCGGTCTCGGGGGTGATGAAGTCCACCACCGTGGCCGACACCTTGTACTCGGGGGGCGCGTCGTAGCCGCCCTTGCCGGCCACCGCCACGCCCACCTCGATCATGATGTGGCTGGGGGGCGTGAAGTGGCAGATCTGCCAGCGGTCCACCGGCTGGTGTTCGTCCAGGCCCTTGGCGCGCATGTTGGCGCGCCAGAAGGGCGGGGCGATCACGTTGTTCATGAAGCGGCTGGTGATGACCTCGTCGCCCACGGTCTTGGTCGACACCGGCGTCTCGTCGATCTCCTTCTGGCCGATGCTGGTGGTGTGCACATAGGTCTCGTGCGTGAGGTCCATCAGGTTGTCGACCATCAGGCGCCAGTCGCACTTGATGTGGTACAGGCCGCCGCCGTAGGCCCACTCGGGGTTGTCGGACCAGTGCGGGTGGTGGATGGTGGCGGGGTCGGCCTTGGCCGGGTCGCCGGGCCAGACCCAGATGAAGCCGTGGCGCTCGACCACCGGGTAGGCCTTGATGGCGGGGAAGCCGCCCACCCGCTGGCTCGGCATGGCGTGGGTCTTGCCGTCGCAGCCCATGACCAGGCCGTGGTAGCCGCACACCAGCTTGCCTTCGCAGACGTAGCCCAGGGACAGGGCGGCGCCGCGGTGGGGGCAGAAGTCCTCGAGGGCTGCGACTTTGCCCTCCTCGCCCCGGTAGAACACGATCTGCTCGCCGCAGATCATGCGGCCCAGGGGCTTGCTGTCGATTTCGTCGGGCGTGCAGGCGACGTACCAGGCGTTCTTCGGAAACATGGGAGTCCAGCGGTCAGTGAAGGGAAGGCCGCATTATGGTGTTCTGGATACTCGTTGTATACATTCACCTAGGGAAAACACTGATATTGGGGGTATGTTCGGGTTTGATCTGGGTCAAACGGTGATTTCTGCTGATACATTGAATACATGTCGAAGTCGACGGAACACGAAATCGCCCGCCCCGCCGAGTCCGAGCCCTCCGGCTCGCAGGCCGTGCGCGCCCTGTTGCGGCTGCGCGAGATGGTGCTGGCGGGCGAGCTGCCCTCGGGCAGCCGGATCGCCGAACTGTCGATCGTGGAGAAGCTGGGCGTCTCGCGCACCCCGATCCGCGCCGCCCTGCTGCGGCTGGAGCAGGAGGGCCTGCTCGAGGCCCTGCCCGCGGGCGGCTACGCCGTGCGCTCCTTCACCGAGCGCGACGTGCACGATGCGATCGAGCTGCGCGGCACCATCGAGGGCCTGTGCGCCCGCCTGGCCGCCGAGCGCGGCGTGGCCCCCGGCATCCTGGCCGACGCGCGCGAGTGCCTGGACGGCATCGACGCGGTGCTGGGCCAGCCCGCCCTCGACGACGAGGCCTTCGCCCGCTACACCGAGCACAACGAGCGTTTCCACAACCTGCTGTCCGAGATGGTGGGCAGCGGCACCCTGGCCCGCGAACTCGACCGGGTGGTGCGCCTGCCCTTCGCCTCGCCCTCGGGCTTCGTGGTGCTGCAGGCCAACTCGCCCCGCTCGCGGGACATGCTGATCGTGGCCCAGGACCAGCACCGCCAGGTGCTCGACGCCATCGAGGCGCGCGAGGGCGGCCGGGCCGAGGCCATCATGCGCGAGCACTCGCGGCTGGCGCAGCGCAACCTGCGCGAGGCGGTGGCGACCCGCAGCCTCGACCGCATGCCGGGTGTGCGCCTGATACGACAACGTGGCTGAGACGGACCGCCTCGGAGTACCATCCGCGAGCACCCGTCGCTCGGTCATAGCACGGCGTCGGAAATAGCAAACTGCAATAACTGATATCGCCCACCGATCCAACCGGAATCCAAACTAGGAGAGAGACCATGAAGAAGCGCACCCTCGTCCAGGCCCTCGTCGGCGCGGCCCTGATCTCCGCCAGCGGCCTCTCGCTGGCGCAGCAGGCCCCGTTCAAGATCGGCCTGATCCTCCCCATGACCGGCCAGCAGGCCACCACCGGCCGCCAGATCGAGGCCGCCGCCAAGCTGTGGATGGCGCAGAACGGCGACACCGTCGCCGGCCGCAAGGTGCAGCTGATCGTCAAGGACGACACCAGCCTGCCCGACGTCACCCGCCGCCTGGCCCAGGAACTGATCGTCAACGACAAGGTCGACGTGATCGCCGGCATGGGCATCACCCCGTCCGCGATGGCCGTCGCGCCGCTGGCCACGCAATCCAAGACGCCGCTGGTGGTGATGGCCGCCGCCACCTCCAGCATCACCGAGGCCTCGCCGTACATCGTGCGCACCAGCTTCACGCTGCCGCAGGCCTCCGTGGCCCTGGCCGACTGGGCGCCCAAGAACGGCATCAAGCGGGTCGTGACCCTGGTGACCGACTACGGCCCGGGCATCGACGCCGAGCGCTTCTTCAAGGACCGCCTCCTGTTCAACGGCGGTACCGTCCCCGAGTCGCTGCGCGTGCCGCTGCGCAACCCGGACTTCGCCCCCTTCCTGCAGAAGGTGCGTGACATCAAGCCCGACGCCCTGTTCGTCTTCGTGCCCTCCGGCGCCGGCGCCGCGGTGATGAAGCAGTTCCTCGAGCGCGGCATGGACAAGGCCGGCATCAAGCTCATTGGCACCGGCGACGTCACCGACGACGACCAGCTGAACGACATGGGCGACGGCGCCCTGGGCGTGGTCACCTCGCACCACTACTCGGCGGCCCACCCCTCCGCCGCGAACAAGAAGTTCGTCGAGGCCTTCATGAAGGCCAACAAGAACCTGCGCCCCAACTTCATGGCCATGGGCGGCTACGACGGCATGCGCGTGATCTACGAAGCCCTCAAGAAGACCGGCGGCAAGGGCGGCGGCGACGCCCTGCTGGCCGGCATGAAGGGCCAGATCTTCGAGAGCCCGCGCGGCCCCGTCTTCATCGACGCCCAGACCCGCGACATCGTCCAGAACATCTATCTGCGCAAGGTCGAGAAGAAGGACGGCCAGCTCTGGAACATCGAGTTCGACGTGATCAAGGACGTCAAGGACCCGGGCAAGACCAAGTAAGGACGCACCCGAGCGAGTGCCGTCCGGCCCCCGCCGGACGGCACTTTTTGCAAGAGGGGGCGTTCGCCCGCCGGGCCATGCCGTCGCGGCATAGCTGGTAGATCAGGTTCTCTTTGAGGTTATCCATCCGAAATGGTTGCGCGCGCAACAAAATATGGGGTTTACCCGGAAGGTCCGGGAGCCCATGGCCCGTTCGCGGGCTGATTGTTGTTCCGTGCAAGGAGAGAACCCCATGAAGAAGCGAATCCTGATCCAGGCCCTGGCCGCCGCAGCCCTGCTGCCCGCGGCGGGCGTCGCGGTCGCCCAGCAGGCCCCGTTCAAGGTCGGCCTGGTCCTGCCCATGTCGGGCCCCTTCGCCACGCACGGCAAGCAGATCGAGGCGGCGGTGCGCCTGTACATGGCGCAGAACGGCGACGCGGTCGCCGGCCGCAAGGTGCAGGTGATCGTCAAGGACGATACCGGCATCCCCGACGTGGCCAAGCGCCTGGCGCAGGAGCTGGTGGTCAGCGAGCAGGTGGACGTGCTGGCCGGCTTCGGCCTGACCCCGCTGGCGCTGGCCTCCGCGCCGGTGGCCACGCAGTCCCGGACGCCCCTGGTGGTGATGGGCGCGGCCACGTCCAGCATCACCCAGGCCTCGCCCTACATCGTGCGCACCGGCTTCACCCTGCCGCAGGTGACCATCGGCATCGCCGACTGGGCGCCCAAGAACGGCATCAGGAAGGTCGTCACCCTGGTGACCGACTACGGCCCGGGCCTGGACGCGGAGAAGTACTTCAAGGACCGCTTCACCTTCAACGGCGGCCAGGTCGTCGAGAGCGTGCGCGTGCCCCTGCGCAACCCGGACTACGCGCCCTTCCTGCAGAAGGTGCGTGACCTCAAGCCCGACGCGCTGTTCGTCTTCGTGCCCTCGGGGGGCGGCTCGTCCCTGATGAAGCAGTTCGCCGAGCGTGGCCTGGACAAGGCCGGCATCAAGCTGATCGGCCCTGGCGACGTCACCGACGACGACATCCTCAACGCCATGGGCGACGTCGCCCTGGGCGTGGTCACCTCGCACCACTATTCCGCCGCGCACGAGTCGCCCCTGAACAAGAAGTTCGTCGAGGCCTTCGAGAAGGCCAACAAGATGCGCCCCAACTTCCACGCGGTGGGCGGTTACGACGGCATGCGCGTGATCTACGAAGCCCTGAAGAAAACCGGCGGCAAGAGCGGCGGCGACGCCCTGCTGGCCGGCATGAAGGGCCAGCTGTTCGAGAGCCCGCGCGGCCCCATCTTCATCGATGCGCAGACCCGCGAGGTCGTGCAGAACGTCTACATCCGGAAGGTTGAAAAGAAGAACGGACAACTCTTTAACATCGAGTTCGCCACGATCAAGGACGTCAAGGACCCTGCCAAGGGTTCCTGATGCCCGAGGAGGCGGCGCGCCACGGCGCGTCGCCTCGCCGCCCGCCCGCACGGCACCCCTGCGGGATTGACTGCCTGCGTCACTTTATCGATCCATGCTCACCATCCTCTTTGACGGCATCGCCTACGGCATGCTGTTGTTCATCCTGGCCCTGGGGCTGGCGGTGACGATGGGCCTGATGAACTTCATCAACCTGGCCCACGGCGCCTTCGCCATGACCGGCGGCTACATCACCGTGCTGCTGATGCAGCGCGCCGGCGTTCCCTTCCTGGCCTGCCTGCCGCTGGCCTTCCTGGGCGCGGCCTTGCTGGGCGGCATCCTCGAACGCACCCTGTACCGCCCGCTGTACAAGCGCCCGCACCTGGACCAGGTGCTGTTCACGATCGGCCTGGTCTTCATGGCCACCGCCGCGGTGGACTACTTCATCGGCTCGACGCAGCAGATCATCCAGCTGCCCGACTGGCTCAAGGGCCGCACCGAGATCGGCGAGGGCGCGCTCATGCTGGGCATGGGCCACTACCGCCTGTTCATCATCGCGGTGTGCGCGGCGCTGACCATCGGCCTGCAGTACATCCTCTCGAGCACGCGCTTCGGCAGCCGCCTGCGCGCCTCGGTCGACGACCAGCGCGTGGCCGCCGGCCTGGGCATCAACGTGAACATCGTGTTCCTCTCGACCTTCGCCTTCGGCTGCGGCCTGGCCGGCCTGGGCGGCGCACTGGGCGCGGAGGTGCTGGGCCTGGACCCGAACTTCCCGCTGAAGTTCATGTTCTATTTCCTGATCGTCTGCGCCGTCGGCGGCACCTCCTCGATCACCGGCCCGCTGCTGGCCGCGCTGCTCGTGGGCATCGCCGACGTGGCGGGCAAGTACTACATCCCCAAGCTGGGCGCCTTCATCGTCTACACCGTCATGATCGCCATCCTGATCTGGAAGCCGCAGGGCCTGTTCGTTCGCCAGGGAGGCAAGGCATGAGCGCCACCAAGACCGACAACAACAACCGCGAGCAGGCCCAGCGCTCGCTGCTGGACGCGGGCCGCATGCGCGCCTGGGAGCCGGTGCTGTGGCTGGCGATGTTCGCCGCCCCGCTGCTGTTCACGCAGCATGCCGCCATCGTCAACGAGATCGCCATCGTGGCGCTGTTCGCCATCTCGCTGGACCTGGTGCTGGGCTACACCGGCATCGTCTCGCTGGGCCATGCGGCGTTCTTCGGCTTCGGCGCCTACGCCGCGGCCCTGTTCGCCAAGCACCTCAACCCGGACCCGCTGCTGGGCCTGCTGGTCGCCACCGTGCTGACCACCGCGCTGGGCGCGGTCGCCAGCCTGACCATCCAGCGCGGCACCGACCTGACCCGCCTGATGGTGACCCTGGGCGTGGCCCTGATCCTGCTGGAGCTGGCCAACAAGCTCGACTGGCTCACCGGCGGCGCCGACGGCCTGCAGGGCGTGGTCATCGGCCCGCTCCTGGGCACCTTCGAGTTCGACCTGGCCGGCCGCACCGGCGCGCTGTACTCGCTGGCGATGCTGCTGGTGGTGTTCATCATCGCCCGCCGCCTGGTGAACTCGCCGTTCGGCGGCACGCTCAAGGCGATCCGCGACAACCGCCTGCGCGCCATGGCCATCGGCATCCCGGTGGCCCAGCGCCTGGCCGTGGTCTACACCGTGGCCGCGGCCATGGCCGGCGTTTCCGGCGCGCTGCTGGCCCAGACCACCGGCTTCGCCTCGCTGGACGTGTTCGACGTGCACCGCTCGGCCGACGTGCTGCTGATGCTGGTCATCGGCGGCACCGGCTGGCTGTGGGGCGGCGTGTTCGGCGCGATCGTGTTCAAGCTGATGTACGACGTGCTTTCGAGCATCACCCCGCAGTACTGGACGTTCTGGCTGGGCCTGTTCCTGGTGGTGCTGGTGCTGGTCGGCCGCGACCGGCTGCTGCGCCCCTGGACCTGGTTCGGCGGCAAGAAGGGAGGCGCGCAATGAGCGGCCATCACGGCGATACCCAAGAAATCGTGCTGTCGGCCCAGGGCCTGGTGAAGCGCTTCGGCGGCATCACCGCCACCGGCAACGTCAACCTCGACCTGCGCAAGGGCGCCCGCCATGCGCTGATCGGCCCCAACGGCGCCGGCAAGACCACGCTGATCAACCTGCTCACCGGCGTGCTGCCGCCCACCGAGGGCAAGATCGTCCTCAATGGCGTGGACATCACCCGCCTGGCGCCGCACGAGCGCGTGCGCCGCGGCATGGTGCGCACCTTCCAGATCAACCAGCTGTTCTCGTCGATGACCCCGCTGCAGACGCTGGCGCTGGTCATCTCGCAGCACCGCGGCCTGGGCGGGCGCTTCTGGCAGCCCCTGGGCGGCGACAAGGCCGTGACCGAACGCGCCTACGAGCTGCTGGAGCACTTCCACCTCGCGGAGGTGATGGACCAGGTGACCGAGCAGCTGGCCTACGGCAAGCGCCGCCTGCTGGAGATCGCCATCGCCTTGGCCTGCGAGCCCAAGGTGCTGCTGCTCGACGAGCCGGTGGCCGGCGTGCCGGCCGGCGAGCGCGAGGAGATCCTGGCGACCGTGGCGGCCCTGCCGTCCGATGTCTCGGTGCTCCTGATCGAACACGACATGGACCTCGTCTTCAGCTTCGCCAAGCGCATGACGGTGCTGGTCAACGGCACGGTGCTGACCGAGGGCGACCCGGAGCAGATCGCCAACGACCCGCAGGTCAAGGCGGTTTACCTGGGCCATGGAGAAGACGCGCATACGGAGGCCGCGCATGGCTGAACTTCTGAAAGTGCAGGACCTGTCCGCCGGCTATGGCGAGGCGGTGGTCCTCAATGGCGTGTCGTTCGAGCTGGAGGAGGGCCAGACGCTGGCCCTGCTCGGTCGCAACGGCACCGGCAAGACCACGCTGATGAACACCATCGCCGGCGCCACGCGCCAGCATGGCGGCAGCATCTCCCTGGGGGGCGTCGCGCTGCACAAGCTGGCGCCGCACCAGCGCGCCGCGGCCGGCATCGGCTGGGTGCCGCAGGAGCGCAACATCTTCAAGTCGCTCACCGTGCACGAGAACCTCACCGCCGTGGCCCGCCCCGGCAAGTGGACGCCCGAAGGCGTCTACCAGATGTTCCCGCGACTGGCCGAGCGCAAGGGCAACCTGGGCACGCAGCTGTCCGGCGGCGAGCAGCAGATGCTGGCCGTGGGCCGGGCCCTGGTGCTGAACCCGAAGCTGCTGCTGCTCGACGAGCCGCTGGAGGGCCTGGCGCCCATCATCGTGGAGGAACTGCTCAAGGCCATCCGCCGCATCACCCGCGAGGAGGGCCTGTCGGCCATCATCGTGGAGCAGCATCCGCAGGCCATCCTCGCCATCTCCGACAGCGCGGTCGTCCTCGACCGCGGCACCATCGTCCACCGCGGCACCGCGCGCGAGCTGCGCGAGGACCTGGCCCTGGTCGACCGGCTGCTCGGCGTGGCGCGCTGACGCCGTCCTTCCCTTGACGGGCCCTGCGGGGCCCAGGAGACCTTCCATGACGCAACGTCGCCAATTCCTGCTCCAGTCGGCCGCCCTGGCGGGCGCCGGCCTGGCCCCCCTGGGCGCCTTCGCCCAGCAGCCCGCCGGCTTCCCGAGCAAGCCGATCCGCATCGTCGTGCCCTTCGGCGCTGGCGGCGTGGCCGACCTGACCGCCCGCGCGGTGGGCCAGGCGCTGTCCGACCGCGTCGGCCAGTCGGTCGTCATCGAGAACAAGCCGGGCGCCGGCGGTGTCGGCGCCGGCGAGGCGGTCGTGCGCTCCGACGCGGACGGGCACACCCTGCTTCTCATGAGCAATGCCACCGCGGTCAGCGCCACGCTGTTCCGCAAGCTGCCGTTCGATGCGCAGAAGGACTTCGCGCCGGTGTCCCTGCTGGCCGTGTTCGACCTGGCGATCGTCGTGCCCGCGAACTCGCGCTGGCGCACCTTCGCCGACTTCCTGGCCGAGGCCAAGGCCAACCCCGGCAAGATCAACCTCGGCACCATCGCCATCGGCAGCACGCAGAACCTGGCGGCGGAGCTGTTCAAGTCCACCGCCGGCGTGGACGTGCAGGTCGTGCCGTTCAACGGTACGCCCGCGGTCATCACCGCGCTGCGCGGCGGCTCGATCGACGCCGCCGTCGAGATCCTCGGCCCGGTGCGCACCCAGATCACCGCCGGCGCATTGCGCCCGCTGGCGATCATGGGCGAGAAGCGCGAGCCCACCCTGGCCGACGTGCCCACCGTGGCCGAGGCGCGCGGCCCGCTGACCGGCTTCAACGTGGCCTCCTGGAACGCGCTGGCCGCACCTGCCGCCACGCCGCGTGACCGCATCGCCTACCTGAACCGCGAGCTGAACGCGGTCCTCACCCAGCCCGCGCTGAAGCAGAAGCTGGCGGCCCTCGAGGTGGATGCCCGCCCGAGCACGCCCGAGCAGCTCGGCCAGCTGCTCGCCAGCGAGACCAAGCGCTGGGGCGACGTGATCACCCGCGCCAACATCCCGCGCCAGTAAGCGCGCCAGCCAGCGCGCCGCGAGGCGGCGCCAAGGATCCCCCATGCGTCTCGGAGTCATCGGCTACGGCGAGGTCGGCAAGACCTTCGCCGCCGGCCTGAAAGCCCAGGTCAGTGCCGTCTCGGCCTGGGACCTGAAGTTCGGCCACGGCGCCGACCCCCGCCAGCGCGAGGCCGAGGCGGCGCACGCCGCGGCGGCCGGCGTCACCGCCCAGCCCTCGATGCAGGCCTTGTGCGAGGCCAGCGACCTGGTGATCTCCGCGGTCACCGCGTCGAACACGCTGGCGGTGGCCGGGGAGGCGGCCGCCTTCCTGCGCCCGGGCATGGTCTTCCTCGACCTGAACTCGGCCTCGCCCGGCACCAAGCAGCAGTGCGCCGCGCGCATCGACGCCACCGGCGCGCACTACGTGGAGGCCGGCGTCATGACCTCGGTGCCGCCCTACGGCATCAGGGTGCCGATGCTCCTGGGCGGCGCCCGGGCCGCCGAACTGGCGGCGCGCCTGCAGGCCTGGGGCATGGATGCCCGGCCCGTGTCCGAGCAGCTGGGCGTGGCCAGCGCCATCAAGATGTGCCGCAGCGTGATGATCAAGGGCCTGGAGGCGCTGGTCATCGAGAGCTACACCACGGCCCGCGCCTACGGCGTCGAGGACCACGTGCTGCCCACGCTGGCGGAGACCTTCCCGCAGATCGACTGGTCGGCGCAGGGCGCCTACTTCTTCAGCCGCGTCGTGCAGCACGGCAAGCGCCGCGCCGAGGAGATGCGCGAGTCGGCCAACACCGTGCGCGAGGCCGGCTTCGAGCCGGTCATGACCGCCGCCATCGCCGGCAAGCAGCAGTGGGTGGCCGACCAGGCCGCCGGCGGCGTGTTCCGCGAGGTGGCCCCGGGCGCCCGCTGGCAGGACTATGCCGACGCGCTGATCGCGGCGCGAAAGGGCTGACGACTTGCTCGCGATCCTCAGCGTCACCACGCCCATCTACCTCCTCATCGCCCTCGGTTACGTGTGCGTGCGCGCCGGCCTGTTCGCGCGGGCCGACATGCGCCTGTTCGGCAAGTACGTCATCAACCTCGCGCTGCCCGCGCTGATCTTCGGCTCGCTGGCTCAACGCCCGATCGGCGACGTGGTCAACCCGGTCTACCTGCTCGCCTATGCCGCCGGCTCGCTGGCGACGATGGCGCTGGGCGTGCTGTGGGCGCGCAAGGCCGGGGGCAAGCCGATGTCGGCCGCGGCCATCATGGGCATGGGCGTGGCCTGCCCCAACAGCGGCTTCGTCGGCCTGCCCCTGGTCACGCAGGTGTTCGGCAGCAGCATCGGCGGCCTGAACCTGGGGCTGGCGGTGATCGTCGAGAACATCGTCCTGATTCCCGCGGCCCTGGCCCTGGCCGAGAGCGACCTGGGCGAGGCCGGGGCCGGCGCCACCCGGGCGCAGCGCCTGCGCAATGCCCTGGCGCAGTCCCTGCGCGGCATGGCGCGCAACCCGATGGTCTGGGGGGTGGTCGCCGGCCTGGCGTGCTCGCTCGCCGGGCTGCAGCTGCCGGCGCCGCTGGGGCGCGCGGTCGGCCTGCTGGCCACCTCGTGCTCGGCGATCGCGCTGTTCGTGGTCGGCGGCACCCTGGTGGGCTTCGGCCTGCGCGGGGCCTGGCGCGACGTCTCGGCGATCGCGGTGGGCAAGCTGCTGGTGCACCCGCTGCTGGTGATGCTCCTGGTGATGGTGCTGCCGCCGATGCAGCGCGAGCTGCAGATGGCGCTGGTCCTCACCGCGGCGGTGCCGATGATGGGGATCTACCCGATCCTGGCCCAGCGCCATGGCCACGACGGCATGGCGGCCTCGGCCCTGCTGGGGGCGACCATCGCCTCGTTCTTCACGCTGACCGGCCTGCTCTGGCTGCTGCAGGCGCCGGTCTGAGGCGCGCTATCGCGTGACCTGAAGGCGGGGCCGGTGCGGCGTGGGGGCGGCCGCCGCGTCAGCGGCAGGCCCGCCCGATCCAGTCCGCGGCCTGCTGCAGGGCCTGGTCCGCGGCGGGCGTGGGAAAGGCCAGGAAGCCGTGGACCATGCCCTCGTACCGGCGCATCGTCACCGCGACGCCCGCGGCCTGCAGTCGCTGCGCGTAGCGTTCCGCCTCGTCACGCAGCGGGTCGTAGCCGGCCGTGAGCACCAGCGCCGGCGGCAGGCCGTCGAGGCGCTCGGCCCGCAACGGCGCGGCATAGGGGTGGGTGCGGTCGGCTTCGCGGGCCAGGTACTGCGCCCAGAACCAGCGCATGTCCGCCGCGGTCAGGTAGTAGCCCTCGGCGAACTCGCGCATCGAGCCGGTGGCCGGCTCGGGGTGGTCGGCCACCGGGTAGAACAGCACCTGCCCGCGCAGCGCCGGGCCGCCCAGGTCGCGCGCACGCAGCGCCGTCACCGCCGCCAGGTTGCCGCCGGCGCTGCCGCCCGCCACGAAGACCCGCGCCGGGTCCACGCCCAGCGCGCCGGCCCGGGCCACGGCCCACTGGAGGGCGGCCCAGGCGTCGTCGGGCGCGGCGGGGAACTTGTGCTCGGGCGAGAGCCGGTACGCCACCGACATCACCCGCACGCCCGCACGGGCGCACAGCACGCGGCAGACATGGTCGTAGTTGCCCTCGATGGTGCCAAAGACAAAGCCGCCGCCGTGGAACAGGACCACCAGGGGCAGGGCCTGCGGCGCGCCGGGCGCGTCATGCGTACCCGGCGGCGGCGCGTACAGCCGTACGCGGATCGTGCGGTCGCCGGCGTCGATGTGCCGGTCCTCCACCGCGCCCACGGGCTGGACCGGGCCGGCGCCGCCGATGCGCTCGCGCGGCTGGCGCAGCTGGGCCAGCGGCCGCTGGTGCATCGGGGGCTGGGCGTTGATCGCGGGCAGCAGGGCGGCGATCTCGGGCGCGAGCGTCATGCCGGGCCCCCGTTCACTGTTCGGCCGTGATGCCGTACTCGCGCACCAGCGCCTCCCACTTCTGCTGGTCGCTGCGGATCAGGGCCTGGAACTCGGCCCGGCTGGTCGGGGCCGGCACCATGTTCTGCGACAGCAGCAATTCGGCGAAACGGGGCGTGCGCAGGATGGCGGTCGCCTGGGCGTTCAGCTTGTCCAGCACCTTGGGGTCGGTGCGCGCCGGGGCCAGCAGGCCCCACCAGATCGCCTGGTCGTAGTCGGCCAGGCCCGGGATGCCGGACTCCGCGATGGTGGGCACGTGGGGCAGCGCCACGAAGCGCTTGCCCGAGGTGACGGCCAGCGCCCGCAGCTCGCCCGACTTGATGTGGGGTCCGGCCACCGCCGGCGTGGCGAACTGGATCTCGAACTGCTGGCTCAGCTGCGCCATCACCGCCGGGCCCGAGCCCTTGTAGGCGATGTGCACCAGCTGGATGCCGGCCAGCTTGTTGAACAGCAGGGGCGCGAGGTGGCCGGGGGTGCCCACGCCGGCGCTGCCGAAATTCAGCTTGCCCGGGTTGCGGCGGGCCAGCTCGACGAAGTCCCGCAGGGTCTGGATCGGCGAGGACTTGTGCACCACCACCACCAGCGGCGCGGTGGCCAGCACCGTGACCGGCGCGAAGTCGGTCGCCAGGTCGTAGCCGGGGTTCTTGTAGATGAAGGGGTTGATGACGTGCGAGTTGTTGGCCGCCAGCAGGGTGTAGCCGTGGGGCTGCGCCTTGGCGGTGAACTGCGCGCCGATGTTGCCGCCCGCGCCGCCGCGGTGGTCCAGCAGCACCGGCTGCTTCAGGCGTTCGCCGAGTTCGGCCGCCAGCGGCCGCATCACCACGTCGGTGCCGCCGCCCGGGGCGTAGGGGATGACGACCTGGATCGGCTGGGCCGGGTAGTCCTGCGCCTGGGCCAGCAGGGGCGCGGCGCCGGCGCACAGGATGGCGGCAGAAGTTTTAATAAATCGAAAAAACATTCGAACTCCTGAATTTTTCGGGCGGTTCGATGCTAACGCCGGCGGGCCGGCTGCGGGCCGGTTCCCGACCGATTCCCGGGGCCGCCGCAGGCGATGGGTGTCACCCCGGCGTCACCGGGCCGGGCCTCGCGTTCAGTGCTCGCCGAGGTCCATCCCCGGCCCGGCAGGGCTGCGCGGGATGACGTGGCCGGGGATGGAGGAGGACGAGGTCGACGAGGTCGCGGTGGTCGTGGAGGCCGCGGGGGGCGTGGAGGTCGTCGTCGTGGACGTGGACGTGGCCTCGGGGAGCGGCGCGGCCTCCTCGAGCCACTGCGCCCATTCGGCGCGGGTGGACGGCCGGACCAGGTCCAGGATCCTCTGGCGGGTGCGCGCCAGGTCCATGGCCAGGTTCCCGGGGCCGCCGGACGTGAGGTCGAGGTCATAGCGGCCCGCCGGGTCGATGCGGGCCACGGCCAGCGCGGCCGCGCCCTTGTGCGCCGCCGGGCGGGGGCAGTGCCTGAGGTCGGCGAGGTGGTCGCGGACCTGGTCGTCGCTGGCGGGCCTGCCCCAGGACGCCAGTGCGCCCAGGCAGCCGGCCAGCTGCCCCGGGGTCAGGGGGATACGGTCCTCCAGCAGCGCGCCCGTCATCAGCCGGGACTGGAGCAGGTCACCCGCGGTGCCGCCCGCCAGCCCCTCGACGATGGAGGCGCAGGTCTCGGGGGCGAGACGGGTGGGCGCGCCGGACGCGGCATCCACGACCGGGGCCAGCATCCCGCGCAGCAGGTCCACGCGCAGGTGGGCGGGCTGGGCCACCGCCTCGCTGGCCGTACGCAGGGCGCCGACCAGGCGGTAGGCGTGCATCGGGACCGCGTTGCGCCCGCCGCGGGCCTGGTAGATGCCGGTCGCGAAGGTGGCGAGGCGGCGCTCGTAGTCCCCGGCGCCGGTGCAGGCCGAGGCCATGCCCCGCACCAGGTCGCCCAGTGCCGCCCTCAGGCGGCCCGGTCGCACCGGCCGGTCCTGGCTCCCCGCCCAGCGGCCGGCCTCGAGGACCTCCCGCAACTCGCGGGCCTGGGCCGCGGGGCCCACGCCCACCGCCTGCAGCCGACCCGCCAGGGCCACGCCCAGGGCGAGCCGGTCGGCGCGCCGGCCCAGGTTGCGGCAGGCGTAGCGCAGGACTTCGCCGAGGGCGGCGGCGCGCTGCCCCGGGTCCTCCAGGTCCCGCTCGCCGAAGATCACTTCCATGCTCCGCCAGGCCGAGCCTTCCTGCGGCCAGTGGAAGCCGGTGCCCAGGGCGGGCGTAAGGCGTACCCCGGAGGCCGGGGCCGGGGTCGCCTCCTCGGGCAGGCTGTCCAGGTCGGCCTCGGGCTCGCGCCCGCGCTTGAACTGGCCGGAGGCCTTGCCCTCGCGCACGACCGCGACATGGCGGGCCTGCAGGGGCGCGGCGTCGCCCGCGTCCTGCGCGGGAGCGAGGGAGGTGGGGAAGGGGGGGTGGCCCGGGGCGCGCCCGAAGCGCGGGAGCGACACGCTGCGGGCCGTCCACTGGGCCGGCGTCTCGGCGGCGTCGGAGCCGGAGGTCTTGCCGTCGACGAGCAGGGGGGATGCGCCGCTCGGGTGGAGGGCGAGGGAGGGCTGGCGGGGCGGGGTCTTGTCCATGGCGGCGCTTTCGGATTGAAAAACGCCATGGGTGGGGGGGGCGGCACTCCGGTTCCCGGCTTCGGTGCGCCGTCGTCCTCGGCGGTGCCGGCCCCGCTCAGTCGGCCAGCAGCCGCAGCGCGGTCGCCCGGATCAGGTCCACCGTCGCCCGCTGCGTCAGCGTGGCCGGTCGCAGCGAGCTCACCGCCAGCGACAGCTGGCTGCGCAGCGGCGGCGTGCCGATGGGGCGCATGCTGAAGGCCTGCGGGCGCGCCGAGGTCTGCACCGCGTTGCGCGAGAGGATGGCGCTGCCGGTGCCGTCCGCCACCAGCTCGAGGATCGAGGACACGCCGTCGATCTCCAGCGCGATCGTCGGCTTCAGGCCCTGGTTGGCCATCTCGGATTCCACCAGCATCCGGATCGCGTTTGGCCGGCTGGGAATCACCAGGGGCAGCTTCGCCACGTCGCGCAGCGGCACCGGGCGCGTCGGCGCGGCGGCCTTGCCGCCGGAGCGCGCCTGCACCAGGTACAGGCTCTCGGCCACCACCGGCGTGACCTCCAGGTCGGCCGCCGCCGTGGCGTTGTACAGCAGGGCGATGTCCAGCCGGCCCGAGGCCAGGGACTCGCGCATGCCGGTGGACAGGGCCTCGGTGATGGACAGCGAGGCCTCGGGCATGTGCTCGCGGAAGGCGTGGATCAGGGGCACGGCCAGCACCTTGGCAACGGAGGGCGGCAGGCCCAGGGCGACCCGGCCGGCCAGCGCGCCGCGCACCCGGCCCAGCTCCTCGCGGGCGCGCTCCACCTGGTGGAGGATGCCGCGGCCATGTTCGAGCAGCAGCTTGCCGGCCTCGGTGGGCGTGGCGCCCCGGCCATTGCGCACCAGCAGGTTCTGGCGAAGCTCCACCTCCAGCAGGCGCACCTGGCGCGAGAGGGCGGGCTGGGCCACGTCCAGCGCGATGGCGGCGCGGGTGAAGCTGCCCATCTCGGCGACGCGCACGAAGTACTCGAGTTGCTTGAGGTCCATGTCCGGTGTCTGGCGATTTATTTATACCTTCGGTTCGATTATGCCGATCCTGTATAGCTGGTAGTGGGCGCCTCACCTTCCCCGGGCCGGCCCGCCGAACCAGAATGCGCGGATGCAACCTGAAGCGACCTCCGCCCTGCGCGGCATCTCCTCGATGGCCACCCGCCAGCTGCTCGCGGAACTGGCGCAGGCCTGGCAGGCCCGCAGCGGCCAGGCCGTCGCCATCGAGTCCGTCGGCGGCGTCGATGCCGCCAAGCGCGTGCAGGCCGGCGAGGCCTTCGACGTGGTGATCCTCGGCAGCGACGCCATCGACAAGCTCATGGCCGCCGGCTGCCTGGAGCCCGGCTCCAAGGTGGACCTGGTGCTTTCGGGCACCTCGGTGGCCGTGCCGCGCGGCGCCGCGCTGCCGGACCTCTCCAGCGAGGAGGCGGTGAAGCAGGCGGTGCTGGCCGCGCCCTCCGTGAGCTATTCCACCGGCCCCAGCGGCGTCGCCCTGGCCCGGTTGTTCGAGCGCTGGGGCATCGCCGCCCAGGTGCAGCCCAAGGTCGTCACCCCGCCGCCGGGCACGCCCGTGGGGTCGCTGGTGGCCAGGGGCGAGGTGGCCCTGGGCTTCCAGCAACTGAGCGAACTGATCCACGTCGAGGGCATCACCATCGCCGGCGCGCTGCCGCCCGCCATCGCCATCGACACCATCTTCTCGGCCGCCGCCTGCAAGGGCACGGCCCGCGGCGCCGAGGTGCGCGCCATGCTGGCCTTCATGGCCTCGCCCGAAGCGGCCGACGCCAAGCGCCGCCAGGGCATGCAACCCGTTTGAATCCAGAAAGAAAGACCCAGGAGCCCCCCATGAGCCTGATCATCGATTGCCACGGCCACTTCACCACCGCGCCCAAGGCGCTGGAAGACTGGCGCAACCAGCAGATCGCCGGCATCAAGGACCCGTCCAAGAGCCCGAAGGTCGCCGACCTGAAGATCTCCGACGACGACCTGCGCGAAGCCATCGAGACCAACCAGCTGAAGCTGATGAAGGAACGCGGCAGCGACCTCACGCTGTTCTCGCCGCGCGCCAGCTTCATGGCCCACCACATCGGCGACTTCAACGTCTCGTCCACCTGGGCCGCCATCTGCAACGAGCTGGTGTACCGCGTGAGCACGCTGTTCCCCGAGCACTTCGTCCCGGTGGCCATGCTGCCGCAGTCGCCCGGCGTGGACCCGGCCACCTGCATCCCCGAGCTGGAGAAGTGCGTCAAGGAATACGGCGCGGTCGGCATCAACCTCAACCCCGATCCCTCCGGCGGCCACTGGACCAGCCCCCCGCTGACCGACAAGCACTGGTACCCCATCTACGAAAAGATGGTGGAGTACGACCTGCCGGCCATGATTCACGTGTCCACCAGCTGCAACGCCTGCTTCCACACCACCGGCGCCCACTACCTGAACGCCGACACCACGGCCTTCATGCAGCTCATTCAGGGTGACCTGTTCAAGGACTTCCCGACGCTGAAGTTCCTGATCCCCCACGGCGGCGGCGCGGTGCCCTACCACTGGGGCCGTTTCCGCGGCCTGGCGCAGGAGATGAAGAAGCCCCTGCTGACGGACCACGTGTTGAACAACGTCTACTTCGACACCTGCGTCTACCACCAGCCCGGCATCGACCTGCTGAACACCGTGATCCCGGTGAAGAACGTGCTGTTCGCCTCCGAGATGATCGGCGCGGTGCGCGGCGTCGACCCCACCACCGGCCACTACTACGACGACACCAAGCGCTACATCGAGGCGTCGAAGATCCTCAGCGCCGAGGACAAGCACCAGATCTACGAGGCCAACACCCGCCGCGTGTTCTCCCGCCTGGACGCCCGCCTCAAGGCCGCCGGCAAGTAAACCGAACCCAAGGAATCCAAGCCATGTACGAACTCGGCGTCGTTTACCGCAACATCCAGCGCACCGACCGTGCGACCGCGGATGCCCTGGGCAAGCTGGGCTCCGCCACCGTCCACGAGGCCATGGGCCGCGTGGGCCTGCTCAAGCCCTACATGCGTCCGATCTACCCGGGCTGCCAGGTCTCCGGCACCGCCGTGACCGTGCTGCTGCACCCCGGCGACAACTGGATGATGCATGTCGTGGCGGAGCAGATCCAGCCGGGCGACATCGTCGTCGCCGCCATCACCGCCGAGTGCACCGACGGCTACTTCGGCGACCTGCTGGCCACCAGCTTCCAGGCCCGCGGCGCCCGCGCCCTGGTGATCGACGCCGGCGTGCGCGACGTCAAGACGCTTCAGGAGATGGGCTTCCCGGTGTGGAGCAAGGCGATCAGCTCCAAGGGCACCATCAAGGCCACCCTGGGCTCGGTGAACATCCCCGTGGTGTGCGCCGGCATGAGCGTCAACCCCGGCGACGTGATCGTCGCCGACGACGACGGCGTGGTCTGCGTGCCGCGCGCCCTGGCCGCCAAGACCCTCGAAGCCGCCCAGGCCCGCGAGGCCAACGAGGGCGAGAAGCGCGCCAAGCTGGCCGCCGGCGTGCTGGGCCTGGATATGTACAAGATGCGCGAGCCCCTGGAAAAGGCCGGCCTGCGCTACATCGACTGACCCCGCCGGAACCCGCCGTGACGGCCCCGACCCGACCGAGCCTGCGACCCGGCCTGCGCCTGCGCGCGCGTTCCCTGGCCCTGGCTCTGGCCCTGCCGCTGGCGCTCGGCGGCTGCGCGCACCTGGCCGCGCCCGCGGCGCCGCAGGCCGCGGCCGCCCCGGCGCCCGCCGAGGCCCGCGCCGCGCTCGCGCCCACCGGCGTGCTGCGCGTGGGCGTGTACCCCGGCAGTCCCACCTCGCTGGTCACCACCCGCTCGGGGGAGCGCGCCGGCGTGAGCCTGGAGCTGGGCACCCTGATGGCGCAGCGCCTGGGCGTGCCGGTGAAGGTGGTGGAGTTCAGCCGCGTGGCCCAGGTGGTCGAGGCCGTGCAGGCCGGCGAGGTGGACTTCACCTTCACCAACGCCACCGAGGCGCGGGCGAAGCTGGTCGACTTCACGCCGCCGCTGGTGCGCCTGGAGCTGGGCTACCTGGCGCCGGCCGGCTCGCCGATCGCCGAGGTCGGCCAGGTCGACCGCGCCGGCGTGCGCGTGGGCGTGAGCCAGGGCAGCAGCTCGCAGGGCGCGCTGCCCGGCCTGCTGAAGCAGGCGAGGGTGGTGCCCGTGCCCTCGCTGGCCGAGGCCGCCGCGCAGCTCAAGGCCGGCGGGCTGGACCTGTTCGCCACCAACAAGGGCATCCTGTTCGAGCTGGGCGACAGCCTGCCGGGCGCCCGCGTCCTCGACGGGCGCTGGGGCTTCGAGCAGCTCGCCATCGCCGTGCCCAAGGGCCGTCCCGCCGGCATGCCCTGGCTGCGCGACTTCGCGCAGCAGGTGCGCGCCCAGGGGCAGTTGCAGGCCATGGCCTCGCGCGCCGGCCTGCGCGGGCTGGCCGCCGACTGACCCCGCACGATGCCCGCCGCGCGCCCGGCGCGCGGCCACGACGACAAGGAGACTCCATGAACGCATTCCCCACCCGGCGCCGCTTCGGCCAGGCCCTGGCGGCCGCCGGCCTGCTGGCTGGCACGGCCTTCGCCCAGGCTCCGGCCTACCCGAGCAAGCCGGTGAAGGTGGTCGTCGGCTACGCCGCCGGCGGCGCCGTCGACGCGGTGGCGCGCACCATCGGCCAGAGCCTCTCGGGCAGCCTGGGCCAGCCTTTCGTGATCGAGAACAAGCCCGGCGCCGGCACCAACATCGCGGTGAAGTCGGTGATCGACGCGCCGGCCGACGGGTACACGCTGATGATGGCCGCCAACGCCCTGGCGGCGAACCCCTCGCTCTACCAGCCCGCGCCCTTCGACCCCGAGCGCGACCTCGCGCCGGTGTCGCTGGTCGGCCGCGTGCCGGTGGTGATCGCGGCCAACGCCTCGGTGCCCTACACCACGATCGCCCGCATGATCGAGGCCGCCAGGGCGAAGCCGGGCGGCATCGCCTACGCCTCGCCGGGCAACGGCTCCACGCCGCACATGGCGGTGGAACTGTTCGAGCGCGCCGCCGGCGTGAAGCTGCAGCACGTGCCGTACCGCGGCGGCTCGCCCGCCATCACCGACGTGATCGGCGGCCAGCTGCCGCTGGTGGCGGTGAACGCGCTGGAAGTGCAGCCCCATGTGCGCAGCGGCCGCCTGAAGGTGCTGGCCGTCCTCAGCCCGAACCGCACCGCCATCTTCCCCGACGCGCCCACCATCGCCGAGTCCGGCTTCCCCGGCTTCGAGGCCTCGGTCTGGTACGGCCTGGTGGCCCCGGCGGCCACGCCCAGGCCCGTCATCGCGCGCCTGCATGCCGAGGTGCAGAAGGCCCTGGCCACGCAGGAAGTGCGTGACCGCATGACCCAGGTGGGCGGCGAGGTGATCCCCGGCTCCACCGAGATGTTCGCCAGCCTGATCCGCAGCGAGCGCCAGCGCTACGAGCGCCTGGTGCGCGAGGCGCAGATCAAGCCCGATTGACCCGACGATTCATTGATCCTTTGCAGGAAGACTCCCATGAGCAAACCCACTACCGGTGATTTCACGAAGACCCCCGGCTGGCTCGACTGGTTCGAAGGCCCGAGCAAGCCCAAGTTCAAGCTGCCCGCCGGCGCGGTCGACGCGCACTGCCACGTCTTCGGCCCGGGCGCGCAGTTCCCCTACGCCCCCGAGCGCAAGTACACGCCCTGCGACGCCAGCAAGGAGCAGCTGTTCGCCCTGCGCGACCACCTGGGCTTCGCCCGCAACGTGATCGTGCAGGCCACCTGCCACGGCGCCGACAACCGCGCCCTGGTCGACGCGCTGGTGCACTCCGACGGCAAGGCCCGCGGCGTGGCCACGGTGAAGCGCTCGGTCACCGACCATGAGCTGCAGGACATGCACGCCGCCGGCGTGCGCGGCGTGCGCTTCAACTTCGTCAAGCGCCTGGTCGATTTCACGCCCAAGGACGAACTGATGGAGATCGCCGCCCGCATCGCCCCCCTGGGCTGGCATGTGGTGATCTACTTCGAAGCGGTGGACCTGCCCGAGCTGTGGGACTTCTTCACCGCCCTGCCCACCACCGTGGTGGTGGACCACATGGGCCGCCCCGACGTGAGCAAGCCCATCGACGGCCCCGAGTTCGAGCTGTTCCTGAAGTTCATGCGCCAGCACCCGAACGTCTGGAGCAAGGTCTCCTGCCCGGAGCGCCTCTCGGTGACCGGCCCGGCCGCCCTGGATGGCGAGCAGGCCGCGTACAAGGACGTCGTGCCCTTCGCCCGCAAGGTGGTCGAGGAATTCCCCGACCGCGTGCTCTGGGGCACCGACTGGCCGCACCCGAACCTGAAGAACCACATGCCCGACGACGGCCTGCTGGTGGACTTCATCCCCCACATCGCGCCCACCGAGGAACTGCAACGCAAGCTGCTGGTGGACAATCCCATGCGCCTGTACTGGAAAGACTGAGATGTCCCTCGACAAACCCTACCTGGACGTGCCCGGCACGACCATTTTCGACGCCGACCAGAGCCGCAAGGGCTACTGGCTGAACCAGTTCTGCATGTCCCTCATGAAGGCCGAGAACCGTGAGCGGTTCAAGGCCAACGAGCGCGCCTACCTCGACGAGTGGGCCATGACCGAGGACCAGAAGCTGGCCGTGCTCGCACGCGACCTGAACCGCTGCATCGCCCTGGGCGGCAACATCTACTTCCTCGCCAAGATCGGCGCCACCGACGGCAAGAGCTTCCAGCAGATGGCGGGCTCCATGACCGGCATGAGCGAAGAGGAATACCGCAACATGATGATCAAGGGTGGCCGCTCGCCCGAAGGCAACCGCTACCTTGGGGAGAAAAAATAATGGCCCGCATCACCGCCAGCGTCTACTCGTCCCACGTGCCCGCCATCGGCGCCGCGCTGGACCTGGGCAAGTCGCACGAGGACTACTGGAAGCCCGTCTTCGCGGGCTATGACTTCGTCAAGCAGTGGGAGCAGGCGCAGAAGCCCGACGTGGTCTTCCTCGTCTACAACGACCACGCCACCGCCTTCAGCCTGGACTTCATCCCCACCTTCGCGATCGGCACCGCCGACCGGTTCACGCCGGCCGACGAGGGCTGGGGCCCGCGCCCCGTGCCCATGGTCCATGGCCACCCGGAGCTGGCCTCGCACATCGCGCAGTCGGTGATCCAGCAGGACTTCGACCTCACCATCGTGAACAAGATGGACGTGGACCACGGCCTGACCGTGCCGCTGTCCCTGATGTTCGGCCAGCCCAAGGAGTGGCCCTGCAAGATCATCCCGTTCGCGGTGAACGTGGTGCAGTACCCGGTGCCCTCGGGCCGCCGCTGCCTGCAACTGGGCAAGGCGATCCGCAAGGCCGTCGAGTCCTTCGACCAGGACCTCAATGTGCAGATCTGGGGCACGGGCGGCATGAGCCACCAGCTCCAGGGCCCGCGCGCCGGCCTCATCAACCGCGAGTGGGACAACGCCTTCCTGGACCGCCTGATCGCCGACCCCGAGGGCCTGGCCGACGTGCCGCACATCGACTATGTGCGCGAGGCCGGCTCCGAGGGCATCGAGCTGGTCATGTGGCTGATCGCGCGCGGCGCGATGGGCGACCTGGCCGGCGGCAAGCCGCCCAAGACCCTGCACCGCTTCTACCATGTCCCCGCGTCGAACACCGCCGTGGGCCACCTGATCCTCGAGGAACAACAATGACCATCAAAGTAGCCCTGGCCGGCGCCGGCGCGTTCGGCATCAAGCACCTGGACGGCATCAAGAACATCGACGGCGTCGAAGTCGTCTCCCTGATCAGCCGCGACCTGGCGAAGACCCAGGAAGTCGCCGACAAGTACGGCATCAAGCACATCACCACGGACCTGAACGAGTCCCTGGCGATCAAGGAAGTCGATGCCGTCATCCTGTGCACGCCCACGCAGATGCACGCCGCCCAGTCGATCGCCTGCCTCAAGGCCGGCAAGCACGTGCAGGTGGAGATCCCGCTGGCCGACAGCCTGAAGGACGCCCAGGACGTCGTGGCGCTGCAGAAGCAAACCGGTCTGGTGGCCATGTGCGGCCACACCCGCCGCTTCAACCCCAGCCACCAGTACGTGCGCCAGCAGATCACCGCCGGCAAGTTCAACATCCAGCAGATGGACGTGCAGACGTACTTCTTCCGTCGCACCAACATGAACGCCGCCGGCCAGCCGCGCTCCTGGACCGACCACCTGCTGTGGCACCACGCCGCCCACACCGTGGACCTGTTCCAGTACCAGACCGGCAGCAAGGTGGTGAAGGCCAACGCGATCCAGGGCCCGATCCACCCGACCCTGGGCATCGCCATGGACATGAGCATCCAGCTGAAGGCCGAGAACGGCGCCATCTGCACGCTGTCGCTGTCCTTCAACAACGACGGCCCCCTGGGCACCTTCTTCCGTTACATCGGCGACAGCGCCACCTACATCGCGCGCTACGATGACCTGTTCAATGGCAAGGAGGAGAAGATCGACGTGTCCCAGGTCGACGTGTCCATGAACGGCATCGAGCTGCAGGACCGCGAGTTCTTCGCCGCCATCAAGGAAGGCCGCGAGCCCAACTCCAGCGTGGCCAAGGTCCTGCCTTGCTACGAGGTGCTGCACCAGCTGGAGCAGCAGCTGCTTTGATGCGGGCCTGCCCGTGAGATGTCGGCCCGCGGGCGCTCCTGGCGCCGCGGGCCTTTTCGTTTTGGAGACTCCATGAAGAACCGCAAGATCGGCCCGTTCGAGGTCAGCGAAATCGGCCTCGGCTGCATGAACCTGAGCCACGCCTATGGCGTGCCCCCGGGCGAGGAGCAGGGCGCGCGCGTGCTGCTGTCCGCGCTGGACCAGGGCGTGACCCTGTTCGACACCGCCGCCCTCTATGGCTTCGGCGCCAACGAGACCCTGGTCGGCAAGGTGCTCAAGCCGCACCGCAGCCGCTTCACCCTCGCCAGCAAGGGCGGCATGGCCGGCGTGGCCGGCGATGACGGCGTGACCCGCCGCGTGATCGACGGCCGTCCCGAGACGCTGCGCAGGAACTGCGAGGACAGCCTGCGCCGCCTGCAGACCGACGTGATCGACCTCTACTACCTGCACCGCTGGGACAAGAAGGTCCCCATCGAGGACAGCGTGGGCGAGATGAGCCGGCTGGTGGAGGAGGGCAAGGTGCGCACGCTGGGCCTGTCCGAGGTCTCGGCCGCCACGTTGCGCAAGGCGCACGCGGTGCACCCCATCACCGCCCTGCAGACCGAGTACTCGCTGTGGACCCGCAACCCCGAGATCGCGGTGCTCGACGCCTGCCGCGAGCTGGGCGTCGCCTTCGTCGCCTTCAGCCCGGTGGCCCGCGGCTTCCTGTGCGACACGCTGCACGACGTGGCCACGCTGGACGCCAAGGACATCCGCAAGGCCATGCCGCGCTTCACGCCGGAGAACTACGCCGCCAACCTGCGGCTGATGCCGGGTTACCGGGCGCTGGCGCAGGAGGCGGGCTGCACCCCGGCGCAGCTGGCCATCGCCTGGCTGCTGCACAAGGGCGAGGACATCATCCCGATTCCCGGCACCACGAGCCTGGACCACCTGAAGGAGGACCTCGACGCGGCCGCCGTGCGCCTGGATGCGGGCCTCATCGCCCGCCTGGAGGCCCACATCTGCGAGGCCACCGTCACCGGCAACCGCTACCCGCAGCAGGGGCGCACCGAGGTCGACACCGAGGAGTTCTGAGTCACTCCTGCGTCTCGGGCAGGCGCACCATCAGCCCCTCGAACGCGGAGACGCAGTTGACCTGGCAGGCCAGGCGGCTGTTCGGCCGGCGCTCGGCGACGACGAAGCCCAGCATTTCCTCCTCGTTGGCCGAGGGCGGCGGCAGCTCGCCCAGGCGCGCTTCGTCCACGTAGCAGTGGCAGGTGCCGCAGGTGCACGAGCCGCCGCATTCGCCGAGGATTCCCTCGACGTTGCCCTTGATCGCGCCCTGCAGCAGGCTCCAGCCGTCGGTGACGTCGACGGCGGTCTCGCGGCCGTCGGCCTCGATGTAGCGGATGGTGGTCATGGGGCAGCTCCTCAGGCGCGGGCCAGGCGCAGCACCAGCGGGCTGCGGAAGGTGGACGACGGCATCCACGACAGGGTCTCGTCGACGCGGCGGTAGGCGGGGAAGACCTTGTGGAATTCCTCGAAGGCGATCCTGCAGGCCATACGGGCGATGGAGGTGCCCAGGCAGGCATGCACGCCGCCGCCGAAGCCCAGGTGGCCGCGCGGCCTGCGGCCGATGTCGTAGCGGTCCGGGTCGGGGAAGACGCGCTCGTCGCGGTTGCCGCTGCCATAGGCGAGGCAGACGAAGTCGCCGGCCTTCATCACCTGGCCATGCAGTTCCACGTCCTTCATCAGGCGGCGGCGGAAACGCTGGGCCGAGGTGTTGAACCGCAGGCTCTCCTCGATCGCGTCCTTCAGCAGCTCCGGGTCGGCCACCACCGCGGCCTGCGCCTGCGGGTGGTCGGCGAGGTTCAGGGCGAACATCATCATGAAGCCGCCCAGCGATTCCACGCCGGCCATGATCAGCGTGGTCGTCGTGAGCAGCACCTCGCGCTCGTCGAGCCGGTCGCCGTCGATCTCGGCCAAGCTGAAGTGGCTGATCAGGTCGTTGCGCGGCGCGGCGCGGCGCATCGCGATCACCTGGGCGGCGTAGTTGCGCATCCACTCGAAGGCGGCGAGGTGCTCGGGGCCCTTGGTGCGGGTGACCGGGTCGCTCTGGACCATCAGCACCGCGTTGTCACGCACGGTCTCCTCGGGGACCAGGGCCTCGTCGCCGGTCGGCAGGCCCAGGGCCGCCATCAGCACGCGCACGGTGAACCGGGCGGAGAAGTCCTTGAAGTCGATCGTCTGCGCGCCGCTGATCTCCGCCGCCGCGGCCTGGGCGATGGCGCGCATCGGCTCGGCCAGGGCCTCGAGGTTGCGCTTCATGAAGGCATGCTGCACGAGGGCGCGCAGGCGGTCGTGGCGCGGCGGGTCGGAGCTGCCCAGGGTGGCGCCGGCGCGGCCCGGCAGCTCGGTCATGAGGTTGCCGGAGGCGGACGAATACGTCTGCCAGTCCTGCAGCGCGCTGATGATGTCTGCGTGCCGGGACAGCACCCACATGCCGGCTTCCTCGCTCCAGAAGCAGGGAAACTCGTCGCGCATGCGCTTGTAGAAGGGGAAGGGGTCCGCATCGACCTGCGGGGAGTAGGGGTCGAATCGGAAGGTACTGGTCAACATGACTGTCTCCTGTGGGGCTGGAATCCACGGCGACTTTAGGGTTGATCCACCGCAAGCGCACTGCACAAACCGGTGGGCGAAATTGCACTTTTCGTCCAGAGTCGGGGTATGTCGACGGCACGGTCCAAGGGGACGCCCCGGCTGCAGGTCCCCACGTTTGCACTTTACGGCGAGCCCCTCGCGGGGCCCGGCCAGGAGCTGCTGCATGTGGAGGCGGTGCAATCGCGCAGCCGGCTGTACCGCTGGGAGATCGATACCCATGTCCACCAGGGCCTGTACCAGGTGGTGTGGATCGCGCAGGGTGGCGCGCAGGTGGTGCTCGATGCGCAGCGCGAGGCGGTGCAGGGGCCGGCGGCCATCGTGGTGCCGCCGGGCGTGGTGCACGGCTTCCGCTTCGCGCCGGGCACCGACGGCACGGTGCTCACGCTCAGCCCGCGCTTCCTGCTGGAGGGCGACTTCCAGCCCGCGGGCGAGGCCTTCCGCGACCTGTTCTCCTCGGCCGGCGTGGTGCGCTTCGAGCCGGGCGAGGCGGCCGACCGGCTGGAGGCGCTGCTGCACGCGCTGGGCGCCGAATTCACCGCACCCGGCGCGCCGGACTCGCCAGTGGTGCAGTGGCTGGCCCGCGCCGTCACCTGGCGGCTGGCCCAGGCCCAGGTGCGCACGCCGCGCTCCGGTGACGACGCGACCTGGCGCAACCAGGCGCTGTTCACCCGCTTCACGCTGCTGGTGGAGGCGCATTTCCAGGAGCGCTGGCCGCTGGCGCGCTACGCCTCGCGGCTGGGGCTGTCCACCGCCCGCCTGAACCGGCTGGTGCGTGCCGAGGCCGGGCGCAGCGCGCTGGAGGTGGTGCACGAGCGCCTGACCCGCGAGGCCTGCCGGCGCCTGGCCTACATCGCCGCGCCGGCAGCCACGCTGGCCGCGGAGCTCGGTTTCGAGGACCCGGCCTACTTCAACCGGTTCTTCAAGCGCCGCACCGGGCTCACGCCCCAGCGCTGGCGCAAGGCCCACCAGGCCGGCGCCTGAGCGTGGTTGCGGGCACCCGCGCCGCACCTGGCCGTCGTCACGGAGGCTGCCGCAGCGCCGGCGCCACCACCGATTCCAGCTGCGCCCGCAGCCACTGGTGCGCCGGGTCCTGCTGGTGACGCGCGTGCCACAGCGCGTACATCGGCATGCGGGGGCAGGGCACCGGCGGCTCGCAGCTGGCCAGTCCCTGCATCGCGTGCGGGGCGAGCAGGCCCGGCGCGGTGGCCAGCAGGGGCGTGCCGCGCAGGAAGGCGGGCAGGGCGCTGAACTGCGGCACCATGACCGTGATGCGCCGCTGCACGCCGGCGGCCTCCAGGCGCTGGTCCAGGTCCAGCCCCCGTCGCGGCTCGTAGACCACGGTGGCATGGTCGGCGGCCAGGTAGTCCTTGCGGGACTTCGGCGGCTGGCGCACGGCGGGGTCATAGAACACGCGCCAGCGGTCCTCGAACAGGCGCTTCTGCAGGATGTCGCTGCCCTCGGGCGGGCGCGGGCTGATCACCAGCTGGCACTGGTCGTTGCGCAGCATCTCCAGCCGCGGCACGCCCGAGGGGATGACGCGCAGCGACACCCCCGGCGCCTGCGCCCGCAGGCGCGCGGCCAGGGCCGGCAGCAGCAGGTCCCGCTGGAAGTCGTTGGCGGCGATGGTGAGCGTGGCCTGCCAGCGCGCCGGCTCGAAGGCGCCGTGCAGGGCGAAGCGCTGCATCGCCCCCAGCAGCTCGCGCGCCGGCTGCGCCAGCGACTCGGCCCGCGCGGTGGCCACGATGCCGCGCCCGGATTTCACGAACAGCGCGTCCCCCGTGATCGCACGCAGGCGGTCCAGCCCGTGGCTCACCGCCGACTGCGTCACGCCCAGGCGGTGCGCCGCGCCGGTGACGCTGCCGGCCTCGAGCACGGCCAGCAGGAGTTCGAGCAGGCGGCCGTCAAGGTCCGATCCATCGATCTTGTTCATGTGTTTGATGAGAAGTCATCGGTTTATCTTTTGTATCCGCCGGCCGAGACTCCATCCCTGACCTACATCAACGGCCAGGAGACTTCATGTCCACGAAACCCGCCATTCCCGGCACCACGCTGTTCGACGGCGACCAGGCCCAGAAGGGCTATGCGCTGAACAAGATGTGCTTCTCGTTCAACGACGAAGCCAACCGCGAGGCCTTCCGCGCCGACGAGGCCGGCTACATGCGCCGCTACGGCCTGAACGAGCAGCAGGCCGCCGCCATCCGCAACCGCGACGTGCTGGGCCTGCTGGCCGCCGGCGGCAACGTCTACTACCTGGCCAAGTTCGCCGGCATCCTGAAGCTGGACGTGCAGGACCTGGGCGCGGCCCAGACCGGCATGACCAAGGAGGCCTTCAAGGCCATGCTGGTCAAGCACAACGAGCAACCCGACACCCTCGCCGCCTGAGGCGCCACCCCGAAGGAATTCACATGGCCAAGATCATCGGTGGACTGACCACCTCCCACGTGCCCGCCATCGGCGGCGCCATCGCCAAGGGCATCCAGCAGGAGCCTTACTGGAAGCCCTTCTTCGATGGCTTCCTGCCGGTCCACCGGTGGCTGGAGGACGTGAAGCCCGACGTGGCCGTCGTGTTCTACAACGACCACGGCCTCAACTTCTTCCTGGACAAGATGCCGACCTTCGCCGTCGGCGCGGCGCCGGAGTACCGCAATGCCGACGAGGGCTGGGGCATCCCCACGCTGCCGCCGTTCAAGGGCCAGCCGGACCTGTCCTGGCACATCATCAACCAGCTGGTGGAGAAGGAATTCGACATCACCACCTGCCAGGAGATGCTGGTCGACCACGCCTTCACGCTGCCCCTCAAGCTGTTCTGGCCGGAGGGCGTGCCGGTGACCACGGTGCCGGTGTGCATCAACACCGTGCAGTTCCCGCTGCCGTCGGCCAAGCGCTGCCTGGCGCTGGGCAAGGCGGTGGGCGAGGCGATCCAGTCCTGGGACAGCGACAAGAAGGTGGTGGTGATCGGCACCGGCGGCCTGTCGCACCAGCTCGATGGCGAGCGCGCCGGCTTCATCAACAAGCCCTTCGACCTGAAGTTCATGGACAGCCTGGTCAACGACCCGGCCTGGGCCACGCAGTTCTCCATCCACGAGCTGGTGGAGAAGACCGGCACGCAGGGCGTGGAGCTGCTGATGTGGCTGGCCACCCGCGCCGCGGTGCCGGGGCCCGTGCGCAAGGTGCACACCAACTACCACATCCCGATCTCCAATACGGCGGCGGGCATGATGGCGCTCGAGGCGGTGTAAGCCGTCCCTGTGCGGGCCGGCCGGGAGGCGGCCCGCGGGGGCTGAAGTCATGGGGCCGCTTCGAGCGGCCTCATGCATGTTCGGGGTGCGGATGCTCCAGCGGCGGGTTGCCGGCCTTGAACAGTTGCCGGAGCTGCTCGCGCAGCTCCGGCGTGTCCTGGTGGCCATGCACCGATACCGCGTGCTGCACGGCGGCCTCGAGCAACTCGGGGTCGGAGTCGGCGACGATGGACACGGTGCAGTGCATGTCGCTCGGGTACTCCCGGCAGTCGACGTACTTGCGGGTCATGGGACCTCCTGCCTGCGGCGATGGAAATTCGCCACGATCCACGATAGGCCGGCCGAGCCCCCGCTTCAAGCGCGGCGGCCATGAAAAAAGGGACCCGCAGGTCCCTTTGTCTCGCACCGTGCTGGCCGGTCAGAGCGAGTCGATGAAGCTGCGCAGCTTGTCCGAGCGGCTCGGGTGCTTGAGCTTGCGCAGGGCCTTGGCCTCGATCTGGCGGATGCGCTCGCGGGTGACGTCGAACTGCTTGCCGACTTCCTCCAGCGTGTGGTCCGTGCTCATCTCGATGCCGAAGCGCATGCGCAGCACCTTGGCCTCGCGCGGGGTGAGGCTGTCGAGGATGTCCTTGACCACGTCGCGCAGGCCGGCCTGCATGGCGGCCTCGATCGGCGCGGTGTTGGAGGTGTCCTCGATGAAGTCGCCCAGGTGGGAGTCGTCGTCGTCGCCGATGGGGGTTTCCATCGAGATCGGCTCCTTGGCGATCTTCATGATCTTGCGGATCTTGTCCTCGGGGATCTCCATCTTGGCCGCCAGGATGGACGCATCGGGCTCGAAGCCGAACTCCTGCAGGTGCTGGCGCGAGATGCGGTTCATCTTGTTGATGGTCTCGATCATGTGCACCGGGATGCGGATCGTGCGGGCCTGGTCCGCGATCGAGCGGGTGATGGCCTGGCGGATCCACCAGGTGGCATACGTGGAGAACTTGTAGCCGCGGCGGTATTCGAACTTGTCCACCGCCTTCATCAGGCCGATGTTGCCTTCCTGGATCAGGTCCAGGAACTGCAGGCCGCGGTTGGTGTACTTCTTGGCGATGGAGATCACCAGGCGCAGGTTGGCCTCGATCATCTCCTTCTTGGCGTCGCGCGAGGCGGCCTCGCCCTCGTTCATGCGGCGGTTGATTTCCTTCAGCTCGGCCAGCGGCACCACGACCTGGGCCTGGATGTCGGCCAGCTTGGTCTGCAGCTCCTGGATCGGGGGCACGTTGCGGGCGATCACGGCGCTCCAGGGCTTGCCGGCGGCGGCCTGCTTCTCGACCCACTTGAGGTTCAGGATGTTGGGCGGGAATTCCTTGATGAAGGTTTCCTGCGGCATGCCGCACTTGTCGACGATGATGCGGCGCAGCTCGCGCTCCTTCTTGCGCACGTCGTCGACCTGGCCGCGCACCATGTCGCACAGCTTCTCGATGGTCTTGGCCGTGAAGCGGATGGTCATCAGCTCGGCGGACAGCGCATGCTGGGCCTTGGCATAGGCGGGCGAGCCCCAGCCTTCCTTGTCGTAGATCTTGTGGATCTTCTCGAACAGGTCGGCGATGCGGTCGAAGCGCTCGAGCGCCTGGTTCTTCAGCTCCTCGAGCTTCTTGGTCAGGGCCTTGGAGCCGCCGTTGCCGTCGTCATCGTCGTCGGCGTCGAACTCGTCGAAGTCTTCCTCGGCCACGTAGTCGTCGGCCTCGTTGGGGTTGGAGAAGCCGTCGACGATGGTGGAGATGACCACCTTGCCCTCGCGGATCTCGGCGGCCATGCGCAGGATCTCGGCGATGGTGGCGGGCGAGGCGGAGATCGCCTCCATCATGGCCATCAGGCCGCCCTCGATGCGCTTGGCGATCTCGATCTCGCCCTCGCGCGTGAGCAGTTCCACCGTGCCCATCTCGCGCATGTACATGCGCACCGGGTCGGTGGTGCGGCCGAATTCGCTGTCCACGGTGGACAGGGCGGCTTCGGCCTCTTCCTCGGCTTCTTCAGCCGTGGCCGCCGTCGGGGTGGTGTTGTTCAACAACAGCATCTCGGCGTCGGGCGTCTGCTCGTACACCGCCACGCCGAGGTCGTTCAGCATGGTGACCACGACTTCCAGGGTCTCGGCCTCCACCAGCTTCTCGGGCAGGTGGTCGGTGATCTCGGAGTGCGTGAGGTAGCCGCGGGTCTTGCCCAGCGTGATCAGGGTCTTCAGGCGCTGGCGGCGCTTGAGCATTTCCTCTTCGGTGAGGACGGTCTCGTCCAGGCCGAATTCCTTCATCAAGGCGCGTTCCTTCGCCTTGCTGATCTTCATGCGCAGGGGCTTGACCTTCTCGGTCGTCTCGGCGACTTCGGTGCTTTCCTCGGCGAACTCGGCCTCGATGTCGGACATGTCCTCCTCGTCACCGCCCTCGGCCTTGGCGGCCGCCTTGGGCTTGCGGCCCCGCTTGGCGGGAGCCTTGGGAGGCGCGTCGGATTCGGCGGCGGCGGCCTTGGGCGGGCGGCCCGGCTTCTTCTTGGCGACCGGGGCGGCGGACGTATCGTCGGCCGGCGCGGCGGCCTTGGCGGTCTTCTTGACCTCTTCCTTGGCGACCGCCTCGTCGGTGGTCTTCTTGGCTTTGACGAGCTTGACGGTGGTCTTCGTAGCTGACACTGGCTTGGCTTTCGCTTTCGTTGCGGGCTCGGCAGCGGCCTTGGCCTTGCCCGTCTCGGCGACGGACTTCAGCGCGGTCTTGGCGGCTGGCGAGCCAGGTTTGATCACTTTCTTGGCAACGGGTTTCGCGGCAGTCTTGCTGGCTTGGGCTGACTTTTGAGCGGGCATCTACGAATACTCCGGGACATCAAAAACAACGGCAGGAACACAAGCGCGCCACGAACCCGGCGCGAGGAGACAGGGGGCACCACCCCTCAGCGGGCAGGCGCGACCCAGTGGCAAGATGGGAGGGCGAACATTTGGTGTGCAGTCCTTGCGGTAAGGGGGCGGGTCGTGCGCTGTTGGCACAGTTGGCCGGGCCCGGAGGTGCTGCTGTCGCTCTTGCCGAGTAGCAAACCTTACATTATATCGGAGCGGGGCGTTTTCAAGCGCCCGGGTTGCGGCTTCGCGCCACCAGCTCCTTCAATCTTTCGTAGGCGGCGGGGTCGGTGGCGGCCCGTTGGGCGAGGTCCTGCATCTCCTCGGCGCGTCGCTTGGCGTGCTCCAGCGAGAGGATGTTGCCCAGCTCGCCCGGGTCGGCCTGCACATCGGCCGGCAGTTTGCCCATCAGGCTGACCGCGAAGGCCTCGTGCTCATGCCCCTGCAGCTCGCCGCGCAGGTCTTCCCAGGGCTGCGGGCCGTGGTCCTGCATGCGCGCGTCCAGCCAAGCGAACAGCGGGCCGTAGGGCGCGGCCAGCTCGCACAGCAGGTGGTGGTCGTCATTGGACAGGCGGCCCCAGGCGGCGGCGTCGGCCAGCAGGATCTGCAGGGCCCGGTCGGCCCGGCCCGGCGGCAGGCTGCGCCCGCGCGTGCGGCGCGGCGCCGGCTCATCGCCGAAGCCGCCCCCGCCGCCGCGGCGGCCCTTGCGGCGCCAGGCGGAGCGTTCGCCGCCGGACGCGCTGCGCCCGCCGCGTTCACCGGACCCGTCTGCCGACGGCTCGCCGTGCCACCCGCCGGCGCCTTCACCCGGCCAGTCACCCGGGCCGTCGTACTCGGCGGGCTCGTGCCGCTCCCAGCCCCCGCGGCGTTCGCCGCGCCCGCCGCCCTCGCGGCGGCCGCCCGCGGGCTTGCCGCTCCACAGGGCGGCCAGCTCGCGGGCATCGAGTTCCGCGAGATCGGCGAACTCCCCGAGCAGCTGGCGCTTGAGCGCGCCGTCAGGCAGCAGCCCCCACAGGGGCTTGGCGTTGGCCGCCATGTGGGCGCGGCCTTCCGCGGTGGACAGGTCGCAGCCCTCGCGCGCGCTGTCCACCAGGAAGCGAGAGAGCGGCGTGGCCTCGCTGACGTAGCGGGAGAAGGCGTCGGCGCCGTGCGCGCGGATGTAGCTGTCCGGGTCGTGCTCGGGCGGCAGGAACAGGAACTTCACCGAGCGCACGTCGGTGGCATAGGGCAGGGCGCCCTCCAGTGCCTTGCGCGCGGCGCGGCGGCCGGCGGCGTCGCCGTCGAAGCTGAAGACCACGCTGTCGGTGAAGCGGAACAGCTTCTGCACGTGGTCGGTGGTGCAGGCCGTGCCCAGCGTCGCCACCGCGTTGGGAAAACCCAGCTGCGCCAGGGCCACCACGTCCATGTAGCCCTCGGTGACCAGCACGAAGCCCTTCTCGCGTAGCGCCTGCCGCGCCTCGAACAGGCCGTACAGCTCGCGGCCCTTGCTGAAGACGGGGGTCTCGGGCGAGTTCAGGTACTTGGGCTTCTCGTCACCCAGGACCCGGCCGCCGAAGCCGATGCACTCGCCCTTGACGTTGCGGATCGGGAACATGATCCGGTCGCGGAAGCGGTCGTAGCGCTTGTCGTCCTCCTCGTGGACGATCACCAGGCCGCTCTCGGCGAGCAGCGGGTCGTCGTAGTCGGGGAAGACGCTGGCCAGGCTGCGCCAGCCCTCGGGCGCATAGCCGAGGCCGAACTGCTTGGCGACCGCGCCCGAGAGGCCCCGGCCCTTGAGGTAGGCCACCGCCCGCGGCGAGGCCTTGAGGTGCTTGCGGTAGGACTCGCCGGCCTTCTCGAGCACCTCGGTCAGCGTGGCCTGCTTCTGGCGCTGCTGCGCGGCGCGCTCGCGGTCCTGCGGGGAGCGGTCGTCGTCGGGCACCTGCATGCCGTACTGGCCGGCGAGGTCCTTGACCGCCTCGACGAAGCCCATGCCGGCATGCTCCATCAGGAAGCCGATGGCGTTGCCGTGCTTGCCGCAGCCGAAGCAGTGGAAGAACTGCTTGGTGGGGCTGACGGTGAACGAAGGGGACTTTTCCGTGTGGAACGGGCACAGGCCGGAGAAATTGGCCCCGGCCTTCTTCAGCGGCACGTAGCGGCCGACGATCTCGACGACGTCGGCACGTGCCAGCAATTCCTGGATGAACGACTCGGGGATGGCCATGCGAAGGGGCGATTGTGCCCCGGCGCGGGGCCGGCGGTCCTCAGTCGCCGCGGACCACGCCCTCGCGGCGCGGGTCGGCCCCGCCGGACCAGCCGGCCGGCGTGCGGCTGAGGGCGTGCAGGCCGCTGGTCAGGGGCACCTCGCGGACCTCGGCGCCGCGCGCGCGCAGGGCCTGCACCGTGGCGGCGGGGAAGCGGCCGGCCTCGAGCAGGGTGGGGCCGCCGACCGAGCCGAAGTTGGGCAGGTCGATGGCCCGCTGCGGGTCCAGGCCCCAGTCCAGCGTGCCGACCAGGGCCTTGGCGGTGTAGTGGATGATCATCGCGCCGCCCGGGCTGCCCAGCGTGGCCGCCAGCTGGCCGCTCGCCTTGTCGAACACCAGGGTAGGAGACATCGACGAGCGCGGGCGCTTGCCCGGCTCCACCCGGTTGGCGACGGGGCGGCCCTGGGCGTCGGCGGGCAGGAAGCTGAAGTCGGTCAGCTCGTTGTTCAACAGGAAGCCGCGGACCATCTGGCGCGCGCCGAACTGGTCCTCGATGGTCGAAGTCAGGGCGACCGCGCGACCCTGCGCGTCGACCACGCTGAGGTGGGTGGTGCCGCGCTCGGGCTGGTCGTGCATGGGCGCGAAAGCGGTGGGAACGCCGCCGGGGCGGCCGGGCGGCGCCTCGCGCAGGCTGCGGGGACCGACCAGGCGGGCTCGGGCGTCGAGGTAGGCCGGTGCCAGCAGGCTGCGCCAGTCGCCGGCGGGCGGCGCGACGAAGTCCGGGTCCGCCACGTACTGCGCGCGGTCGGCGAAGGCCAGGCGCGCGGCCTCGGTGTACAGGTGCAGCCAGTCGGCCGAAGGCAGGCCGTCCTGCGGCGGCTGGGTGCCCGCGCCGGTGCGGGCCAGCAGGCCCAGCACCTGCCCGATCGCGATCGCGCCGGAGCCCGGGGGCGGGAAGCCGCAGATGCGCCACTCGCGTCCGCCCGCGGCATGGTCGTGGCACAGCGGCTCGCGCTGGCGGGGCGTGTAGCCGGCGAGGTCGGCCCGCGTGAGCCGGCCCGGGTTCGTGGGGTGGCCGCGCACCTTGTCGACGATGGCCTGCGCGATCTCGCCCTCGTGCAGGGCCTTCGAGCCCTCCGCGGCGAGGCGGCGGAACACGCCGGCCAGCGCCGGGTTGCGCAGGAGCGCGCCGGTGGCGAGGGGCGCGCCGCCGCCGTCATAGAAGTAGGCGGCGGCTGCCGGGTCCCGGCGCAGGTGGGGGTCGCCGCGCAGCAGCGTGTTCAGGCGCTCGCCGACCGGGAACCCGCCCTCGGCCAGTGCGATGGCCGGCTCGAACAGCCGGGCCCAGGGCAGCCGCCCGTGCGCGCGGTGGGCCATCTCCAGCATGCGGACCGCGCCCGGTACGCCGACCGCGCGGCCGCCGACCACGGCGTCGGGGAAGGCGAGGGGGCGGCCCTCGGGATCGAGGAAGAGGCGCTCGTCTGCTGCCGCGGGGGCGGTCTCGCGGCCGTCGTAGGCCTCGACTGTGCGGCCGTCCCAGTGCATCAGGAAGGCGCCGCCGCCGATGCCGCTGGACTGGGGCTCGACCAGGGCGAGCACCATCTGCGCCGCGATCGCGGCATCGAGCGCGGAGCCGCCGGCACGCAGGAGGCGGTCGCCGGCCTCGGCGGCCAGCGGGTGCGCCGCCGCGACCGCGTGGGTGCGCAGGGTCCAGCCGGCCTTGGCCACCAGGGCCGAAGGCGCCTCCGGCGCGCTCGCCTCGACGGGCGGGACGGGCGAGGGCAGGGTGCAGGCCGCGAGCAATGCCGCGGCCAGCAGGGCGCTCAGGCGGGCCTTCACGGTGCGATCACGGGCGGGCTCACGGGCGGGCTCACGGGCGGGCTCACGGGCGGGCTCACGGGCGGGCTCACGGGCGGGCTCACGGGCGGGCTCACGGGCGGGCGGCCGCGGCGGATGCCGCCGCTCGGGCCAGGGCAGCGCCTGCCCGGCCGAAGGGCGCTCCGGCCGCGGGACAGCCTGGGGGGCGCATCGCAGGGGCAGGCTCAGCGCGGCGCCAGGCGGATCGCGCCGTCGAGGCGGATCACCTCGCCGTTGAGCATGTCGTTCTCGAAGATGTGGCGGGCCAGCTTGGCGTAGTCCTGCGGGGTGCCCAGGCGCGAGGGGAAGGGCACGGCGGCAGCCAGCGAGTCCTGCACCTCCTTCGGCATGCCGAACATCATCGGCGTGCCGAAGATGCCGGGGGCGATGGTCATCACGCGGATGCCGTTGCGCGAGAGGTCGCGGGCGATGGGCAGGGTCATGCCGACGACGCCGCCCTTGGAGGCGCTGTAGGCGGCCTGGCCGATCTGGCCGTCGTAGGCGGCGACGGAGGCGGTGTTGATCACGCAGCCGCGCTCGCCGGTGGCCTCGGGCTCGTTCCGGCACATGGCCTCGGCGGCCAGGCGGATCATGTTGAAGGTGCCCACCAGGTTGACGTTGATCACCTTCTGGAAGACGGCCAGGCTGTGGGCGCCGTTCTTGCCCACCGTCTTCTCGGCGGGGGCGATGCCGGCGCAGTTCACCAGGCCCATCAGCTTGCCCAGGGACAGGGCCTGGGCCACCACGGCCTGGCCGTCGGCCTCGCTGCTCACGTCGCACTTGACGAAGGCGCCGCCGATCTCGCGGGCGATCTGCTCGCCCTTGTCCGCCTGCATGTCGGCGATGACGACCGTGCCGCCGGCGCCGGCGAGCATGCGCGCCGTGCCCTCGCCCAGCCCCGACGCGCCGCCGGTGACGATGAAGACCTTGCCCTTGATGTCCATGGAATGCCCCTTGTCTCGGTTTGATTTGACGTTTACGTAAACGTCAGATTATGCGGGTGGATCCGGAAATGAAAAAGGCCCGGCATGGCCGGGCCCCGTCAGGCAGGCGCGCGGGGCGCCTCGCGCGAACTCACTTGAAGCCGACGCGGTCCAGCATCTGCTGCACCTTGACCTGGTTGGCGCCCACCGCGGCCAGCGGGATGGTCTCGGCCTTGAAGTTGCCGCCGCCGCTCATGGCGGCCAGGGCGGGGTTGGCCACCTTCACGCCCTTGGCGGTGGGCCACTCGTTGTTGCCATTGGCGAAGTAGTTCTGCGCCTCGGCGCTGGCCAGGTACTCGAGGAATCGGACCGCGGCCGTGGGGTTCTTGCTGTGCTTCGCGACGGCGCCGCCGGCGATGTTCAGGTGCGTGCCCCAGGACGCCTGGTTCGGGAAGACGATGCCGACCTTCTCCATCAGCGCCTTGTCCTCGGGTGCGTTGGAACGCATCAGGCGGGCGATGTAGTAGGTGTTGGTCACGCCGACCTGGCACTCGCCGGCGCCCACGGCCTTGATCTGGTCGGTGTCGCCGCCCTTGGGGTCGCGCGCCAGGTTGGCCACCAGGCCCTTGAGCCACTGCTCGGTCTGGGCTTCGCCCAGGTGCACCATCACCGAGCCGAACAGCGAGAGGTTGTACGGGTGCGAGCCGGAGCGCAGGCAGACCTTGCCCTTGTTCTTCGCGTCGGCGAGTTCCTCGTAGGTGTCGACGTCCTCGCGCTTGACCTTGAGCTTGTCGTAGACCACCACGCGGGCGCGGGTGGAGAAGCCGTACCAGGCGGTGCCCTCGGCGGTGGCCTGGGCGTGGTACTGGGCCGGGATGGCGTCGTCCAGCAGCTTGGACTTGACCGGCTTGAACAGGCCGTCCACCTCGCCCTTGTGCAGGCGCGCGGCGTCCACCAGCAGGATCACGTCGGCCGGGGAGGCGGCGCCCTCGGCCTTGAGGCGGGCGAGGATGCCGGCGTCGTCGGCGTCGACCCGGTTGATGCGGATGCCGGTGGCCTTGGTGAAGTTGGCGTAGAGCGCTTCGTCGGTCGAGTAATGGCGGGCCGAGTACAGGTTCAGCACCTGGTCCTGGGCTTGGACGGGCAGGGCGGCGGCGAGCATCAGGCCGGCGACGGCAAGGGCATGGCGGGGCATCGGGTTCCTCGTGGATGGTTCAGGCTGGCCGGATCATAAGGCAAACGAGAATTATTCGCATTAATTCCCGGGCTGCACATAAAAAAACCCCGGCTGGAGGGCCGGGGTTGGAAGGATCCCTGAACCTTGGAGGTGTCGAAAGGACCCGAGGAGACAACCTGAAGGACTCCCGCGAAGGACAGGAGTCACGTGTTCTGTAACAGGCACCGCCGGGAAGTTCCTGGCGGGCCCGGTGCGATCGATCAGCGCTTGGCGCGGCTGGTGGTCTTGGCGGCGTTCACGGCCGTGTTGGCGACGGCGTTGAAGTTGGCTTCGGCCACGTCGGCGGCTTGCTTGACGGCCTTCTGCACCGACTCCAGGGCGTTGTTGCCGGCGGCAACGGCGCTCTTGAACATGGCGACGGCGGTCTCGCTGCCGGCCGGGGCGTTCTTGGCGGCGTTGTCCACGACGGACATGAACTTCTTCTGGGTGTCGGCGGCCTGGGCTTCGAAGGCCTTGCCGAACTCGACGCTGGTGCCGGAGGCGATCTCGTACAGGTGACGGCTGTAGGAGGCAGCCTTCTCGGCCAGGGGCTGGAACAGGGAGGCCTGCAGGGCCAGCAGCTCCTGGGCGTCCTTGACGGACAGGGCGGCGGCGGTGGTGCCGGCGGCTTCGACCAGGGCGGCCTTGGAGGCGGTCAGGTTCAGTTCGACCAGCTTCTCGACGCCTTCGAAGGCCTTGGAGGTCAGGCCGAAGAGGGTCTCGATGTTGGCCTTGTGGGAAGCGATCAGTTGTTCGGCGGTCAGCATTTCAATTAACTCCTGGTGGATGGGTTGCTTGGTCGCTGCTCGCTGGCTTCACCTTTGTTGCGCTGCAGCATGGCTCGAAGTATGCGGACGGCCGAAGCGCTTTGCAAGCATTTTTTGTTGCGGCGCACAAAATTAGGAGTGCCTGCCTAGAAGCCTCGGATTTCGCCCAGCCGACACAATCACGCGCCATGCAGGTGTTCTACGCCACCCAGTTCGTCTTGCACCTGCCGCCGGGGCACCGCTTCCCGATGGCGAAGTACCAGTTGCTGCGCGACCGCCTGGCCGTCGAGGCCGGGGACGTGCGGCTGATGCAGGCCCAGCCGGCGAGCGACGGCGAGCTGGCCCTGGCCCATGCCCCCGCTTACATCCGCGCGATCTCGGACGGTACGGTCGATCCGCAGGTCCTGCGGGAGATCGGCTTTCCCTGGAGCGAGGCCATGGCCGAACGCGCCCGCCGCTCGGTGGGCGCCACCATCAGCGCCTGCCGCGCCGCCTTCCGCGAGGGCGTGGCCGCCAACATCGCCGGCGGCACCCACCATGCCCTGGCCGACCGGGGCGGCGGCTTCTGCGTGTTCAACGACGCCGCGGTCGCGGCCCGCCTGATGCAGGCGGAGGCGGCGCGGGCCGGCCGGCGGCCGCTGCGGGTGGCGGTGATCGACCTCGACGTGCACCAGGGCAACGGCACCGCGGCCATCTTCCGGCGCGACCCCACCGTCTTCACCCTGTCGATGCACGGGCAGAAGAACTTCCCGTTCCGCAAGGAGCCGGGCGACCTGGACATCGACCTGCCCGACGGCTGCGCCGACGATGCCTACCTCGAGGCCCTGGAGGGCGCGCTGGGTGAGCTGGAGCGGCGCTTCGAGCCGGGCCTGGTGATCTACCTGGCCGGCGCCGATCCGCATGAGGGTGACCGCCTCGGTCGCCTGAAGCTCACCTGGGACGGCCTGGAGGCGCGCGACCGGCGCGTCTTCGACTGGGCCTTCCAGCGCCGCGTGCCCCTGGCCTTCGCCATGGCGGGCGGCTACGGCCACCGCATCGAGGACACGGTGCAGTGCCAGGTCAACACCTTCCGCGTCGCGACCCAGTACTGGCGCCGCTGGCAGAATCGGCTGACATGACCGAGCCTGTCGCCCCGCGTCCCCAGCCTGAACCCCGCAGCGCCTACCGCGCCTTCCGGCCCATCGCCACCCGCTGGGCCGACAACGACATCTACGGCCACGTCAACAACGTCGTCTACTACGGCTGGTTCGACACCGCGGTGAACGGCCACCTGATCGAGCAGGGCGCGCTGGACATCCACCACGGCCAGACCATCGGCCTGGTGGTCGAGACCCAGTGCAACTACTTCGCGCCGCTGGCCTTCCCGCAACGGGTGGAGGCCGGCCTGCGGGTCGCCCGCCTGGGCGGCAGCAGCGTACGCTACGAGATCGGGCTGTTCGCCGAGGGCGCGGCGCTCACCGCCGCCCGCGGGCACTTCGTCCATGTCTACGTGGACAAGGCCACGCGCCGGCCGGTTCCCCTTCCCGAAAAACTCAGAGAGACCCTGGAGACACTCCGATGACCCCTCCCCAAGTCAGCACCCGCGTCGAGGACCCGGGCAGCGTCGACACCGCGATCACCAGCCGCTTCTCGGCGCGCGCCTTCCTGTCCCGGGCCGTGCCGCGCGAGATGCTCGAGTCGATCCTGGAGGTGGCCAGCCGTGCGCCCTCGGGCTCCAACACCCAGCGCTGGAACGTGTACGTGCTCCAGGGTGCCAGCCGCGACGCCCTGGTGGCCAAGGTCTGCGCCGCCCACGACGCGCTGGCCGCCGACCCGTCGCTGGCCGCGCAGTACCGCGACGCCTACGACTACTACCCGCCCAGGTGGGAGTCGCCCTTCATCGAGCGCCGCCGCGAGAACGGCTGGGGCCTGTATGGCCTGCTGGGGATCGGCAAGGGCGACAAGGACAAGATGCACGCGCAGCACCAGCGCAACTTCCGATTCTTCGACGCGCCGGTGGGCCTGATCTTCACCGTCGACGCGGGCACGGGCCAGGGCGCGCTGCTCGATTTCGGCATGTTCCTGCAGAACGTGATGGTGGCCGCCCGCGCGCGCGGCCTGCACACCTGCCCGCAGGCCGCCTGGAACACCTTCGCCTCGATCATCTTGCCGCATGTCGGCGCGAAGGAGGGTGAGATGGTGGTGTGCGGCATGTCCCTGGGCTGGGCCGACGAGGCCGCCCCGGTGAACGCCTTCCACACGCCGCGCGAGCCGGTGTCGGCCTTCACCCGTTGGCTGGACTGACCGGGGCGCCCGCCGGATGACGCCGACGCGCGCCGCCCTCGCGGCTTCCCTTGCCCTTCCCCAGCTCGCGCTGGCGGCCGACCTCGACGGTCGCGCGCTGTCCCCGCTGTGGGGCCTGCCGTTCGCTGGCATCCTGCTGTCCATCGCGCTGGTGCCGCTGCTGGCGCCGCGCTTCTGGCACCACCACTTCGGCAAGGTCTCCGCCGCCTGGGCGCTGGCCTTCCTGCTGCCCTTCGCCGCGGTGTTCGGACCGGCCGCCGCCGGCGCCGGCCTGGTGCACGCGCTGGTGGCGGAGTACATCCCCTTCGTGATCCTGCTGACGGCGCTCTTCACCGTGGCCGGCGGCATCCACATCCGCGGAAACCTGCATGGCAGCCCGGGCCTGAACACCGCGATCCTGGCGATCGGCGCGGTGCTGGCGAGTTTCATGGGCACCACCGGCGCCTCGATGCTGCTGGTGCGCCCCCTGATCCGCGCCAACGACAACCGCCGCCACAAGGCGCACGTGTTCGTCTTCTTCATCTTCATCGTGGCCAACGCCGGCGGCTCGCTGACCCCGCTGGGAGACCCGCCGCTGTTCCTGGGGTTCCTCCAGGGGGTGGACTTCTTCTGGACGGTGCGCCACATCTTTCCGGAAACGCTGTTCCTGGTCTGCACGCTGCTGGCGCTGTTCTTCGCGTTGGACGCGTGGTACTACCACCGGCGCGAGGAACTGCTTCCGGTCGATCCCACGCCCGACACGCGCGCGATCGGCATCGACGGCGGCCGCAACCTCCTCCTGCTGGGCGCGGTCGTGGCCCTGGTGCTCCTGAGCGGGTTCTGGAAGTCGCCGGTGTCGTTCGACATCGCTGGCACGCCGGTGGGCCTGCCCGGCCTGGTGCGCGACATCGGCCTGATCGCGGTGACGCTGGCCTCGCTGAGGATCACCCCGCCCTCGGTGCACGAGGACAACCAGTTCTCCTGGGCGCCGATGCAGGAGGTGGCCAAGCTGTTCGCCGGCATCTTCCTGACCATCATCCCGGTGATCGCGATGCTGCGCGCCGGCACCGAGGGACCCTTCGGCGCCGTCGTGTCCGCGGTCACCCGGCCCGACGGCACGCCCGACCCGGCCGCCTACTTCTGGGCCACCGGCGCCCTGAGCTCCTTCCTGGACAACGCCCCGACCTACCTCGTCTTCTTCAACACCGCCGGCGGCGACGCCCAGGTGCTGATGAACGCGCTCGCGCCCACCCTGGCCGCGATCTCGGCGGGCGCCGTGTTCATGGGCGCCAACACCTACATCGGCAACGCGCCGAACCTGATGGTCAAGGCCATCGCCGAGGACCGGGGCGTGCGCATGCCCGGCTTCTTCGGCTACATGCTCTGGTCCGGCGGCGTGCTGGTGCCGCTGTTCATCGTCATGACCTTCGTGTGGTTCCGGTGAACGCGCCCCTCCCATTTCCCTTGAATCCCGACTTCCTGGAGCGACGTTGAGTCCCGAAACCTGGATCCTGGCCGCCCTCGGGCTGGCCAACCTCGGCCTGCTGGCGGCGCTGCTGCTGCGCAAGCCGCCCTCGCAGGACGCCCTGCGCACCGAACTGCTGTCCGCCAGCGAGCGGCTCGAGCGCGAGCTGCGCCGCGAGGTCAGCGAGTCCTCGCGCGGCGCGCGCCAGGAACTGACGCACACGCTCACCGCCTTCCAGGAGACGCTCACCCGCCAGTCCGCCGAGGCCACCCGCACGCAGAACGCCCAGATCGACGCCTTCGGCCAGCAGCTGGCCCTCCTGCAGAAGGGCCTGGGCGACACCCTGGCCTCGCAGCTGCAGGCCCTGAGCGAGTCCAACGCCCGGCGCATCGCCGAGGTGCGCGGCACGCTGGAGGCGCAGCTGGCGATGCTGCAGCAGACCAACGCCGCCAAGCTCGACGAGATGCGCCAGACCGTCGACGAGAAGCTGCAGTCCACCCTGGAGACCCGCCTGGGCGAGAGCTTCAAGCAGGTGGCCGAGCGGCTGGAGCAGGTGCACCAGGGCCTGGGGCAGATGCAGTCGCTGGCCCAGGGCGTGGGCGACCTGCAGCGGGTGCTGACCAACGTGAAGACGCGTGGCATGTTCGGCGAGGTGCAGCTCGAGGCCCTGCTGGAGCAGGTGCTGACGCCGGAGCAGTTCGGCAAGCAGGTCGAGACCAAGCCGGGCAGCCGCCAGCGGGTCGACTTCGCGGTGCGCTTTCCGGGCCGCAGCGCCGACGGCGAGCCGGTCTGGCTGCCGCTGGATGCCAAGTTCCCGCGCGAGGACTACGAGCGCCTGCTCGAGGCCCACGACCGCGCCGATGCCGCCGGCGTCGAGTCCGCCTCGCGCGCGCTGGAGACCCGCATCCGCACCGAGGCCAAGTCGATCTGCGAGTCCTACCTGTGCCCGCCGCACACCACCGACTTCGCCATCCTGTTCCTGCCGGTGGAGAGCCTGTATGCCGAGGTGCTGCGCCGCCCCGGCCTGATGGACTCGCTGCAGCGCGATTACCGCGTGACCCTCGCCGGCCCGACCACCCTGCTGGCGATGCTGAACAGCCTGCACATGGGCTTTCGCACCCTGGCTCTGGAGCAGCAGGCCTCCGAGGTCTGGAAGGTGCTCGGGGCGGTCAAGACCGAGTTCGAGCGCTATGGCGACTGGGTCGCCCGCATCAAGGACCAGATGCAGAAGGCCGCCGACACCCTGGACAAGGCCGACACCCGCACCCGCCAGATGCGCCGGGCGCTGAAGGTGGTCGAGGCCCTGCCCGAGGGCGAGGCGCAGGCGGTGCTGCCGAGGATCGAGGACGCCGTTGACGACGCCGACGCCTGAGGACGACGGCGGCGGCCTGGGCCTGGCCCGCCTGGTGCTCGGGCAGACCTTCCTGCATGCCTCCATGGCGGGCATGCGCCTGGCCATGCCGCTGCTGGCACTGCGCGAGGGCCACAGCGCCGCGGCGGTGGGCGTGCTGCTGGCGATGTTCGCGATCACCCAGGTGTTCCTGGCGCTGCCCGCCGGCCGCTACGCCGACCGCCACGGCCTGAAGCGGCCGATGGCGCTGAGCGTGGCCGCGGCCGTCCTGGGCGCGGGCCTGGCGGCCGCCTGGCCGGTGTTCCCGGTGCTGTGCCTCGGCGCGCTGCTCACGGGCGGCGCCACCGGCGCGGCGGTCATCGCCCTGCAGCGCCACGTGGGGCGTGCCGCCAGCGGCGCCCTGCAGCTGCGGCAGGCCTTCTCGTGGCTGTCGATCGGCCCGGCGGTCTCCAACTTCGTCGGCCCCTTCCTGGCGGGGCTGCTGATCGACCATGCCGGCTTCCGCACCGCCTTCGTGGTGATGGCCCTGTTCCCGCTGGGCTGCTGGTTCTGGGTCCGCCGCGCCCGCGAGGCGCCGCGCGCCGAGGCGCAGGCCGCCGCCCGGGGCGGGCGGGCCTGGGACCTGCTGCGCGAGCCGGGCTTCCGGCGCCTGATGGTGGTGAACTGGGTGCTGTCGTCGGCGTGGGACGTGCACACCTTCATCGTCCCGGTGCTCGGGCATGAGCGGGATCTCTCCGCCTCGGTGATCGGCGCCATCCTCGGTGCGTTCGCGGTGGCTGCGGCGCTGGTGCGCACCAGCCTGCCCCTGATTCCCTCGACGGTGCGCGAGTGGCAGGTGATCCTGGCGGCGATGTGGGGCGCGGCGGTGGCCTTCGCCCTCTACCCGCTGATGCCCTCCGCCCTGGCCATGGGTGCCTGTTCGGTGCTGCTGGGGCTGGCGCTGGGCGCGGTGCAGCCGATGATCATGAGCACCCTGCACCAGATCACGCCGGAGCATCGGCAAGGCGAGGCCCTGGGCCTGCGGCTGATGGCGATCAATGCCTCGAGCGTGCTGATGCCGATGCTGTTCGGCGCCGCCGGCACGCTGATCGGGGCCTCAGGGCTGTTCTGGACGGTGGGGGCGGTCCTGGCGGGCGGCACCCGCCTGGCGTCGGGCCTGCGCCACCACGACGCCGGCGATCACAGGCCGTAGAAATCGCTGATCGCCCGCCAGGCCTGGTCGGGCTCGTCGGCGAAGGTGAACAGGGACAGGTCGGCGGGCGAGATCATGCCTTCCTCGACCAGCACCTCGAAGTTGACCAGCCGCTTCCAGAAGGCCGACCCGTACAGGACGATGGGCACCTGCCGCGCCTTGCGCGTCTGCACCAGGGTCAGCACCTCGAACAGCTCGTCCAGCGTGCCGAAGCCGCCGGGGAAGGCGACCAGCGCCTTCGCGCGCATCATGAAGTGCATCTTGCGCAGCGCGAAGTAGTGGAACTTGAACGACAGCTGCGGCGGCACGTAGGGGTTGGGCGTCTCCTCCATCGGCAGGGCGATGGACAGGCCCACGCTCACGCCGTCGGCCTCGAAGGCGCCGCGGTTGGCGGCCTGCATGATGCCGGGGCCGCCGCCGGTGCAGACGAACAGCTTGTCGGCGTCGGGTTTGCCCTCGCTGTAGCGGGCAACGTGCTGGCCGAAGGCGCGCGCATGCTCGTAGTAGTGCGCGTTGCGCGCGGCGGTGCGGGCCCGGGCGATGGTGACGGGATCGCCGCCCGCCTCGGCGGCGGTGAGCAGGGCGTCGGCCTCTTCCTGGCTGCGGATGCGGGCGCTGCCGAAGACGACGATGGTGTTCTCGATGCCGCGCTCGGCCTGCTCCAGGTCCGGCTTGAGCAGCTCGAGCTGGAAGCGGATGCCGCGGGTCTCGCGGCGCAGGAGGAATTCAGGGTCGGCGAAGGCCAGGCGGCTGGCATCGGCCTGCAGGGGCAGGCCGGCATCGGAGTGGGCCTTCAGCGTGGCCCAGGCATCGGCCAGGCGGCTGTCATGGATGTTGCGGGGAGAGGGCATGGGCGGATTGTGGACCGAACCGGTGCGCCAACCACGCGAGCAACCTTGGCCGCGCCACGGTCAGGCCCTTGTACGCGAGCACGGCCTCGCTCATGGAGGCCAGGCTGTCATGCAGCCGCCGGGCCTTGTCCGGCGTGTCCACCGCCTCGGCCAGCGGCTGCAGCTGCACGCGGATGGTGAAGACGGCCTGGCGCGTGCCGCCGCCCACCGGGAAGAAGGTCTGGCGCTCCACCCGCAGCCAGCAGCCGGCGGCGAAGGCCTGCGGGTCGCCGTCCGCGGGCCAGGCCGGCGGGGCGTGGCGGCGCGGGTGCTGGTCATGCCGGCCCGAGGGGCTGACGGTCCAGACATGCCGCTCCCAGCGCTCGCCGCCGGTGGCCAGGGCCACCAGGCTGGCGGCCGCGGCGCGCAGGCGATCGCCATCGCCCACCGGCGCATGGGCCGCGGCGAAGTCCATGCCGAGCTTGTCCTCCGGCGCCCAGTGCGAGGGCGCGCACACGCACAGCCAGGGCAGGGTGCCGGTGGCGCCATCGAGCACCGCGAAGTCCTCCTCGAAGGCCAGCTCCAGCGGGCCCTCGAACGGCAGGCCCTCGGCCGCGGCCTGGCGGGCGATCGCCGCGAGCGCGGGCCGCGGGTCGAAGCCCGGCACGCAGGCGCGCGAGGCGCCGGCCGCGAGCACCGCGCGCTTGCCGGCGGCCAGGGCGCTGGCCGGGTCCAGGGCGGTGAGGTGGCGGGCGCCCGCAGGCAGCCGCTGCAGCCCGGGCTGCATGCGGAAGGGGACGGCGATGCGGGCGAAGTCGAAGTCCATGCCGGGCGGGCGCAGGGCGCCGAAAAGACAAAAGGCTCTCGAAGGAGCCTTGTTGTAAAAGATAAAAGGCTCTCGAAGGAGCCCTGTCGTAAAAGACAAAAGGCTCCCGAAGGAGCCTTGTTGTAGCAGAGGCGCCCGAGGGCGGGGCCTCAGACGCGGCGGCGGTACTCGCCGGTGCGGGTGTCGATTTCGACCTTGTCGCCCTGGGCCACGAAGATCGGCACGCCGATCTCGAAGCCGGTGGCGATCTTGGCGGGCTTGAGGACCTTGCCGGAGGTGTCGCCCTTGACGGCGGGCTCGGTCCAGGTGATCTCGCGCTCGACGCTGGTGGGCAGTTCGACGGAGATGGCCTTGCCCTCGTAGAACACCACCTCGGCGGCCATGCCGTCTTCCAGGTAGTTCAGGGCGTCGCCCATGTTCTCGGCTTCGACTTCGTACTGGTTGTACTCGGTGTCCATCCAGACGTACATCGGGTCGGCGAAGTAGGAGTAGGTGCACTCCTTCTTGTCCAGGACGATCTGGTCCATCTTGTCGTCGGCCTTGAACACGATTTCCGTGCCCTGGTTGGCCAGCAGGCTCTTGAGCTTCATGCGCACGGTGGCGGCGTTGCGGCCGCCGCGGGCGTATTCGGTCTTCAGGACGACCCAGGGGGCGCCGTTTTGCATGATCACGTTGCCGGCGCGGATTTCTTGAGCGATTTTCATGGCGAGTAGTTCGTCAGGGTAGGCCGCATGGTCCGCATGGAGAAGGCCGGGCGCAGCGGTCGCATCGACCGGCTCCGGTCCCCTCCGGGCGCGGCGGGGGCGGCGGGGCGCGAAGCCCACCCGAAATATCCGGCGTGCCGCGCAAAGCCCGCTATTTTAGCCTCTTTCGGTGACGGTGCCGCGGGTGGCCGGGGCTTAAGTCGGGCTTAAGGGTGGCCGGCCGATCCTCGCCGCATGACCCTTTCCCCGCGCCGTCCCCTCCTGTCCGTGGAGACCCTGATCCTGCTGTCCGTGGCCTGGCTGCTGGCCACCGCCAACGGCCCGTTCTGGCGCGCCGCCCTGGCCGGGCGCGACCTGGCCGCCCCCGCCACCTGGGGCTTCGCCGCGGCCCTGGCCGGCCTCCTGGGCGGCCTGTCCTTCGCGGCCCTGGCCCTGGTCTCCGCGCGCTGGTCGGTGCGGCCGCTGCTGGCGGCGTTGCTGGTGGCCTCGGCCGGCGCCGCCTGGTACATGGACCGCTACGCCATCTACGTGGACCGCGCCATGGTGCGCAACGTCCTGGCCACCCATGTCGGCGAGGCGCGCGAGCTGCTGTCCTGGCGCATGGCGGCCCATGTGGCGGTGTTCGGCCTGCTGCCGGCCGCTGCCCTGTGGTGGCCGCGCCTGGCGCCGCGCACCTGGCGCCAGGCGGCGGCCTGGCGGGGCGCCAGCGTGGCGCTGGCCCTGCTGCTCGCGGTCGCCGCGATCCTGCCGGTCTTCGCCGACTTCGCCTCCCTGATGCGCAATCGCAAGGAGGTGCGACACCTGGCCACCCCGGGCAACCTGGTGGCGGCCCTGGCCGGCAACGCCTGGGGCCGCACGCCGCGCACCGCCGCCGCGCGCATCCCCGTGGGAGCCGACGCGCAGCTCGCCGAATCCTGGGGGCAGCGCCGCCGGCCCCTGCTGTTCGTGCTGGTGGTGGGCGAGACCGCGCGGGCGCAGAACTTCGGCCTCAACGGCTACGCCCGCGACACCACCCCGGAGCTGGCCGCGCGCGGCGTGGTCAATTTCCCCGACGCCTGGGCCTGCGGCACCTCCACCGAGGTCTCGCTGCCCTGCATGTTCTCGCCCTTCGGCCGCCGCCGCTACGACGAGGACCGCATCCTCTCCCACGAGTCCCTGCTGCACGTGCTGGCCCGCGCCGGCCTGCAGGTGCAGTGGCGCGACAACCAGTCCGGCTGCAAGGGCGTCTGCCAGGGCCTGCCCGAGGCCCGCCTGGACCATGCCGGCGTGGAGGGCCTGTGCCCCGAGGGCCAGTGCCTGGACGAGATCCTCGTGCATGGCATGGACCGGGTCCTGGCCGACGCGAAGGGCAACCTGTTCGTGGTGCTGCACCAGCTCGGCAACCACGGGCCGGCCTACTACCGCCGCTACCCGGCCGCCTTCCGCCGCTTCACGCCGGCCTGCGAGTCCGACGACCTGCGCCTGTGCTCGCCCGCCGAGATCCGCAATGCGTATGACAACGCGCTGCTCTATACCGACCATGTCCTGGGCCGGGTGATCGACTTCCTGCGCGCGCGCCAGGACCGCTGGGACACCGCCATGCTGTACCTGTCCGACCACGGCGAGTCGCTCGGCGAGTCCGGCCTGTACCTGCACGGCGTGCCGCACCGCGTGGCCCCCGAGGTGCAGCTGCGCGTGCCGATGGTGGCCTGGATGTCGCCAGGCTTTCGCGCGTCCTTCGGCGTGGACGAGGGCTGCCTGCGCCGCGTGGCCGCGACGCGGCGCACCGGCCATGACGACCTGTTCCACTCGGTGCTGGGCCTGCTGGACGTGCGCACCGCGGCCTACGAGCGCGAGCAGGACCTGTTCGCGCCCTGCCGCCCGGTGCCGGGCGGGGCGGGGGCGCCCCCGGTCAGCCGGCCGGAAAGAGCACTCTGACCTGCAGCCCGCCGCCGGGCGCATCGCCCAGTTCGACCCGGGCGCCGTGGCGCACCGCCACCGCCCGCACGATGGACAGGCCCAGGCCGCTGCCGTAGCCCGAGGCCTGCGGACCGCGGTAGAAGCGGTCGAAGACGCGCCCGCGCTCCTCGGCCGCGATGCCGGGGCCGGTGTCGTTCACCAGCAGGCAGGGCGCCGCGCCCTCGCGCGCCGCCGCCACGTCGATGCGGCCGCCGCGGGGCACGTGGCGCAGGGCGTTCTCCACCAGGTTGTCCAGCAGCATCGCCAGCTGCTGCGGGTCGCCCGCCACCACCGGCGCGGCCTGGTTGGTCGCGCCCAGGTCGATACCGGCGTGCTCGGCCCGCGCGGCGAAGCGCGAGACGCAGTCGCGCACCAGGGCCGAGAGGTCGACCGCCTCCTCGGGCGTGGGCGGCGCGTCCGGCGAGACGCGGGCCAGCTGCAGCAGGCGCTCCACCAGCCGCTGCGTGCGCTCGATGCCTTCGCGCAGTTCGTCCAGGGCCATGGCGCGCTGCGCCGGCTCCTGGGCGCGTTCGAGCAGCTGCGCCTGCAGGCGCAGGGCGGTCATGGGTGTGCGCAGCTCGTGCGCCGCGTCGGCCATGAAATGCCGCTGCTGCGCCAGCGCGTGGCCGAGGCGGGCCATCAGGTCGTTGACTGCGCCCACCAGGTGGTGCAGCTCCGGCGGCTGGCTGGACAGCGCGATCGGGTGCAGCGACTCGGCGCTGCGCGCGGCGACTTCGTCGGCGGCGCGCGCCAGCGGCTCCAGGCCGCGGCGCAGTGCCAGGGTCACCAGGCCCGCGATCAGCGCCAGCACCCCCGCGGCCGGCAGCACCAGCGCGCCCGCGGTCTCGCGGGCCAGGATCTCGCGCTCGCTGGCGCGCTGGGCTGCCTGGACGATGCCGTCCTCGAGCACGATCGTGTAGAGGTGCCAGCTTTCGCCGCTGGCGCGGACCTGGGTCAGGCCGCTGCGGGAGTGGAACGGCAGGCGCACGTCGCGGTGGGAGCTTGCCAGCAGCGCCCCCTCGCGCGACCAGACCGCGGTGACGAACTCGAAGCTGCCGAATTCCTCGTAGACCCGGGGCAGCTCCTGGGCCAGCCGGGGCGCCGCGCCGGGCGCGGCCCCGTGGTGGTGGACCACGGCCAGGGCCACCTGCTTGAGGTTGTCCTCGAAGACCTCCTCCATCTCCTCGGCCAGCACCCACCAGGTGGCGGCGATCAGGATGCCCGCGCCCAGGCCGAGGGCGCCCAGCACCCACCACAGCACCTCGCGGTGGATCGATCGTCCCGGACTCATGCGGCTCCCCTCTCCAGTTCTCCGTTCCAGGCGGCGTTCATGGCGCCGGCTCCGGCCCATCCACCGGCGGCACCAGCCGGTAACCCACCCCGCGCACGTTGCGGATGGTCTCGGCGCCGAGCTTGCGGCGCAGGTTGTGCAGGTGGACCTCGACCGCGTTGCTGCCCACCTCCTGCTGCCAGCCCCAGACCGCGTCCTCCAGCTGCTCGCGCGAGAGCACGGCGCCGGGGCGCTGCATCAGCGCCTCGAGCAGGGAGAACTCGCGCGCCGACAGGGCCACCGGCTCGCCGCGCAGGTGCACCTCGCGCCGCGCCGGGTCGAGCGCCAGCGAGCCGCAGGCCAGCACCGGGCTGGCATGGCCGGCGCGCCGCCGCAGCAGGGCGCGGATGCGGGCGACCAGTTCGTCCAGGTCGAAGGGCTTGAGCACGTAGTCGTCGGCGCCGGCATTGAGGCCGGCGATGCGGTCGCTCACCGCGTCGCGCGCAGTGGCCACGATGACGGGCAGCGTGTCACGGCGCGCGCGCAGCTCGCGCAGCAGCACCATGCCGTCCTTGCGGGGCAGGCCCAGGTCCAGCACCGCGAGGTCGTAGACGTCGTGGGCCAGGGCCAGTTCCGCCTCGCGGCCGTCGAGGGCCCAGTCGACGGCGAAGCCGGCGTCCTGCAGGCCCAGGCGCACCGCGCGGCCGATCATCGGGTCGTCTTCAACGAGCAGCAGGCGCATGGCCATCCGCCGGCAGGAAGGCGCCGAGGAGCCAGGCCCAGGTCCAGCAGGTCCAGGCGGTCCACAGCGTGTGGCTCATGAAATGCGCGCCGCGCAGCTGCTGCGCCACGCCCAGCGCCAGGCCCGCGGCCAGCGAGGCGGCCAGCCAGGCGCGCGCGGCCGCCGAGCCGCGCGGCCAGGCGAACCAGCCCGCCACCCAGGCGAAGCCCGCCGAGGCGTGGCCGGCCGGGAAGCAGTGGCCGGCGCCGCCATCGCGCAGCCCCAGCCGCCAGTGCGGCACGTAGGGCAGGCTGCCGCCGAAGGCCTGCAGGTCCCAGGGGCAGGAGGTGGCGGAGACGCGCTTGATCGCGCTGACCGCGAGCATGGCGCCCACCGCCACGGCCAGCAGCCAGGCGCGGCGCGCGCGCGGCAGGCGGCGCAGCGGGCCGAAGGGACGCACCAGGGACAGGGCCAGCAGCGCCGCGACCGTGGCGGAGAGCAGGCGCGCGCCGTCATGCAGCACGCGGGTCAGGAGCCAGTGGTCGCGGGCGGGAAAGCCGCCGGCGTCGCCGGCGAGGCGGGCCAGGGGCAGGTCCAGGCCCGCGGCTTCCCAGGTGGCGAGGGCGGCGAGGCCGGCCAGTACCGCCCAGGCCGCGGCGCGGTCGCGGGCGAGGCGCTGGAGGGGGGCGGGAAGCGTCATCGGCACGGGAAGGGACAGTACCACGCCAGGCTCAGGCGGGCGCCCAGGCGGAAGGCGCAGCGGCGCGCAGCAGCTGCGTGAGCAGGTCGTCCTGCGCCAGCAGGCGCTCGCGGGCGGCGACGGCGGCGGCCGTCCACCCGGGCAGGTCGATCGGGGGCAGGGTCGCGGCGGCGGTGCCGTTCCACGCCTGGTGGAAGGCGCGCAGCGAGGGCGGCGCCTGCAGCCAGCCGAGGAAGGCCTCGAGCTTGGCGTGGTGCGCATCGTCGTCCTGCGGGTAGATGTGCCAGGCGAAGGCGCGGCCGGCCCACAGCGCGCGCACCAGCGAGTCCTCGCCGCGCACCAGGTTCAGGTCGCAGGACCACAGCAGCTCGTCGAACGCGGGCTGGGGCAGGGCGGGCAGGTGGGAGATGGCGGGGCGCGGCGCATCGCCCAGGGCGGCGAGCGCGGCATCGACCGCGGCGCGCGCGCGGCCGGGGGTGACCAGCAGGCGCACCGGCCCGCCCGCCAGGCCGGCCTCGCCGAGCTGCCGCAGCAGCGCGGGCAGGGCCGGCGGCTCGTAGCAGAACAGGCTGACCCGGCGCTCGGCGCCGGCGGGCAGGCCCAGCGCGCCGAGGAAGGCCGCCGGGTCGAAGGCGCGCTGGCGCGCCGGCAGGCCGGGCTCGCGCAGCAGGCCGCCGGTGCGCGGCGTGAAGCCGGGATAGAAGAAGCGCTTGGTCAGGCCCTTCGCCGGGCCGCTCATGACGGGCGAGGCCAGGCCGTGGCAGCGTTCCACCCAGGGCTCGGCGCTGAGGTACTCGAGGTTGATCCAGGCGGGCTGGCGGCCCTCGCGCCGGGCCTTGGCGGCGACGGCCGCGACGAAGGCCTCGTGCGGGTCGCAGCCGAACGCCTCGACCACCACCTCGCCGGGTTCGGCGGCGGGGGAGCCGGCCGTCCAGTGCACCACCTCCACGCCGGCGAGGCCCTGCGGCGCCATCCAGGCCAGGGCCGCGGGCTCGTCGACCCACAGGCGGGCGCGCTCGCCGCGCGCGGCGAGGTCGGCGCACAGGCGCCAGCACACGCCCAGGTCGCCATGGTTGTCGATCACGCGGCAGAAGATGTCCCAGAGCATGGGCCCGGATAATAGGCCGCATGTCCGAAGCGCATTCCGAGCAACTCCTGGCCGAGGTCGCGGCCCTGCCGCAGCTGCCCGGGGTCTACCGCTACTTCGACGCCGAGGGCGCCGTGCTGTACGTGGGCAAGGCCCGCAACCTGCGCAAGCGCGTCTCCAGCTACTTCCAGAAGAACCATGGCGGCACGCGCATCGGCCACATGGTCTCGAAGATCGCGCGCATGGAGACCACGGTGGTGCGCTCCGAGGCCGAGGCGCTGCTGCTGGAAAACAACCTGATCAAGGCGCTCAACCCGCGGTTCAACATCCTGTTCCGCGACGACAAGAGCTACCCCTACCTGCGCATCTCCGGCGAGTCCGACCCGTACCCGCGCATGGCCTACTACCGCGGCGCGGTGGACCGCCGGCACCGCTACTTCGGCCCCTACCCGAGCGCCTGGGCGGTGAAGGAGTCGATCCAGCTGCTGCAGAAGGTGTTCCGCCTGCGCACCTGCGAGGACACCGTCTTCGCCAACCGCACCCGGCCCTGCCTGCTCTATCAAATCAAGCGCTGCTCGGGGCCCTGCGTCGGCCTGGTGTCCAAGGAGGATTACGACCGCGACGTCGCCAGCGCCGAGGCCTTCCTGCGCGGCGAGACGCAGCAGCTGCTCGACGAGCTGCAGGCACGCATGATGGCCCACGCCGAGCGGCTCGAGTTCGAGCAGGCGGCGGAGGTCCGCAACCAGGTCTCCGCGCTGTCGCGGGTGCTGCACCAGCAGGCGGTGGAGACCACCAGCGACAAGGACGTGGACATCCTCGCCGTGAAGGTGCAGGGCGGCCGCGCCTGCGTGAACCTGGCCATGGTGCGCGGCGGCCGCCACCTGGGCGACCGGCCGTACTTCCCTTCCCACGTGGAGGACGCCGCCGCGGTGCGCCAGCGCGAGGACGACGCGGGCGGCGCCGGCGACGACACGCCGGTCGAGGTGCAGGTGCTCGAGGCCTTCATCGCGCAGCACTACCTGGGCGTGCCGGTGCCGCCGGCGCTGGTGACCAGCCACCCGGTCTCCAAGGCCCTGGTGGCGGCGCTGGGCGAGCAGGCCGGCGTGAAGGTCGGCGCGGTGCACCAGCCGCGCGAACAGCGCCGGGTCTGGCTGGAGATGTGCGAGAAGAATGCCGCGATCCAGCTGGCGCGCCTGCTGGCGGAGGAGGGCTCGCAGCAGGCCCGCACCCGGGCGCTGGCCGAGGCCCTGCAGCTGGAGCCGGACGACCTGGAGAACTTCCGCATCGAGTGCTTCGACATCTCGCACACCGCGGGCGAGGCCACGCAGGCCTCGTGCGTGGTGTTCCACCACCACCGGATGCAAAGCGCCGAGTACCGCCGCTTCAACATCGACGGCATCACCCCGGGTGACGACTACGCCGCCATGCGCCAGGTGCTGACGCGCCGCTACAGCCGGCTGGCCGGGGCAGGGCGCGACGTGCCGGAGGCGGTGCCTGCCGAGGGCGTGGAGGCAGGCGAGGGCGCGCAGGACCGTGAAGGGGCGGCCGGCGCCGAGGGCCTCCCGGCGGGCGCGCCCGTGCCGAAGAAGCGCGCTGCGGCCGGCGGCGCCCACCGCCTGCCGGACCTGGTGCTGGTCGACGGCGGCAAGGGCCAGGTGAGCATGGCGCGCGAGGTGTTCGCCGAGCTCGGGCTGGACCTGTCGGTCATCGTCGGCGTGGAGAAGGGCGAGGGCCGCAAGGTCGGCCTGGAGGAACTGGTCTTTGCCGACGGCCGCGAGAAGGTCTGGCTGGGCCGCGACTCCGCGGCGCTGATGCTGGTGGCGCAGATCCGCGACGAGGCGCACCGCTTCGCCATCACCGGCATGCGCGCCAAGCGGGACAAGGTGCGCGTGGGCGGCAGCCGGCTGGAGGAGATCCCCGGCGTCGGCGCGCGCAAGCGCGCGCGCCTGCTGCAGCGGTTCGGCGGCATCCGCGGCGTGGCCGCGGCCAGCGTCGAGGACCTGGCCACCGTCGAGGGCGTTTCGCGCGCGCTGGCCGAGGAGATCCACCGGGCGCTGCATTGAGCCGCGGCGCTTGCGGGAAGCGCCTCGCGCTCATGCGCCGGAAGCGCCTCGCGCTCATGCCAGAATCGGGCCCATGTTCTTCACGGTTCCCACCCTCCTGACCTGGACGCGCATCATCGCCATCCCGCTCATCGTCGGGGTGTTCTACCTGGGGCTTGAGCCGCGTTTCCAGAACCTGGTGGCCACGGTGATGTTCATCGCCTTCGCGCTCACCGACTGGCTCGACGGCTGGCTCGCCCGCCGCCTGAACCAGACCTCCTCCTTCGGCGCCTTCCTCGACCCGGTGGCCGACAAGTTCCTGGTCTGCGCCAGCCTGCTGGTGCTGGTGCACCTGGGCCGGGCCGATGTCTTCGTCGGCCTCATCATCATCGGCCGCGAGATCGCGATCTCCGCGCTGCGCGAGTGGATGGCGCAGATCGGCGCCTCGCGCAGCGTGGCGGTGCACATGATCGGCAAGGTCAAGACCACCGTGCAGATGGTGGCCATCCCCTTCCTCCTGTACGACGGCGACCTGTTCGGCGTGATCGACACCGGCCGGTGGGGCGCCTGGCTGATCTGGGTGGCCGCCATCCTCACCGTGTGGTCGATGGTGTACTACCTGCGCAAGGCCCTGCCGGAGATCCGGCGCCGGGTGCGCTGACCGCCCTCCATGACCGACACCGACGACCGCGCCTGGCTGCTGCGGGCCATGCCCGCCGTGTTCGTGGCCATCTGGAGCACCGGCTTCATCGTGGCGCGCTACGGCATGCCGCATGCCCCGCCCATGACCTTCCTGAGTTGGCGCTACGCGCTCTCGGTGGCCTGCTTCGTCGCCTGGGCCACGCTGGCGCGGGCGGCCTGGCCCGAAGGCCGGCGGCAGTGGCTGCACCTGGCCGTCACCGGCATCCTGATGCACGCGGGCTACCTCGGCGGCGTGTGGGCCGCGGTGAAGGCCGGCATGGGCGCCGGCCTGGCGGCCCTGCTGGTGGGCCTACAGCCGGTGCTCACCGCGCTGTGGATCTCCGGCCGCGGCGGCACCGTCACCGGGCGCCAGTGGGCCGGGCTGGCCTTCGGCCTGGCCGGCCTGGTGCTGGTGGTGTGGCAGAAACTGGGCCTGGGCGAGGTGCATCCGTTCAACTTCGCCTGCGCCCTCGTCGCCCTCGTGAGCATCACCGCCGGGACCCTCTACCAGAAGCGGTTCGTGGCGCCGTGCGACGTGCGCACCGCCAACCTCGTGCAACTGGCCGCGGCCTTTGCGGTGACCCTGCCGCTGGCCCTGCTCGAGCCCGAGCCGGTGCGGTGGGTGGCCGCGGGGGGCGGGTTCAACCGCGAACTGGCCGGCGCGCTCGCCTGGTCGGTGCTCGCGCTCACGCTGGGGGGCAGCTCGCTGCTGTACCTGTTGATCCAGCGCGGCGCGGCCACGCGCGTGACCAGCCTGATGTACCTGGTGCCGCCGACCACCGCGCTCATGGCCTGGGTGCTGTTCGCGGAGCCGATCACCGTGGCGACGGTCGCGGGCGTGACGCTGACCGCGCTGGGCGTGAGCCTGGTCGTTCGCGCGCCGGCGCCGCGCTCGTGAGGACCCCCAGATCCGCACCGCCGCGGGGCACTCCGCGGGCCTGGCCGCGCGCCCGTTCGCCGATGGACGCGCGGTGCAGTTTCCAGTCAGTGCCTGCGGCTAGAATGCGCACCCTTGCAACGCGCGCCAATGGCTCGAAGCCGTATTGACAGCGCTGGAGGGCGTGGCTCTAATCAATCCGGCGTCCGCAAGAGAATGACACCGCGCCAGACGCCCCCCCGCTTGATGCCCATGTGACACCTGCGAATCGCAGGGCGGGGAATGATTGAGCCGGCAACCTGAAGATCAACTTTTCTCTCATCGAGGGGACCCAGTGAACAAAACCGAACTCATCGAGCACATCGCGAAACATGCCGACATCTCCAAGGCCGCCGCCACCCGTGCGCTGGAGTCCATGATCGGCGCCGTCAAGACCACCCTGAAGAAGGGCGGCTCGGTTTCGCTGGTGGGCTTCGGCACGTTCGCGGTCGGCAAGCGCGCCGCCCGCAGCGGCCGCAACCCGCGCACCGGCGCCACCATCAAGATCAAGGCCGCCAAGGTGCCGAAGTTCCGCCCGGGCAAGGCCCTGAAGGACGCGCTGAACTGATCAATCTGAACATCATGGTCACGGTGGGGTGCTTAGCTCAGTTGGTAGAGCGGCGCCCTTACAAGGCGTAGGTCGGGGGTTCGAGCCCCTCAGCACCCACCACCCAGGACAGGCAAAGGGCCCGCAGCGATGCGGGCCCTTTTGCTTGGGAAGTCGGGTTGGCGCGCCTCAGCGCGGCTCGGGCGGCAGGTCCCAGGCGAGGCGCACGCAGGTGCCCGAGGGGCTGCTGTCGATGTCCAGTGACGCGCGCAGCTGGCCGGCCCGGTAGCGCAGGTTGGCCAGGCCGCGGCCGCCGGCGCCGCTGCCCGGCGGGCGCAGCGTGGAGAAGCCTTGGCCGTCGTCCTCCACCGCCAGGTGCAGGCGGCGGGCGTCCGCCTCGTAGCGCGCGGTGATGCGGATGGTCGTCGCGCGGGCATGGTGCAGGGCGTTCGCCGCCGCCTCCTGCAGCACCCGCAGCAGTTGCAGGCGCGGGCTGGCCGGCAGCAGCGGCAAGCCGGCCAGCGCGATGTGCCAGCGAAGCTGCGGGCCGCCCTGCAGCCGGCGCCTCTCCAGGCGCCAGCGCAGGTCGGCGATCGACTCGCCGAGGTCGCCGTCGCCGGCGGAGGTGGCCAGCAGCAGGCGCATGTCGTCGAGGCACTCGTCGATCATGCGGCGCACCTGGGGCAGCGTCATCTCGTCGTCCAGGCGCAGGCGCGTGGCCGAGAGGCTGGAGCCCAGGCCGTCGTGCAGGTCGCGCAGGAAGCGTTCGCGCTCCTGCACGCGGGCCTGGTTGCGCTCCAGGGCCAGGATGGTCTGGTGCTTGCGCAGGAGGTCGGCCTCGTGGGCGGCGACGCGATCGGCCAGGATGGCGTTGAGGTTCTGGCTGGTGTGCAGCCCGCGCGTGACGCGCCGGACGATCACGCCGCCCATGGCCACCAGCAGCAGCGCGCTGGCGAAGGGCAGCAGCAGGATGCGGGTGAAGGCTTCGTCGTCGTTCAGGCGCCACAGGTCATGGGCGCCGGTGGCGATCAGCGCCAGCACCGTGGCCATCAGCAGCAGGCCGCGCCAGCTCGGCGAGCGCCAGGTCCAGCGCGCGGCCAGCACGGCCAGGACCGCGCCCACGGCCAGCAGCGGCACGCCGAGCCCGATGACGACCTGCGGCTGGCTGCGGCCCAGGGCCAGGACCGCCGGCACCGCGATGGCGTAGCCCACCAGCAGGCGCTCCAGGCGCGGCATGTGGCGGGCGAAGAGCGCGAGCATCGCCAAGATGGTCAGGGCCGCCGCGGAGATGCGCGCGCTCAGGAAGGCCCAGTGCACCCAGTGCGGGTCGCCCCAGATGGTGGTGACCACGGGGTACATGCCGCCCAGGCCGCGCAGCACCGCGGCGAGGCCGAACCACAGGTACAGCGGCTGGCTGCGCAGCACCGCGGCCACGCCCAGCGACACCAGGCCGAGCACCAGGGTGGCCCAGGCCAGCGCCTGCGCCAGCGTCACCCGCAGCAGGCGCTGCGGCAGGTACTGCGTGCGCCAGACTTCCTCGGCCGGGCCCACGATGACCTCGGACAGGCCGTTCAATTGCAGGTTCGTGCCCCAGACCTCGACCTCGACCAGGTTCGGCCCCTGCCGCCAGAGGCTGGGGCCGGCGTTCAGCCACAGCGGCTGGTTGGCGCAGCGAAGCTGGGGCAGGGGGGCGGCGCCGCAGCTGCCCAGGTCATGCCCGTTGAGGGTCACGCGCCCGGCGAGGCTGGCCTTCTCGATGAACAGGCCCAGCGGCGCCTCGGGACGCTGTGGCAGGTCCACCACGACACGGAAGGTGACGCTGCGCCCGCCGTCCTGGAACAGCGCCTCGTCCAGCACGTGAGGCAGGCCCACCGGCTGCGAGCCGGCAGGCGTGAGGAGGACGGCGCGCTCGATGCGCAGGAGCGACGCCGGCGTCTGCGAGGCCGGGTGCGCCGTCGCAAGGGGCAGCCATGCCAGCAGGCCGGCCAGCAGCCCGGCCACGAGCAGCCACAGCGGCAGCGTCCGCGCCGCCCGGAAACGGCCCGCCTTCACAGCAGGCCCTGCCCCCGGGCCTTTTCGACGGCCTGCACCTGGGAGCGCACCTCGAGCTTGCGGTAGAGGCTGCGGATGTGGGATTGCACCGTGGACAGCGACACGCCCATCCGGTGGGCGCTCTCGTTGTAGGACAGGCCCTGGGCGATGCATTGGAGGGTTTCAGTCTCCTTGGGCGTGAGCCGCACGGGCTCGCCGCCGGCGGGGACGCGCTCGGCGCCGACCTGGCTGAACACGTAGCGCGCCAGCGAGGGGCTGATCGGGTAGTGCCCCTGCAGCACCTGGGCGATGCCGTCGGTGAGGGCGCGCACCGGCTCGCTCTTGTGCAGGTAGCCGCGGGCGCCACGCCGGATGGCGGCGAGCACGCCTTGCTCGCTGGAGACGCTGGAGACCACCAGGGCCGGCACGTCGGGGCGCGCCTGGCGCAGGGCGGCGATGACATCCAGGCCCGAGCCGTCGGGCAGGTTCATGTCGATGATGGCCAGGTGCAGGTCGCGGTGCGGGTCGGCCACCAGGGCACGGGCTTCGGACACCGCCTGGCAGGCGTGCACGCGCCAGGCGTCGCCGAGAGCGGCGACGGCGCGGGTGAGGGCAGAGGCGAAGACCGGGTCGTCTTCGAGCAACAGGGCGTTCATGGCGTGCGACCGGCGCGTACGGCGGGCCGGAGTGTCATGCGAGAGGGTCGATGCGAGGCAGTCCACATTTTCATGCGATTGTGGAACAGCCCGAAAAGCGAGATATTGTCCCACGACATAACGTCGGTCTAAGTGTGCCCTCGCTCGAGATGGGTTTGACACTGTAAGAAAGATCGATTTCAAAAGTATTGGTCAGGGCGCCCTGGCCCGCGTCGCGGCGACTACCAAAGGGTGGCGTTGGCGGCCCGGGCGGCCCTGAAAGTTCAAGGACCGGATGGCTGCCAGCTTCACCCCCATCATCGGCAAGAGTGAGCCCACGCAGGCGCTGCTCGGCCTGGTGAAGGTGCTCGCCTCCTCGAATTCGACGGTCCTGATCACCGGCGAGAGCGGCACCGGCAAGGAACTCGTGGCCCAGGCGCTGCACCGGCAGGGCCGGCGCAAGTCCGGTCCCTTCGTGCCGATCAACTGCGGCGCCATCCCCCGGGACCTGCTCGAGAGCGAGCTGTTCGGCCACCGCAAGGGCGCCTTCACCGGCGCGGTGAGCGACCGCATCGGCCGCTTCGAGATGGCCAATGGCGGCACGCTGTTTCTCGACGAGATCGGCGACCTGCCGCTGGACATGCAGGTCAAGCTGCTGCGCGTGCTGCAGGACCGCAGCATCCTGCCGGTGGGCGCGGCCCGGCCGGTGGACATCGACGTGCGCGTGGTCGCCGCCACCCACAAGGACCTGGCGCAGGCGGTGGTCGACGGGCGTTTCCGCGAGGACCTGTATTACCGCCTCAACGTGCTGCCGTGCCACACCACGCCGCTGCGCGAACGCACCGACGACATCGCCGACCTGCTGGACTTCTACGCCGCGCGCCATGCGCAGGACGGTTTCGAGCCGATCCGCTTCGCGCCGGACCTGCTCGCCGCCTTGCGCGCCTACCGCTGGCCCGGCAACGTGCGCGAGCTGTCGAACCTGGTGGACCGCTTCACCACGCTGTTCCCGGGCCAGTCGGTCTCGCTGCCGGCGATCCCGCCGTCCATGCTGCCGCCGGGCATGCGCGCCCTGGCCGCGCCGGCTGCTGCGGGACCCTCGGCAACGCCGTTCGCACCGGCGCCTGCGCAGCCCGCGGTGACGCTGCCGGCTGCCACGGCGCCCGCCGCGTTCGACCCCGCTGCCGGGCGTGACGACTCGGCCGACGATGCCCTGTTCACCCTGATCGGCTCGAGTGGCGAGGCACCGGCCTTCCCGCTGCCCCCGGGCCGGCTGGACGAAGGCGCGCGCGAACCCTCGGTGGCCGCGAACGCGCCGGCGCAGGCCGCCGAGGCGCTGTCGGTGGAGGGCTCGCCCTACAACGTGGTCGAGGAAATCGTCTGCCTGGCGCAGGGCATCGTGACCCTGCCGCCCGAGGGCGTGCCCCTCAAGCAGCAGCTGGTGCGCATCGAGCGCAGCCTGATCGAGCAGGCGCTGGCCCGCACCAACGGCAACGTCTCGCAGACGGCGCGCCTGCTGCAGCTGCAGCGGACCACGCTGATCGAGAAAATCCAGAAGTACGAGCTGCGCGCGGGCTGAGGCCTGCGCCGTGCGTTGCCGCGCCGCGCCGGACAGCGGCCGGCAGGCCGCCGGCCTCGCTCACGGGGTTCCGGCGCCCCGGCCTCAATTCGTCTTCGCGTTCGGGCTTGCCGCCGGCGGCGACACGCGCGGGTACTGCAACAGGCGATCGCGCTGCTCGGCGGCCGCGGCGGCCCCCGCGTTCTGGGCGGCGGCCGTGGCGGCGGCGTTCTTCTGCAGTGCCTCGAGATAGCGCTCGCGCTGGAGCGTCACCAGCGACTGAACCTCGCGATTGAGCTTGTCCACGTTGCCGACCGTCGCCTTGAGCGACTGCACCTCGCGGCCCAGTCCCTGGACCGCGCTGGCCTGCGCCTGCAGGCGCGAGTTCAGGCCCTCGACCTGCTGCGCCAGCCCCTTGGCGGAGGAGGCGACCTGTTCGGCCGTCTTCGCCGGGATCTGCTGCGTCAACGCCTCGGCCTGCTTGACCGACTGGTCGATGCGCCCGCCCACCTCGCCCACGCTCTTGCCCAGGCCGTCGACCTGCTCGGTGAGCTTGGCCATGGAGGCGGTCGCCTGCTCCAGCGACTCCAGGCCCTCGTTCAGGGCGACGGCGCGCTTGGCCACCGCCAGCAGCGTGGCGTCGAGCTGGTTGAGGCGGCTGTTCATGCGGATGCCGGTGACCACGAAGAACATCAGCGCCAGCAGCATCACGCCGCCGATGCTGGCCATGATGATCATCATCTGCTTCTGCGACTTCAGCTGGCCGGTGTTCAGCTCCTGGGTCGCCTCGTGCAGCCGGGCACTCACGCCGGCCGCGGCCTGCGCGCCGCGGTTGGCGAGTTCGGCAGCGTCGAGCACGGCGGCGGCGAGCTGGTCGAGCGCTGTACGGGCGGCGGCGACGGCGGGAGCCGCCGCCGCGGCAGCGGCGGCTTCCTCGGGGCTGGCGGTGGCGGCGGCGCCGGAGCCTGCGGACGCCGGGGGCTCGCCGTCCGGGGCGGCATCGGTCAGCACCGGCGGCTCGGGCTGGGGCTGGAAGCCGGGCGCGGCGGCGGGTGCGGCCTCGGCCGCGGGGGCCTCGGCGACGGATGCGGGTGCGTTCATGGCGGTCTCCTGCGGTCAGCGTTTCGCGCCGGTGGGCACCGGCAGCTGGTCCAGCGCGGCGCGGACCTCGTCATTGCGTTGGCGCAGGCCCTGCAGGCGCTGCATGATGTCCGCGCCGAAGCCGACCTGTTCGACGGCGGGGGCGGGCGGGGGCGGCAGCGGCGCGGCGGCCTTGCGCTTCTCGGCCTTCGGTGCGGCCTTGGGGGCCGGGCGCGCGGCGGGCTTGGGTGCCGCGGGGAGGGGCCGGGCCTCGGGCGGCGCGACCTCGGGAACCTCGGGCGCCGGCGGCGGCTTGCGCGGCGCCTTGCGCGCGGCCACCGTGCTGCCGGTGGGCAGCGAGACGGTGTGCGGCTGGTTGTTCGAGATGATCTGCGGCTTGGAGGAGGCCATGCTTACCTCGGGGCGATGGCGGCCAGCGTGGCCGCGGTGGAGGGGGTGGCGCCTTTCGGGGCGGCAGGCAGGGCCGGCGCAGCGGGCTGCGACTTCGCCGCGCGCGGGGCCGGCTGGTGCATCTGCAGCCACATGCCCAGCGCGCCGGCGAGGGCGGCGCTGAGGAAGACGCCGCCCACCAGCACCATGCGGTTGCTTCGGGCCTTGGGTGATTCCCGGCGGGGCGCCGCCTTGGGTGCGGACTTCGCGGCGGCCTTCGCGACGGCGGTCGCGGCCGGACGTGCGGCGGATTTCGGCGCGGCCTGGGCGGCCGGCTTCGCGCCGGGCTTCACGGACGGATTCAAGGACGGCTTCACGGCGCTTGCCGCGGCCGATCGCGTGGCCGATCTCGTGGCCGATGGGGCCGCGCCAGCCGCCGTGTCGCGGCGCCAGAACGCCAGGCGCCAGCGGCGGCGCGGCGCCTGGCTCGCGGGCTGGGCCCACGCCGGCAGTGCGCCGGTGTCCGCCGCGCCGGGCGCCTCGCGCAGCGCCTCCTGCAGCGACACGCGCGCGGCCTCGCTGGCGGCGGCCGGCCTGGAGGCCTTGCCCCCGATCTGCCAGTGCAGCGCCTGCGGGCCCAGGGCGGCCAGGCGCGGGCCGAGGTCGGTGTCGCCGTCCTGGACGAGGACGATGCGCAGGTTGGCGCCGGGCAGGTCGTTGACCAGGCGCAGCAGCAGGGTGAACTCGGCGTTCGACAGCTGCGGGCCGTCGTGCACCACGAACACGTGGACCGGCCGGCCGGCCGCGGCGCCGCGGTCGATCACGTGGTCCACGCGCACGTCGGCGACCAGGGCATTGACCTGCTGCACCAGTTGCTCGGTGCTCCCGGGCTGGTGGGCGACGATGCGCACGTTCTCCTGCTGGCGCAGGTCGCGCACCAGCAGGCGGCTGTAGTGTTCCAGCGTCGCGGTGCTGGCGGCGGACAGGGCGATCGGGCGGCGGCCTTCCAGCAGCGCCCGCGCCATCGCCTGCATCTGGCGGGCGTCGTGGGCGCTGTGGTAGCCGGCATGGGCGGCGTTCGCGGCGTTCGGGTTCTTCGGGTCGTTCGACATGGTGGGGTTCGGGGTCAGGCCGGCGCGGCGGCGGCCTCGTCGAGGCGGTGGCCTTCGGCATCGAAGCGCATGGAGCGCGGCACCACCGGCAGCGGCCGGGCCATGGCCTGGCGCCCGGGCTGCGCGCCCTCGAGGCTGTAGACGTAGGCGATCACCTGGGCCACCGCGTGGTACAGGGCCTCGGGAATCGGGTGCTCGGGCTCGGTGGTGAAGTACAGGGCACGCGCCAGCTCGGGCGCCGGGAACAGGTGGATCCCGTGCGTGCCGGCCTCGGCGCGGATCTGGGCCGCCATGAAGTCGGCGCCCTTGGCCACCAGCACGGGCGCGCCGTCGCCGGTGGGGTCGTACTCCAGGGCCACGGCGAAGTGCTCGGGGTTGGTGATGACGACGTCCGCGTCCTTCACCCGCTGCAGCATGCGGGCGTTGGCCATCTCGCGCTGGCGGCGGCGGATCTGGGCCTTCACCTCGGGGCGGCCCTCGACGTCCTTCATCTCGTCCTTGATCTCCTGGCGTGTCATGCGCATGCGCTTCATGAACGAGTGGCGCTGCCAGGGCACGTCCAGGGCGGCGATGACGACCAGGCCGAAGGCCACCGACAGGGTGGACTCCAGGATCACCTTGCCCGCCAGGCCCAGTGCGGGCTCCAGCGCCATCGCGCCGATGCGCAGGATGTCGTCCATGCGCAGGGCCACACTCATCCAGAGTGCACCGCCGACGATGGTGACCTTGAGGAGGGCCTTGAGCAGCTCGATCGCGGCATGCGGGCCGAACATGCGCTTGAGGCCCTGCATCGGGTTCAGCTTGGACGGGTTGGGCGCGACGGCCTTGGTCGCGAACAGCAGGCCGCCGCTCATGACCGAGGCGATGATGGCCATGACCAGCGTGACCCCCATCACCGGCAGCACCAGCAGGAAGGCGTGGCCGGCCTGTTCGGCCAGGGCGGCGGGCAGCAGCAGGGGCTTGTCCAGGGTCTTGCGGTCGAAGACGAAGCCGGCGGCGAACTGCGCGGAGAGCTTGTGCACCAGCCAGCCGCCGGCCAGGGTGAGCGCCAGCAGGGTGGAGACCACCACCGCCGCGCCGGGCAGCTCGGTGGAGCGCGGAACCTGGCCTTCGTCGCGGGCCTTCTGCAGGCGCCGTGCGGTAGGTTCCTCGGTGCGGTCCTGCGAGTCGCTGCTAGACACGGGGCACCCCCAGCAGGTCGCGCACGACGCCGAAGCCCTGGGTCCACAGCCACTCGGTGCGGCCGACCATGGTGCCCAGGAAGACGAGCAGGATCAGGAAGCCGGCGGCCAGCGAGGCCGGCACGCCGACGGCGAAGACGTTCAGGCTGGGCGCGGCGCGGGTGATCACGCCCACGCCCAGGTTGACGAACAGCATGGCGACCATCACCGGCAGGGCGACCAGCACGCCGCCCAGGAAGATCATGGAGCTCCAGCGCACCAGCAGGCCCAGGCTGTCGGGCGTGAGGATGGAGCGGCCCACGGGCAGCGAGTGGAAGCTCTCGAGGATCAGCCCCAGCAGGATGGCGTGGCCGCCCGAGCCCACGAACACCAGCAGGCCCAGCACCAGCAGCAGCTGCGAGATCACGGGCACGTTGCCCAGGTTGGGGTCCATCAGGCTGGCCATGGACAGGCCGATGGCCGTGGCCACGATCTGGCCGGCCACCACCAGCGCCGCCACCACCACCTGCAGCACCAGGCCGGCGAGCGCGCCGATGGCGACCTGGTTGAAGACTTCCTTGAGGCCGGCGGCCGACGCCGGGTCGATCACCGGCCAGGTGTGCAGCGGGTAGACCAGCCAGGCCAGCACCAGGGCCAGCAGCACGCGCAGGCGCAGGTTGAAGGCGCTGTTGGCGAAGATCGGCGCGGTGACCATCAGCGCCGAGATGCGCAGCATCGGCCACAGGAACGTGGAGAACCGTTCCATGATGTCGATGGCCAGCAGCTGCATGCGGGGCGTCTCCGGCGCGCGCGGCTTACCCGAACAGGGCGGGGATGCGCTGGAAGATGCCGCGGGTGAAGTCCACCAGCATGGCCAGCATCCAGCTTCCGAACAGCAGCATCGCCAGGCCGATGCACACCAGCTTGGGGATGAAGCTCAGGGTCATCTCGTTGATCGAGGTGGCGGCCTGGATCACGCCCACCACCAGGCCGACCACCAGGGCCACGCCGAGCAGCGGCGCGCTGACCACCAGCGTCGCCCACAGGGCCTGCCGGCCGATGTCCACCACCATGGCTGAATCCATCTCGTTCCTCGCTGTGCTGAGTTGCTTGTCGGTTGTTCGTTCGGTCGGGCCGGGACCTAGGGCATCACGAAGCTGGAGGCCAGCGAGCCCATGATCAGGGACCAGCCATCGACCAGCACGAACAGCATCAGCTTGAACGGCATGGAGATCATCATCGGGGACAGCATCATCATGCCCATGGACATGAGGACGCTGGAGACGATCAGGTCGATGACCAGGAAGGGGATGTAGATCAGGAAGCCGATGGTGAAGGCGCTTTTCAGCTCCGAGGTCAGGAAGGCCGGCACCAGGGTCGTGAAGGGGATCTGGTCGGGCGTGGCCACCGGGCGGTTGCGCGCGATCTCCATGAACACCGCGATATCGTCCTCGCGGGTCTGCTTCATCATGAAGCCGCGGATCGGCTGTTCGGCGGCCGCCAGGGCCTGCTCGAAGCCGGCCTTGCCGTCCATGTAGGGCACCAGGGCGCTGCGGTACACCTCGTCGAAGACCGGCGACATGATGAACACCGTGAGGAACAGCGCCAGCCCGGTGAGGACCAGGTTCGGCGGGGTCTGGCCGGTGCCCAGCGCCTGGCGCAGGATCGACAGCACGATGATGATGCGCACGAAGGCCGTCATCATCAGCACCGCCGAGGGCAGCAGCGTGAGCGACGTCATCAGCGCCAGCAGCTGCAGGGTCAGGCTGTACTGGGTGCCGCCGGCGCCCTGGGTCACGGTCACGCCGGGCAGGCCGGGGGCGGCCGCGGGCGCCGCCGCCGCGGCGGCCGCCTTGCCGGCGGCCCAGGCCTCGGGGGCGAAGGCGAGCAGGCCCAGGCCGGCCAGCGCGATGCAGGCGGGCAGGGCGGTGCGGGAAGCAGTCAGGCCGCGCAGGCTCACAGGCGCGGCTCCTGCGGGAACAGGGAGGCCATCGTGTCCGCCGGGCCGGCGGCCGGGGCGTCGCCGGCGGCGCGCCAGCTGCCCAGGGGCGTGATCTGCGCGGGCGTCACGCCCACCAGGACCTCGCGGCCGTCCACCCGCACCAGGGCGACCTTCATGCGCGCGCCCAGGGACAGGCTCTCGACCACGCGCAGGCGCTGCTCGCGGCGCGCGAAGGCCGGCGACCCCTGCAGGCGCTTGAGCGCCCACAGCAGGCCGACCAGCAGGGCCACGACCAGCGCGAAGCTGCCGATGTACTGCGCGATGCCCAGGGAGGTGCTCACAGCGACTCCAGCCGCTCGCTCGCCGGCACCACGCGGGTCAGGCGGATGCCGTAGCGCTCGTTGACCAGCACCACCTCGCCCTGGGCGACGACGGTGTTGTTCACCAGCAGGTTCAGCGGCTCGCCGGCGATGCGATCGAGTTCGACCACGCTGCCCTGGGTCAGGCGCATCAGGTCGCGGATCTTGATGGTGGCGCGGCCGACCTCGACGGACAGCGAGACCGGGATGTTCTGCAGCACGTCCGGGTGGATCTGCTTGCTGTCGCCGCCGTCGATGACGGAGGTGTCTTCTTGGATGTCGCTCATGGGGGCGTCCTCTGGAAAATCAGTTCAGCGCCGGCGGCTTGACCGGGTGGGCCACCATGACGGCGGCGGTGGTGCCGACCGAGCCCACCTCGACGTCGAACACCGGCTTGTCGGCGACGTACATGCGCGCGTAGTCGGGCTTGCGGAAGGGGATCACGTCGCCGGCCTTGAGGTTGCGAAGCTGCTGCATGGTGATGTCCAACTTGCCCAGCGAGACATGGGCCTCGACCGAGGCGTCCTGCACGGCGTGCTCCAGCGCGTCGTGCCAGGCCTTGTCGGATTCCTCGTTGCCGTCGCCGCTTTGCAGGCGGCTGCGCAGGAGGTCGCGGATCGGCTTGAGCGACATGTAGGGGATCACCATGTCGATCGCGCCGGAGCCGGCGGTCGGGGACTCGGCCTCGAAGCGCGAGACCACCACCAGGTCGTTCTCGTCGGCGATCTGGGCGAACTGCGGGTTGATCTCCGAGCTCACGTGCTCGAAGTCGATCTGCATCAGCGGCGCCCAGGCCTCCTTGAAGGAGCGGAACAGGATCTGCAGCAGCAGCTTGATGATCCGCGTCTCGGTGGGGGTGAACAGGCGGCCGGGCGGCAGCTGGCCCACGCCCTTGCCGAAGCCGCCGAAGAAGCTGTCCAGCGAGCTGAAGATGACGGTGGGCTCGATGACCACCATCGAGTAGCCGCGCAGCGGGTTGACCCGCAGGATGTTGACCGACAGCGGCGCGCGCAGGTCCTTGAGGTAGTCGCCGAAGCGCACGATCTGCGCGCGGGTCGGGTTGACCCGCGGCGACACCCGCAGCACCTCCAGCATCCCCAGGCGGAACAGGCGGATGAAGCGCTCGTTGACCATGTCGATGGACACGAGGTTCACGCCGAGGCTGCTGTCCTCGGAGGCCAGGTCGTGCCGCTGGACGGCCAGGTCGGTGTTGTAGCCGTCCCCCTCGGCGACGGGCAGCTCGCGCATCGTCTCGGTGAGCGCGGCGAGTTCCTCGGGGGTGAGCAGGGGCTGGTGGGCCATGGGCGGGCGCGGGGGACGTGGCTGGGGAAGCGCGGTTACTGGACGATGAAGTTGGTGAAGTGCACTTCCTCGAGGCCGCCGAAGTCCTCGAGCTTCTGCAGCACCGCGTTCATCTCGTCGCGCAGCTTCTCGGCCAGGCGCTTGCGGAAGTCGGGCTGGTCGATCTCCTCGGCCTTGGTCTGGCGCAGGATGTCCAGGCCGGCCGAGCGCAGCGCGAACTCGTGCTTCTTGATGTTGTTGATCACGCGCTCGTCGTAGCGCGTCATGATGGCGATCTTGACCTGCATGACCTTCTTGGAGCCGGTGAGGTTGGCCACCAGGTCCTTCTCCATCTCGTAGTAGCGGGACTCGAAGCGCTGCAGCTCGCCAGCGGCCTTGGCCACCGGCTGGGGCGCGCTGGCGCCGGCGGCGGGCTTGCCGTGGCCGTCGTCCTTCTTGCCATGGCCGTCGTCCTTGCCCTTGCCGCCCTTGCCCTCGAGCTCGGCGAGCTGGGCCTCGGCGGCCTTCTTGTCCTTGCTGTCGAAGAACCCGGTGGCGAACAGCGTGCCGCCGATGGCCGCGACGAGCAGCACCAGCAGGACCACGCCCGCGACGATGATCATCACGATCGGCTTCTTCGGTTTCGCTTCTTCCGCTTCGACGACTTCTTCTGCCATTTGGCTTGCTCCTTCGATCAGACCAGCACGTCCAGGCCCGAGGCCGTCGTCCGGCGCGCGGCGGGCGCGGCGGCGAGGGCGGCGGTGTCCGGGGCTTGCGCCTCGGCCGGCGCGCCAGGGGCGGCCGGGCCAGGGGACTGGCGGGGTGTCGGATTTCCGCCAGCGTGCTGGCCTTTTCCGGTTCCTACGTTCAGGTCCGCAATCTCCATGCCAGCCTGCGACAGCACTTCGCGCAGGCGCGGCAGGCCTTCGTTGAGGAGGTCGCGGGTCACCGGGTTGGAGGCCTGGAAGGCGGCGTCGACCTGGCCGGCGCGCATCTTCAGGTCGATCTCCACCTCACCGAGCTTCTCCGGCCGCAGCATCAGCCGGACCTGCCAGTGGCCCTTCTCGATCTGCGCCATCACCCGCTGGGCCACCGCCTCGCCCAGGCGCTGGGCCAGGGCCTGGTAGCCCTGGGCGCGCTGGGCCAGGGTGGTGGTGGCGGCGGGCTCGTCGGGCAGGGACTGCGCGCCGGCGTCGCCGCCCGCGCCGGCCGAGGCCGCGTCGCTGCCCGGCGCGGGCGCCGCGGCGCCGGCATCCGGCTCCCACAGCGACTCCAGTCCTGGCTCGACCTCGATCTCCAGTGCCAGCACCTCGGCGCCCGCCTGCGCGCCGGTCGGGGCCTGGGGCGCGGCGGCGGCCTGCGCGCTGCGACCCGAGGGCGTGGCCGCAGCGGCCAGGGCGGCGGCGAAGGACTGCAGCTGCATCGCCGCCGGGGCGGCGGCGTCGGGTGCGGCACCGGCGTCGGCAGCCGGCGCGGTGGCGGGGGTGGCGGCGCCGGCCTGCTGCAGCCAGGCCGGCAGGCCGGTGGCGGCGCCGGCCAGGACGGCGGCGGCCTGCGCCGCGCCGGTCGCCGGGGCGGGCGTGCCCGGGGTGCCGGGGGTGCCCGCGCCGGCCGCCAGGGTGGCCATCAGGCTCACCTGGGTCAGGGCGCTGTTGCTGGTGGCGCCGTCGGACAGGGTGGCGCCGGCCGGCATCGCGCCGCCCGGCACCGCGCCAGGCGGCACGCCCGCCAGGGCCTGGCCCTGGGCCAGCGCGGCGGGGTCGCCGAACAGCCAGGCCACCACCTCCTCGTCCAGGCCCTGGGCCTTGGCGAATTCGGCCAGGGCCTCGCTGTCCGGGCCGTCGGCGGCGGGGGTGACCAGCTCCATCGTCGGTCCCAGCGCCAGGGCCTGCAGGGGCAGGGCGCCGGCGGCAAGGTTTTGCCCCTGCGGCAGGGCCGACTGGGCGAGCGCCAGCCGCTGCGCGAAGGCCGCGCCGCCGTCGGCGGGCAGGGCGTTCGCGCCCTGCGCGGCGCCGGCGGGGTCGCCCGCCGCGGCGGCGGCAGCGGGCGAATCGAGGGAAATCGTTGGCATGAACATGTGAGGCGATACCTTGCTGTGGCATGGAGTCCTGCGGCCGGTGGACCGCGGTGCGCGGGTGTCCTGCAAGAACCGTGACCGGAAAGAACTTGCCGCCGCGCGGGCCGGCCCGGCGCGCGCGCGGGGGCGGCGCAGGGTGTCGGACGCGGTGGCACGGGCTTTGCGTGACAGGCTCGATTCCTCACGAAAACCGCCATGAGCCTCGCCTCACTGTCAACGATCCGACAGGGCCTGTCCCAATACGACAGGTCGGGCCTCGCCGTGCCGGCGATCGTGATGCTGATCATCGCGATGCTGGTGCTGCCCCTGCCGGCGCTGCTGCTGGACGTGCTGTTCACGTTCAACCTGCTGGTGGGCCTGGTGGTGATCATGATCTCGATCAACACCCGCAAGCCGCTGGAGTTCTCCTCCTTCCCCACGGTGCTGCTGTTCGCCACCATGCTGCGGCTGGCGCTGAACGTGGCCTCGACCCGGGTGGTGCTGTCGCACGGCCACGAGGGCCATGACGCGGCGGGCAAGGTGATCGCCGCCTTCGGCGAGTTCGTGATCGCCGGCAACTACCTGATCGGCTTCATCATCTTCATCATCCTGACCATCGTGAACTTCGTGGTGGTGACGAAGGGCGCGAGCCGGGTCTCCGAGGTCAATGCCCGCTTCACCCTGGACGCGATGCCGGGCAAGCAGATGTCGATCGACGCCGACCTCAACGCCGGCGTGATCGACCAGGAGACCGCCAAGCGCCGCCGCGAGGAGCTCTCGCAGGAATCGGACTTCTTCGGCTCCATGGACGGCGCCTCCAAGTTCGTCAGCGGCGACGCCATCGCCGGCATCCTGATCCTGCTGATCAACCTGATCGGCGGCATCGCCATCGGCCTGGGCCAGCACGGCATGTCCCTCAACGAGGTGACCAAGGTCTACGTGCTGCTGGCGATCGGCGACGGCCTGGTGGCCCAGATCCCCGCGCTGCTGCTGTCGCTGGCCACCGCCATCATCGTCACCCGCGTGACCACCGCCGAGTCGGTGACCGAGCAGGCCGTCTCGCAGCTGGCCAACCCCTCGGCCCTGTTCATCGCCGCCGGCGTGCTGGGCGTGCTGGGCGTGGTGCCGGGCATGCCGCACGCCGTCTTCCTGTTCCTCGGCGCGGCCGCCGCCGGCCTCGGGCTGATGATGGTGGAGCGCAATCGCAAGGCCGAGGCGCCCAAGGCCGACGACAAGCCCGCCGCCGAGGCGCCCAAGGAGCTCGACTGGGACGACGTCGAGTCGGTGGACCTGATCGGCCTGGAGATCGGCTACGGCCTGATCCCCCTGGTCAACCCCGAGACCGGCGGCCAGCTGATGACGCGGGTCAAGGGCGTGCGCAAGAAGCTGTCCTCGGAGCTGGGCTTCCTGGTCTCGCCGGTGCGTATCCGCGACGTCCTGAGCCTGGAGCCGGACTCGTACCACATCGTCCTGCACGGCGTGGTGCGCGCGCGCGGCTCGGTCAAGCCGGGTCGCGAGCTGGCGATCAACCCGGGCAGCGTCTACGGCAAGCTCGAGGGCGTGGCCACGCGCGAGCCGGCCTTCGGCCTGGAGGCGGTGTGGATCGACCCGTCGCAGCGGGACATGGCCCGCACCCTGGGCTACACCGTGGTCGACGCGGCCACCGCCATCGCCACCCACATGAACAAGGTGCTGCGTGACAACGCGCACGAGCTGCTCTCGCACGACGAGACGCAGAAGCTGCTGGACAAGCTGGCGGCGCGCCATCCCAAGCTGGTCGAGGAGCTGGTGCCGGGCAAGATGCCGCTGGGCGTGGTCACGCGCACGCTGCAGAACCTGCTGGCCGAGGGTGTCCCGATCCGCGACATGCGCACCCTGGCCGAGGCCCTGCTGGAAGCCGGCGCGCGCACCCAGGACCCCGAGGTGCTGACCTCGCTGGTGCGCCCGAAGCTGGGACGCATGATCGTGCAGAACCTCCTGGACAGCGGCGACACGCTGCAGGTGATGACCCTGGCGCCGAACGTCGAGCAGCTGCTGCACAACGTGCTGCAGCAAAGCCCGGCCGGCTCGCCGCCGGTGCTGGAGCCGGGCATGGCCGAGAGCCTGTTCGGCGCGCTGCGTGACAGCTCGCGCCAGGTGGAGGACAAGGGCGTGGCCGCCGTGCTGGTGGTCTCTCCCTCGGTGCGTGGCTGGCTCTCGCAGGCGGTGCGCCACCGCATCCCCGACCTCACCGTGCTGTCCTACAGCGAAATCCCCGACGACCAGGCCGTGAAGGTGGTGTTCACCGTCGACGCCGATGTCAAGAACCAACGCCAAGTTTCCTGAAAGGCCTGAGCCATGGAACTCAAACGCATCCTCGCCAAAGACAGCCGCACGGCCATGGACCTCGCCATGGCCCGGTATGGCAAGGACGTCCTCGTCGTCTCCAGCCAGAGCGTGAACGGCCAGGTGGAACTGGTGGTGGCCCTGGACGTCGCACCCGAGCCGGCGGCCGCGCCGGCGCCGGCGTCCTCGAAGGAGCCCAGCGCCTTCACCCAGGCCTTCCGCCGCGCGCTCGGGCCGATGCCCGAGCCGGAGCCGGCGGAATTGCCCGAGTCCGCACCCGCCGCGGCGGTGCTGGAGGCGCGGCTGATGGCGCAGTCGCAGGCCCAGGCCCAGGCCCAGGCCCAGGCCCAGGCCCAGGCCCAGGCCCAGGCCCAGGCCCAGGCCCAGGCCCAGGCGCGTGCCGATGCGGCCGGGGGGGAGGCCATGCCCGCGACGGCCCGTGCCGCACAAGCCGCACAAGCCGCACAAGCCGCACAAGCCGCACAAGCCGCACAAGCCGCACAAGCCGGGCGCGCTCCCGCCACCGACGCCGCCGCCCGCGACCGCCAGGTCGTGGACCTGGTGCGCCGCGAGATCGCCGCATTGCGCCAGGAGTTCGCCCTGGGCCGCCAGGTGCAGGCCTGGGCCGACACCCAGGCCTGGCCCGCCGCGGTGCAGCCGGTGCTGCACGCCCTGAACGACGCCGGCGTGCCGGCCGGCCTGCGCGCGCTGCTGCTCGACGGCGCCCGCGAGGCCACCGACGCCCGCGAGGCCCTGGCGGCGATGCGCGAGCAGATGGCCGGCGCGCTGTCCGCGCTGCCGGCCGCCGCGATCGACCGCGGCGTCCACGCCATCTGCGGCCCGTCGGGCGCGGGCAAGACCCACATGGTCACCCGGCTGGCGCGCGCCGCGGCGCTGCGCCAGGGCGCCGAGCGCGTGGCCATCATCACCTTCAACGACCAGCGCGTGGGCGCCTGGAGCCAGGCGCGCGTGCTCGCCGCCCAGGCCGGCGTGGCCTGCTACCGCGCCGGCGACGAGGCCGCCCTGCGCCTGCTGCTGGACGAACTCGCCGGCCTGGACTTCGTGCTGGTGGACACCGCCGGCGTGGACTGCGAGGCCCAGGCCCGCGCGCTGCGCGCGATGGACGCGGGCATCCGCACCCACCTGCTGCTGCCGGCCGATGCCTCGATCGGCAGCGTGCGCCGGCTGCTGGCCGCCGGCCAGGGCTGGACCAGCCTGATGGTCGGCAAGGTCGACGAGTGCGCCTCGCCCTGGCCGCTGCTGCAGGCCCTGTGCGACCGGCCGCTGCCCGTGGCGGGCATGTCCGCCTCCGGCGACGTGGCCGCACCGGCCCGCGGCTTCGACGGCCAGCGCGTGCTCGATGCCGCCTTCGGCCGGCTGCAGGCCGACATGGAGTCCGCCCTGGAGGCCGCCGTCGAGGCCGGCCTGGAGGCGGACCCGGCGCAGGACGCCGTGGCCATGATGGACGCGCGGGCGGGAGAGCCGGCGCTCCAGGAGGCCTTCCTGCCGGGGACCGCGCCCGCGCCCGCACGCACCGCCGCCCAGGCGGCCCCCGAGGCCGCCCCCGCGTCGCGGGTCGTCTACCTCGCCGGGCGCGTGCCCGGGGACCCGGCGCAGCGCGCCACCGCCCTGCGCACCGGGAGCCTGGCATGAGCAACCTGCATCGCAGCCCGCAGGTGATCGGCGTCGCCAGTGGCAAGGGCGGGGTGGGCAAGACCACCGTCGCCGTCAACCTCGCGGCGGCCCTGGGCCAGCGCGGGCACCGGGTGCTGCTGCTGGACGCCGACCTCGGCATGGCCAACGCCCAGGTGGCACTGGGCGTGCGCTCGCCCTGGAACATCAGCCACCTGCTGTCCGGGGAGAAGACGCTGTCCGAGCTGCTGGTGCAGGCCGCGCCCGGCGTGCAGCTGGTGCCCGGCGCCTCCGGCCTGCGGGACATGGCGGCCCTGGACATGACCCAGGTCGCCACCATCATCCATGCCTTCGACGAGCTGCACGAGTCGGTGGACTACCTGATCGTCGACGTCGCCGCCGGCATCTCTCCCTCGGTGCTGACCTTCATGGCGGCCTGCCAGCGCCGGCTGGTGGTGCTGCAGGACCAGCCCGCCGCCATCGCCGACGCCTACGGCCTGATCAAGGTGATGTCGCAGGACCAGGACCTGGACGAGATCTACCTGGTGGCCAACGCCGCGCGCAGCGAGGCGCATGGCCAGCAGCTGTCCCATTTCATCAACGACGTGACGCTGAAGTTTCTGGGCCGCACGGTGAAGTACCTGGGCTGCGTCGGCGCCGACGAGATGGTGCAGCAGTCCCAGCGCAAGTACCGCAGCGTGGTCGATTTCGCGCCCAGCACCCGCGCCTCGGCGGACTTCCGCCGCATGGCGCAGGCGCTGGAGAAGCTGGCCCCGATCGAGTCGGTCGGCGGGCAGCTGCAATTCTTCATGGAGCGCCTGCTGCACGCGCAGCAGGGCGGCGCCTGAGGCCGCAGGGAGAGACGCGATGGACGCCGCCCTGGACCTTTATGACGACACCGCGGGCCGCCAGGAGAACCTGGTGCTCTCGCACATGCCCATGGTCAAGCGGGTGGCGATCCACCTGAAGGGCCGCATCCCGCCGCTGCTGGACCTCGACGAACTGGTGCAGCTGGGGATGCTGGGGCTGATCGAGGCCGCGCGCGGCTACGACCCGCGCCGCGGCATCCCGTTCGAGCACTTCGCCCTGAGCCGGGTGCGCGGGGCCATGCTCGACGAGCTGCGCCGGGTCTCCGACCTCTCGCGCGCCTCGATGACGTTCAACCGCGAGGAGAACGCGCACGCCCACAAGCTGGTCGCCGAGCTGGGCCGCCTGCCCACGCAGGCCGAGCTGGCCCAGTCCATGGGCAAGGACATCGCCGAGTTCCACAAGGAGCAGGGCCAGGCCTGGCGCAGCGAGACGTTCTCGATCGAGGAGGTGACCGAGGAGGTCATGGGCATCGCCGGCGACGCCCAGCACCAGCCCGAGGTGCAGGTGGAGCGCGCCCAGCTGCTGGAGGCGCTGGCCGAGGCGATCTCCGAGCTGCCCGAACGTGACCAGTTGATCATTTCCCTCTACTACGTCGAAGAGCTCAACCTCAAGGAGATCGGTGAGATACTCGGCGTGAGCGAATCCCGGATTAGCCAGCTGCTAAGTGCAATCGCCAAAAAGTTGCGTGCAGAGCTGCAGCCCGGAAGCGTTCCAGCGAAAAAAGCTAGTTAAAAAGTATCGAATAGACGGGCATCCAGCACCATGTTCAGTATTTTCAAGAAGCCGGCCGAGGACGACCGCACGCGTGCGGTCGCCGCGTACGAGAAGGTGGCGGGCATCACCACCGAATCGCACGAGGCGCACAGCCTGCGTCTGCGAATGAGCATGTTGTGCCGCGCCCACCTGGACAAGACCTTCGTCGCCGGCGCGCAGCAGGCCGAGGCCTACGACATGGCCTGTGCCCTGGCCGTGCGCGATGGCAAGACCAAGCCCGAGCCGCCGGCCGCGCCGCTGTTCCAGAAGGTGAAGTCCAGCGCGGGTGACGTGATGGTCTACCTGCCCCGCGAGTTCGCGCAGGAGGCCTTCCAGATCGGCATGCTGTACCAGCGCACCGAGCTGAGCGCCGAGCAGGCGATCGCCGCGGCGCAGCGCCTGGCCGACCGCATTTCCTACGACGCCCTCAAGCTGACCACCGCCTTCACCGCCGTGCAGTTCCTGCGCGACGAGTTGGCTGCGGAGGCGGGCGAGGAGGAGGGCGGCGACGGCGAGGGCGCCGGTGAGGGCGACGCGCCCGCTTCCGCCAGCTCATAACCGGGCCATGGGCATGTTCGGTACCGCCCTGATGATCCTGATGGCCCTGGCCATCCTGGTCCTGGTGGTGCTGGTGATCTACCTGGCCGACCGTTTCAACGGGCTGGAGCGGGAGACGCAGGCCCTGATCCAATCCCTCAAGGACAGCAAGGCTGCGTCGGCCTCGGGGGCGGCCGCGAGCGGGCCTTACGCGGGGCTTTCCGGCAAGGCGCTGTGGGAGGCCGTCACCGGCCAGGCCAGCGGCGGGCTGGACGAACTCACCCTCGATGGCGTGCGCAAGCGCTACCGCGCGCTGATCGGCGAGCACATCAGCCAGATCTTCAGCCAGGGGGCGGAGGACCAGGCGCGCAACATCGACAGCGTGCCCGCCAGCAGCCGCATCATCCGCACGCCGCGGGCGCAGGTGGAGTCCTGGCTGCCGGGTGAGGCGGTGGAGGCCATCTACCGCTGCGGCCAGGCCTTCGCCCGCAACGACCCGGCGGAGCTGCCGGGGGTGCGTCAGCGCCTGGACCAGGCCTGCGCGGCGCTGCAGGTCGAGGCAGGGCTGGAGGTGCTGCAGCCGGCGTCGCAGGTGCTGATGGCGGGCTGAGGTTTCCGGTTTCCTTGCTCAGGCCTTGGGTTTCCGGGTTTCCGGGGTCAGGTCTTGCATTAACGCGACAGCTCGTTTGTCGGTCGGGTTCGCGTGGCGCCTGTTGCCCGCCTTTCCCCGGCGAGGTTCGCGTCGCGGGGCTGGCGGGTGGGCTCCTCCCGGGGGCCTGGTGCACTCCCGTGCACGGGCCCACGGGTCCCTCCGCCCACCCGCCAGCCCCACGCCGCTCACGCCGCACAAGTCAAGGCTTCGCGCCGGAGCGATCACGGCCGTCTTCTCCGGCCGAGTCACTTCGGTGGTGGTGGCCGTGAGGGGGGAAGCAGTGGCTTCGCGTGAGCGTGGGCCATGGCTTCGAAGGAGCGGTGCCCACGATTTCGAGTGCACGTTGGCGCGAAGAATGCCCGGGCTCCTTCCGGCGCGAAGCCTTCACGTGTTCGTGCGCGATGCGCGGGTGGGGGCGGCAGGCGGAGGGGCCCGTGGGGCCGTGCGCGGGAGCGCACCAGCCCCCCGGGAGGAGCCTGTTGCCCCCGCCCGCGCAGCGCGCTGGGCCGGAGGAGACCGGCGGAGGCCGACATAAACAGTCGCGTTGATGCAAGACCTGACCCCGCCCCCTAAAGTCCTGCGCACTCCGTCCGATCCTGTTCGGGAGCGAAAAGCAACCGATACGGAGTTAGCGAGACCATGCGCCTGCACAAATTTGGTTTTGACGGTTACGGTGCCGTCCAGGTGGCCACCGGCGTGGCCACGGCCGACGGCAACAAGCTGATCCTGATGCTGTTCGACGGCCTCCTGGACAGCCTGTCCGTCGCGCGCGGCCACATCCAGCACGGCAACATCAGCGAGAAGGGCAAGGCCATCTCCCGCGCCAGCCGCATCGTCCTGGGCCTTCAGGGCTCGCTGGACTTCGACCGCGGCGGCGAACTGGCCCGCACGCTCAACGACCTGTATGGCTACGTCACCCGCCGCCTGATCCACGCCAACGGCAACAACGACACCGCCGCCATCGACGAAGTGCGCGGCCTCATGGCCGAGATCCGCGACGCCTGGGCCACCCTGCCGGGCCTCATGCCCTCGCAGCCCGTGCGCGCCTACGCCAACTGACCCCGCGCCCGACCGGAACCCCCGACCATGAAGCGCCTCCTCCTCCTGCTCGCCGTCGCCGTGCCCTTGCTGGCCGGCTGCGCCGCCTCGCGCCCCCAGGCCCAGGCCAAGCCCGAGGCCCCCGACCCCGGCATGATCGCGCCGATGGTGGAAAAGCGCGACACGCTCGTGGCCACCGGCTACGCCGTCATCAGCGTCCAGAACCACAAGCTGCCCGCGCAGCAGCGCCTGCTGGCGATCCGCGCCTCCAAGCTCGACGCCTACCGCGCCCTCACCGAACAGGTCTACGGCCAGCACCTGGACGCCACCACCACCGTCGCCGACCAGGTGGTCATGAACGACACCTTCCGCACCCGCGTCGAAGGCGTCGTCTACGGCGCCGTCCTCGTGAGCATCGCCCCCGTGGGCGATGACACCTACGAGACCACGCTGTCCCTGGACCGCCAGGTCGTCAACGACCTGCGCGCGCTGTACCTCGGCCAGCTGGCCGCCAAGCGCAAATGAGCCTGCGCCGGCTCGCCGCCTGTTGCCTGGCCGCGGCCTGCGCCGCCCAGGCTGCCCAGGCGACCGACCTCGCGCCGCCGGCCGACCCCGAGCGCCACCTGCAGGCGATCCGCCAGGCCCTGGTGGACAGCCTCACCAGCGCCCCGGTGCGCGTGCAAACCTTCGGCTGGATCGACACCGAGGGCCGCCTGCACGAGAGCACCCAGTTCTCCGCCGACACCCGCGTGCGCGGCGTGCGCCTGCCGGCCCATGTGGCCGACCCCGCCGCCGAGGCCGCGGCCGCCGCGGCCGCGAAGGCCCGCGTCGAGCCCGCGCCCCTGCCGGCCGGCCTCGGCCCGCTGGCGGCCTCCGACCCCGACCGCTGCCTCGCCGCCCAGGGCCGCTGGCGCCAGGGCCTGCACCTGGAGGTGGCCGCGCCCGGCCACCACCCGCAGGCCCAGCGCCTGGCCGGCCGCGTCGAGCGCGCCTTCCTGGCCGCCGCGCGCGAGTCGCGCCGCTGGCTCGCGCAGCCGCGCCCCTACCAGGGCGCCACCGCCTACGAGCGCGCCCTCCTGGGCCGCGACCTGGACCGCACCGAGTGGCTGGCCCGCGTCGAGCTGGCCGAGGCAGGCGCCGAGGCGCCCCAGCTGCGCGTGGCCCTGCTGCCGCTGCGCGAGCCGGCCCGCGCCCGCCACCTGCGGGTCAGCCTGGAGGCCGCCGACGCCGCCACCCTGGAGGCTGCCATGGCCGAACTCGTCGCCGCGCTGGACCGCGAGGCGGCCTGCGAGCCGCTGGGGTTTGCCGTCACCGCCCAGGGCGGCGCCCTGCGCCTGCGCGAGGGCGCGGCCCACGGCCTGCAGGAAGGCGACCGCCTGCTGCTGGTCGAGCGCCAGCACCTGCCCGGCCGCCTGCTGGAGCCGGGCGCCGTGCGCAGCCTGGCCATCGTGCAGGTGGAGCGCGCCGCCGCCGCCGGCACGCCCCTGCGCTGGGTCGCCGGCCCGCGCCCGCAGGCCCCGGGCGACTGGGTCGCGCTGCCCCTGTAGCCCGATGCCGCGAGGAGACACCGCATGACATCCCCGATCCGCACCCTGTCCCTGGCCCTGCCGGTGCTGGCTGCCCTGGCATCCGCCGCGCTGCCCGCGCAGGCGGCCGCCGACGCCCACGCCGGCGCGCCGGCACCCGCTGCCGCGTCCATGGCGGCGGCCGGCGCCGCGCCGGCCCCGGCCGCCGGACAGGCCGCGCCCGCGGCGCTGCCTGCCGGTCCCCGCGTCAGCGCGCCGACCCGCGCCGCCCTGGAGACCCTGCTGCACGCGCTGCCCCCGGGCAGCGACGACGGCCTGCCGCGCCAGCGCGTCACCGCCCGCAAGGGCGAGACGGTGGATGCCCTGATCAAGCGCACCATGGCCGACTCGCCGTTCAAGGAGGCCTTCCTGCGCGGCGCGTTCCTGGAGCTCAATGCCGCGGCCCTCGAGCCGGGCACGACCCGACTGGCCGCCGGCGCGCAGCTGCAGCTGCCGAACCTCAGCGACCTGCGCGAGCACCTGCAGCGCGTGCTGGGCCCGCAGCCGGGCGCGGCCCGCGCCGCGGCTTCTGCGCCGCCCCCGGCCGACCGCCGCGCCTGGGTGCGCTTCCCCTGACCCTCGCGGTGAGGCAGCGCGGGTGATCGCCAGCGTCGAGTCCGCGCTGCAGGCCGCGCGGCCGCAGCCCATCTTCCTGGAAGGCAAGCTGCCGGTGCTCGAGGCGCCGGCCGCCGCGTCGCTGGGCCTGCATGACGGCCAGGTCGTGCGGCCCGCCGTCGAGGCGCGCGGCGACAACCTCTTCCTGATCCTGCAGGGCCACGCCATCGACGTGCCGGCCCACCTGCGCCTGGCCGCCGGCGAGCGCCCCGCCTGGATCGTCCGCCTCGACCCGGGCGGCCGTGCGACCCTGGTGCCCGTGGGCGACGGGGGCGCTGCGGCAGCGGCGTCCTCCGCGAACGCGGCTGCCGCAGCGCCGGCGGCGGGCGGTACCGCCGGCCGCCTCGAACAGCTCGCGCTGCGCCCGCCCACGCTCTCGGCCCTGGCCACGCTGATGCAGCCCGGCGTGCTGCAGGCCATGGCTCAGGCCGCGCCGCAGGGCGAGGTGGGCGCCTGGGTGGCCAAGCTGGTGCGGCAGTGGCCGGCCCTGAGCCAGCTCACGGGCGAGACCCTGCGGCGGATGATGCGCCAGGGTGGCTGGACGCAGGAGGCGGCGCTGGCCCGTGGCGAGGCCGAGGCCGAAGCCGGCCTCGGGCTGGACACCAAGACCCTCCTGCGCATCCTGCTGGCCCAGTGGACCGACGCGCCCGCCACCACCCGCCGGCTGCTCGGTGACGCCCTCGACGAGGTCGAGTCGCACCAGCTGCAGCTGGCCGTCGATGCCCAGGCCGGGCGCGACGCCAGCCTCACCATGCTGCTGCCCTTCGCCGACGCGGAGCCGGTGGACGTGCGCTGGGCCCGCGAAGGCGCCGCCGATGCGGATGCGGAGGGCCGGCGCGCGCCCTGGGTGGTGCACCTGCACACCCGCAGCAGCCACTTCGGCGAGGTCTGGATGCGCACCCGCATCACCTCCGGGGACGGCGGCGCGGGCGGGGCGGCCGGCGCGGTGGACCTCACGATGTGGGCCGAGCGCGCCGAGCTGGCCGCCCGCGCCCGCGCCGGCGCCGGCAGCCTGGCGGCCTGGCTGAACGAGGCCGGCCTGCGCATGACGGGCCTGCACGTGTTCCACGGCGCGCCGCCGGCGCCGGCGCCCGAGCCGGGCCCCGAGGGCGGCGACCCGGGCCGGCTGGTGGACGTGCGCGCCTGAGGACCCGCGCGATGGCCCGCATGAAGCCCCCCCTGCGCGAGGCCGTGGCCCTGGCCTACGGCCACCGGGCCACGCCCGTGGTCACCGCGCGCGGCCGCGACGAGGTGGCCGAGCGCATCGTCGAGGAAGCCCGCCGCCAGGGCGTGCACGTGGCCGAGGACCCGGCCCTGCTGGCGCTGCTCTCGCAGGTGGACATCGACCAGCAGATCCCGCAGGAGGCCTACACCGCGGTGGCGGTGGTGCTGTCGTGGGTGTACTGGCTCAAGGGCATGGAGCCGGGGGACGAGAAGCGCCCGGCGCGCTTCTGAGGGGCGCGGGCGGGGGCGGGCCGGGCGCGGGGCGCCGGGGGCGGCTCAGACTTCGCTGTAGAGGCGGTGCCCGCCGCGGCGGGCCATCTGGCCGAGGCGGTCGTACAGGTCCACCGAGGCGGTGGCGTCGGCGGACTGCAGCGAGCGCAGGGTGTTGCGCACGACATCGAGCTGGCGCGTCACCAGCACCTCGTTGCGGCGCCAGGCCTCGCGGGTCGCCTGCAGGGCCTCGACGACGGTGGCCCAGCGCGCCGGGCGCTCGGGCAGGCCGGCCACCACGCGGGAGGTGGCCTGGAGCGATTCGAGCAGGCCGACCTTGTCGGACTGCAGCGCCTCCAGCCGGTCGAAGGCGCGGGCCTTCAGCGCCTCGAACTCCTCCTCCAGCAGCGCGCCCAGGGCCTCGACCTGGGCCTGGGCGGCGTCGAGGTCGGGCATCACCGGGTCGGCGGCCTGGTCGGGGGCGGGCGTGGCGGGGCGCATGGGGGATCTCGCCGGCGGGGCTTACTCGCCGATCATCTGCTCGAGGGCCAGGAAGCTCTCGGCCATGCGGCGCGGGTCCAGCGGGTACTGGCCGTTCTGGATCGCCTGCTTGATCGCGTCGACCTTGGCGCGGTCGAAGCCGGGCTCGGCGGCGGACTGCTGGCGGGCCAGGGGGCTGAGTTCCAGCCGGTCGTCCGTCGGGGCGGGCGCCGGCCGGGCGGCGGCGGCATCGGCCTTGTCCGACTTCTCGGACTTGCCGCGCTCGGCGACCTGGCGCTCCACCGCATTGGCGTTGGCCATGCGGTTCCATTGCGTGATCGGGTTCGTCATGATGGGTCTTTCTCCGTTCCGCGGCGGTTGCCCGGATACGGCTCGTCCTTGGAGTCGGTGTCCGGGAAAAAAACTTGAGGGCTCGCCATCGATTTTTTTGCCAGCAGCCGCGTCACAGGCCCTGGGCCGAATTCTGGCCGTTCACGACCCCGGTCACGATGCGCCCGGTGTCGCGGTTCTTCAAACGAATGGATTCACCCAGGCGGCCATCGTCCAGGGACTCCAGCCGCGCGGAGACCGTCAGGCCCGGCACCTGGCTCCAGGTGGTCAGGACCACCTGGCCGCGGCGCACCAGCACCACGGCGGGGGCGGCGGGCACGGCCGGTGCCATCCCCGGCGCCACGGGGGCGGCCGGCGCCGCCGGGAAGGCGGCGGGCGGCAGGGCCGCGGGCGGGAAGGCGGGGGCCCGGGGGGGTGCGATCGAGGCGCCCACGGGCGCGGCCGGGGCGGCGGCAGCCTGGGGCGCCGGCGCGGCGGGCCGCTGGGCGGCCTGGGCCTGCGGCGGCAGGGTCACCTGCACGAACACCTGCCAGGCCGGATCGGCGCAGCGCGCGCGCAGCATGCCGTCGTTGCCGGGGAAGGGCTGGTCGAACTGCCAGCCAGCGGGGCAGCCGCGTGACTGCACGCGCGCGTCCAGCGGCTGCACGCCGAAGGCCGGCGCCGGCAGGCGGTAGGTGGCGGCCAGCCACTCGCGCGCCTTCGCGGCGAGGTCGGCGCCGGGCGTGGCAGGCGCTCCTGGCCCGGCGGCGATGGCGGCCGGCTGGGCCCCGGCCACGCCGGCGGCCACGGCCAGCAGGCCGGCGGCGAGGAAGCGTGTCGGGTTGGTGAGGCACGGCATTTGCAGTCTCCTGGGGGTGTGGGTTTTCCGACGCCCCTGTCGGGATGCCCTTTCGCTGCAAGAACGAGGCCAACCGAATGGACATCCCGACATCCCCCGCGACCGCGCAGGCGGCGGTGACCGTGCGCCGTGGCGACACCCTCGTCGGCCTGGTGAAGTCCCACTACCGCAGCCAGGGCGTGCAGGTCGACGACCGCCAAGCCTTCCTGATGGCGCTGAAGGTCGCGCGCGGCAACAACATCGCCGACGCCACCCGCATCCAGCCCGGGCAGGTGGTGCGCCTGGAGGCCCTGGGCGGATCCGCCGAGACCGTGGCGGCGAGCGCGGCGCCCGGCCTGTCCGGCGCGTCCGGCGCAGCCCCCGCAGCCGCCGCGGCGGCCCCGGCCCCCACACTCACCGCCGCCGAGGTGCTGGCCGGCCGCGCCGCCAACCCCGTCTTCGAGCGCACGCTCACGCGCGCGCTGGACCGCGGCTTCATCCCGCCGCACGAGGCCGACGCGGTGCGTGACCGTGTCGGCCGCCTGGCCGAGGACTACGGCTTCGACCCCGACGACTTCGCCCGCGTGGTGCTGATCGAGAGCGACGGCATGAACCCCGCCGCCAACAACGGCCGCTGCCACGGGATCATCCAGTTCTGCGGCGGCCCCGGCCGCGGCGCCGCCAGCGTGGGCTTCGCCAGCCGGCCGCACGAGATCTCGAAGATGAGCGTGCTGCAGCAGCTGGACCTGGTGGACCGCTACTTCCAGGATGTCGGCCTGCCGCGCGGCGGCCGCGTCGGCCTGGACGACCTGTACCTGGCGGTGCTCACACCGGCCGCGCGCGCGCAGCGCGCCGCCACCGCGCCGCTGCCGGTGCCCGGGGCGCAGGCCAAGGCGCTCTACGAGGGCGGGGCGATCACGCGCCGCTCCATCACCCAGGGCCTGCAGCGCCATGCCAACGAGCGGCTTTCCGACACCCCGGCGCCGGCGCTGCCGGCGTTGACGTCGATGGTCAATTCGCTCACCACCGGTTTCGCGTCCGCGACCGAGCGAAGCGGCAGCGCGTGGCCGCAGCAGCGGCAATGGCTTGCCGCCAACACCGCCTCCAAGCCCTGAAGGGCGTCGGTTCCCCGTCGGAAATGCGCGTGGCACACCTCTTGCAGAAATCGGCCGAGTGCCGGATTCCTTGAGGCCTTCGTGTCAGGAATCCGGCGAGTCGTGCAACCCGCCCCCGGATTCAAGGAGCGCAGATGAAATTGCTGGACGGTGCCCTGGGCATCCACGAGCAGGCCCTGCAGGTCAGGACCCGGCGGCTCGAGGTGCTCGCGCAGAACATCGCCAACGCCGACACGCCGCACTTCAAGGCGCGCGACATCGACTTCAGGTCGGTGCTCGCCGAGGCGGGCGCGCAGCCCACCTCGATGAGCGCCACCCGCGCGCGCCACTTCGCCGACGGCGAACTCTCCGACACCGACGGCCTGCGCTATCGCATCCCGTTCAACAGCGCGCTCGACGGCAACACCGTGGAAATGAGCGTGGAGCAGGCCAACTACGGCAAGGCGGCGTCCGAGTACCAGGCGACGCTGAGCTTCCTGGAAAGCCGCATCGCGGGCATCCGCAAGTCGCTGCGCGGGGAGTGAGCATGGCCTTCGACACCATCATCGGCGCCGCCGGATCCGCCCTCAACGCGCAACTCACGCGCCTGAACGCCACCGCCTCCAACCTGGCCAACGCCGGCACCATGGCCGCCACCGAGGCCGAGGCCTTCCGCGCCAAGCGCCCGGTGTTCAAGGCCCTGGTCGAGGAGCAGATGGCCCAGGCCGGCAGCCCCTACAAGGGCGGCGTGAAGATCGACCGCATGGTCGACGACCCGGCGGCCCCGCGCATGGTCTACCAGCCCTCCAACCCGCTGGCCAACAAGGACGGCTACGTCTTCCAGTCCAACGTGAGCGAGGTCAGCGAGATGGTGGAGATGATGGCTGCGGCCCGCTCCTACCAGAACAACGTTGAAGTGATCAACACCGCGCGCCAGCTGATGTCGCGCACCCTGGACATCACCAAGGCCTGAGCGGCCCGAGGCACTCCACGATGGCAGTCGCATCCCCCTCCAACACCACTTCCGCGCAGCTGCTGGGAATCACCAGCTACGAGGAGAAGAAGGCCACCTCCGGCGCCAAGGGCAAGGAGGAAATGGGCAAGCAGGACTTCCTCACGCTGTTCACCGCGCAGCTGAAGAACCAGAACCCGCTGGACCCGGTGAAGAACGAGGCCTTCGTCGCCCAGCTCGCCCAGTTCTCGCAGCTGGAGGCGACGACCAACATGCAGCAGTCGCTGGAGAAGTTCGTCAGCGCGATGTCGGCCGACCGCATCATGGGCAGCGCCGCCCTGATCGGCACCCGCGTGCCCACCGGCAGCGGCAGCGCCAGCCTGGCCGCCGGCGGCAGCGTGGACGCCAGCATCGACCTGCCCGATGGCGCCAGCGGCGTGAAGGTCACGATCAAGGACGGCGCGGGCAAGACCGTGCAGGAACTGATCGCCGGCGCGCAGAACCCGGGCACGCTGAACTTCCGCTGGGACGGCAGCACCAGCGCCGGCACCGCCGCGGCCGCCGGCACCTACCAGATGGCGGCCACCGCGGTGGTCGCCGGCAAGACCCAGAGCGTCTCGGTGCAGACCCTGTCCACCGTGCGCTCGGTCGAGGCCGACAGCGCCGGCGAGATCCAGCTGATCGTCGACGGCGGCTCCAAGGTCGCCCTGTCCTCCATCAAGCGCTTCAGCCAGTAATACCCCCTCCCACAGGAGCAACAGAGAATGTCGTTCTATACCTCGCTGACCGGCCTGAACTCCGCGACCGCGCAGCTCGCCGTCACCTCGAACAACATCGCCAACGTGGGCACCTCGGGCTTCAAGCGCTCGCGGGCGGACTTCGGCGACATCTTCGCCACCTCGCCGCTGCAGAAGTCCTCGTCGAACATCGGCCAGGGCGTGTCCCTCAAGCAGGTGAGCCAGGAATTCAGCCAGGGCAACGTGTCCACTTCCGGCAACGCGCTGGACCTGGCGATCACCGGCGACGGCTTCTTCCCGCTGAAGTCCGCCGACGGCCTGCAGGACATCTACACCCGCAACGGCGCATTCAGCCTGAACGACCAGAACAACGTGGTGAACTCCACCGGCCAGCGCCTGCTTGCCGCGTCGGTGGACTCGTCCGGCAAGGCGGACCTGACCAACCTCTCGCCGCTGGTGATCCCGCCCAAGACCTCGGGCCAGGCCATCGAGACCACCAGCATCCAGCTGGGCCTGAACCTGCCGGCCGACGCGAGCACGATCACCGCCGCCTTCGACCGCAGCAACCCCGCCACCTACAACAAGTCCACCGCGCTGACCGTGTACGACGCGGGCGGCAACGGCTACCTGGCCACCGTCTACTACGTGAAGACCCAGAACGCCAGCCAGGCCAGCCCGTACTCCAAGTGGCAAAGCTACTTCTACGTGGGCGACACCGCGGTCACGCCGGCGCTGCAGCAGGCCACCGACAAGAACGGCAGCCAGCTGTACGTGAACAAGTACGGCGAGGTCCTCCCCAAGAGCAACCCCCTGGTCAAGCCCAGCTCCGGCACGACCGAGATGTACACCTACGACCAGCTCACCGACGTGCGCTCGGCCACGCCAGCCACCGCCATGGGCGCGAAGCTGGGCGAGTCCGCGTTCGACGCCGAGAGCGGCGAGTTCCTCGGGGGCGACGGCAAGACCGTGGCCTTCAAGATCAACGTGGACGGCCAGTCCGAGCCGGTCGAGATCTCCTACGCGCTGAAGGAGGCGGATTCGGACCCCCAGGTGTTCGCCCGCAACCTCGAGATCGAGATCAACAACAAGCTGGGGTCGCTGGCCCTGACCGAGGACGAGGACGGCAACACCATCGACGATCGCCGCTACGGCATCGTGGTGGAGTACGACCCCGACGGCAAGGAATTCTCCATCGCCTCCGGCACCACGGGCGACCGCTCCAGCATCGAGATCACCGAGCCCGGCGGCGATGCCGCGACCCTGCTGGGGTTCAGCACCGTCGAGGGCGGCACCGACCTGATCGAGTCGCTGTCGGTGGCCGCCTCGACCGACGAGGCGGTGCGTGGCCAGGAGAGCGAGCCGGCGGTCCTGCGTGGCAGCGCGATGACGGTGCCGAGCAACCAGCAGGTGGTCGTCGACTCCGGCAACCGCCACTTCCAGGTCTCGGTCGACGGCGTCTCCGGCGAATTCGACCTGCCCACGGGCAAGTACACGATGGACCAGTTCGCCGCGGCGCTCGAGGACGCCATCAACGGCGACGGCACCGAGGAAGACCCCGGCCTGGTGGACTCGGAAACCGGCCGCCGCGTCTATGGCGTCAAGGTCAGTTTCGACCCCGACACCAAGCAGCTGGTGTTCAAGACCGGCACCACCGGCGGCAACTCCTCGATCCAGGTCTCCGGCGACGCCGACTGGGGCCTGAACAACACCACCATGCAGTTCGGCAAGACCACCGAGTGGATCAAGCTGCAGCAGTACACCGAGAACGGCGCGCTCCAGTACGTGCGCAACGGCTCGCAGACCGAGGACGCGACCGACCTGTCCACCAAGACCGAGTGGTGGCCGATCTACCTGGACCGCGGCGAGCTGAGCTTCGACCTGACCGGCAAGCCCGTCTCCCCGCTTGACCCGATGCAGTTCGAGACCGCGTTCCTGGAAGGCGGCAAGGGCGCGCTGACCATGTCGATCGACTTCACCAAGTCGACCCAGTACTCCAGCCCGTTCGCGGTGCTGTCGCAGGCGCAGGACGGCGCGCCCGAGGGTGACCTGATGGGCCTGACCATCGGCGTGGACGGCCTGGTCTCGGCGACCTACTCGAACGGCTCGCAGGCCTCGCTGGGCAAGATCGTGCTGGCCAACTTCTCCAGCCCCACCGGCCTGCGCCAGATCGGCGACGCCAGCTACCTGTCCTCCGCCACCTCGGGCCAGGCCAAGATCGGCGAAGCCGGTTCGGCCGGCTTCGGCTCGATCCGAGCCGGCGCCACCGAGCGCGCCAACGTGGACCTGACGCAGGAGCTGGTGGACCTGATCACCGCCCAGCGCAACTTCCAGGCCAACGCCAAGGCGATCGAGACCTCGTCGACCATGACGCAGGCCATCATCAACCTGCGCTCGTAAGCCTGCAGGACGCAACGGATAGCCCGCCATGGACCGCCTTGTCTTCACCTCCCACGCTGCAATCAGCGAGAAGGCGATCGAACGCCAGGCCATCGTCAACGAGATGGCCAACGTGTCCACCGTGGGCTTCAAGCGCAGCTTCGACGTCGCCATGCGCTCGATCAAGGTGGAGGGCTCGGGCTTCGACACCCGCTTCCAGACCCAGGCCGTGGCGCGCGACGTGATCGACCTGACCCCCGGCGCGCTGATGGTCACCGGCCGCCACCTGGACATCGCCATGAACGGCAGCACCGTCATGGGCGTGGAGTCGGCCGACGGCCAGCTCGCCTTCACCCGGCGCGGCGACCTGCGGGTGAACGCCCAGGGCACGCTGGAGACCGGCACCGGCCAGCCCGTGCGCGGCGACGGCGGGCCCATCGTCGTGCCCCCGGGCTTCAACGTGAGCATCAACGTGGACGGCACCGTCTACGCCGCCGACCCGAACCAGCCCACCGCGCAGCCCGCCCTGATCGGCCAGATCCTGCTGCGCGACGCCAGCGAGCGCCCGATGGCGCGCCGCACCGACGGCCTGCTCGCGCCGATGGGCCTGCCCCCAGGCAGCGACTTCGCCAGCGGCCCCCAGCAGCCCACCGTGACCACCAACGCGCTGGAGGGCAGCAACGTCAACGCCATCTACGCGATGACCCGGATGATCGACCACTCCCGCAGCTTCGAGGCGCAGGTGCGCGCCATCAAGGAAGCCAAGAGCCTGGACGAGAGCGGCTCGACCCTGCTCAAGCCCGCCTGAACCCCCTGATTGAACGAACGAAGGAACCGCCATGGACGCCTCGATGTGGATTGCCAAGACCGGCCTGGACGCGCAGCAGACGCGCATGGCCGTGATCTCGAACAACCTGGCCAACGTCAACACCACCGGCTTCAAGCGTGACCGTGCCTCGTTCGAGGACATGCTTTACCAGAACGTGCGCGCCCCGGGCGCGCCGGTCGGCGCCAACGCCCAGGCCCCCACCGGCCTGATGCTGGGCACCGGCGTGCGCCTGGTCTCCACCGAGAAGACGCACACGCAAGGCAGCCTGACCACCACCAAGAACGCGCTGGACGTGGCGATCCAGGGCGCGGGCTTCTTCCAGATCATGCAGCCCGACGGCACCACCGCCTACACCCGGGACGGCTCGTTCAAGATCTCCGCCACCGGCCAGGTCGTGACCTCCAACGGCGCCAAGCTGATGCCGGAAATCACCATCCCGCCGACCGCCTCCAGCATCACCGTGGGCCAGGACGGCGTGGTCAGCGTGGAGCTCGCCGGCGGCGGCGCCGCGCAGCAGCAGGTCGGCCAGATCCAGGTGGCGCGCTTCGCCAACCCGGCGGGCCTGCAGGCCCTGGGCCAGAACCTGCTGCGCGAGACCGCGGCCAGCGGCACGCCCACCCTCGTCAACCCGGGCCAGCAGGGCTCGGGCAGCCTGATGCAGGGCGCGCTGGAGGCCTCCAACGTCAACGTGGTCGAGGAGATGGTCAACATGATCGAGACCCAGCGCGCCTACGAGATCAACTCCAAGGCGATCTCGGCGGTCGACGGCATGCTGCGCTTCCTGAACCAGAACATGTGAGGCCGCCGCCATGACCCTGCGCCTCCTCACCCTCGCCTGCGCCGCCGCCCTGGCCGGCTGCGCCTCCATCGACGATCTGCCGCCCGTCTCGGCGGTGGACCACAGCCCCTTCGTGCCGGTGGCGCCCGAGGCGCCGCGCGCGGCCACCGGCAGCATCTACCGCCCGGTGGTGGGCGAGACCCTGCTGGGCCGCGTGCGCCGCTTCCAGGCCGGCGATGTGCTCACCGTCATCCTCAACGAGCAGACCCAGGCCGCCCGCGCCGCCACCGCCAACGTGACCCGCGCCGCCAACAACGACGTGGTGCCCGCCGGCCTGGTCGGCAAGGTGGCGGGACTGGGCGGCGCGCTCACCGGCCTCAACCTGAACACGGCCACCCTGAACAGCAAGGGCGAGGGCACCGCGGACCAGAGCAACAGCCTGACCGGCGCCATCACCGTCACGGTGATGGAGGTGCAGGCGAACGGCAACCTCGTCGTGCGCGGCGAGAAGCGCATGGCCCTGACCCAGGGCAGCGAACTGATCCAGGTCTCCGGCGTCGTGCGCCCGGACGATGTGGCCCCCAACAACACCGTGCAGTCGCGCCGCCTGGCCGATGCCCGCTTCGCCTACCAGGGCGGCGGCGAACTGGCCAGCGCCACCCGCGCCGGCTGGGGCACCCGTTCCCTGCTGAAGGTCTGGCCGTTCTGAGGCCGCCGGACCCGCCGCCCCCCGCCGACCCGCCGAACGCCATGAAGAACCTCCTGCGCTCCCTGCTGCTCGCCACCCTCGTGGCCGCCGCGCCCGCCGCTTTCGCCGACCGGGTGAAGGACCTGGCCCAGGTCGCCAGCGTGCGCGCCAACCAGTTGATCGGCTACGGCCTGGTGGTCGGCCTGCAGGGCACCGGCGATGGCACCGACGTCTCCTTCACCATCCAGAGCGTGCGCGCCATGCTGCGCCGCATGGGCGTGAACTTCGACGGCCCGCTGTCCGACTTCGAGACCGCCGCCGCCAGCGCGCGCATGGACATCCGCAACGTCGCCGCGGTGATGGTCACCGCCGAACTCCCCGGCATGGCCAAGCCCGGCCAGCGCATCGACGTCAACGTGTCGGCCGTGGGCCGCGCCGCCAACCTGCGCGGCGGCAACCTGCTGCTCACCGCGCTGCGCGGCGCCGACGGCGAGGTCTACGCCCTGGCCCAGGGCGCGCTCACCGCCACCGGCGTGGACACCAGCGCCTCCGGCTCGCGCGTGAGCATCGGCGTGCCGACGGCGGCGCGCATCCCGGCCGGCGCCATCGTCGAGCGCGAGGTCGACAACCCCTTCGACCGCGCCGACCATGTGGTCCTGAACCTGCGCGACGCCGACTTCACCACCAACAACGCCATCGTCAGCGCCATCAACGCCCGCTTCGGCGCCGGCGTGGCGCGCCCGCTGGACGCGACCTCGATCGCCGTCTCCGCGCCGCAGGACATCAGCGCCCGCGTGGCCTTCGTCAGCGCGGTGGAGAACCTCGACGTCACCCCCGGCGAGCCGCCGGCGCGGGTGATCGTCAACGCCCGCACCGGCACGGTGGTGATCAGCCGCAACGTGCGGGTCACGCCGGCCGCGGTCTCGCACGGCACGATTTCGGTGGCGGTGGCGGCGACCAACGAGGTCTCGCAGCCCGCCCCCATGAGCCAGGGCCAGACCGCCGGCGTGCAGAACGCCTCGGTCACCGTGTCCGAGGCCAAGAACCCGATGTTCCTGTTCCAGCCCGGCGTGGACCTGCGCCAGATCGTGGACGCGGTCAACCAGGTGGGCGCGCCGCCCTCCGCGCTGATCGCCATCCTCGAGGGCCTCAAGGGCGCGGGCAGCCTGCGCGCGGAGCTGATCGTCCAGTAAGGACGGAAACACCCACGGCTATGAGCGACACCACCGTCTCCTCCCGCGTCTCCGGCTACCACGACTTCGGTGGCCTGGCGAGCCTGCGCGGCGACGCCGCCAGCGGCGACACCACGGCGCTGCGCGAGACGGCCAAGCAGTTCGAGACCTATTTCCTGCAGCAGGTCATGAAGACCATGCGCGAGGCGATGGAGCGCAGCGACCTGGTGGAGAACCGCGACGCCGACCAGTTCCAGGAGCTGATGGACAAGGAAGTGGCGATGAAGATGGCCGAGCGCGGCTCGCTGGGCCTGGCCGACATGCTGGAGCGCCAGGTGCGCCAGCGCGGCCAGCCCACCGCCGCCGAGGCGCTGGACGCGCGGGCCCGCTCGCTCGCGCCGCAGGCCGCGCCGATGCCGCTGGGCGGCCAGCCCGCCGGCCTGGCCGCGCCGGCCCGCGAGGGCCTGGCGGTGCCGCACAAGCTGCGCGCGCTGGTGAAGGGACTGGGCCATGAGTGACCTGCTCGGCATTGCCAGCTCGGGCATCACCGCCTACCAGCGGGCGCTGGCGACCGTCTCCAACAACATCGCCAACGTCAGCACCGAGGGCTACTCGCGCCAGGGCGTGGGCCAGGCCGCCTCGGCGCCGCGCCTGGTGGGCACGAACTACCTGGGCACTGGCACCGTCTTCACCGGGGTGCGCCGCCAGTACGACGCCTTCCTCGAGCAGAACCTGCGAAGCAGCAACAGCGAGCTGCAGGCGCAGGAGCCGATGGTCAATTACGTGAACCGGCTGATCGACGTGATGGGCAACGAGAGCATCGGCCTGACCACGGCGATGAACCAGTTCTTCACCGCCGCGCGCGACCTGGCCACCGACCCGGCCTCCAGCGTGGAGCGCAGCGTCTTCCTGCGCGATGCCGACGGCCTGGCGGCGCGCTTCCGCCAGCTGGACCAGCAGTTCGCGCTGCTCGAGACCGAGACCCGGCAGACGGTGGAGACCGACGTGGGCAAGGTCAATTCGCTGACCCGCCAGCTGTCGCAGGTGAACAAGGAGCTTTCGCGCAGCGCCACGCTGGACCGCCAGCCCTCGGAGCTGCTGGACCAGCGTGACAACCTGCTGCGCGAGCTGTCCGGTCTGACCACGGTCAAGACCCGCTTCGAGTCGAACGGCGCGGTGCTGGTGAGCGTGGGCGACGTGATCGACCAGGGCGTCCTGGTCGACGGCTCGCGCTCCTACGACATCGGCGTGTCCACCGAGGACGGCGGCGACGGCGGCCGCCTGCGCTTCGTGCTCGACCCCTATGGCAACCCGCGGTCGCTGCCGAACCTCCTGAGCGGGAGCATCGGAGGCACCGTGGCCTTCCGCGACAACGTGCTGGCGCCGGCGGTCGACGCGCTGGACCAGCTGGCCGGCACGCTGGTCGACGAGGTCAACGCGGTCCACCGCGGCGGCCTGGACCAGGAGGCGCGCGTGGGCACCGACCTGTTCACGCTCGCCGGCGGCGCCCGCGGCGCGGCCGGCCGGATGGCCCTGGCGATCACCGACGCGAGCCGGGTGGCGGCGGCGGCGCAGTTCCGGGTGACGGACGATTCCCTGAACGTCGGCAGCGCCCAGGCCACCGTGTCCTGGAGCGCCCCGCGCTACGAAGGCAGCACCGGCCTCGTGGACGGCCTGGCCGCGGGCCTGTCGCCGGCACTGGGTCAGGCCCGGCTCACGATCGGCTCGCGCCAGCCCTATGCCTCGCTGGGCGCCGTGCCCCTGGGCATGGAGGACCTCACCCTCACCCTGACCAACCCGGCACCGGGGCAGTCGCTGCAGGTCTTCACCCGCGACGGCCGCCACCTGCTGGGGACGTCGCTGTCCGGGCAGCAGCAGGCCGACCTGGTGGCCGCCGGCAACGGCATGGAGGCCGGCGCGACCTACGCCGACCTGCGCGGCCCGCAGTCCCACGGCACGGCCAGCGACTTCCTGGGCATGGACCTGTTCCTCGGCGCGCGCGCCGGTGTCCAGCAGATCCAGCGCTTCGACGCGCAGACCGGCAAGCCCCTGGCGCCGCAGCCGCAGGCCGCCTCGCTGGTGGGCCGCGCGTTCACGCCGCTCTCGGGGCCGCTGCCGCAGGGCACCCTCCGCCTCAACGGCGTGTCGCTCGGCGCCCTGGGCGCGGCGCAGGATGGCAATGGCGATGGCCGGTTCGACGCCTCCGAGGTCGCCGCCTGGATCAATGGGCAGCCGGGCGTGGGCGTGACCGCCTCGGTCGCCCAGGTGACCCTGGCCGACGGCAGCCTCGGCCAGGCCCTGCGCCTGGACCGTCCGCAGGACGACACCGCGAACGACATCCGCCTGGCTGCAGGGCCGGCCGGCGAGGCCGCCGACCTCGCGAAGCTGGGCTTCGACTCGGCCCTGCATGTGAACGGCGCCGCGGCCGACGACCTGGTGGTGTTCGTCACGCACGCGGCCGGCACCTCCACGCAGATCGACGTGACCTCCACCTTCGAGGTGGCCGGTGGCGACATGCAGCAGGCGCTGCGGCAGGAGCCGATCGACATCGTCTTCGTCGGCGGCGGCGAGTACGAGATCCGCGACCAGAACCTCCCGGCGACCGTGCTGGCGCGCCGCACCTTCGATCCGGACGCCGCCGCCATCCGCTACCGCGGGCTGACCGTGTCCTTCTCCTCGGTGCCTGTCGAGGGCGACCGCTTCACCATCGACGGCAACCGCGACGGCATCGGCAACAACCAGGCCATGCTGGCCCTGGCCGGGCTGGAAGACGCCCGCGTGACGCCCGGCGGCCTGACCCTCACCGAGGCCTACATCGAGCAGGTCAACCAGGTGGGCAACATGGCCCAGCAGGCCAGCATCGCGCAGCAGGCCCTGCAGGTGGTCTACCAGCAGGCCCAGGAGGGGCGCGACAGCGTCTCCGGCGTGAGCCTGGACGAGGAGGCCGCCGACCTGGTGCGCTTCCAGCAGGCCTACCAGGCCAATGCCAAGGTGATGCAGGTCGCCAACGACCTGTTCGACGCGATCCTGCAGGTGCGCTGAACCCGGGAAGGACTGACCGATGTCGATGAAGATTTCCACCGCGCTGCTGTTCGACCGGGCGACCGATCGCATGTCGACGCTGCAGAACCGCCTGGCCCACACCCAGGCGCAGATGGCGACCACCAAGCAGGTGATCTCCCCCAGCGACGCGCCCGACCAGGCCGCGGTGATCCAGCGCCTGCGCGGCGAGGTCGACCGACAGGAGAGCCATGCCGCCACCCTGAAGGTGGCGATGAACCGCTACGCCGCCGAGGAGACGGCGCTGACCGGCGCCAACGACATCCTGCTGCGGATCAAGGACCTGGCGATCCAGGCCGCCAACGACACCGTGGCGCCCGCCGACCGCGAGGCCATCGCCGCCGAGATGGAGGCGCTGCGCAACCAGCTCGTCAGCCTGGGCAACAGCAAGGACGACGCCGGCAACTACCTGTTCTCCGGCACCCGGGTGAACACCCCGGCGTTCGCCGAGGACGAGGCCGGCTATGTCGTGTACCAGGGCGACCAGACGCAGACGCGCATTCCCGCCGGGGTCGAGCGCACCGTGGCCTTCACGCGCGCCGGCACCGACGTCTTCACCCGCGTCACCCGCGAGGACGGGCAGGGCGGGGTGAGCAGCGTGAGCTTCTTCGAGTCCCTGGACGACCTGGTCGCCGGGCTGCGCAACAACGTGGGCGCCGACATCCGCAACGGCCTCAACGAGGTGGACCAGATGATGTCCGGGGTCAACGTGGCCCTGGCCCAGACCGGCGCCGACCAGCAGGTCGTGCAGTCGCAGCTCGACGTGCTGGACGAGACGGCGCTGCGCCTGAAGTCCACCCTGTCCGACGTCGAGGACCTGGACTACACCACCGCCGTGACCCAGATGAACAAGGAGCTCACGGCGCTTCAGGCGGCGATGTCCAGCTTCGGCAAGATCTCCGGGCTGTCCCTGTTCGACTACGTCCAGCCCTGAGGTAGGCCATGAGCACGAGCAGCATCGTCAACACGCTCGGCGCCGGCTCCGGCATCGACATCAAGGCGCTGGCCGAGAGCCTGGTGGAGGCCGAGCGCGCCCCGCAGAAGGAGCGCATCGACGCCAGGATCGAGAAGAGCGAGACGCGCATCTCCGGCTACGGCGCGCTCAAGTACGCGGTCGCCGACCTGAAGACGGCCTTCCAGGCGCTGGACGACGCCAGCGAGTTCAACTCGCTGACCGTCGCGAACTCGCAGGAATCCGCCGTGGCGGTGACCACCAGCGCCAGTGCGGCCGCCGGCACCTTCTCGCTGGGCGTCTCCCAGCTCGCCCAGGGCCAGCGCAACGCGGCCAGCTTCGCCGCGCGCGGCACGGCCCTCAATGGCGGTGGCGCGTTCTGGCTCAAGCTGAACCTGGCGGGCGTGGATGCGGCGCCGGTCAAGGTGAACACCGCGACGCCGGCGGGGCTGGTCGGCGCGATCAACGGGGCCGACCTCGGCGTCAGGGCGCAATTGCTCGATACCGGCAACGGCGTGGTGCTCGTGATGACGGGGCCGGAGGGCGACGCCAATGATTTCACCCTGAGCGCGGTGACCGACGACGGCAGCGGCCACCCCACGGCCACCGCCGTCGACGGGCTCGACCTGAACACGGTCAAGCAGCCGGCGGCCGACGCGCTCTTCACCATCGACGGCCAGGCGATCCGGCGTGCCAGCAACCGGGTCTCGGACGTGATCGAGGGCGTCACCCTGGACCTGCGCTCGACCACGACCACCGCGGCGCGCATCGACCTGCAGCGCGACACCACCGCGATCAAGGGCAAGCTGCAGGCGCTGGTGACGGCCTACAACACCTTCCAGGATTCGCTCGATGTCCTGAACGACCCGGACAGCGAGGTCGAGACCTTCGGTGGCGCGCTGGCCGGCGACAGCCTGCTGCGCTCCATCCGCAACCAGGTGCGTTCCCTGGTCACCGGCGCTTCGTCCACGCCGGGCGAGGCGGTGACCCACGCGCGCCACGCCGGCATCAGCATCGACCGCACGGGCCGCATGACCCTGGACGAAGACAAGCTGGATGCGGCCCTCGAAGACCACTTCGAAGCCACGATGGTGATGTTCACCGCCGGCAAGAGCGACAAGAGCCTCTACAGCTCGTCGAAGGCCGGCCTGGCGGGCGACGCGGTGCGGTCCCTGGACAAGATGTTGCGTTCCAGCGGCCTGATCGAGCAGGGCATCGAGACGGCGACCGACCGCGTCGACGACTACAAGGACGACCTCGCCGAACTGGAAGACCGCATGACCCAACTGCTGGCGCGCTACACCGCCCAGTTCGCGGCGATGGACAGCATCGTCGGCGAGGCCAGCAGCACCCGGGGCAACCTCGAGAACAGCTTCGCCGGCCTGATGGCGATGTACACGAAGTGATGCATCCGGGCGCTCAGATGATTGCTTCCGTGCTGTGCGCTCAAGTTTTCGCGAGCCATACCGATCCCGCAGCGGAGGGACGGCAAAAGGTTGCCGGCCCAAGTTTCAAGCCTGGCCCATGGGGCCAGGTCCTGCTGGAAAGGACATCCCATGAGCGCAGACAGCATTTCCTCCGTGTCCGGCGGCGGCGCCCAGCGCGCGCCGGCGGCGCCGTCGCTGGCTGTCGCGCCGGCGGAGGTGGAGAAGGCGCCTGCCACGCTCCCGACCGCCAAGGCGCCCGAAATCCCCAAGAAGGCCGAGATCGACTACGACCCGCGGCAGCGCCAGCAGGAGCTGGCCGAGGCGGTCGACCGTCTCAACGAGCAGATGCGCCAGAACGGGCGCGCGCTGGAGATCGGCGTCGACAAGACGCTGGACCGGCCGGTCTACACCGTGAAGAACAGCCAGACCGGCGAGGTCGTGCGGCAGATCCCCGACGAGACCTTGCTGCGCGTGGCCCACCACCTCGAAGAGGTCAAGGGCCTGTTCCAGGACGAGCGGATCTGAAAAAAATTCCGCCAAGCCTCTCAAGCTCCCCACACACCATCCGATTCACCCAGCAACAGGAATTCGAAACACGGTTTTCTGTGGCAACAGGCAGATCCCGCCACTTCCAGGGACCCGCCGACCGACTGAAACATTGACGAAGGAGTAAGACCATGTCCGTCATCAACACCAACGTGAAGGCCCTCGTTGCCCAGAACGCGCTGACCGTGAACAACCGTTCGCTCAGCAAGACGATGGAGCAACTGTCCACCGGCAAGCGCATCAACAGCGCCGCTGACGATGCCGCCGGCCTGGCGATCAGCAACAAGATGACCGCGCAGATCCGCGGCCTGAACCAGGCCGTGCGCAATGCCAACGACGGCATCTCGCTGCTGCAGACCGCGGAAGGCGCGACCCAGGAAATCACCAACATGCTCCAGCGCATGCGTGAACTGGCCGTGCAGGCCGCCAACGACACCTACTCGTCGGCCGACCGCTCCGCGCTGCAGCTCGAGTACGACGAGCTGTCGGACGAAATCACCCGCATCTCCGACAACACGAAGTGGAACAACATGTCCATCTTCAAGACCAGCGCCAGCGGCGCGATCGGTACCTCCGGCGTGGTGTACTTCCAGGTGGGCATCGACGGCACCTCCGGCATGACCATTTCGGCGACCTTCGAAGGCATGGACATCACCAGCCTGTCGGCCGCCAGCGGCAGCCTGACCACCCAGTCGGGAGCGCAGTCCGCGCTGACCTCGCTGGACAACGCGATCGCCAAGGTCGACACCTTCCGCGCCAAGCTGGGTGCCAAGATCAACCGCCTCACCTACGCCGCGGACAACCTGTCCAACATCTCGACCAACACCGCCGCCTCGCGCAGCCGGATCATGGACGCGGACTATGCCCAGGCCACCACGGAGCTGGCACGCACGCAGATCATCCAGCAGGCGGGCACGGCCATCCTGGCGCAGGCCAACCAGGCGCCGCAGTCGGTGCTGTCGCTGCTGCAGTAAGCGCGGCACACGGAGGAAGGGGGCCCGCGAGGGCCCTTTTTCTTTCCTGCCTAGAATCCGCCGAACCCCCTTGTGCGCACGCTCCATGGACACTGCCCGCCGCCCCGCGTTCTCGATCATCCTGCCCACGCACTGCCGGCCCCACCTGCTGGAGCGGGCCCTGGCCAGCGTGCGCCAGCAGCAGGCGGACGAGGAGATCGAGGTCATCGTGGTGTCCGACGCCATCGACCCGGCCACCGACCTGACCGCCTCGCGCCTGCTGGGCGCGCGCGACACCTACGTGCGCCGCAGCGGCCGGCCCGGCCCGTCGGCCAGCCGCAACCTGGGCCTGGGCCTGGCGCGCGGGCGCCATGTCCTGTTCCTCGATGACGACGACAGCCTGACCCCCGGCTTCCTCGGCGCCGCCCTGCGCGAGCCGGCGGTGCAGGCCGGCCAGGCGGTATACGTCGACGCGGTGGCGGTGACGGAAAGCCGGCTGCCCTCCGGGCCGCAGGTGCATGGCGAGTCGGCGCTGGCGTTGCGCGACGGCCTGAACGAGCAGGTCTTCGTGAAGAACCAGGTGCCGTTCTCCTGCTTCCTGTTTCCCCGCGAGGCGCTGCACGGGATGGCATTCGACGAGCACATGCGCGCCTACGAGGACTGGGAGTTCGTGCTGGCCTTCCTGCAGCGGCAGTGGCCGCGGCACCTGGCGCTGACCGGCCCGCGCATCCACGTCGTCCATGACGAGACCACCGACCGCCGCGGCAGCAGCGCCGCGGCCCAGGACCACCGCGCGGTGATGGACTACCTCTATGTCTATCACCGCTACCCGGTGGCCGACGCCGCCTTGCAGCAGCGTCGCTGGGAAATGATGCAGCTGTTCTCGATCCCGCTGCCGCCCCAGGTCTACTGAGCGGCTTGCGGGGCGGCCGCCTGCGCGCCTTCCAGGCGCTGCGCGATCAGCGCGCCGATGCTGTCGAACTGCGCCAGGTAGCGGCCCTCGCCGGTGTGCTGCCAGGCCTGCTTGAGGGCGTCGCACTCCACCGCGAAGGGGTAGACCTGGGCGGGTTTCGCGCCGAAGGCCGGCAGGCAGAAGATGCCGGCCGAACGGCTGGTGAAGCGCGGGTGGGCCAGCACCAGATTCATCAGCAGGGGGTAGAGGGCTTCGGCGGTGCTGCGGGTGGCGCCGTCGCGCGTGAGGACGGGGCGCGCCAGCGCCTCGGCCAGGGGATCGCCGGGGCGGTGCGCGGCCTCGCGCAGGCGCTGCGCCACGTCCAGCCACCGGAACCACACCGCCTTGCGCGCGAACACGCCCAGGCCGTGCACGCTGCGGTGCGCGGACTGCACCCAGGCGCGCAGGTCCAGGCCCAGGCCGCAGTGGTCGGCGAACGCCTGCGCGGTGGCCAGCGCGTGGGGGTCGTGGCCGAGCCAGGCCAGGACCGGGTTGCGGTACAGGCAGTGCAGGTCCCAGCCCGCGCCGAGCAGCACGGCGTCGGTGCCGGGCGCGTCGGCGGCGAGCAGGCGCTCCACCCCCGGCAGGTCCAGGCCGGTGGCGGCGCGCACCCCGGGCGTGAGGAAGCCGTACAGGCTGCGCGAGTCCAGGGTCGCGTGGACCAGCACGCGGCAGATCTCGTCGTGCACCTGCCAGCCGCCGGCCGCCTCGTCGGCGGCGACCGCCTTGATCTCGAACTTGCGCGCCACCGGCGGTGCCGGCGGTTGCAGCAGGCCCGGCGCGGGCCGGCCGTGGCGCAGCTGGTCCAGCACCGACTGCAGCTTCGAGGTCGGGCGGGCGACGAAGGCATGGCGCCAGCCAGCCCGCCGCCGCAGCGCGACCTCGGCCACCTTGTCCTCGTAGGCCTCGAAGCTGTCCGTGGCCAGGTCCTGCAGGCCCAGCTCGGTGAGCATGCTCAGGCCCATGCGCGAGACCAGGGTCTGGCCGTAGCGGGTGACGATGGGCACGCCGGCGTTGATCACGTCGTTCGAGGTGGAGCCGCAGTTGTACGGGTAGCTGTCCAGGTAGACGTCGGCCAGGGCGAGGCGGGCGCGGAAGCTCTCGTGGTCGCAGCGGGGCATGAAGACCAGCCGTTCCTGCGGCACGTCATGCGCCGCCGCCGCCTTGCGCAGGTTGGCGGTGGTCACCGGGTTGTCGTCGATCAGCCAGAGCACCGCGTGGTCCACGCGCCGCAGGATCCGCATCCAGCAGGCGAACATCTCCTGGGTGATCTTGTAGACGTTGCCGAAGGCGGCCATCACGAAGGCCTCCGGCGGCAGGCCGGCCTCGGCCCGCGTCGCCGGGCGCACCGGGCGCTTTTCCAGCGTCAGCGGGATGAACGAGCCCGAGACATGCACCGGCTGCTCGGTGAACTGGCTGGCCAGCTCGGTCGGCATCGCCACCGGGTCCACGATCACCTGGTCGAACCAGGGCATGCCGGTCGAGCCGATGTAGCCCAGGTAGGTCAGCTGCCGGGGCGCCGGGTGCAGCGCGAAGATGCCCGGGCGCGCGCCGGCGCTCAGGCCGTGCAGGTCGATCAGCACGTCGATGCCGTCGGCGGCGATGGCCTGCGCGGCCTGCCGGTCGGTCATGCCGGCGATGCGGGTGACCTGGTCGAACGAGTCCTTGAGCGAGCGGCGCAGCGGCGTGTCCTCGTCCGGCGAGTAGTCGTAGGCGTGCAGGCTGTACTGCGAGCGGTCCAGGCCCTGGATGAAGGCCGGCACCAGGAAACCCACCGCGTGCTCGCGCAGGTCGCCCGAGACCAGGCCCACCCGCCAGCGGGCGCCCGGCACGCGCTGGCGGTCGCACAGCCACTCCTCCTTGAGCGGGTACATGCGGTTGACGAAGCTCTGGGCCGTGAGGAGCTGCTGCAGCGGGTCGTCCACCAGCGCCAGCATGGCCAGGGGCGAGGTGCAGCGCAGCATCTCGCTGTGCGAGATCCCCGGCAGGGGCTTGTAGACCGGCCACTTGCAGGCCTTCTGGCGGATGTGGATCCAGTGCTGGATCACGCCCGGCTGGCGCGGGTTGATGGCGAGGCTCTGCTCCAGCGCCCGCTCGGCCAGCTCGTAGTGCTTGCGGCCTTCATGCACCCGGCCCATGTGGTTGAGGGCGGTGCATTGCAGCTCGGGGTCGAACCGGTCGTGCAGGAAGCGCTGGCCCAGGTGCTGGCCCCAGACCGCCAGGGCCCGGTCGGCCTGGCCGAGGCGTTCGAGCAGCAGGCCCAGGTTGATGCAGGCCTGACCGAAGCCCGGCTCCAGCGCCAGGGCCTGCTGGTAGGCCTCCAGCGCGCGGGCGTGCTGGCCGGTGGCCTGCAGGATGGCGCCATGGTTGAACAGGGCCAGGTGCCGCCCCGGCCGGGGGGCGCCCGCCAGCCAGGCGGTGTAGACCTGGTCGGCGGCTTCCACGTTGCCCGTGTCCTGGAGCTGCTGGGCCAGTTCGACCACCTCGGCCAGGGTCCGCTCGGGGATCGGTGCCAGCCCCGGCGCGTCGGTGGCGTCAGGCGCTGCGATGAAGTCTTGGCGTGCGTTCATGTCGGCTTTCCGGATTGCCCGGGCTTGCAGCAACAACGGTGCCAGGGCCCGGCCGGCAAGTTCTTGCCGCCGGCGCACGCGGGGGCCTCAAGTTTTCCGCGGGCGGTCCGATCCTGAGTCCGAGCAGAGGGCAACTCTCCTTTCCGGGGGGGGCCCGGACAGTCACTGGGGGTGCCGTCGCGCCCCCGGCAAGGAGTCTTCATGTCGGTCATCACCTCGTTCACGCCCAGTGCCATTTCCAGCCTGACCACCAGCCAGGTCGCGGCACTGACCACGGCGGATGTCAAGCAGCTGAACACGGCGCAGATCCGTGCCCTCAAGAGCGAGCAGATCGCCGCCCTGGGCACGGAGGACATCGCCATCCTCAGCGGCAAGCAGGTCGCGGCCTTCGACGCGACCCAGCTGGCGGCCGAGGACTCGGCCATCTACAGCCGGCTCGAGGTGTTCTCGGGCTCGCAGATCAAGTCCCTCACCACCGCCCAGCTCGCCGCGCTGACCACCTCCCACATCAGCTCGTTCGACACCGCGGACATCGCCGCCATGTCCGCGGCCCAGCTGAACAGCCTGTCGTCGGACGTGGTCGCGGCCATGGACACCGACCAGATCCAGGCGATCTCGGCCAGGCAGGTCAAGGGCCTGAGCACCAGTTTCATGGCGAGCCTGGAGTCCGACCATGTGCGGGCGCTGAGCACAGAGCAGATCCGCCTGCTCACGGCCAACCAGATCAGCGCCATGAGCACGGACAGCTTCCTGAGCCTCGAGACCGAGGACCTGGAGGCCCTCACGGTCGGCCAGGTCGCCAACCTGTCCTCCGGCATCATCGCGGCGCTCAGCACCGAGCAGGTCGGCGTCCTCAGCCGCGCACAGCTGCTGTCCCTGAACAGCGCCCAGATCCAGGCCATCGAGACCGAGGACCTGGCCGCGATGGGCACCGACCAGCTCGGTTACCTGCGCGCGAACCAGCTCAACCAGCTGACGACCGACCAGGTGGCGGCCCTGACGACCGAGCAGCTGGGGGCCTTCGGCAAATTCCAGCTGAACAGCCTGACCACGACCCAGCTGCGTGCGCTGACCAGCGACCAGGTGACGAGCCTGACCACCAGCCAGGTCGCCCTGCTCAGCGCCAACCAGCTCAGCGCCCTGAGCACGGACAACCTGGCGCTGCTGGACTCCTCGCAGGTCCAGGCGATCTCGGTGGGCACGCTCAAGAGCCTGTCGACCGACTTCATCAAGGGCCTGAGCACCGAGCAGTTCACCAGCCTGCAGAACATCCAGCTGACCAACCTCACCGCCGCACAGCTGCAGGCGGTCGAGACCGAGGACCTGGTGGCCCTGAGTTCGACCCAGCTGGGCAACCTCAAGCCCTCGCAGATCGAGCAGCTGACCACCACGCAGATCGCCGCGATCACCACCGACCAGCTCGCCGGCCTGAGCAACGCCCAGCTGATGAAGCTGACCAACAACCAGGTCGGCGCCCTGGGCAGCGACCAGGTCATCGCGCTGTCGTCCGACCAGGTACGCGCCCTGAGTGCCAACCAGCTCAACAGGCTATCGACGGATGCGATCGCGGCGATCGAGACCGACGACCTGGCCGCCCTCACCGCCGCGCAGGTCAAGGGCCTGGGCACCGCCTTCATCCAGGCCCTGACGACCGACCAGCTCGGCGGCCTGAGCAGCACCCAGATCGGGCTGCTGAGCAACTCGCAGATCGCGGCGCTCCAGAGCGGTGACCTCGCCCAGCTGAGCACCGACCAGCTGCGCGGCCTGAGCGCGGGGCAGGTGGCCGGGCTGACCTCGGCCAAGGTGAGCGAGCTGTCCACCGACCAGATCGCCTCGCTGCAGGCCGACCTGGTGCGCGCCTTCAGCACCTCGGTCATCGCCAACCTCGGCACCGACCAGGTCCAGGCCCTCACTTCCACCCAGGTCCAGGCCCTGACGGCGGCCCAGCTGAACAAGCTGACCACCGACGGCATCGCAGCCCTGGACACGGTGGACGTGGCCGCAATGTCGAACGTGCAGGTCTCCGGCCTGACCACCACCCAGGTCCGGGCCCTGACTTCCGACCAGGTGGGCTCGCTGCGCGCCAGCCAGCTGGGCGCGATGACCTACCGCCAGATCGAGGTGCTGGACAACGGTGAGTTCGGGCAGTTGAACAGCGCGCAGCTCCAGGGCATCGCCGCCGGCCAGTTCGCCCAGCTCAGCTCCGACCGGATCGCCGAGCTGACGACCGGCCAGGTCCAGGCCCTGACCGCGGCCCAGGTGTCCGCGATGAGCACGGGCAACGTGGCCAAGCTGAGCACCGACCAGGTCCAGGCCCTGACCAGCACGCAGGTGCAGTCCCTGACCTCGGCCCAGCTGGTCAGCCTCGGCTCCGACGGCATCGTCGCGCTGGACACGGCCGATGTCGCCGCCCTGAGCACCGCCCAGATCCGCAACCTGACCACCACGGCCATCAAGGCCCTGACCAGCGAGCAGGTCAAGGCCCTGCGCAGCAGCCAGCTGAGTGCGCTGACCAGCACCCAGATCGAGGCCTTCGACTCGGGTGACCTGAGCCTGCTTGACAGCAGCCAGATGAACGGCCTCACCGCCGCGCAGCTGGCCAGCATGTCGACGACCAAGATCGCCGAGCTGACCACCTCGCAGATCGCCGGCCTGTCGTCCAGCTACATCAGCGGCCTGACCACCGCGGCGCTCAACCAGCTGAGTTCCACGCACATCCAGGCCCTGAGCAGCACCCAGGTGCAGGGCCTGTCCGCGGGCCAGCTCAACGGACTGGGCTCGTCCCTGATCGCCGCGCTGGACACCGAGGACGTGGCGGCGCTGACGACCGCGCAGGTGCGCAGCCTGAACTCCGGCTTCATCGCCGCGCTGACCACCGAGCAGGTCGTCTCGCTGCGTGCCTCGCAGCTGGGCGCCATGTCCTACGGCCAGATCGGCGCGCTGGAGAGCGGCGAGTTCGGCTCGCTGAGCAGCACGCAGCTGCAAGGCATCCTGCCGACGCAGTTCGCCCAGCTGTCCAACACCAAGCTGGACGAGCTGACCAGCGACCGCATCGCCACGCTGACGACTGCGCAGATCGGCGCGATGACCAACAGCCAGATCGGCTCGCTGGACTCCAGCCAGGTCGCGGCGCTGACCAGCAGCCAGCTCGGCGCGATGGCCTCCACCCAGCTGAACAGCCTGACGGCGTCCACGATCACGACCATCAGCAGCAGCAACATCGCGGCGCTGAGTGCCAACCAGATCGGCTCGCTGTCGACCACGTTCATCCGCAACATGAACACCGACCAGATCGGCGCACTGGGCAGCGACCAGGTCCGGGCCCTGACCTCGGCGCAGATCGACGCGATGACTTCCGACCAGATCGGCGCGCTGGACGTCGCCTGATCCGGGGCGGCGCCCCATGGACGACGGGCCCGTCTCCTTGCGGAGGCGGGCCCGTCGTGTTGTTGGCGGGAGGGCGGGCGGCGCAGGGGTGGCCGGCGCCCGCAGCGACTCAGCCGCGCGCTGCGGCGACTTCGCGCTTGAGGTCGGTGGTGGAGATGCCGCGCGTGCGGGGCAGGTACACCACCTCGCACAGGCTGCGCAGGTCGTCGAACCGGCCGGCCCAGTCGTCGCCCATGCCGAAGATGTCCACGCCGTAGTTGACGATGTCGCTGCGTTTCTGGCCCCAGTTGCACTCCGGGATGACCAGGTCGACATGCCGGACCGCCCGCAGGATCTCGCAGCGGTCGGCAAAGCCGACGGCGGCCTTCTTGCCCTTGAGCGCATTGAACTCGTCCGTCGACACCGCGACGATGAGGCGGTCGCCCAAGGCCCGCAGGCGCTCGAGCAGGCGGACATGCCCCACATGGAAGAGATCGAAGGTCCCGTACGTGATCACCGTGGTCATGGTTCGCCTTTCTCGCTGTGTGCGTGCCTGGCGCCGGGGCGCCTGCCTCGCGGGGGGCTAGCCCCCGGCCGCCTTGCGGCGCTCGTTGGCCTGGAGCTCGCCGCGCGTCCAGATGGCGTGGCGGCGGCGCGGGCCGGACAGGTCGGCGTATTCCGACCGGTCCCAGGGATGGTGGAAGTCCGGGTCGGGCGTGTGCCAGCTGCTGCCGTACACGCCGTTCAGGTACCCGTCGATGGACCTTGGCATCGGGACATCGATGCCTTCGAGCCGCTGCATCGCGGCGGGGAACAGGTCGCTGGCGGCCAGCGCCCTGCGCCTCGACGGGTAGAACGAGGCGCGCTCGTCCTCCAGGATCGCGACGAACACGTCCAGGGTCTGCCCGGTGGCGGTGTCGGTCTCGATCCACAGGTGGGCGAAGAAGTGGCCCTTGACCTTGAATCCCTCGGCGGTGAGCGCCTGGGCGATGGCCTCGAGCGTCGGTCCCAGGCCACCGAACTGCTGCATGCCGACGCCGACCACGATGTCCAGGTCGTCATCGTGATCGAGCAGCTTGCCCTCGCGCCGGTGGCCGAGGACCGCGCCGCCGCTGATGCACGCGTTGGGGGTCAGGCGCTGCAGCACGGTCACGATGTCGAGCGCCTTGCGCAGGTAGGCCTGCTTCTCGGTCTCGCTCCAGAACCGGAAGGTGCGCTTGACGCCATGGGCGTTGGCCTGCACCTGGAACCTGTCGGTCAGCCAGCCCAGCTCGCTGCGGATGCTGGCGGCCGGCCCCGCCTTTGCGAGGTGGCCCGCCGCCCGGGGGAAGTCCTGTTCGACGAGCGCATGCAGGAAGCCGTGGAGGCTCTCTTCCCGGGGGCCCTTGGCAGGCGGCAGGCAGACCGAGAGGACCTGCTTGACGCTGCGCACGCGGTCGGCCGTGTTGTAGATGACGATCCATTCGCCGCGGGCCTCGTCCTTCTGGAGGCAGACGATGCCCGAGACCCGGACTTCGAGCGGGTCCTGGCGCAGGATGATCGAGCGGATCTCGCTGCTGTCGAAGCCCTTGAGCTTCAGCAGCAGGCCCGGGCTGTCCTGCGGCACCTCGATCTCCAGCCCGACGTTCCCGGCGCCGGCGGCGCGGGGCTGCCGCCATTCGACATCGAAGGAGGGCATGGCCGCGAGGTGCGTGAAGATGACGTGGAACTCGGTGGCGCGGACATCGGCGTCGACCTCGACGCGCAGGGGCTGGCCGCTCCAGGGAAGGTCGGGGTAGCCCGCATCCCACGCGGCGCGCAGCCGCTCGAGTCCGGCCTGGAGCCGGGAGGGGGTCGATGCCGAAGCCGGGCGCGGGGAAGACATCGCCGGCCTCAGACCCGCTCCACCTGCCCGCTCACCGGCGAGCACGCCGCGCGCGCCGCGCCCAGGGCGACCTGGTAGGGGTTGCTCAGGGAGTCCTGGGCCTCGCCCTTGAAGTTGGCGCGGCGCATCTCGGTGTCGGTGCGGCCCGGCACGATGCAGCTGACGCGGATGCCGTCGGCTGCCCATTCCTCGCTCAGGCCCTGGGTCATGTTCACGATGGCCGCCTTGGTCGCGGCATAGACCACATGGTCGGCCCGGCCGCGCGTGTACGAGGACGAGGCGAACTGCACCAGGGTGCCCCGGGTCTCCTTCAGCGGGGCATGGCTCCACTTGGCGATCCAGGCGGCGCCGAGCAGGTTGACGTGGATCTGGTCGGCGATGTCCTGCGAGTCCTGCGTCGCCAGCTCGCTGGTGCGCAACAGGCCGGCGGCGTTGACGACCACGTCGATCTGGCCCATCGCCTTCCAGGCCTCGGAGATGGCCAGCTTCACGTCCGCCTCGCGGGCGATGTCGCAGCCGTTGCTGCGCGATCGCGCGATCACGCGCGAGCCGGCGCTCTCCATGATGTCGGCCATGGCCTTGCCGATGCCGGCGGTGCCGCCGAAGATCAGCACGTTCTTGCCGCGGGCGTCGATGCCGGGGCGGTCCGCCGCCACCTGCTGCGAGCGGATGCGGAACATCTCGTCGGCCAGCACCAGATCCACCGGGTGGGTGATCTTGAAGTTCTCCTCGCTGCCCTGGACGATGCGCACCTTGCCCATGGGATGGCACTCGAGGTAGATGCCGCAGTCGTCGGTGAACTGCTGCAGCCGCTCCTCGCCCACCTCGGCGTAGCAGTCCACCAGGGTGCGGAAGCGGAAGGCCTGCGGCGTCTGGCCCCGCAGGATGTGCTGGCGCTTGGGGATGGACTGGATGTAGCCGTCCCGCTCCACGATGATGGTGTCGGCCGTGGGAATGGCCACGTCCACCGCCTCGTTCTTCTCGAGCGCGTCGAGCACGTCGTGGATGATCTGGCCGCTCACGAAGGGGCGCGCCGCGTCGTGGATCAAGACATTGGCCGGCTGGTGCGGCGCCAGGGCCTTCAGGCCCTTGAGCGTGGAGGCCTGGCGCGAGCTGCCGCCCGCGACCACCAGGTCCCGGTCCCCGAGCTTGATCATCGCGCGCACCTGGTCGAGGGCGTCGACCGGCGCCACGATCGCGATCAGCGCCTCGGGCAGGTGGCGGCGCAGCGCCTCGTAGGTGTGGGCCAGCACCGGCTTGCCGGCAATGCGGATGAACTGCTTGGCCTGGTCGCCGCCGATGCGGGTGCCGGTGCCGCCGGCCAGCAGGATGACGGACGTTTGATCAGGCACAGGCTTCCTCCAGTTGCAGGGTGGCGGCGGCCGCGCGGGGCGCGGCGGCGCGTTCGAGTTGTTCGCAGGCGCGCTCCAGGCGCGCGAGCAGGGCAGGGTCCATCGCCAGCGGGCGGTCCGCGTAGGCGCGCAGCACCGCGATCACCTTGCGCAGCTTGACCGGCTTTTCCGTCAGCAGCATGCCCAGGGCGGTGAGGCGGGCCGTCAGCATGAAGGCCGGGCCGCCCTTGTCCATCGTGGAGGGCGACTCCAGGTGCGAGATGTAGCTGGCGTCGGGCACGCGCCAGTTGCCGAAGTTCTCCTCCAGGTTGCGCGGCGTGTCGCCGGGCACGTACATGTCCACGCCCAGGAAGTTCACCGGCTTGAGGTCGAACGGGGTGAAGGCGAAGGTCTGGCGGTACCCGAAGAAGAAGTCCACGCCGGTGACCAGCATGCCGTCCTGCGGGTAGTAGATGAACATGTCGATGCAGATGCCGGTGAGGTTGTGCACCACCGGGATGTAGTAGGCCCGCGCGCCCTTGAGGAACTTGGGCTCCACGGTGAACAGGCCGCTTTGCTGGATCGCCAGGCAGATCGCGTACTGGTTCTCCCAGCCGATCACGCCGATGTCGATGTCCTTGTCGTGGTCCAGCAGCTTGCCCTCGCGCTCGTAGCCCAGGAGGGTGCCGGAGACCAGGAACATCTTCAGGTCGTTGGCGCGGAAGATCTGGGCCAGGTCGCTCAGGGCCTGCGAGGCCTTGGCCACGTTGAAGCCCTCCTTCTTCGGCTGGGGCGCCTGCATCGCGTGCTGCGCGGCGTCCTCGTCGTCCTCGCGGGGGTCCTCCAGGCGGAAGCCGCGCAGGGCATCGTCGATGGTGGCGATCGCGCCGGCCAGGTCGCCGGCCTTGCACTGGTTGCGGGCGATCGTGACCTTCATGCGGTTGGACTCGCGTCCCTTGTCCAGCGGGCGCAGCAGGGCGATGGCGGCCTCGTGGTCGCCGCCGGTTTCCAGGCAGCGCGCCCGCAGGAAGTCCAGCGAGCGCACCACTTCATGCGCCTTGGCGTTGCGGGCGGCGTTGGTGCAAAGCTGGTACAGGCGCGCCAGGCGTGCGTAATCCACGTCGACCTGGGCCATCCCCGAGGGGTCGACCAGCAGCACCTGCCGCTCGGACAGCGTGCGCGAGATGCGCAGCCAGCGGGCCGTCTCGATGCGCTTGGCGCCGAGCGTCTCCAGCAGGCTCACGGCGGACACCCAGTCCTTCAGGTCCACGCACAGCTCGAAGGCGTCGTGCCACTGCGTGTCCGAGCCCTTGGTGTTCTTCAATTCCGCGGGCTGCAGCGGCGCCTTGCGCACCTGCGCCTGCACCGCCTGGCGCAGCACGTTGTTGGCGGACAGCCGGCGCAGGCCCTCGGTGAGGCCGCCGGTGGAGACGGAGTGGTAGCAGTCCAACCAGACCTGGGCCCGGGCGGGCTCCACCTCGTTGGCCACCGCCAGCGTGCACAGGAAGTTGACCATCGGGATCTTTCCGCGCGCGCGGACCTTGCGGATCGTGTCCTGCGACAGCAGGGTCTGCAGGTCGACCGCGTTCAGGCACTCGAGCAGCATGGCTTCGTCGCCCTGGACCAGCGCCGTGTTCAGCCGCGTCAGGGTGAAATGCATCACCGGATTGAGTTTCATGGGGTCTCCGCAGTGGGGTGGCGAGGGTTTGCCGTTCCCCTGGGGTCTGCAAATTCCAAGCCAGCCCGCCGCAGGCCATTCCTTGCCGATGCCGGGCCCGCCGCGTGATGGGCCGCCGACATCCGCGCTGTCGGAATGCCGGCAAGCCGCAGCGGCTTTCCGACAGGCCGTTAACCGCATCGGCTTAAGGCCCGGTGCCCCGGTTAACCCAAAGGCAATGGCGGCAATCGCCTGCCGCCGGTGGCACGGCGGTTGCGAACAGGGCCGCCGCACGCCTCACGAGACACCGCGACATGACCCTGAGCCACGCCCCGACCCACGACCGATCGCCCGCGACGCCGGCCGCGCCGCTGCGCCGCGCCGTCTTCGTCGACCCCGCCAGCCGCCACCTGCTGGCCCTGGCGCAGCGCGTGTCCGTCGCCGACGTCACGACCCTGCTGGTCGGCCCCACCGGCGCCGGCAAGGAGGTCATGGCCCGCGTGCTGCACGAATCCTCCGCGCGCCGCCACGGCCCCTTCGTCGCCATCAACTGCGCGGTGCTGCCGGAGCAGCTGATCGAGAGCCAGCTCTTTGGCCACGAGAAGGGCGCCTTCACCGGCGCGACCCGCGCGCACAAGGGCCTGTTCGAGCAGGCCGACGGCGGCACCCTGTTCCTCGACGAGATCGGCGAGATGCCGTTCCACCTGCAGGCCAAGCTGCTGCGCGTGCTGCAGGAGCGCCAGGTCGTGCGCCTGGGCAGCGAGGCGGCGGTGCCGGTCAACGTGCGCCTGGTCGCCGCCACCAACAAGGACCTGCGCGCCGCCATCGCCGCGCGCGAGTTCCGCGAGGACCTCTATTACCGCATCGCCACCTTCCGCCTGCGCCTGCTGCCGCTGGCCGAGCGTACCGGCGACATCCTGCCGCTGGCCCTGCAATTCCTCTCGCGCCACCCCGCGCCGGGCGGCGAGTGGCAGGTCACGCCGGAGGCGCAGCAGATGCTGCTGCAGTACCCCTGGCCCGGCAACGTGCGCGAGTTGGAGAACGTGATGCGCCGCGCCGTGGTGATCAGCGCCGACGGCCGGGTCGGTCCCGCGCAGCTGATGTTCGACGACTGGCTCGAGCCGGCACAGGCCGCGCCGGTGGCGCCGGCGATGCCCGCCGTGCCGGCGATGCCGGTGCCTGCCGCCGGCGCCGCAGCCGTGATCGCGCCGTACCCGGCAGCCGCCTCGTTCGCCGCGCTGGCGCCGGTGGCCGCCGCCGCCTCCGCGCAGCCTGCGGCGATCGACACCGCCAGCCAGGCCGCCGCCCACGCCGAGGAGGCCGGCGCCCCCGCCGCGCCGCCCACCGACCTGCAAAGCGCCACCCGCCACAACGAGCACCGCATCATCATGGCGACCCTGGCCGCCACCGCCAGCCGCAACGAGGCGGCGCAGCGCCTGGGCATCAGCCCGCGCACGCTGCGCTACAAGCTGGCCCAGCTGCGCGCCCAGGGCCTGGGCCTGCCGGGTGAACTGCAAGGGAGCGCCGCATGATCGAACGCGCCACCTCCGCCGCCAACATCCAGTCCATGCTGGCCACGCTGCGCGCGCTGCAGTCCGAGGCCGGCTCGGGCGTGCAGGCCCCGGTCGCCCCCGGCGTCCAGGACCTGCAGGGCACGCAGGGCACCGGCCGCGCCGGCTTCGCCGACCTGGTCAAGGGCGCCGTCGGCAAGGTCAACGAGCTGCAGGCCGAGTCCAGCCGCCTGCAGGCCTCCTTCGAGCGCGGCGACGACGTGCCCCTGACCGACGTGGTCCTGGGCATGCAGAAGTCCTCCCTGGCCTTCGAAGCCACCCTCCAGGTGCGCAACAAGGTCCTCAAGGCGTACGAGGACATCCTCAACATGCCGGTGTGACCCCCTGACCTGAGACGAGAGACAAGAGACCCGCCATGGCCACAGCCACCGCCACCATGACCCCGGGGACGGCCGCCGCCGCACCCGGCACGTCCCAGGCCCTCGTGCCCGCAGGGGACCACGCCGCCACCACCGCCAATGCCGCCAATGCCGCCGCCGCCGGCGGCGCGCTCGTGCCCGCCGGGGGCGACCTCGTCGCCGGCGCGCGCCGCGTGCTGCAGCAGCCGGCCGTGCGCCGCGCCATCCCGGCCTTCGTCGTCATCCTCGCGCTGCTGGCCTTCGGCCTGGTCTACGCCTGGATGCAGGCCACGCCGTACCGGCCGGTCATGCCCGGCCTGTCCGAGGCCGACCAGCAGGCTGCGTACGACGCGCTGCGCACCGCCGAATTCAAGCCGAAGATCGACTCGCAGTCCGGCCAGCTCACCGTGCCGGTCGACCGCTTCCACGAGGCCCGCATCTTCCTGGCCTCGCAGGGCCTGCCCAAGACCGGCGCGGTCGGCCTGGAGGGCCTGAAGGACCAGTCCTCCATGACCACCAGCCAGTTCATGGAGCAGGTGCGGGTGAATGCCGCGATGGAGCAGGAGCTGGCGCGCAGCATCACCCAGATCGGCACCATCGCCGGCGCCCGCGTGCACCTGGCCACCCCGCGCCAGAGCGTGTTCGTGCGCGAACGCGTCGCGCCCAAGGCCTCGGTGGTCGTCACGCCCCACCCGGGCCGCGCGGTCTCGGCCTCGCAGGTGCAGGCCATCGTCCACCTGGTCTCCTCCAGCGTGCCCTACCTCACCCCCGACAACGTCACCGTGGTCGACAACGTCGGCAAGCTCATGACCGAGTCCGCCGGCGACCTGAAGCTGGGGATGACGGCGGCCCAGAGCGCGCACAAGCAGCAGCTCGAGGAGCTGTATCGCAGCCGCATCCTGCAGATCCTCGGCCCGGTGGTGGGCGAGGCCAACGTGCGCTCGCAGGTGAACCTGGCCCTGGACTTCACCCAGATCGAGAGCACGACCGAGGACTTCGACACCGCCGACAAGGGCCCGCGCACCCGCTCCGAGGTGCTGGCCGAGGACCGCGGCCAGCGCCGCAGCGCCGAGGGCGTGCCCGGCGCGCTGTCCAATACCGCGCCCTCCAACCCCGGCACCAGCACCGCCACCCAGGCCGACCCGAACAAGGGCCAGTCCGAGTCCACCGGCACCACCAGCAGCCGCTCCACCCGCAACTACGAGCTCGATCGCACCGTGCGCCATGTGCGCAACGCCACCGGCGGCGTGCAGCGCGTGAGCGTGGCCGTGGTGGTGAACGAGCGCCCGGCCCCCGCGCCGGCGCCCGGCGCCTCCGCGCCCGCCGCCAATGCGCCCAAGTCCCAGCCCTACTCCAAGGAGGAACTCGACCGCATGACCGAGCTGGTGCGCGGCGTGATCGGCTTCGACGACAAGCGCGGCGACCTGGTCTCCGTGGTGCCCGCACGCTTCGAGGCCGACGAGCCGGTGCGGGCCACCCCCTGGTACCTGCATCCCGACGTCCACCTCGGCTTCAAGAGCGGGATGATCGCCCTGGTGGCCCTGGCCTTCCTGTTCGTGGTGGTGCGTCCGGTGATCCGCGCGGTCTTCGTCAAGCCTGCCGAGGAGGCCGTGGCCGAGGACGCCGAGAAGAAGCCTGCCGACGGCGAGCTGAGCGAGGAGGACATGCGCATGATCCAGCTGGGCGAGGGCGACTCGCTCGAGGAGATCAAGGCCAAGCTCAAGCCCAAGCGCTCGAGCATCTCCATCGACATGCTCGACACCGCCAACACGTACGACGACAAGGTCGCCCTGGTGCGCATGCTGGTGGCCGAGGATTCCGCCCGCGTCGCCAACGTGTTCAAGAACATGATCAAGGTCTCCTGACCTGCCGTGAGACAAGAGACGGAGCAAGCCCATGGCTGAAGCGAACACCCTGCCGGCGGTCAAGGCCGACGCCACCCTCAACGCCGCGGACTTCCTGCCCGAGGAAGTCAAGGCCGAACTCGATTCGCTTTCGGGCACCCAGCGCGCCGCGGTGCTGATGCTGCTGCTCGGCGAGCAGCAGGCCGCGGAGATCATCAAGTTCATGAACCCCAAGGAGGTCCAGGCCCTGGGCGCGGCGATGGTGTCGGTGGCCGACCTCTCGCAGGAGACGGTGAACGTGGTGCTCGACGAATTCATCGCCACCCTGAAGAAGCAGACCAGCCTGGGCCTGGGCACCGGCGACTACGTGGAGAAGGTCCTCAAGCGCGCCCTGGGCGACGACAAGGCCGCCTCGGTGCTCTCGCGCATCATGCCGGGGCAGGGCAGCAAGGGCCTGGAGATCCTCAAGTGGATGGACGCGCGCTCCATCGCCGACATGATCTCGGGCGAACACCCGCAGGTGATCGCCATCATCCTGTCGGTGCTGGAGTACGACGTGGCGGCCGACGTCCTGAGCTACCTGCCCGGCGAGTCGCGCCCCGAGATCATCCAGCGCGTGGCCAGCCTCGAGACCGTGCAGCCCTCGGCGATGGAGGAGCTCGAGGCCATCATGAAGAAGCAGTTCTCGAACAACTCCTCGGCCAAGTCCTCCAGCTTCGGCGGCATCAAGGCGGCGGCCAAGATCATGAACTTCGTGAAGGTGGACCTGGAGTCCTCCATCATGGGCGGCCTGTCGCAGATCGACGAGGACCTCAAGCTCAAGATCCAGGACAACATGTTCGTGTTCGAGAACCTCTCGGGCGTGGACAACCGCAGCATCCAGACCCTGATGCGCGCGGTCGAGTCCGACATGCTGATGGTGGCCCTGAAGGGCGCGCCCGACACGGTCAAGAACAAGTTCCTGGACAACATGTCGGCCCGCGCGCGCCTCATGTTCGTCGACGAGATGGAGGCCCGCGGCCCGCTGCGCATGGCCGACGTCGAGGAGGCGCAGAAGCAGGTGATCCGCATCGCGCGCAAGCTTTCCGATGCGGGCGAGATGATGCTGGCCGGCCGCGGGGACGACTTTGTCTGACGTGCGCCACTTCCCGCCGCGCCCGGCGCCCGCCGCCTGGGTGCCCAGCCCGCTGCTGCTGGGGCGCAAGGAGACGCCGCGCTTCCTGCGCGCCGCCTGGGACGAGGTCAAGGCCGACAGCTTCGGCCCCTGGCGCGTGACCGAACGCATCGACCCGGCGCTGTCGCTGGAGCAGGGCCCCGCGCCCGGCCTGGAGGAAGCGCCCCAGGCGTTCGAGCGCGAGCCGGCGCCGCAGGGCGTCGCGGAGGGCGCCAGCGACGAGGCCCGGGAGGCGAGGGCGCCGCAGCGTGGCGAGGCCGCCCCCGGGGCGCCCGCCGCCGCGGGCATCAGCCCCGAGGAGCTCGCCGCCGCCGAGGAGCGCGCCTATGAGCGCGGCCTGGAAGCCGGCCGCGCCGAGGCCCGCGCCGCGATGGAGGCCGACCGCGCCCGCGAGTCGGAGGTGCTGCGCGCCCTGGCCATCGAGATGCGCGCCCTCAAGGAGGACCCGCAGCGCTGGTTCGAGCCGCTGCGGCGGCTGGCCCTGCACATCGCCGAGCAGCTGGTGCGCGGCGAGCTGCGCACGTCGGCCGAGGCCATCACCCAGGTCGTGCGCCAGTGCCTCTCGGCGCTGGACGAGCCGGCCGCCGGCGTGGTGGTCTCGCTGCACCCGGACGACGCGCAGATGCTGCAGGCCGCCGCGCCGCCGTTCCTGCAGGAGGTCAAGCTGCAGCCGGACGCATCCCTGTACCGTGGCAGCGTGCGCCTGCGCCTGGACGACACGCTGCTGGAGGACCTGATCGAGCACCGCCTCGACGCCATCGCCCAGCCCCTGCTGACGCGGCCCGGCCCGCGCGCCGGCGAGTCGGTGCTGCTGCGGGAGTCCTTCCCCGCCGAGCCGGTGGAGGCCGCGCCGCTGCGCCGCCCGCGCGGCCTGGGCGACGTGGTGGATGCCACCGCGGTGACCCTGGAGGAGGGCCGCGACGGCGGCGTGCTGCCGGCGATGCCGCCCGCGCCGCCCCCGGCCGGGCCCGCCGCCGCGCCCGACGCCTGGGAGCCGCCGCAGTGAGCGCCCGGCCATGATCGCCTTCGACACCGAGGTCGACCGCCTGCTCTCGCAGGTGCGCGTGCCCGACCCGCGCAAGACCGGCACCCTGGTGCGCCTGGTCGGCATGCGCCTGGAGGCGCGCGGCATCATGGCGCCGCTGGGCGCGTGCTGCGAGATCGCCGACCCCTCGGGCCACAGCGTCGAGGCCGAGGTCGTCGGCTTCAACGACCAGACCCTCTACCTGATGCCCTTCACCGAGCCCCAGGGCATCGGCCCGGGCGCCAGCGTGCGCGTGGTCAACCACAGCGCCAGCGTCTGCCTGGGGCACGAGCTCCTGGGACGCGTCATCGACGGCCGGGGCGAGCCCCTGGACGGCAAGCCCGCGCCGCGCTGCGACACCCGGCTCTCGCTGCTGGGGCGGCCGGTCAACCCGATGGAGCGCGGGCCCATCACCCAGGTGCTGGACGTCGGCGTCAAGGCCATCAACGGCATGCTCACGCTGGGCTGCGGCCAGCGCGTGGGCCTGGTCGCCGGCTCCGGCGTGGGCAAGTCCACGCTGCTGGGGCAGATCACCCGCCACACCCGCGCCGACATCGTCGTCATCGGCCTGATCGGCGAGCGCGGGCGCGAGGTCCAGGCCTTCATCGAGGAGTCGCTGGGCGCCGAGGGCCTGGCCAAGGCGGTGGTCGTCGCCGCGCCGGCCAACGTCTCGCCGGTGCAGCGCCTGAAGGCCACGCTGATGACGCACACCATCGCCGAGTACTTCCGCGACCAGGGCAAGAACGTGCTGATGCTGGTGGACAGCCTCACCCGCGTGGCCCACGCCCAGCGCGAGATCGGCCTGGCGGTGGGCGAGCCGCCCACCTCCAAGGGCTACCCGCCCTCGGTCTTCGCGCTGCTGCCGAACCTGATCGAGCGCGCCGGCGTGGGCCGCGCCGGCCTGGGCTCCATCACCGCCATCTACACCGTGCTGGCCGAGGGCGACGACGCCCACGACCCGATCGTGGACCTGGCCCGCGCCTCGCTGGACGGCCAGGTCATGCTCTCGCGGGCACTGGCCGACGCCGCGCACTACCCGGCGATCGACCTCACCGGCTCGATCTCCCGGATCATGCCCAGCCTGCTCGACCCGGAGGCCCTGAAGCTCGCCAACCGCTTCCGCCGCATGTGGTCCCTCTACCAGCAGAGCCGCGACCTGATCCAGGTCGGCGCGTACGTGCCGGGCAGCAACCCGGAGCTGGACCTGGCGATCCGCCTGCGCCCGGCGCTGGAGCACTACCTGCGCCAGGACATGCACGAGGGCGTGGCCTACGGCGACTGCCTGGACGCCGTGCGCCAGATCCTCGCCGCGGCCTGAGACGCGGTGGACGAATCCGTCATGCCCGTTCATTCCGCGCCCGATCCCGTTTCTTCCCGGAGCCGACCATGACCCCTCCCAAGACCGATGCCTGGAGCCTGCTGGTGGACAAGGCCCGGCGCGCGCTGGAGGCCTGCCAGCAGCAGCTGGCCCAGGCCCAGGCGCGCCGCGACCAGCTCAAGGCCAGCGAGCAGCGCGTGCACGCCATGGTCATCGAGTACCGCCGCCGCCAGGAGGCCAGTGCCGCGGCCGGCCAGCTCATGGCCGACCGCCTCAACGAGCGCCAGTTCATCGCCCAGCTCCAGCAGCTGCTGGACCAGGCGGTGCGCGCCAGCCGCCAGGCCGACCTGCAGTGCCGCCAGCTCGGGCAGTCGGTCGCCGCCGCGCGCCAGGCGCTGGAGAAGGCCGAGAAGGTGCGCGACCAGTTCCAGGCCCAGGCCCGCGCCGAGCGCGAGCGCCGCGAGCAGAAGCGGCAGGACGAGATGGCGGTGATGCGCTATCAATGGCAGCACCCCTGACGCCATGCCCCTGAGGGCCGCCGGGCCGCGGGCGCCGGGCGCCGTGCAAAAAACCGGATAATCCCGAGCTTCCCCCGGAGAGCCCCGATCCCATGTTCGATTTCGTCCGCAAGCACACCAAGATCCTGCAGTTCGTGCTGTTCCTGCTGATCTTTCCGTCCTTCGTGCTGTTCGGCGTTGAAAGCTACACCCGCATGAGCGACAAGGGCGAGTCGGTCGCCAAGGTCGACGGCAGCGACATCCGCCAGGGCGAATGGGACGCCGCGCACAAGGCCGAGGCCGACCGCGTGCGCCAGCAGATGCCCGCGCTGGACCCCAAGCTGCTCGATGCGCCCGAGGCCCGCTACGCCACCCTGGAGCGGGTGGTGCATGACCGCGTGATCTCCGCCGCGGCGCAGAAGTCGCGCCTGGTCACCAGCGACGAGTCGCTGGCTCGCGAGCTGCAGGCCAACCCGGTCATCGCCTCGCTGCGCGGACCGGACGGCAAGATCGACATGGTCCGCTACCGCCAGCTCGCCGCGCAGCAGGGCCTCACGCCCGAGGGCTTCGAGGCCTCCCTGCGCGCCGACCTCTCCCGCCGCCAGGTGCTGGCGGGCGTCGGCGGCACGGGCATCGCCAGCGAGGCCGCCGCCGCCCTGGCCCTGGGCGCCTGGTTCGAGAAGCGCGAGGCGCAGGTCCTGCGCTTCGACGCTGCCGCCTACGCCGCCAAGGTCGTGCCCACCGAGGCCGAGGTCGAGGCCTTCTACAAGGCCAACCCCCAGCTGTTCCAGGCCCCGGAGCAGGCCAACGTGGAATACCTGGTGCTGGACATCGAATCGGTGAAGAAGGGCGTCACGGTCAACGAGGCCGACCTCAAGACCTACTACGAGCAGAACCTCGCCGCCAATGCCGGCAAGGAGGAGCGCCGCGCCAGCCACATCCTGATCGCCGCCGGCAAGGAGGCCGGCGCCGACGCCCGCGCCGCCGCGAAGAAGAAGGCCGAGGACCTGCTCGCCGCCGTGCGCAAGAACCCCGAGTCCTTCGCCGAACTGGCCCGCAAGAACTCGCAGGACCCGGGCTCCGCCACCAAGGGCGGCGACCTCGACTTCTTCGCCCGCGGCGCCATGGTCAAGCCGTTCGAGGACGCGGCCTTCGCGCTGAAGAAGGGCGAGACCAGCGGCGTCGTCGAGAGCGACTTCGGCTACCACATCATCCGGCTGACCGACATCAAGGCGCCCAAGGTCCAGAGCTTCGAGGAGGCCCGCCCGGCGCTGGAGGCTCAGGTGCGCCAGCAGCAGGCCCAGCGCAAGTTCGCCGAGACGGCCGACAGCTTCAGCAACGCCGTCTACGAGCAGTCCGACAGCCTCAAGGGCGTGGCCGAGAAGTTCAAGCTCGAGGTCCGCACCGCCAATGGCATCACCCGCACGCCGGCGCCGGGCGCCAGCGGCCCGCTGGCCAACCCCAAGTTCCTGGGCGCGCTGTTCTCCGCGGACAGCATCGAGAAGAAGCGCAACACCGAGGCGGTCGAAGTCACGCCGGGCCTGATGGTCGCCGGCCGCGTCGCGCAGCACGTGCCGGCGCGCACCCTGCCGCTGGAGGAAGTGAAGGCCCGCGTGGTCGAGCGCGTCAAGGCGGCGCGCGGCACCGAGCTGGCCCGCAAGGCCGGCGCCGACCAGCTGGCTGCCTGGAAGGCCACCCCGGCCTCCGCCAGCCTGCCGGCGGCGGTGCTGGTCTCGCGCGACAACCCCGGCAACCAGCCCCGCGCGGTGGTCGATGCCGCCCTGCGCGCCGACCCGGCGGCCCTGCCGGCGCTGGTGGGCGTGGACCTGGGCGACGCCGGCTATGCCGTCGTGCGCGTGAACAAGTCCATCCCCCGCGAGGCGGTGCCCGAGCAGACCGCGAAGGCCGAGCGCGCCCAGTACACCCAGTGGTGGGCGCAGGCCGAGACGCTGGCCTACTACGACCTCCTGAAGCAGCGCTTCAAGGTGGAGATCAAGGCCGCCAAGCCGGGCGACGCGCCGGCGAAGTGAGTCGGCTGCAGCCCCCGAGAAAAAAGCCCCGCGTCGCGGGGCTTTTTCATGGGGCGGGGAGGGCGGTGCTCAGTCGGCCTTGAAGCCGGTGGCCGCCACGGCCTTGCCCCAGGTCACGGTGTCGGCCGCGATGACGCGGGCGAACTCCTCGCGGGTGGTGCCGGTCACCTTGAAGCCGGCGTCTTCCAGCTTGGCCTTGCCGTCGGGCGCCTTCACCGCCTTCTGGATGTCCGCGCTGAGCTTGGCCAGGATGTCGGCCGGCACCTTGGACGGCGCCACCACGCCGAACCAGGAGCTGAACTCCAGGTTGGGGTAGCCCTGCTCCTTGATGGTCGGCACGTCGGGCAGCAGCGCGGTGCGGCTGGCGCCGGTGGTGCCCAGGGCCAGCAGCTTGCCGGCCTTCACGTTCGGCACGGCCAGGCCCAGGCTGGCGAACACGGCCTGCGTGTCCCCGCTCAGGAGGCCGCCGATGGCGTCGGCCGTGGTCTTGTAGTGGACGGCCTCGGGCTTGAGCTTGACCGCGTCGCCGAACATGAAGGCGCCGAAGTGGCCCGGCGTGCCGGCGCCGAACGTGGCCATGAACAGGCCCTTCTGCTGCTGCGTCCAGGCGACGAAGTCCTTGACGTTGCGCGAGGGGACCTTCTGCGGGTTCACCAGCAGCACGAAGTCTGCGCTGACGACCTGGCTCACCGGGGCGAAGTCCTTGGCCGGGTCGTAGGGCAGCTTGTTGTAGGTGCTGGGCGCGATGCTCAGTTGGCCGGTTTCGCCCAGCATCAGGGTGTAGCCGTCGGGCGTGGCGCGGGCGGCCTCGGTGGCGGCGATCAGGCCGCCGGCGCCGGGCTTGTTGTCCACGACCACGCCCACGCCGCCCCAGGCCTCGGACAGCTTCTGCGCGAGGATGCGGGCCACGATGTCCGGGCCGGTGCCGGCCGGGAAGCCGACGATCAGGCGCACGGGGCGGTTCGGGTAGGCGGCGGTCTGCGCCAGGGCGGGCGCGCTCGCGGCGGACAGCGTGGCCAGGCCCAGCCCCAGGGCGAGGCGGCGGCGAAGGGTCGAAGTCATCAGGTCTCCTTGTTGTCGATATGGGTGCGTTGGAATGGGGTCAGGCCACGTGGAAGACGCGCAGGTCCACCCGGTCCGGCAGGCGTGCGCCGGTGCCCAGGAACAGATTCTCGGACAGCCAGGCCAGCGAGGGCGCGCTCGCCTCGAAGCGGGGCATGCAGCGGAAGTAGACACTGGCCGGGTCCACCGGCTCGCCGCGCACCAGGCGCGCCATCACCTCGGGGGCGGCGGTGCGCACGGCCTGGTTGTAGACGTAGATGCGGTCGCCGCCGTCGGTCTCGATGACGTAGCGCGCGTCGAGTTCGGCGGTGCGGTCGTTGAGGATCAACTGGAAGTCCGCGCCGCCGGGCAGGATGCGGCCGCTCCAGTCGGCCGTGGTCACGGTGCCGCCGAGGATGGGGATGACGCGGCGCAGGCCGCGCACCGAATGGCCGACTTCCTGGGGCTTGTCGACCTGCACGCGCAGGTCGGCGAAGAACCGCAGTTCGGGAGTGGGGAGGGGGGATGTCATGGTGGCGCTAGCGTAGTCGATCTGCCGGCCGCTCCCGTCCCACGCGCCCGGAAAATGAAAAGGCCACCGCGAGGGTGGCCTTTGGAATCCGGTGGGGTGGCTGATGGGACTCGAACCCACGACGACCAGAATCACAATCTGGGACTCTACCAACTGAGCTACAGCCACCGTCGAAAACGAGATTATAGCCCGCCTTTTGCCGGGTTCGCGGCGGCCTGCGAAGCGGCCCCTACAATCATTCGCAAGCCCATGAAAATCCTGATCTCCAACGACGACGGCTACCAGGCGCCTGGCATCGCCGCCCTGCACGAGGCCCTGCGCGACCTCGCCGACGTCCAGGTCATCGCGCCCGAACATAACAACAGCGCCAAGTCCAACGCCCTCACGCTGCACCAGCCGCTGTACGTGCACCAGGGTGCCAACGGCTTCCAGTACGTGAACGGCACGCCGGCCGACTGCGTCCACATCGCGCTCACCGGCCTGCTCGAGACCGCGCCCGACCTGGTCGTCAGCGGCATCAACAACGGCGCCAACATGGGCGACGACACCATCTACTCCGGCACCGTCGGCGCCGCCATGGAGGGCTACCTGTTCGGCGTGCCCGCCATCGCCTTCTCGCAGGTCGAGAAAGGCTGGGCCCACCTCGACGCCGCGGCCCGCGTGGCGCGCGAGCTGGTGCAGCAGGTGATCGCGCAGCAGCTGCTGCGGCGGCCCGCGCCGTTCCTGCTCAATGTGAACATTCCCAACCGCCCCTACGAGGCGCTGGGTCCCTTGGAGGTCTGCCGCCTTGGCCGCCGGCATGCCGCCGAGAAGGTGATCGCGCAGTCCAGCCCGCGCGGCGAGACCATGTACTGGATCGGCGCGGCCGGCCCGGCCAAGGACGGCGCCGAGGGCACCGACTTCCACGCCACGGCCCAGGGCCGCGTGTCGATCACGCCTTTGCAGGTGGACCTCACCGACCACGACGCGCTGGGCGAGTGGCGCGGCGTCGCGCAACGCTTCGCCGCACGCTGACCAGGCCGCACGATGACCGCGCGCCGTCCCAGCTTTCCTGCTCGCCTCGACCTGGGCACGCCGGCCAAGGCGGCCAAGGCGGCCGCCGCGAAGCCGGCGGGCGCAGCCTCCGCGCCCGCGCCCGTGTCGCCCCGAGCCGCGCCCCAGGGCCTAGGCCTCGACTCTCAAGCGGTGCGTGCGCGCATGGTGCACAAGCTCGCGGGCCAGGGCATCGCCGACCCGCAGGTGCTCGAGGCCATGGGCCAGGTGGAGCGCCATCGCTTCGTCGATACCGCGCTGGTCAACCAGGCCTACGAGGACACCAGCCTGCCGATCGGCCTGGGCCAGACCATCTCCAAGCCGAACGTGGTGGCCCGCATGATCGAGCTGCTGCTCGCGGGCGGATTGCGCGAGGACTCTGGCCGGCTGGGGCGCGTGCTCGAGATCGGTACCGGCTGCGGCTACCAGGCCGCGGTGCTGGCCTGCGTGGCGCGCGAGGTGTACAGCATCGAGCGGCTGCGCGGCCTGCATGACAAGGCCCGCGACAACCTGCGGCCCCTGCGCATCCCGAACATCCACCTGCTGTTCGGCGACGGCATGGCGGGCTACGCCAAGGGTGCGCCCTATGCGGGCATCATCGCCGCCGCCGGCGGCGAGGCGATCCCGCAGGCGTGGGTCGACCAGCTCGCCGTGGGCGGGCGCCTGGTCGCGCCCAGCGTCATGCCGGGCGGGCAGCAGGCGCTGGTGGTGATCGACAAGACGGCTGCGGGGTTGAAGCGAAGCGTCCTTGAGGCAGTTCACTTTGTCCCCCTAAAATCAGGCATCGCTTAGAGGAAAGTACAACACATGCCCCAGATGCTGAGGCGGGGAAGTCTCCACGCGCTCGTCCTGCTGTCCGTCGCCGCCCTCCTGGCCGGCTGCGCCTCCGGGTCGCGCCGTCCCGCGCCGGTCGAAGACCGCGGCACCATGGCCCACAGGTCGCCCACCTCCGCTTCCATGCCCGCGGCCACGGCCGCCGCCCCCGGCGAGCCGGTTCGCCTGCCGCCCGGCGCCGAGAACGCGGGCAAGCCCGGTTACTACACCGTGCGCCCCGGCGACACCCTGATCCGCATCTCCCTCGACGCCGGCCAGAACTGGCGCGACGTCGTCCGCTGGAACAGCCTGTCCAATCCCAATGTGATCGAGGTCGGCCAGGTGCTGCGCATCGTGCCGCCGGTGGCCGCCGCCTCGCAGGAGGTGGTCACGCGGCCCGTGCAGTCCGCCCAGGTCGCCGTGCAGCCGGTGCAGCCCGCGTCCGCCGCCTCGGCGCCGGCCGCCGTGCCGTCGTCCGCGCCCGCGCGCGCCGACAGCGTCCCGGCGCCTGCCGCTTCGGCCGACGACGACGTCGCCTGGGCGTGGCCCACCGGCGGCGGCGCTGTCCTCGCCGGCTTCGACGAGGCCAAGAACAAGGGCCTGGACATCGCGGGCAAGGCCGGCGACCCGGTGCTCGCCGCGGCCGACGGCCGCGTGGTCTACGCCGGCTCCGGCCTGCGCGGCTATGGCAACCTGATCATCCTGAAGCACAACAACACTTACCTCACGGCCTATGCCCACAACCAGTCGCTCCTCGTGAAGGAGGACCAGGCGGTGCGCAAGGGCCAGAAGATTGCCGAGATGGGCAACAGTGACGCCGACCGCGTCAAGCTCCATTTCGAGATCCGCCGGCAGGGCAAGCCTGTCGATCCTTCGAAGTACCTGCCAGCGAGGTAGCGGTGATGAACAGGCGAAACGGCAACAGCAAGACCCAAGCAGTTCCGGTGTCGCCTGATCAGGAGCAGGCGCCCGACCCGCAGGACGGCGTGCTGCGCGAGCTGCCGGCGCCCTCCGAACTGGCGGGCGAGTCCACCGACACGCTCACTCTCTACCTGCGTGACATTCGCCGCACCGAGCTGTTCACGGCGCAGGAGGAGTTCGAGTGCGCCATGCGGGCGCGCGCCGGCGATTTCGAGGCCCGCCAGTCGATGATCGAGCACAACCTGCGGCTCGTGGTCAGCATCGCCAAGGCCTACCTGGGCCGCGGCGTCCCGCTGGCCGACCTGATCGAGGAGGGCAACCTCGGCCTCATGCACGCCATCGACAAGTTCGAGCCCGAACGCGGGTTTCGGCTGTCCACCTATGCCACCTGGTGGATCCGGCAGTCGGTCGAGCGCGCCGTCATGAACCAGGGCCGCGTGATCCGCCTGCCGGTGCACGTGGTGCGCGAGCTGCAGCAGGTGCTGCGGGCGCGCCGCACGCTGGAGAACGACCCGGAGTTCGCGGCGCGCGCCGGCCGTGAGCGGGACGGGGTGCGGGTCGAGGACATCGCCGCCCTCCTGGGGCGTGACGTGCAGCAGGTCGCCGACCTGCTCTCGCTGGCCGAGACCCCGCGCTCGCTCGACGCTGCACTGGACCACGCCGACGACGACCGCACCCTCGGCGACGCCATGCCCGACGACGGCACCATGGACCCCAGCGGCATCACCCAGGACCACGAGGTCGAGCGCCTGCTGCAACGCTGGCTCCATGCGCTGTCGCAGCGCGAGCAGGAGATCCTCGAGGGCCGCTTCGGCCTGCACGACCGGGACCCGGAGACGCTGGAGGTCCTCAGCGACCGCCTGGGCCTGACGCGTGAGCGCGTGCGGCAGATCCAGAACGAGGCCCTGGTCAAGCTGCGCCGCCACATGCAGCGCCACGGGATCGACAAGCACGCGCTGTTCTAGGGCTCCGCGCCCCCGGCGCGGGCTCGCACCCGAGGTCCCGGGCCTTGGCTCTTGGCCGTCAGCCCTCGGCGACCGGCGGGCTGTGCGGGCGTTGCAGCTTGATGTGGGCCGAGAACCCGCCCGAGCTGCTGTTGGCCACCGCGAAGACGCCGCCCATGCGCTGCACCGTCTTGTCCACGATGGCCAGTCCCAGGCCGGCGCCGGTGGCCTCGGTGCGAGCGGCATCGCCGCGGAAGAAGGGCTTCATCAGGTTGGGCAGGGCCTCGGGGGCGACGCCGGGCCCGTGGTCCCGCACCTTCACCAGGACCCAGTCGCCGCGCCCGCGGGCCGTGATCTCCACCTCGGCCACGCCCGTGTCCGCCGACTTGCCGTAGCGGCGGGCGTTCTCCAGCAGGTTGGCCATTACCCGGGCGAGTTCGACCTCGTCGGCCAGCACCTCGAGCTGGCCCGGGATGTCCACCCTGAACCGCAGGTCGGCCTGCTCCTGCAAGGCGTAGAGGCAGGTCTGAACCACGTCGGCGAGCCGCACCGGCTTGAGCTCGGTGTGGTCGGGCCGGGCGTAGTCGAGGAACTTGTCGATGATGGCGTCGAGCTGGTCGATGTCGGCCGCCATGTGGTCGCGCGCGTCGCGGTCGGCCACGCTCATTTCGGTTTCCAGCCGCAGCCGCGCCAGGGGCGTGCGCAGGTCGTGCGAGATGCCGGCGAGCATCACGGCCCGGTCCTGCTCGATCTTGGCGAGCTGCTGGGCCATGCGGTTGAAGCCGATGTTCACCTCGCGGATCTCGCTGGTGGCGACCTGCTCGTCCAGCCGCGAGGCGTCGAAGTCGCCGTCGCGCACGCGGCTCGCGGCGAAGGACAGCTGCTTGAGCGGCCGGTTGATCAGGCGGGCGATCAACGCCGCGCCGGCGAGCGACAGGCCGGCCGCCGTGACCAGCCAGATCAGCCAGGTGCGCCCGCCCACGTTGGCGAAACGCTCGCGGTCCAGCCGCAGCCAGTAGGCATCGTTCTCGATGCGGAAGCCGACCCACAGCCCCGCCTCCCCGTTGACCCGGGAGGCCAGCTCGGTGCCCGGCCCCAGGCGGGTCAGCAGCTCGCGCACGATGGCCTGGTCCATGACCGAGCCGTCCACCGGCGCAGTCCGGTCGCCCGGCTCGCGCGGCTGGATCTGCACCCGCTCCTGGTCGGCCAGGGTCTTGATGAGGGAGACGCGCGCGATGGCGTCGGAGTGCACCAGCGCCGCGCGGCTCAGGTTCACCAGCGAGGCGATCTGCTGCGCGGTCTGCAGCGCGCGCGGGGTGAACTCGAGGGCCCGGAAGGTCTGCAGCCAGGCGATGATGGAGCCGATCAGCAGCAGCGAGAGCAGGAAGAACGTCCGCCAGAACAGCGACAGGCCCACCCGTGGCAGGCCCGGCGCCATCGCCTCCCCGGGCGAGGCGTCCAGGGGGGCCGGGCTGGTGACCGTTTCCATGGCGCGGGCGCGCTGCATGGGCCGGTCCGCGTCAGCCCGCACCGTCCGGCACGAACACGTAGCCCACGCCCCACACGGTCTGGATGTAGCGCGGCGCCGCCGGGTCGGCCTCGACGAGCTTGCGCAGGCGCGAGACCTGCACGTCCAGGCTGCGGTCGAAGGGCTCGAACTCGCGGCCGCGCGCGAGCTGGGCCAGCTTCTCTCGGGACAGGGGCTGGCGCGGATGGCGCACCAGGGCCTTGAGCATGGCGAACTCGCCGGTGGTCAGGGGCAGCTCGTCGCCGTTCTTGCGCAGCGTGCGGGCGCCGAGGTCGAAGGAGAAGGGGCCGAAGTTGACCACCTCGTTCTCGGCGGAGGGGGCGCCGGGCGCCTCCTGCGCGGGGCGGCGGCGCAGCACGGCATGCACGCGCGCCAGCAGCTCGCGCGGGTTGAAGGGCTTGCCCAGGTAGTCGTCCGCGCCGACCTCGAGGCCGACGATGCGGTCCACGTCCTCGCCCTTGGCGGTGAGCATGATGATCGGGGTACGGTCATTGGCTGCCCGCAGGCGCCGGCAGATCGACAGGCCGTCCTCGCCCGGCATCATCAGGTCCAGCACGATCAGGTCCGCGGTCTCCCGCAGCATCAGCCGGTTCAGCGCCTTGCCGTCTTCTGCAAGGATGACTTCAAAGCCTTCCTGGGTGAGGTAGCGGCGCAGCAAGTCACGGATCCGCGCATCGTCGTCCACCACCAGGATCTTGTCGGTTCGGGCGGCATTGGTATTCATGGGGTCAGTCCAACGTTTACTTGTAACAGCGTCGATTTTGGGCCGCTTGTTGCATTCCATGATTCCTTTAAGGCTACTTCTAACATAACTTTACAAAAGTTGCCCTACAGGTTGGCGTGGCCCGAAGATGGCGGAATGGGCACCTTCATCGTGATCGCCAATCCCCGCAGCGGGGCCTCCACCGGCGCGCAGCAGCCGGTCGCGCATCGTGTCCGGCAGGTGTTCACCCAGGCCGGGCGCGCGTGCGAGGTGGTGAGCGTGCCGTCGGCCGGGGCGCTGGCCGCGGCGAGCCGGGCGGCGGCGGCGCGCGCCGGTCCCGGGGACGTGCTGGTCGCCGCCGGCGGGGACGGCACGGTGGCGACGGTGGCCCAGGCGGCCTGGGAGCGCGGGTGCCCGCTGGGCGTCGTTCCCTGCGGCACCTTCAACTACTTCGCCCGGGTGCAGGGCATCCCGCAGGATCCGCAGGCGGCGGCCCGCGCGCTGCTGCGCGCCCATGAGCGGCCGGTGGACATCGGGCTGGTCAACGGCCGCGTGTTCCTGGTGAACGCGAGCCTGGGGCTGTACCCGCAGCTGCTGCAGGACCGCGAGGCCTTCAAGTCCCGCTTCGGGCGGCGGCGCTGGGTTGCGGCGCTGGCGGCCGTGGCGACGCTGGTGCGCTGGCGGCACCAGCTCACCCTCGAGATCGAGGCCGACGGCCAGTCGCGCCACCTGCGCACGCCGACCCTGGTGGTCGTCAACAACCGGCTGCAGGTCGAGCGCCTCGGACTGCCCGCTGACCCGCGGCGCCCGGTGGGGGAGGGCTGGCTGGCCGGGGTCGCGGCCAGGCCGATCGGCAGCTGGGCCCTGTTCACGCTGATGCTGCGCGGTGCCTTCGGGACGCTGGGCGATGCGCAGGACGTCGAGCACTTTGCCTGCCGCAGCCTGTCGGTGGGCATGCGCGGCCTGCGGCGTGCGCGGGTGGCCGCTGACGGCGAGATCGATCGCCTGGTGCCACCGCTGCGCTTTGAGGTGGCGCCGCGTCCGCTGCGCCTCATGGCCCCCTGCGAGCAGGACCGGGTCCCCGTCGGGTGAGGCGCCGATGGGCCTGCTGCTGCACCTGTCGGACACGCACTTCGGCACCGAGGAGCCCGCCGTGGTCGAGGCGGTGGTGCGGCTGGCGGCAGGCCGCCGGCCGGATGCGGTGGTCCTCAGCGGCGACATCACCCAGCGGGCGACGCGCGCGCAGTTCGCAGCCGCCCGGGCATTCTGTGAGCGCCTCGGGCCGGCGCCGCGGCTGGTCCTGCCGGGCAACCATGACCTTCCGCTGTTCGACCTGGCCTCGCGCGTCGCGCGGCCCCTGGGGCGCTTCCGCCAGGCGTTCGGCGACGAGGAGCCGGTGCTGCGGCTGCCGGGCGCGATCGTGGTCGGCGTGAACACCACCCGCTGGTGGCGGCACAAGGACGGCGAGGTCTGCGCCGCGCAGGTGGCGCGTGTTGCCGGCCTGCTGCGGGAGGCCGGGCGCGGGGTGCTCCGGGTGGTCGTGACACACCACCCGGCGGCGGTGGTCCGGGCGCAGGACCGGGAGAACCTCCTGATCGGCGCCGACGCCGCGCTCGCGGCCTGGAGCCGCGCGGGGGCGGACCTGCTCCTGGGCGGCCACATCCACCTGCCTTACGTGGCGGACTTGAGCGGCGCGCCCTGGTCGCTGTCGCGGCCCCTGTGGTGCGTGCAGGCCGGCACGGCGGTGTCCCGCCGGGTGCGGCACGACACCCGGCACTCGCTGAACCTGGTGGCCTGGGGTTCGGCCGGGTGCGAGGTCGAGCGGCTGGACTACGACCTGGCCGCCGACGCGTTCGTCACGGTCCAGCGCCGGCCGCTGGCGCTGGGGCCGTGAGCCGGGGGCTTACTGCGCCGTCCAGCCGCCATCCATGTTCCAGGCCACGCCGCGCACGTTGTTGCCGGCGGGCGAGCAGAAGAACACGGCCAGCTCGCCCAGTTCCTCGGGCGTGGTGAACTGCATCGAGGGCTCCTTCTCGCCGAGCAGGCGGCGAACCGATTCCTCGTTGCTCCAGCCGTTGGCCTTGGCGCGGTCGTCCACCTGCTTCTGCACCAGGGGCGTGAGCACCCAGCCGGGGCAGATCGCGTTGCAGGTCACGCCGGTGGTGGCGTTCTCCAGCGCGGTGACCTTGGTCAGGCCGACGACGCCATGCTTGGCCGCCACGTAGGCCGACTTGTCCGCCGAGGCCACCAGGCCGTGGACCGAGGCCACGTTGATGATGCGGCCCCAGTTGGCGGCGCGCATGGCGGGCAGGGCCAGGCGCGAGGCGTGGAAGGCGCTGGAGAGGTTGATCGCGATGATCGCGTCCCACTTCTCCACCGGGAATTCGTGCACCGGCGCCACATGCTGGATGCCGGCGTTGTTCACGAGGATGTCGACGCGGCCGAAGCGTTCGGCGGCGAACCTCATCATCGCCTCGATCTCGGCCGGCTTGCTCATGTCGGCGCCGTGGAAGGCCACCTCCACGCCCAGCGCGCGGATCTCCGCCTGGGGCGCCGCGTTGTCGCCGAAGCCATTGAGCACGATGTTCGCGCCTTGCCGGGCCAGTGCCTTGGCGATGCCGAGGCCGATCCCGCTGGTGGAGCCCGTCACGAGCGCCGTCTTGCCTTTGAGCATGGGAAACTTCTCCGTCCGATCCATTACGATGATGCAAGGCCGCGCTGCGGCCAGCGACCCGCAGTATCGCAATTTCCTTGCCTACCATGCCCAGCCCCCTCCTGAACCACGTTCCCTGCGCCGGCCCGGCGGGTCCCCACCGGATGGCGTACTGGTCCTGGGGCCGGGCTGATGCGCCGCACCTGGTGGTGTGCGTGCATGGCCTCACGCGCCAGGGCCGCGACTTCGACGTGCTGGCCCAGGCCCTGGTCGAGCGCTCCCCGACGCCGCTGCGCGTGGTCTGCCCCGACGTGGCCGGCCGCGGCGAGAGCGACTGGCTGGCCGACCCGGCCCACTACCAGGTGCCGGTCTACGTCGGCGACATGCTCGCGCTGCTGGCCCGCCTGCAGGCCCAGGCGCCCATCGCCACCCTGGACTGGGTGGGCACCAGCATGGGGGGGCTGATCGGAATGGGCCTGTTCGGCACCCCCGACCTGCCGCTGCCGGCGCCGCTGCACCGGCTGGTGCTCAATGACATCGGCCCCGCCGTCGAGTGGGCCGCCATCCAGCGCATGCAGCAGTACGTGGGCCGCGCGCCGACGTTCGCCTCCGTGGAGGAGGCCTGCGAGGCGCTGTGGCGCGTCGCCTCCGGCTTCGGCCCGCACACGCCCGCCGAGTGGCGCGCCCTCACCGAGCCCATGCTGCGCCCGCTGCCCGGGGGCGGCTGGCGCCTGCACTACGACCCGGCCATCGGCGAGAACGTGCGCGCCGCCACCGAGGCCTCGGGCCGCGAGGGCGAGGCCCTGCTGTGGCAGGCCTATGACCGCATCCGCGCCCGCACGCTGCTGCTGCGGGGCGCCGACTCGGACCTGCTCACGCCGGCGACGGCGCGGGCCATGACCGAGCGCGGGCCGCGGGCCCGCCTGATCGAATTCCAAGGCGTCGGCCATGCCCCGACGCTCGTCACGCTGCAGCAGGTGGAGGCGGTGGCCTCGTTCCTGCTGGGAGGAGCTGTGCCCGATGAAAACCCGGACGGCTGACGCCGGCGACGGCCTGGCCGCGCCGGAGCTGGTGGCCGCTGCAGAACAGAGCCTGCCCCAGCAGGCCCAGGCCCTGGCCCGCGCGCGGGCCTTCGCCGAACCCCTGATCGCCCACGAGACGCTGGACACCGGCGAGAACACGCTGGCCCATGCCGACGCGGTCGCTGCCATCCTCAAGCGCATGGGCGGCTCCGAGGCCATGCAGGCCGCGGCCTACCTGGTCTATGCCTGCCCGCACCTGGCCAAGCCGCACGAGGCCATCGCCAAGGCCTTCGGCGAGAGCTACGCGGCGCTCGCCGTCGAGACCACGCAGCTGGTGGCGGTGCAGCGCCAGGCGAGGGCGCAGCATGCGGCCCACGCCCAGGCCGAGAACGTGCGCAAGATGCTGCTGGCGTTCTCGCGCGACCTGCGCGTGGTGATGCTGCGCCTGGCCTCGCGCATGCAGACCCTGCGCTGGCATGCCGCCTCGCGCACCCCGGTGGCGCCGGCGCTCGCGCGCGAGTCGCTGGAGGTGTTCGCGCCGCTGGCCAACCGACTGGGCATCTGGCAGCTCAAATGGGAGCTGGAGGACCTGGCCTTCCGCTTCCTTGAGCCCGACACCTACAAGCAGGTGGCGAAGCTGCTCGAGGAAAAGCGCGCCGAGCGCGAGGCCTACATGGAGCGCCTGCGCGCCGGCCTCGAGTCCGAGCTGCACGCGCAGGGGCTGCACGCCCACGTGGCGGGCCGGCCCAAGCATATCTACAGCATCGTCAAGAAGATGCGGGGCAAGTCGCTGGACTTCGACCGCGTGTTCGACGTGCGCGCCCTGCGCGTGATCGTGCGCGACACGCGCGAGTGCTACGCCGCGCTGTCCTGGGTGCACCAGCGCTTCGAGGCGATCCAGAGCGAGTTCGACGACTACATCGCCCGGCCCAAGCCGAACGGCTACCAGTCGCTGCACACCGTGGTGCGCGATGGCACGGGCAAGCCGATCGAGATCCAGATCCGCACCCAGGCCATGCACGACCACGCCGAGCACGGCGTGGCGGCGCACTGGGCCTACAAGGAGGCGGGGACCAAAGGCTACTCGGGCGTGTCGGCCAGCGGCGAGTACGACGCCAAGATCGCGGTGCTGCGCCAGCTGCTCGCGTGGGAGCGCGACCTGGCCGGAGCCGGCGCGGGCCTGTTCGAGGACCGCATCTACGTCCTGACGCCCCAGGCCAACGTGGTCGAATTGACCGCCGGCTCCACGCCGGTGGACTTCGCCTACACCGTCCACACCAGCCTGGGCCACCGCTGCCGCGGCGCGCGCATCGACGGCGTGATGGTGCCGCTGAACACGCCCCTGAAGAACGGCCAGACGGTGGAGATCGTCACGGTCAAGGACGGCGGGCCGTCGCGTGACTGGCTCAACCCCGAGCTGGGCTTCCTCGCCAGCAACCGGGCGCGGGCCAAGGCGCGTGCCTGGTTCAACGAGCAGCACAAGCACGAGACCATCGCGCGCGGGCGCGAGCTGGTGGAAAAGCTGCTGCAGCGCGAGGGCCGCACCGCGGTCAAGCTGGAGGACCTGGCCTCGCAGCTGGGGTTCAAGTCGGCGGACGACCTGTTTGCGGTGGTGGGCAAGGACGAATTCTCCCTGCGCACCATCGAGACCCTGCTGAACCCGCCGGAGGCGCCGGTGCCGCAGGACGAGTTCCTGCTGAAGAAGCAGCGCGTCGCCACGCCGTCCCCCAAGGGCGGGGTGCTGGTGGTGGGCATCGACTCGCTCATGACCCAGATGGCGCGCTGCTGCAAGCCCGCGCCGCCGGACGAGATCCGCGGCTTCGTCACGCGCGGCAAGGGCGTGAGCATCCACCGCGAGGACTGCAGCAACTTCCGCGAGATGGCCTCGCGCAGCCCCGAGCGGGTGATCGAGGTGGCGTGGGGCCGGCCGAAGGCGGACGGCGCCGCGGTCTACCCGGTGGATGTCTCGGTCGAGGCCGGCGACCGGCAGGGCCTGCTGCGCGACATCTCCGAAGTCTTCGCCAAGGAGAAGATGAACGTGATCGGCGTGCAGACGCAGTCGGTCAAGGGCTCGGCCTTCATGACCTTCACGGTGGAGGTTTCCGACTCGAACCGGCTCGGGAAAGTGCTGGGCCTGGTGCGCGAAGTCGGCGGTGTTCGCTCGGCCCGCAGAAGGTGAGGAAAACCCTGCTACAATAGATGCTTCGAACAAACGAAGGCGCGTAGCTCAGTTGGTTAGAGCACCACCTTGACATGGTGGGGGTCGTTGGTTCGAATCCAATCGCGCCTACCAGATACTCTGGAACATTCAAGGGCTTGGCAGATCTGCCAAGCCCTTTTTGTTTTGCGCGTCCCTCATCAGGCCAGGCCCGCTCCGCCGCGCGCCTGGCAGACCCAGACCGTGGCCGGCTCGCCGCCGGGCGCCCGGTACCCCGCGGCGATGGCCGCGCGCACCGCATCCACCCGCTCGTGGGGCAGCAGGGCCACCACGCAGCCGCCGAAGCCGCCCCCGGTCATGCGCGCGCCGCCCGGGTCGCCGATCGCCGCCTGTGCGAGGTCGACCAGGCGGTCGATCGCCGGCACGGTGATCTCGAAGTCGTCGCGCATCGAGGCATGGGACTCGGCCATCAGCCGGCCGAGCGCCGGCAGGTCGCCGGCGGCCAGGGCCGCCGCGGCCTCCTGCGTGCGGCGGTTCTCCGTGACCACGTGGCGGGCCCGGCGCAGGGCCACCGCGTCGAGGCCGGCGGCGCCGCGGGCGAGGGCGGCCTCGTCGAGGTCGCGCAGGGCGCGTACGCCGTAGTGGCGAGCCGCCGCCTCGCACTGGATGCGGCGCTCGTTGTAGGCGCTGTCGACCAGGCCGCGGGCCACCCGGGAGTGCACGATCATGACCGCCAGGCCGGCGGGCAGCGGCACGGCCTGCGCGTCCAGTGAGCGGCAGTCGATCAGCAGGGCGTGGCCGTTCTCGCCGCGGGCCGAGATCAGTTGGTCCATGATCCCGCAGTTGCAGCCCACGAACCCGTTCTCGGCGCGCTGCGCCAGCAGGGCCACCTCGGTGGGCGAGAGGCCCAGGCCGTGCAGGCGGTTGAGGGCCTCGATCACCGCCACTTCCAGCGAGGCCGAGGACGACAGGCCCGCGCCCTGCGGCACGTTGCCGGCGATGGCCAGGTCCGAGCCGGGCAGGGCGCAGCCGCGCGCCAGCAGCACGTCGACGCAGCCGCGCACGTACTCGGTCCACGGCAGCCCGGGCCGGTGCGGCACCGGCGCCTCGGCTCGGAAATCGTCCTGCGCACCGGCGTAGTCCGCGGCGACCACGCGCACGCGGCCGTCGTCGCGGGCCGTGGCGGCGACCACGGTCTGGTAGTCGATCGCGCAGGGCAGGACGAAGCCGTCGTTGTAGTCGGTGTGCTCGCCGATCAGGTTGACGCGGCCCGGCGCGCGCACCCGCAGCGTCGGTCCGTCGCCGAAGGCCTGGGTGAAGGCCTCGATGGCACGCTGCACGGTTTCGCTCATCGCGCGCCTCCGGCCCCGGCTCGGTAATGGACCTCCGGCAATTCACGCAGCCGCCGGGCCGCCTGCTCCGGCGTCAGGTCCCGCTGCGCCTCGGCCAGCATCTCGAAGCCGACCATGAACTTGCGCACCGTCGCCGACCGCAGCAGCGGCGGGTAGAAGTGCGCGTGCAACTGCCAGGGTGTGGGGTCGCGGGCATCGAAGGGCGCGCCGTGCCAGCCCATGGAGTAGGGGAAGGAGGTGTTGAACAGGTTGTCGTAGCGGGTGGTGAGGCGCTGGACCGCCAGGGCCAGGTCGGCGCGCTGCGCCGGCGTGAGCTGGGGCAGGCGCTGCACCGGGAACCGCGGCAGCAGCAGCACCTCGAAGGGCCAGGTCGCCCAGAAGGGCACGATCGCCAGCCAGTGCGCGGTCTGCAAGACCAGGCGCTCACCGGCCCCGGCCTCGCGGCGGGCCGCGTCCAGCAGCATCGGCGTGCCGTGGGCGGCGTGGTACGCGCGCTGCTCGCGGTCCTCGGCGGCGGCCTCGTTGGGCATGAAGTCGCAGGCCCAGACCTGGCCATGCGGGTGGGGCTGGGAGCAGCCCATGATCTCGCCCTTGTTCTCGAAGACCTGCACCCAGCGGTAGTCACGGCCCAGGTCGGCCGACTGCCCGCACCAGGTGTCCACCACCTGGCCGATCGCGGGCAGCGACAGTTCGGGCAGGGTGCGGCCGTGGTCCGGCGAGAAGCAGATGACGCGGCTGGTGCCGCGGGCGGGCTGCAGGGTGAACAGGGCGTCGCCGGCCGCGGCGGCGGGTGCGGGCACCTGCGGCATCAACGCCGCATGGTCGTTGGTGAACACGAAGGTGCCGGTGTAGCCGGGGTTGCGCTCGCCGTTCACCCGCACATTGCCGGCGCACAGGTGGCAGGCGGGGTCGTAGGCGGGCAGGCGCTCGTGCGCAGCCTCCTCCTGCCGGCCCTGCCACGGCCGCTTCGCGCGGTGCGGGGAGACCAGCACCCACTGGCCGGTCAGCGGGTTGCGGCGGCGGTGCGAATGCTCGGCGGCATCGAAGGCGGCGGTCATGCGTCGTATCCGTGGGGGCTCATCGAACGCCCTCATGCCACCACCTTTGCCAGGCGCGCGATGTAGGCCGTTTCCGCAGGGGCGTCGGCGGCGCCCCCGGGTTCCGCCATCACAGGGTCAGTAGGCCCAGGGCCGGCGTGCCTGGTCCTGCAGGCGGTAGGCCGCGATCTGAGCTCCCCGGTCCAGCGTCAGCTGGATCTCGTCCACGCCCGCCAGCAGCATGTTCCGCAGTTGCCCCGGTGACTTGAACGTGAAGGACGAGCCATCGGGCGCCACGACCTGCTGCGCCTCGAGGTCCACCGTCACCGGGGCATCGCCCTGCGCCGCTTCGACCAGCCGGGCGATGTGGCGCACCTGCTCGATCGGCAGTTCGACCGGCACGATGCCGTTGCGCCAGCAGTTGTTGAAGAAGATGCCGCCGAAGGAGGGCGCGACGATGGCGCGGAAGCCGAACTCGCGCAGCGCCTTGGGCGCGCGCTCGCGCGAGGAGCCGCAGCCGAAGTTGCGGTCCGCGAGCAGCACCTGCGCCTGGTCGTAGGGCCGGCGATTGAGGATGAAGCCGGGATCGGGCGATCCATCCGGCCGGTAGCGCAGGTGGTGGAACAGGTGCTCGCCGTAGCCTTTCGCATCGGTCCCGCCCAGGAACAGCGTGGGGATGATCTGGTCGGTGTCGATGTTGATGCGCATCAGCGGCGCGGCGATGCCCGTGACGCTTTGCAGGGCTTCCATCAGGCGATCTCCCCGGGGGCGGCGATGCAGCCGGCGATGGCGGAGGCGGCCACCGTCGCCGGGCTGGCGAGGTGGGTGCGCGTCTTCGGCCCCTGCCGGCCCTCGAAATTGCGGTTGGTGGTGCTGATCACCCGAAGCCCGGCGAAGCGGCCCTCGCCGATGTCACTGCAGAAGCCGCAGCCCGACTCGTGCCACTCGAACCCCGCGTCCTTGAAGATGCGGTCCAGGCCCTCGGCCTCGGCCGCGTGCTTCACCGGGGTGGAGCCCGGCACGCAGATGGCCTGCACGCCGGCCTTCACCTTGCGGCCCCGGAGCACCGCGGCGGCGGCGCGCAGGTCGGACAGGCGCGCGTTGGTGCACGAGCCGATGTAGGCGACCTCGATGGCGATGCCCTGCACCGGCATGCCCGGGGTGAGCTGCATGTAGTCCAGGGCCTTGCGTGCGAGCTGCTGCGCCTCCTCGTCGCCGGTGTCCTGCGGCCGGGGGATGAGGCCGTCGATGGCCACCACCTGCTGCGGGCTCGTGCCCCAGGTGACCTGCGGGCGCAGCTGGCTGCAGTCGACGTCGACCTCCCAGTCGAAGACGGCGCCGGGGTCGCTGGGCAGGGTGCGCCAGTAGGCCGCGGCGCGGTCCCAGTCGGCGCCCCGGGGCGCGTACTCACGCCCCTTGAGGTAGTCGAGCGTCGCCTCGTCCGGCGGCACGAATGCGTACTTGGCGGAGAACTCGATCGCCATGTTGCACAGGGTCATGCGGCCTTCGACCGGCAGGTTGCGCACGGCCTCGCCCGCGTATTCCACCGCGTAGCCGATGCCGGCCTGGGCGCCGACCTGGCCGATCAGCGCCAGGACCATGTCCTTGGCTGTCACGCCCTCGGGCAGCCGGCCGTTGAAGTTGACCCGCATCGCCTTCGGCTTGGCCTGGGCCAGCGCCTGCGTGGCGAGCACATGCTCGGCTTCGCTGGCGCCGATGCCCCAGGCCAGCGCCCCCACGCCGCCTACCGTGCTGGTGTGGCTGTCGCAGCACACCAGGGTGGCGCCCGGGAAGGCGATGGCGCGCTCGGGGGCGACCACGTGGGCGATGCCCTGGCGCGCGTCATCGAAGTCGATGAAGTGGAAGCCCCAGTCACGCGACGCCTTGCGCGTGGCCTCGATCATCACCGCGCCGCTCTTCGACGGCGAGTCGGTGGGCCCGCGGCCGGGGTAGGTGGAGATCAGGTGCTCGATGATCGTGTAGACCTGATGCCGGTTCGCCGGTTCGCGGCCCGACTTCGCCAGTGCCGTCACCACCTGGCTGCCGGACAGCTCGTGCAGCACGAGCCGGTCCACCTGCAGCAGCTCCATGCCATCGTCCAGGGCGCAGATCATGTGGTCGGCCCACACCTTGTCGAGGAAGGTGCGTGCGGTGCGCATCGCAGCGGCCCCCGTGGGGGCGTGCGCCGGCTCGGGACGGCCCGGCGCGGCGCTCATACCACGTACCGCTGTTCCAGCGCCTTGAACGTCGCCGCATCCAGCACCTTCTGCCGGTCGGCGAACATCATCAGCCGGTCCTCCACGCCCTCGATCGAGCCCTTGGCGTTGAGGCTGCCCAGCACGTCCTGCATCGCCAGCATCGAGGCCTGCAGCGCCGCGTTGGCGTAGCAGATCGCGGCGTAGCCGGCCTGGGCCAGCTCCTCGCGCGGCACGAGCGGTGTCTTGCCCCCGATCACCATGTTGCACAGGTGGATGCCGGGCACCGCCTGCGGGATGGCGAGCAGTTCCTCGCGATTGAGCGGTGCCTCGATGAACAGGAAGTCGGCGCCCGCCTCCTGGTAGGCGCGGGCGCGGTCGAGCGCTGCCTCGAAGCCCTCCACGCCACGCGCGTCGGTGCGCGCGAGGATCATCAGGTCGCCATCGACCCGCGCGTCGACCGCCGCCTTCAGCTTGGCGACCATCTCGGCCTTCGGGATCACGTCCTTGCCGTCGAAGTGGCCGCAGCGCTTGGGGTAGGTCTGGTCCTCGATCATGATAGCGTTGGCGCCCGCGCGCTCCAGCAGCTGGACGGTGCGGCGCGCGTTCAGCGCGTTGCCGAAGCCGGTGTCCGCGTCAGCGAGGATCGGGATGCTCGTCACCTCGCGGATCGCGGCCACATGCGCGGCCAGCTCGGTCACCGACACCAGGCCGATGTCGGGAATGCCCAGGAAAGTGTTCGCCACCGCGGCGCCGCTCACCATCATCGTGGGGAAGCCGGCCGCCTCGATGAAGCGGGCGGTGAGCGCGTTGCCTGCGCCCGCCATCATCAGGCCCGCGCCCGGCTGGAGGATCTCGCGCAGGCGCTTGTTCAGTGCATTGGCCATGGGTTCAACCTTCGATCTTGATGTTGGCCTTGGCCACCAGGGCCCGCCAACGCTCCAGGTCCGACTGGACGACCTGCATCATCTGCTCCGGCGTGCCGCCCACGCCGGTCGTGCCTTCGGCGGCGAACTTGTCGCTGACGGCCTTGAGCTTCAGGACTTCGTTCAGCTCGCGATTGAGCAGGGCGATGACATCGGGCGGCAGGCCCTTCGGTCCGGCCACGGCCTTCCAGTCCACGACCAGGTGCTGCCACCCCTGCTCGGAGAAGGTCGGGATGTCCGGCATCTGGGGCAGGCGCTGCGGGGAGGAGAAGCCGAGCGCGCGCACCTTGCCCGAGCGGATGAACGGGATGGCGAAGGTGGAACTGGTGAACATCAGGTCGCAGGTGCCTGCCAGCACGTCGCTGAACGCCTGCGATGAGCCCTTGTACGGCACGTGCTGGAACTTCACGCCCATCATGAAGGCCAGTTCCTCCATGCCCAGGTGGGCGATGGAGCCGATGCCGGCCGACCCATAGGTGAGCGCGCCGGGGTTCGCCCGGGCTGCGGCGAACAGGTCCGCGGCGCTGCGCAGCGGCGACTTTTCGCTGACCACCACCACGCCCGGATCGCGCGAGACCATCATGATCGGCTGCATGTCGGCGATCGGGTCGTAAGGCACCTTGGAGACCGCCGCCTGGATGGCGTAGGAGCTCGACATGTTCAGGAGGGTGTAGCCATCCGGCCTCGACTTGAGCACGTAGGCCGAGCCGACATTGCCCCCGGCGCCGACCCGGTTCTCCACCACCACCGGCCCCTTCAGCCGCGGCGCGAGCTCCCTGGCCAGCAGGCGGGCGACCACGTCACCGCCGCCCCCGGCCGCGAAGGGCACGACGAAGGTGATCGGCCGGCCGCCGGGATAGCCGGCCTGGGCCCGGGCCGGGAGGGCTGGCAGGCCGCCGCAGGCCGCGAGGCCGGCCTGCAGGAGGTGGCGTCTGAGCATGGTTGTCTCCTCTTTTTCAGCGGATTCTGTCGCCCGGTGATGGTCCTTACAATGGAACCACTGGTCTTATTGAAAAGACCAGAATCCCTTGTGCGTCCATGGCCCAGGTCAACCCCGTCGCCCGCTACCACGTGATCGAGATGGCGCTCGCCGCGCGTATCCGCGACGGTGTCTACGACGCCAGCGGCCTGCCAGGTGAGCGCGCCCTGGCCGAGGAGTTCGGCGCGGCCCGGGTCACGATCCGTTCGGCGCTGGCGCGGCTGCAGGCGCAGGGGCTGGTGGTGCGCAGCGAGCGGCGTGGAACGCTCGCCGCCTCGGGCCGGGGCGTGGCGCAGCGGCGCCTCCTGGGTGACCATGTCGCCGGCTTCCTCGACCGCGGCCGGCCCGACCGGCGCAAGGTCCTGGCCTTCGGCTGGACCGGCGCGAGCCCGGTGATCGCGCAGCAGCTGCGGGTCGCCGAAGGCGACCGGGTCTTGCGGGTGTTGCGCCTGCGTCTGGATGCGATCGGCCCGCTCACGCTCACCGAAGTTTTCGTGACCCGCGACGTGGCGCCCGCGGTGAGCCGCGCCAGCCTGGCACGCAAGGCGTTCGTGGAGCTGATGGAGGCGCACGGCGTTCGCATCCGGGCGGCGGACCAGTCGGTGTCGGCCGAGCCCGCCGACTACCACGTGGCGCAGGCGCTCGGTGTGGCGCACGGTGCGCCGGTCCTCAGGTTGTCTCGTGTGCTGTACGACGCCAAGGGCGTGCCGGTCCAGGTGCTTCAGGGCTGGTACCGGGCCGACCGCTTCGATATCCGCATGCGCATGTCGCACGCCGAGGATGCGACGCGGGTGTGGATCGAGGCGCGCGAGGGCCAGGCTTCCATCCGTGAGGCCTAGGCGCCGAGCGACTCCATCAGCGCCTCGACGCTGCCGAAGCGTCCGATCGCCTCCAGCATGTCCCGCGTCACCGTCATCAGCTTGCGGGTCTCGCCGGATGCCAGTGCCTCGGCCGGGCGCAGCCAGTCGTGTCCCACGATCTCGCGGCCATCGGTCTCGGCCTGCTGGCCCGGGGGCAGGGGAGCCACGTAGAAGTGGGTGTCGAAGCGCTTGGGGCGCGCCAGCGGGGTGATGCGGTGCGCGAAGTGCCGCAGCCGGTCCGGCGCGAGGCGCAGGCCGTGGCGTCCGCACAGGTCGGCCAGGGTGAGGCGGCCCTCGGCCAGCGCCAGGCGTTGCGCTGCGAGGGCGGCGAAGTCCGGGTGAGCGCCGTCGACCAGTTGCCCGAGCCGGTCGTACGCGAACAGGATGCCCGCCTCCTCGAAGCACTCGCGGATCGCCGCTACCGGGTGCGCCTGGCCCGGGTGCTGGGCCTCGTCGAGGGCTTCCACCCGCCCGCCGGGAAAGACCCAGGCGCCGCCGTACTGGTCGGGCGCAGCGGCTCGTTCGACCATCAGCACCTCCAGGCCCTGCGGCCCCTCGCGCACGACGATCACCGTCGCTGCCGGGCGTGCCGGTGGCGGCATGGGGGTCACGGCGGGCTCACTCATGCGTCCACTCCGGCGGTGCGGTACATCCCGTCGCGCGCCTCGCGAACGCGCAGGACACGGCTCGGTTCACCGCGTTGTGCCGCTCGGGGCGGTTGATGGTCACGGTGACCAGACCGTCATCGTGCGACACCAGGACTTCATCGTTCATCGGGTCTCCGGGGGATAACGCCGGCCTGAGCCGGACCAGCCGTACCACGGCATCGTGGGTCATCTTCCTGCATGCGCGCCATCAGATCGCGCACCGATGTCTCCTCGGTGACCGGGCTCGCTGCCTGACCTGCGAACTGGGGCAGGCAGCGGCGTTCCTCCGGTCCAACGAGGCGGGGGCGGTCACCGGGGTGAACCTCCCGGTGGATGGTGGGGGGATGGTGGCGACGCCGTGTGGGGACGTTTGAGGGGACGCGGACGGCTCTTACGTGACCACCACCTCAAGGGGTCTGGGTGCAAGCGGGGTCGCTGGTACTCGAATCGATGTTGACGCCCGAGATCGAGCTGCAGCCCACATTGGTTCGGGTGACGGTGCAGGTTTGCGTGGCCTGCGAGCCAGAAACCTTGCCAGTGATGATGGCCTTGATGGTCACATTGGTCGAGGCGCCTCCCGTGAGCGAGCAGGTGTAGTTGGCGGAATTGCCTTGACCCTGGCAAATCCCGGAGCCCCCTGTGCTCGTGGTGTACGAGATCGTCGTCGTTGCCTGGCTCGCGTTCTTGGGCGGGTTGAAAGAGCCGGAGATCTGGATCGAGCAGGCGCCGGCGCTGGCATTGGGCCAGATGTCGGGACACTCGTCGCTGCTTGTGGACCAGTTGTCCGGGCTGATGCAGAGGTTCTTTCCCGCGTTGTAGGTGAAGGTCCCCGCAATGAGGGTCATCCGCTGCGCACAGGTCTGTGAACCGGAGATCCGCGATATGAGGAAGTCCTGCTTGAAGTAGTCTTGCCCCGTGGGAATCGACGTGTAGAAATCGGTCAGCTTCGACGGCCAGGGATAGCCGCCACGCGTCGTTCCGGTGCCCCCATTTCCGTAGGCGTACTTCAGGGGGGACACCGACTCGGCCATGCCGGTGCTGATGAACACGGGCACGTCGTTGATGGTGTCCTTGCGGAATCCCCGATAGGTTCGGATCGTCGACTCCGTCCATGCCGGGTTGGTCGTCTTGCTGGCATCCGCCACTGATGGATCGCCGACGCAGACGGTGGGGGGAGATCCAGAGTCCGGCAACTGGACGCCGACATTGCCATACCAGCCGGGACCGACGAAACAGGTGTAGTCGAAGTACCGGTACTTTGCACTGCCGCTCGTGGGCAGGGAGTTGGTGGCGGGATCGATGTCGTTGATGTAAACGCACTGCCCCTCGCTCGAGAGGCGCAGATTGACATCCTTCGGTGCTGGCAGGTTGGTGGCCTGAGCGTCGAAGTACACCTTGCCATGGATGGTCGTGAAACTCAAAGCCTGGCCCGCTGCGTTTGGCCTCAGGTAAAGGATGGTCTCCTTGGCGCCGGAGGCGAGCCGAAGGCGCGTGATGTTTTCACTGTCCGTGAATACCTCATAGGCCATGCCCGGCTTGTAGTTCGCCGTGCCCCGGATCGCGTTGCCTGTGGGCCGGATCACGTTTCCTCCCGTCCCGGCTGCCGCCATCACGCCGCGCACGGGGTCATTCCAGGCGATGGCCGAATCCAGCCGAACCGTTTGCTCTTGCCCTGACCGGCCCGTCCACTTCACGTCGACTTCGACCTTGCTGACGAGCAACGGGCTGGACGCCGGCACCGGGTTGTAGGGGTTGAAGTTGACCCGCCACTCACGCTTGAACTGCATGCCATCCGCGTTCGTGGGGGAGTCGGAGCCCGACGCCAGCCGTCCCGTGAACTCCGCCTGGATGCCGTTGTTGCGAAGGTCATCAAGCTTCTCACGCGCCAATGCCAGGGCTTCCGATCGCGCCTTGGACTCCCCAGTTCCTCCGGTCACTTGACCCATCAGCGTCGTCATGCCAAGGACCCCCAGCGAGAGGACCAACAGGGCAACGAGGGTCTCGATGATGAGGAACCCGCGAACGCGTAAGGACGTCGAGATGGTCTGCATGGCGCTAGTCTGGCTCACCAGTCCCTGAAGCTTCCGGGAACGGTGCCCGCCCGCCCCAGCCGTTGGGTCAGGCCCAGGCCGGTGGGGTCGAACACCACCTTGAAGTTGCCGTTGATGGTCACCTGGTTGGCGATCAGCGCGCCATAGATGGTGGGCGATCCGTTGCCACTGACGTTGCCGGTGACCACCACCAGGCCGTTGATGACCGGTGATCCCGTCACATCCCAGTTCCCGTTGATGATGACGATCACCGGCGCGGTGGCGGTTCCCAGGTCCGGGATCTGCGAGCTAACGTTTCCTTCGATCCAGATGACCTGGTTGTAAAGCTTGTCAGTGGGAATGGACCCGACAGAGGTCGCGTTGGTGGCCGAGGCGGCCTTGCTGCCATCCACGGTGTATGTGACTTTGGATGCGCGATAGTCGGCGGGTGCCGATCCCATGAACGTGGCGAAGAACTGCGACGCAGTGAGCGTCGAAAGCGCGGTGTCGTTCGCGATCACGTCGGGACCCACGTTGGTGCCGCTGGAACTGCAAACGTAGTGGTTGGGCGGATTGTTGCAGGACGGGCTGGTGCCCGCGTTGCGGTAGTCGGCCGTTGCCAGCGGGACGGGATCCGAGACGATGTTGCGCACGAAGGTCTTGCCAGTGGCGCTCTGCGTGGGCACGGCGCCACCCGACCAGACCGTCAGGTCGTTGAAGTAGTTCAGAACCGAGCCGCCACCCGTGAGCATGTTGTTGGACCCGAACGTAACGATCGGCGTCGTGATCGAGCCTGAAAGCACAGGGGCGCCAGCCACCAGCTGCACCATGCGCACGACGGTCGTCGAGTCATTGCTCCAGCCGCATGCCACGACCATCGGTGACCGAAGTTCAGCCGAGGCAGGCGGAGTGCAGGCCAGCGCGGGGGTGACCGTCGCCGCACAGGTCGGGGGCGTGGCGGCCGGACTGCAGAACTGGACCCTGTAGTTCGCTCCCCTGAGCAACGACGTCTGGGGTGCGGTCGCACCGGTGCCCGGCGCGAACTCCTCGACCTTCTGGCCGGCGTCGAAATAGCCCATGGCATGGTCCAGGCCGGCCAGCGCCGCCTGGTAGGCCGCTTGAGAACGTACCTCGTTGGCGGAGATCCGCTGCTCGGTGATGCCGCCGCGGGCCGCGTAGAACACGCCCAGGCTGGCGAGCAGGACCAGGATCAGCGTCACATGAAGCACTGCCACGCCGAGCTGGGCAGGTCTGGGATTCAGGTGGGGCATGGCGACTCCCGTCATTGCATCCGGTCGTTGCGCAGTCGTACGGCTGTTTCGAGCGTTCGCGTCGAGCCGGAGTCCTTGGCATGGGCCGCCCTCAGGGTCACGATGACGACACGGACTTCAGCCCGCCCGGTCTGGCCTGCGGGAACCGTGGGGGAGCCGGGTACCAGGGCCGAGGCAGGCAGCTTGGGCGTGCCGGCCGGAGCACCGGCGTTCAAGTCGCACGCGGCGTGGTGGTTGGTGGGTGTCGTCGGCGGCTTGAGCGACAAGTCTTCGGGGGTGAGGTACCAGCGCGTGTAGGTGACACCTGGCGTGCCTGCAGGGTCGAAGGTGTCCGGTGCAAATGCGATGCATTGGGAGCCCCCGGTCTGGAAGGTCACGTCCTGCAAATTGACGGTGCCGGGATAGTTCATCGGCAGCCAGGAGTAGTCCTCGCACTTGGTGATGGCTGCAGTGTTGGAGACCTTGCTGGTGCCCGCCTGGTTCAGGACCATCAAGCGCCTGTTGGTGCTGTCGAACCAGAACCCGAAGAACTCCTGCTCGTCGACGACGCCATCGACATCGAGATCGAAGGTGTAGAGGACACAGCGGTAATCTGCGCTGATGTGGAGGTCCGTGTTGTTGACGCCAGCGGCACTGCTACGCACCATGAACGGGTTGTTCGTCATGCCAGCGGCGGCTCTCCCCCAAAACCCTGCGCGGTGAAGGTCGTTCTCGATCACGCTCATGATCGCCCGCAGGTCCTGGTTGACCCGCGACATCGCGTTGGACGTCGTGGTCGCCCTCAGCGAGTTGACGTAGACCAGGCTGGCGCCCGCGATCAACACGAGCGCGATGGCCACGCCCACCAGGAGCTCCACGAGGCTGAGACCGCGCTGCTGCGTACGCCTCAGCATACCGGGTACCCTCCGAACGCATCGCCAACGGCGCAAACGGTGACCTGACCCACGGCGTTGATGCCAACCCGCAGCTTGTACTTCCCGCCGGAGGATTCCAGCTGCATGCAGGAGTCGCCATCCTTGCAGCCTTGGGTGCTGACGAAGCCTGTGAAGATCCCGCGGAAGTTCGCCACCAGACTTGTCGCCGTCGTCGGGATCGTGGCACCGACGACCTTCGGGTTGGCCATCCTGACCTGGCTGGAGTTGACGGTCGAGCGCAGCTCCTTGGAGTTGTCCGGCTGCGTCCATTCGGTATCGACTTTCCAGGCGGAACCGGTGTCGGATGAATAGATCGTGGTCGTCACGGAGTTCCGCTTCAGCGCCTCGGAGCGCGTCAGCTCCAGCATGTTGACGACGTCGGACGCTTGGGACTTGAGCCGAGTGCGCGCGAGACTGTCGTTGAAGCTCGGCGCGACCAGTGCGACCACGATCCCGAGGATGGACAGTGTGACCATCAACTCGATCATCGTGAATCCGCCACTGCGATCGGCGAGGCGCATCTCACTTGCTCCAGCAGCCGGGAGGCGTGAGGGTCAACTGCGAGGCACTGAGTGCGACCTCGATCGGTTTGCAGCCTGAGTCGTTCTCCTGCGCACCGAGAGGAGTTGCTCTGAGGGTGTAGGCACTCGCGGACGCTCCGCTGGCTTCGAGCTTGTAGTAGCCGTTCGGGCTCATGCACGGCGCGGGCTTGTTGTCCTTGCACACGCCGGCGAAAGCCTCTTTGGCGTCATTGTCCTTGTCGAAGTCGGCCGTGTTGGCGTAGGAGTCCTTCCGGAGCCGGTACTTTTCCTGCGCCAGCTGCGCCGCCTGCAGCATCGTCACCGCCTCCGCACGCCGGCTCTTGCGCACATGCGACTGGTACGACGGGTACGCCACCGCGGCGATGATGCCGATCACGGCCACCACCACCATCAGCTCGATCAGCGTCATCCCTTGCGTCGTCTTCTTCATCGGTTTCCCCATGGACGGACCGCCTTTTCACCGGCGACCGGCCGCGCGGGTTAATAGCTCTTCAGTAATCCCATCATAAGTATTTTGAAAAGAGATGTCACCGTTGGATCAGTCTGTTGTATTACCCGGACCACGCGCGAGTGGCCGTGCCGAGGGAAAACAGGCTCCGGCGGGCCCGCGGGTTTGTTACAAATAGACGGATTCCTTGGATGAACCCGCCGCCATGCCCCTGATCCGCCCGACACCCGCCGCCGTCCTGGCCGCCCTTGCCCTGGTCACCGCCGGATGCGGCGGGGGCGCCGGGGGTGGGGCAGGCCCTTCCGGCGGCGTCGCCACCCCGGCCTCCCACGCACTCGGCGGCACCGTCGCCGGCCTCGCCGGGACCGGCCTGGTCCTGCAGAACAACGCCGGCGACGACCTGCCCGTCGCGGCCGACGGCACCTTCACCTTCGCCACGCTGCTGAACGAAGGCGGGGCCTACGCGGTCACCGTCAAGGCCCAGCCCCGCTTGCCCGTCCAGACCTGCAGCGTTACCGGCGGTTCCGGCACGGTGGCCCAGGCCGCCGTGACCTCCGTCCGCGTGGCCTGCGCGTCGCCCGCGGCCCGGGCGCTGTACGTGGCCAATGCCGGGTCCCAGTCGGTCGCCGCCTTCACCATCGACGCCGCCACCGGCGCGCTGACTCCGCTGGGCGCCGCCCCGGTGGCGGCCGGCCGCGATCCCGCCGGGGTCGCCCTCGACCCGGCGGGGCGCTTCGCCTATGTGGCCAACGCCGGCGACGGCACGGTGTCCGGCTACGCGGTCCAGGCCGGTTCCCTCGCGCTGTCGCCCCTGGCACCCGCGGCCGCCGCCACCACGCCCGCGCCGCAGGGCCTGGTCGTCACGCCCGACGGCCGCCGCGCCTATGTCGGCGACGCCTTCGCCGGCAGCCTCGCCGGCCATGCGCTCGACGCCAGCACGGGCGCGTTCACGCCCCTGGCCGGCTCCCCGTTCAACGCCGGCTCGCGCCCCGCGGCCCTGGCCGTCTCCCCCTCGGGCGCCTGGCTCCTGGCGGCCAACGCCGGCAGCGGCAACGTGAGCGTGTTCGCGGTCGACCCCGCCAGCGGGCGCCTGTCCGCCGCCGCCGGCTCGCCCTTCGCGGCCGGTGCCGCGCCGTCCGCGGTGGTGGTCGAGCCGGGCGAGCGCTTCGCCTACGTGGCCAATCGCCAGTCCGCCACCGTCTCGGCCTTCCGGTTCGATGGCGCCACGGGCGGGCTGGTGCCGGTGACCGGCGCCCCTTCGGTGCCGACGGGGCAGGGCCCGGCCGGCATCGCCGCCGAGCCCCGCGGGCGCTTCCTCTACGTGGCCAATGCCGGCACGCACAACGTTTCGGCTTACCGCCTCGATGCCGTCACCGGCGCGCTCACCGAAATCACCGGCTCGCCCTTCGGCGCCGGCCTGTCGCCGCACTCGGTGCGCATCGACCCGGCGGGACGTTTCGCCTTCGTCACCAACGCCGCCTCCAACACCGTCTCGGTGTTCGCGCTCGATGCCACCACCGGCGCGCTCAGCCCGGTGCCCGGCTCGCCCTTTGGCGCAGGCAATTCGCCCGCCGGGCTGGCCGTGCTGGCGCGCTGAGCCTCCGGGATGACCCGCAGGCTGGGCCGCGACGCCTTTCCTACAATGCCTTGCACCCATTCAACATGGCCGGCGCCCCGACCGGCCCCAGGAGTCGCCCGTGCCCGAGAAGAAAGCCAGCGCCGCCAGCAAGCCGGCGCAGCGCGTGATCAAGAAGTACCCGAACCGGCGCCTCTACGACACCAACACCTCCAGCTACATCACCCTCGCCGAGGTCAAGCAGCTCGTGCTGGACAACCAGCCCTTCGTGGTCCGTGACGCCAAGACCAACGAAGACCTGACCCGCAGCATCCTGCTGCAGATCATCCTGGAAGAAGAGGCGGGCGGCGCTCCGATGTTCAGCGAGGCCGCCCTGGCCAACATCATCCGCTTCTACGGCCACGCGATGCAGGGCTACATGGGCACCTACCTCGAGCGCAACGTCCAGGCCTTCACCGACCTGCAGGCCCGCCTCGCCGAGCAGTCCAAGACGGTCACGCCCGAGATGTGGGCGCAGTTCATGAACATGCAGAACCCCTTCATGCAGGGCCTCATGACGAACTACACCGACCAGTCCAAGGCCATGTTCGACAACATGTTCTCGGCCTTCGGCCTCAAGCGCTAGCCGCCAGGCGGGTCTTTTCCCCGTCTGGGACAATACGGGGATGAGCGACATCGCGGCTTCCCCGTCCCCCTCCACGCCGGCCCCCAAGGTCGGCTTCGTCAGCCTGGGCTGCCCCAAGGCACTCACTGATTCCGAACTGATCCTGACCCAGCTCTCCGCCGAGGGCTACCAGACCTCCAAGACCTTCGAGGGCGCCGACCTGGTGATCGTGAACACCTGCGGCTTCATCGACGACGCCGTCAAGGAAAGCCTCGACACCATCGGCGAGGCCCTGGCCGAGAACGGCAAGGTCATCGTCACCGGCTGTCTGGGCGCGCGCAGCGCCGAGGGCGGCGGCAACCTGGTGCAGCAGATGCATCCCTCGGTGCTGGCCGTCACCGGCCCGCATGCCACGCAGGAGGTGATGGACGCGGTCCATACCCACCTGCCCAAGCCGCACGACCCCTTCCTCGACCTGGTGCCCGGCGGCTTCGGCGAGGCCGGCCTCAAGCTCACCCCCCGGCATTACGCCTACCTCAAGATCAGCGAGGGCTGCAACCACCGCTGCACCTTCTGCATCATCCCCTCCATGCGCGGCGACCTGGTGAGCCGCCCCATCGGCGATGTGCTGAAGGAAGCCCGCGCGCTGTTCGAGGGCGGGGTCAAGGAACTGCTGGTGATCAGCCAGGACACCTCGGCCTACGGCGTCGACGTGAAGTACCGCACCGGCTTCCACGACGGCCGCCCCGTGCGCACCCGCCTGCTCGAGCTGGCCCAGGCCCTGGGCGAGATTGCCGAGCCCTACGGCGCCTGGGTGCGCCTGCACTACGTCTACCCGTATCCCTCGGTGGACGAGGTCATCCCCCTCATGGCCAGCGGCCGGGTCCTGCCGTACCTCGACGTGCCTTTCCAGCACAGCCACCCCGAGGTCCTGCGCCGGATGAAGCGCCCGGCCTGCGGCGAGAAGAACCTGGAGCGCATCCTGCGCTGGCGCGAGGCCTGCCCGGAGCTCGTGATCCGCAGCACCTTCATCGCCGGCTTCCCCGGCGAGACCGAGGAGGAGTTCCAGCACCTGCTCGATTTCATGCGTGAGGCGCGCATCGACCGCGCCGGCTGCTTCGCCTACAGCGACATCGACGGCGCCGCCGCCAACCAGTTGCCCGGCATGCTGCCCAAGGAACTGCGTGAGGAGCGGCGCGCCCGCTTCATGGCCGTGGCCGAGGAGGTCTCGGCCGCCAAGCTGCGCGAGCGCGTCGGCGCGACCATGCAGGTGCTGGTGGACTCGGCCCCGGCGCTGGGCCGCAAGGGTGGGGTGGGGCGCTCGTACGCGGATGCGCCCGAGATCGACGGCGTCGTGAAGCTGCTGCCGCCCGAGAAACTGAGCAAGCAGCTCAAGGTGGGCGAGTTCACGAAGGCGCGCATCGTCGGGACTGAGGGCCACGACCTGGTGGCCCTGCCGATCTGAGCCGCGCGCGCAATCGCCGCGCCAAGGAAAAGGCCGCTCCGGGGAGCGGCCTTTTTTCATGTTTAGCCAGGCACAAAAACAAAAGCCGGCTTGCGCCGGCTGTTGTCATTTGTGTCTTGGTGCCCAGGAGAGGACTCGAACCTCCACGATGTTACTCGCTAGTACCTGAAACTAGTGCGTCTACCAATTCCGCCACCTGGGCCAACAAAGAGTTTTTCCTAAGCCTTCAAAGCACGCCATGCGCGCTTATGATTGGTGCCCAGGAGAGGACTCGAACCTCCACGATGTTACTCGCTAGTACCTGAAACTAGTGCGTCTACCAATTCCGCCACCTGGGCATTTCAGGAAAAACAAGATTGTATATCAAAAACTCAGCCTCCTCGGAAAATCACATCCTCGATGAGATCGAGGGCGTCATCCAGGGGCATCGGGATGGCCATGGCTTCGTCGTTCGCGACGATGGCGAGGCCGACCTTTACCTTCCTCCCAACGAGATGCGCGCCGTCCTGCACAAGGACCGGGTCAAGGCCCGCGTGGTGCGCCACGACCGCCGCGGCCGGCCCGAGGGCCGGGTGCTCGAGATCGTCGAGCGCCCCGCGCATCCCATCATCGGCCGCCTTCTGCACGAGAGCGGCGTGTGGCTGGTGGCGCCCGAGGACAAGCGCTACGGCCAGGACATCCTCATTCCCAAAGGCCTGACCGGCACCGCCAAGACCGGCCAGGTCGTGGTGATCGAACTCACCGAGCCGCCCAGCCTCTACGGCCAGCCCGTGGGCCGCGTGAAGGAAGTGCTCGGCGAGATCGACGACCCCGGCATGGAGATCGATATCGCGGTGCGCAAGTACGGCGTGCCGCACGAGTTCTCCGAGGCCTGCATCGCCCTGGCCCGCACCCTGCCGGACAAGGTCCGCCCGCAGGACAAGAAGCACCGGGTCAACCTCACCGACGTGCCCCTGGTCACCATCGACGGCGAGGACGCCCGCGACTTCGACGACGCCGTCTACTGCGAGCCCGCCAAGGTCGGCCGAGGCAAGGGCTGGCGCCTGCTGGTGGCCATCGCCGACGTGAGCCACTACGTGGAGACCGGCAGCGCCATCGACATCGACGCCTACGAGCGCGCCACCAGCGTCTACTTCCCGCGCCGCGTGATCCCCATGCTGCCGGAGAAGCTGTCCAACGGCCTGTGCTCCCTCAACCCCGACGTCGACCGCCTGTGCATGGTCTGTGACATGCTGATCGCCGACAGCGGCGAGATCGCGGCCTACCAGTTCTACCCGGCGGTGATGCACTCGCACGCCCGCTTCACCTACACCGAGGTCGCGGCCATCCTGGCCAACACCCGCGGCCCCGAGGCCCAGCGCCGCAAGGACCGCGTGGGCGACCTGATCAACCTGCACGATGTCTACCGCGCGCTGCTCAAGGCGCGCGAGGCGCGCGGCGCGGTCGACTTCGACACCACCGAGACCCAGATCGTCTGCGACGAGAACGGCCGCATCGAGAAGATCGTGCCGCGCGTGCGCAACGACGCGCACAAGCTGATCGAGGAGGCCATGCTGGCCGCCAACGTCTGCAGCGCCGACTTCATCCAGCAAAGCAAGCACCCGGGCCTGTTCCGCGTGCACGAGGGGCCCACGCCCGAGAAGAAGGACATCCTGCGTGCCTACCTGAAGGCGCTGGGCGTGGGCATGTCGGTCTCCGAGGAGCCGCTGCCCGCCGAGTTCCAGAAGATCGCCCTGGCCACCAAGGACCGCCCCGACGCGCAGCAGATCCAGACCATGCTGCTGCGGTCCATGCAGCAGGCGATCTACACGCCGATCAACAGCGGGCACTTCGGCCTGGCGTACGACGCCTACACCCACTTCACCAGCCCGATCCGCCGTTACCCCGACCTGCTGGTGCACCGCGTGATCAAGGCCATCCTGGGCGAGCGCAAGTACGAGCTGCCGGCCCTGCCCACCCCGGGCGAGGCCCACGAGAAGCTGGCCCGGCGCCTGGCCAGCCGGGCCCCGGCCCACACCCAGAAGCCGAAGAAGCCCACCGGCAACTTCCGCGAGCTGCAGGCCTGGGAGGCTGCCGGCCTGCATTGCAGCGCCAATGAGCGACGGGCCGACGAGGCCAGCCGCGACGTCGAGGCATGGCTCAAGTGCAAGTACATGCGCGAGCACCTGGGCGAGGAGTATTCCGGCGTGGTCACGGCGGCGACCAGCTTCGGCATCTTCGTCACGCTGGACCAGCTGTATGTCGAGGGCCTGGTGCACATCACCGAGCTGGGCGGCGAGTACTTCAAGTTCGACGAGGCCCGCCAGGAGCTGCGCGGCGAGCGCACCGGCATCCGCTACGCCATCGGCACGCGGGTGCAGGTGCAGGTCTCTCGCGTGGACCTCGACGGCCGCAAGATAGACTTCCGCCTCGTGCGCGAAGGCGAGGAGCTCGCCCAGCGCTCCGGCAAGGACAAGCCCGCCTCCGGTGGCACGCCGGCCAAGGCCTCCGACAAGAAGCGCGCCGCCCGCAAGGCGGCGCAGGCGCCGACCCCCGGCGAGCGCGAACGCTCGCCGATCCAGGCGCTGAAGGCCGCTGTCAAGAAGGCCGCCTCGCGCGGCAAGGGCAAACCGAAGAAGAACCGGCGCTGAAGGCGCCCCATCCCGTCATCACCCCAGGAGACAAGAAGAAATGACAGCCAGTTCCCACGGCAGGATCGCGATCGTCACCGGCGGCGGCACCGGCATCGGCAAGGCCGCTGCCCTGGCCCTGCTCGGCGACGGCTGGCGCGTGGCCATCGCCGGCCGCCGCCCCGAGCCCCTGCACCAGGCCATCGAGGAGAGCGGCGCCGGCGACCGGGCCATCGCCGTACCGACCGACGTGACCGACCCGGCCTCCGTCGAGGCCCTGTTCGCCGCCACCGTCAAGCAGTGGGGCCGGGTGGACATGCTGTTCAACAACGCCGGCATCGGCTCCTCGGGCGTGCTGCTCGAAGACCTTTCCATCGACCACTGGAAGCGCGTGGTCGACACCAACCTGAACGGCATGTTCTATTGCCTGCAGCAGGCCTTCAAGGTGATGAAGGCGCAGAGCCCGCAGGGCGGTCGCATCATCAACAACGGCTCGATCTCCGCGCACGCGCCGCGGCCCAACTCCATCGCCTACACCGCCACCAAGCATGCGGTGATGGGCCTGACCAAGACCGCCGCGCTCGATGGCCGCAAGTACGACATCGCCGTCGGCCAGATCGACGTGGGCAACGCCGGCACCGAGCTGGCCCAGCGCATGACGCAGGGCGTGCCCCAGGCCAACGGAGAAATCGCGGTCGAGCCGCTGATGGACGTGCGGCTGGTCGGCGAGTCCGTCCTCTACATGGCGAACCTGCCGCCCAGCGCCAACGTCCTGTTCCACACGGTCATGGCCACGAAGATGCCCTTCGTGGGCCGGGGCTGATCAGGCCACCTCGATGCGGCGCGCGCTGGGCGCTGCCTGCTTGGGCAGCACCAGCTTGAGGATCCCGTTCTCGTAGCGGGCCTGCGCGCCGGCCTCGTCCACCGCCTGCGGCAGCGAGAAGCTGCGGGACACCGAGCCGAAGTAGCGCTCGCTGCGCAGCACCTTCTCGTCGCGCTTCTGCTCGTCGGCCTGGCGCACCTCGGCGCTGATGCTGACCACGTTGCCGTCCACGCTGACGTGGATGTCCTTCTTGTCGACGCCGGGCATGACGGCGTTCACCTCGTAGGCCCGCTCGGTTTCCTTCACGTCGATCGCGACCTGCGAGGGCGCGGGCAGCGGGTCGCCGTGCAGCGGACGCACGAAGAAGCCGGGTGCCATGTCCTTGAAGAAGTCGTCGAACAAGCTGCCGCGGGTGGTGAGCGAACTCATGGAAGCCTCCTGTGGGTTGGGATGGTCGAATTGACTACTTTCACCATAGGGACGGCATTTCGCGCTTTCAAGCGGCCGGCGCGGGCCCGTTGACCTGCCTCAAATCCGGCGCGCCAGCGCCCCGGCCGTGAGCGCCTCGCCCTCCGGCCAGTGATCCGCCGCCGCGCCGTGCGTCCAGGCCGCGTCGCTGGCCGCCTCGAAGGCCGGCTCTCCCGCTGCCAGCCGCGCCGCCAGCACGCCGGCGAGCACGTCCCCCGTGCCGGCGCTGGCCAGGCGGGCGTTGCCGGTGGGGTTCACCTGGGGCGTGCGGCCGGGGGCGGCGATCACCGTGCCCGAACCCTTGAGGAGGGCGACCGCATGGAAGCGGTCCGCCAGCGCGCGCGCCGCCGCCAGACGGTCCGCCTGCACCTGCGCGGCGGACAGCCCCAGCAGGCGCGCCGCCTCCAGCGGGTGCGGGGTCAGCACGGTGGGCCGGTCATGGCGCGCGCCACGGGCGCGCAGCAGCGCCTGCAGGTGCGGGTCGGCGGCGATCGCGTTGAGGGCGTCGGCATCCAGCACCAGCGAGCGGGCCGACGCCAGCGCGCGGGGCAGCAGCCCGCGCACGGTATCGCCGCCGCCGCAGCCGCAGGCCAGGTGCAGGTCGGCGAAGTCCAGCGTGTCGACCGGGCGCAGCATCAGCTCGGGCTGCGAGGTGTCCACCGCGACGCGGCCGCCATCGAGCAGGCCGACGAAGACGCGGCCCGCCCCGGCATGCAGCGCGGCGCTCGCGGCCAGCAGGGCGGCGCCCGTCATGCCGGGCGCGCCGCCGACCACGGCGACGTCGCCCCAGCTGCCCTTGTGCGAGGCGTGCGGGCGCGGGGCGGGCCTGGGGGCGGGGGAGAGGCGGGCGGTCGGTGGCAGCGACGGCGCGACGCCGAGGTCGTCGAACCACACCTGCCCGGCCAGGTCCCGCCCGTGGGCGGTGAACAGGCCCGGCTTGAGCGTGAGCAGCGAGAGCGTGTGGTGGGCGCGGACCGCCTCGCCCTGGCCGGTGTCGGCGTCCAGGCCCGAGGGCAGGTCGACCGCGAGGACCGGGGCGGCGCCGGCCGCCATCGCCGCGCGCCAGCGCGCGCCGGCGCCTTCGAGCGGGCGGCCGGCGCCCAGGCCGAAGAGGGCGTCGATGGCGAGGTCCCAGTGCGCGGGCGGCGCCTCGGCGAAGGTCACGCCGGCTTCGCGGGCGCGGGCCAGCGAGGCTGCGGCGTCGGCCGGCAGGCGGGCTTCCTCACCGAGCCAGGTGACCACGGGGGAACGGCCCCAGGCCTGCAGGTGCATCGCGGCCTCGAAGCCGTCGCCGCCGTTGTTGCCGGGGCCGCAGGCGACCCAGGTGGTGCGGGCATGCGGCGCCAGGGCCAGCGCCAGGCGCGCCACGGCCAGGCCGGCGCGCTGCATCAGCGTGTGCGGGGGAAGGGTGGCCGCCGCCTGCGCCTCGAGGCGGCGGCTGGCGTCGATGTCGAACAGGGGCCAGGCCCGGCCCGGGGTGATGCGGTCCATGGCGGGATCGTAGCGCCGCTGGCGCCACCACCGCCGCCGCCTCAGGCGCGAAGCCTGGAGACGTCCAGCCCCTCGGGGTCGATCGCGGGGGCGCGGCCGGCGATGCGGTCCGCCAGCAGGCGCGCGCTGCCGCAGGACAGGGCCCAGCCGCTCGAGCCATGCCCCAGGTTCAGCCAGACCCCGGGCAGTCCGCTGGCGCCGACCACAGGGGGGCCGTCGGGCAGCATCGGGCGGGCGCCCTTCCAGGCCTGCACCGCGAGGCCGGGGCCGGAGAGCTGGGCGCCGCGCGGAAACCAGTCCTGCAGCACCTGGTAGAGGGTGCGCAGGGCGCCGGGGTGGTGCGTATCGGCGCGGCCCCCGAGCTGGGCGCTGCCGGCCACGCGCAGGCGGTTGCCCAGGCGCGAGATCGCCACCTTGTAGCGTTCGTCCATCAGGCCGCTGCGCGGGGCGTCGAGGGACTCGGCGACGGCGGCGGTGATGGAGTAGCCGTACACGCGGGCCAGCGGCAGCTTCAGGCCGGCCCGTGCCAGCAGGCCGGCCGAGCCGGCGCCGCCGCACATCACGACCGCGTCGAAGGCCTGCGCCTGCGAGGGCTCGCCGCCGGTGGAGACCTGCAGGGTGGTCGGCTCGGCGCGCGCCAGCGGTGCGACATTGGACTGGAAGACGAAGCGCGCGCCCAGGGCCTCGGCCTCCTTCTTCAGCTGCATCGCGAACTGGCGGCAGTTGCCCACGCCGTCGTCGGGCAGGTGGATGGCCGCGGCCAGGGCCTGCCCGGGGTTGAGGGCGGGCTCGACCGCGCGCGCCGCGGCGCCATCGATCTCCTCGAAGCGCACGCCGGCTTCACGCAGCACCGCCAGCCCGGGCTGCACCATCGCCTGCTCGCGTTCGGACCGCAGCAGCACCAGGTAGCCGGCGCTGCGGTCGTACGGCAGGTGCAGGCACGCGGTGAGTTCGTCCATGCGCTGGCGGCTGTAGAAGGCCAGGCGCTGCAGGCGCGCGCGGTTGGCGCGGTAGGTGTCCGGGTCGCAGGCGCGCCACCAGCGCAGCATCCAGCCCATCTCCTGCCAGGACAGCGGCCACGACAGCCGAACCGCCGCATGCGCCCCGAACATCTGCCCGAGCACCTTGCGGGGCATACCCGGCGCGGCCCAGGGCGTGACATAGCCCGGGGCGACCACGCCGGCATTACCGAAGCTGGCCTCCTCGGCGACGGAGGCGTGGCGCTCGAAGACGGTGACCTCGTGGCCGTCCGCCGCGAGCTCGTAGGCCGTGGTGACGCCGACGATGCCGGCGCCGATGATCGCGACCCTCATGCCCGGGCGTCCTGCGCGCGCAGGGCGGCCTCGGCCTGCAGGGCCACGTTCAGCAGGGTGTCGTCGTGCAGGGCACCGTGCCACAGCATCAGGCCCGCCGGCAGCTCGCCGGGCGCCTGGCAGGGCAGGGAGATCGCGCAGCCATCCAGGAAGTTGACCGTGCTCGGGTTGCGAAGCAGCAAGCCGTTCACGCGGAAGAAGGCCTCGTCGCGCTCGGCGCCGGGCGCGACCTCGGCGATGGCGGGGGCGGTGATCGGCACGGTGGGCGAGAGCAGGGCGTCGAAGCCCTCGAGCGCGCGGCCCACGCAGGCCTGCCAGTCGGCGCGGGCGCGCACCAGGTCGATGTACTCGTGGGCCTTCATGCCGGCGCCGCGCTCGATGCGCGCGCGCACCCGCGGGTCGTAGGCGTCGGCATGGCGCGCCAGCAGCGGGCGGTGCCAGGCGTAGCTTTCGGCGGGGGAGAAACCGCCGGTGGCGTTGATGCCGGCCAGCTCGCCCAGTTCGGGCAGGGCGATGGCCTCGATGCGGGCGCCGGCATCGCGCAGCGTGGCCAGGGCGCGCTCGAAGGCGCGGGCCACGGCGGGCTCCAGGGCGTCGAGCATCAGGGTCTGCGGCACCGCCAGGCGGTAGGCCGACAGCGGGGCGCCGCTGCGCACGACCCGGCGGGCGGCCAGCACCTCGTGGGCCAGGACGGCGTCGCGCACCGAGCGGGTGATCGCGCAGGCCGTATCCAGCGTGGTGGACAGGGGCAGGGCGCCCTCCAGCGGCGTGAGGCGGGCCGTGTTCTTGAAGCCGACCAGGCCGCACAGGGCTGCCGGGATGCGGATGGAGCCGCCAGTGTCCGAGCCCAGGCCGATGAAGGCCGCGCCGGTGGCCACCGAAACCGCCGCGCCGCTGGACGAGCCGCCCGGGATGCGGGCGACCTCGCGGTCCGCCGGGTTGGCGGGGGTGCCGTGGTGCGGGTTGGTGCCGACGCCGGAGAAGGCGAACTCGCTCATGTTCGTGCGGCCCAGGACCACGCCGCCGGCGGCCGTGAGCCGGGTCACGGCGCGGGCGTCCCGGGGGGCGGGCGGCGCGTCGGCCAGCACCCGCGAGGCGGCCGGGGTGGGCTGGCCGGCCAGGTCGAACAGGTCCTTGACCGACACCGGCAGGCCGCCCAGGGGCGCGGCGGCGCGCCAGGACTCGGCCGCCTGCTGGCGGGCCGCCTCGGGGAACAGGGCCAGGAATGCGTGGGCGCAGGCCGGGGCGGCGGCGGCATCCAGCGCGCGCCCGGTTTCGGCGGCGGCGGTGGTGCGCCCGGCGCGCAGGGCCTCCAGCGTGGCGGTCAGGTCGGGGAGCCGGGGCGGCAGGGTCTGCATGGGCGCGGTGTGTTAAACTCTTTGGGCTTTGCTGGACGCCGGCCGCATGGTGCGACAGGCGCAGACCCGCAGAGCAAATCGCGAATCCCTCCCATCAAGGTGCTGGCTGTATCCGGACGTATCCGGGGCCGGTTTTCGGGGGCGGATTTTAGACCCAACCTTCAAGGAATCCCCATGTCCGTCACGATGCGTGAAATGCTGGAAGCCGGTGTCCACTTCGGTCACCAGACCCGCTTCTGGAACCCCAAGATGGCTCCGTTCATCTTCGGCCACCGCAACAAGATCCACATCATCAACCTGGAAAAGTCGCTGCCGATGTTCCAGGAGGCGATGAAGTTCGCCAAGCAGCTGTCCGCCAACCGCGGCACCATCCTGATGGTGGGCACCAAGCGCCAGGCCCGTGAGCTGGTGGCTGCCGAAGCCCGCCGCGCCGGCGTTCCCTTCGTCGACCAGCGCTGGCTGGGCGGCATGCTGACCAACTTCAAGACGGTCAAGACCTCGATCAAGCGCCTGAAGGACATGAAGGCCCAGCAGGAAGCCGGCCTGGAGTCCATGTCCAAGAAGGAACAGCTGATGTTCGCCCGCGAGATGGAAAAGCTCGAGAAGGACATCGGCGGCATCCAGGACATGAACACCCTGCCCGACGCCATCTTCGTGATCGACGTGGGCTTCCACAAGATCGCCGTGGCCGAGGCCAAGAAGCTGGGCATCCCCCTGATCGGCGTGGTGGACTCCAACCACTCCCCCGAGGGCATCGACTACGTCATCCCCGGCAACGACGACTCCTCCAAGGCCGTCACCCTGTACGCCCGTGGCATCGCCGACGCGATCCTGGAAGGCCGCGCCAACGCCGTCAATGACGTCGTCAAGGCCGTGGCCGAAGGCGGCGACGAGTTCGTGGAAGTGGCCGAAGGCGCCTGATCGCCCCACGAGCCGATTCGCACGGCAGACAAAGGGGCTCGCGAGCCCCTTTTTTACAACCGGATCCGATCTGATTTGAACGTTACGAGGTAAGAAATGGCTGCAATCACCGCAAGCATGGTCGCCGAACTGCGCGCCAAGACCGACGCCCCCATGATGGAGTGCAAGAAGGCCCTGACTGAGGCCGATGGCGACATGGCCAAGGCCGAAGAGATCCTGCGCGTCAAGCTGGGCAACAAGGCTGGCAAGGCCGCTGCCCGCGTGACCGCCGAAGGCGTGGTGTCCTCCTACATCGACGGCACCACCGGCGCGCTGCTGGAAACCAACTGCGAAACCGACTTCGTCACCAAGAACGACAGCTTCCTGGCCATGGCCAAGGCCGCTGCCGAACTGATCGCCAAGCACAACCCCGCCAACGTCGAAGCCCTGGGCGCCCTGGCCTACTCGCAGGACGGCTTCGGCCCCACCCTGGAAGACGTGCGCAAGGGCCTGATCGGCAAGATTGGCGAGAACATGTCCTTCCGCCGCTTCAAGCGCTTCGAAGGCGGCGCCAAGCTGGCCGCTTACCTGCACGGCACCCGCATCGGCGTGGTCGTCGAGTTCGATGGTGACGAAGTCGCCGCCAAGGACGTCGCCATGCACGTGGCCGCCATGAAGCCCGTGGCCCTGACCAGCGCCGACGTGCCCGCCGAGCTGATCGAGAAGGAGCGTTCGGTCGCCACCGCCAAGGCTGCCGAGTCCGGCAAGCCGGCCGACATCGCCGCCAAGATGATCGAAGGCTCGGTGCAGAAGTACCTGAAGGAAGTCTCGCTGTTCAATCAGCCCTTCGTGAAGAACGACAAGCAGACCGTCGAGCAGATGCTCAAGGCCGCCTCCACCAACGTGAAGGGCTTCACCCTGTACGTGGTGGGCGAAGGTATCGAGAAGAAGGTCGACGACTTCGCCGCAGAAGTCGCCGCCCAGGTCGCCGCCGCCAAGGCCGGCGCCTGATGACCGCCCGGGTGGCCGGCCGGCCACCCGCCACTTCCTCCACGCCCAATCGCTACACTCAACCCGTCTTTCCCAGGAGCCCCTTCCCATGTCCGCACAGCCCGCCCACAAGCGCATCCTGCTGAAGCTGTCCGGGGAGGCGCTGATGGGGGATGATGCCTTCGGCATCAACCGCGCCACCATCGTGCGCATGGTCGAAGAGGTCGCCGAGGTGGTGAACATGGGCGTGCAGGTGGCCGTCGTCATCGGCGGCGGCAACATCTTCCGCGGCGTGGCCGGCGGCTCCGTGGGCATGGACCGCGCCACCGCCGACTACATGGGCATGCTGGCCACGGTGATGAACTCCCTGGCCCTGGCCGACGCGATGGACAAGCAGGGCCTCACCGCCCGCGTCATGTCCGCCATCGCCATCGACCAGGTGGTCGAGCCCTATGTGCGTCCCAAGGCACTGCAGTACCTCGAGGAGGGCAAGGTGGTGGTCTTCGCGGCCGGCACCGGCAACCCCTTCTTCACCACCGACACCGCCGCCGCCCTGCGCGGCGCCGAGGTGGGCGCCGAGCTGGTGCTCAAGGCGACCAAGGTGGATGGCGTCTACTCCGCCGACCCCAAGAAGGACCCCTCGGCCACGCGCTACTCGACGATCAGCTTCGACGAGGCCATGAGCCGCAACCTGGGGATCATGGACGCCACCGCCTTCGCGCTGTGCCGCGACCAGAAGCTGCCGATCAAGGTGTTCTCCATCTTCAAGAACGGCGCGCTCAAGCGCGTCGTGATGGGCGAGGACGAGGGCACCCTGGTCCACGTCTGACGCCACGTATTGACGCCCTGTTTGATCGACCTGCGAGAACCGACATGAGCACGATTGCCGAGATCAAGAAGACCGCCGAGACCAAGATGCACCAGAGCATCGAGGCCTTCAAGAACAACCTGACCAAGATCCGCACGGGCCGCGCCAATCCCGCGCTGCTGGACACCGTGCAGGTCGATTACTACGGCTCGATGATGCCGATCAGCCAGGTGGCCAACGTCTCGCTGCTGGACGCCCGCACGATCAGCGTGCAGCCCTGGGAAAAGGGCATGGGCCCCAAGATCGAGAAGGCCATCCGCGAGAGCGACCTGGGCTTGAACCCCGCCTCCATGGGCGACCTGATCCGCGTGCCCATGCCCCCCATGAGCGAGGAGCGCCGCAAGGAGATGACCAAGCTGGTGCGCACCGAGGGCGAGGGCGCGAAGGTCGCCATCCGCAACCTGCGCCGCGATGCCAATGAGCACGTGAAGAAGCTGGTCAAGGACAAGCTGGCGTCCGAAGACGACCAGAAGCGTTCCGAGGCCGACATCCAGAAGGTCACCGACAAGCACATCGCCGAGATCGACGTGCTGGTGGCGGCCAAAGAGCAGGACATCCTGGCCGTCTGAGGCCCCAGGTCTAAGGTCTTCGTGACCCAGGTCCCGCACCACATCGCCATCGTTATGGATGGCAACGGCCGATGGGCCACCCGGCGCTTCCTGCCGCGCGTGGCCGGCCACAAGGTGGGCGTGGACGCCCTGCGCGCCTGCGTGCGCCACTGCGGTGACCGCGGCGTCAAGGTCCTCACCGTCTTCGCCTTCTCCTCCGAGAACTGGAACCGTCCGGCCGACGAGGTCTCGGGCCTGATGGAACTGCTGGCCCTGGCGCTCTCGCGCGAGGTGCCGGCCCTGAAGACGGAGGGGGTCCGCATCCACTTCATCGGCGACCGCGCCGGCCTCTCGCCCAAGGTGCAGGCCGGCCTGGCCCAGGCCGAGGCCGCCACCGCAGGCAACGACCGCCTGGTGTTCAACATCTGCTTCAACTACGGCGGCCGCTGGGACATCGTGCAGGCCGCCCGCAAGCTGGCGCAGGCGGGCCAGGAGGTCACCGAGGAGAGCATGTCGGCGGCCATGGCGCTGTCGCACGTGCCCGACCCGGACCTGGTGATCCGCACCGGCGGCGAGTACCGCATCAGCAACTTCCTGCTCTGGCAGTCGGCCTACGCCGAGTTCCATTTCTCCGACAAGCTCTGGCCCGAGTTCGGCGCCGCCGAACTCGACGCCGCCATCGCCGACTTCGCCGGCCGTGAGCGCCGCTTCGGCAAGACCTCGGACCAGGTGCGCCCCCCGCGCACGCCCGCCGGCCGCAAGGCGGCCTAGGCGCCTTCCTCCCACCACCCGACACGGCCAGCGATCCATGCTGAAACAGCGCGTCATCACGGCCGTCATCCTGCTGGCCATCCTCCTGCCGGCCCTGTTCTGGCCCACGCCGCTGCCGTTCGCGGCGGTGGTGCTCGTCCTGCTCGCCGCCGGCGCCTGGGAGTGGGGCCGCCTGAACCAGCTCTCGCAACCCGCCTCGCTGGCCTGCGCCGCGGCCTGCCTGGCCCTGTGCGCCGCCTCCTGGTCCGCCGGCCTGGTGGCGCGCCCGCTGCCGGGCCTGTGGGCCACCGCCGGCGCAGCCTGGGTGCTGGGGGGCGCGCTGATGCTGCGACGGGGTGTGGCCGGCTGGCCGCACATCCCGCTGGCGCTGCGCGTGCCGGGCGGCATCCTGGCGCTGTGGCTGGCGTGGCTGGCCGTGGCCCAGGCCCGGGCCATCGGCATCAACTTCCTGCTGTCGGTCTTCGTGCTGGTCTGGGTGGCCGACATCGCCGCGTACTTCGCCGGCCGCGCCTTCGGCCTGAGGTTCACGAGGAACAAGCTGGCCCCCGCCATCAGCCCCGGCAAGAGCTGGGAAGGCGTGTGGGGCGGCATGGCCGGCGTGCTGCTGCTCGCCGCCGCCTGGACCTGGGCCGACGCCGCGTGGCAGGCCCCGGTGGCCAGCCTCTACACCCGCCTGGCCGAGCGCGGCGCCTGGGTCCTGGTGATCGCCGCCGTCTTCATGGCCGCCATGAGCGTGGTGGGCGACCTGGTCGAATCCCTCGTCAAGCGCGCCGTGGGCGCCAAGGACTCCAGCTTCCTGCTGCCGGGCCACGGCGGCGTGCTGGACCGGGTGGATGCCCTCTTGCCGACGCTGCCGCTGGCGATGATGCTGGCGACACTCTGATCCTTCGATGAACAAGCAACGCATCACCGTCCTGGGCTCGACCGGCTCCATCGGCACGAACACCCTGGACGTCATCGCCCGCCACCTTGACCGCTTCGAGGTCTTCGCCCTCAGCGCCGCGCGCCAGGTCGACCTGATGCTGCGCCAGTGCGCGCAGTTCCGCCCGCGCTTCGCGGTGATGGCCGACGCCGCCGCCGGCCGCGAGCTGGCTGCCCGCCTGGAGGCCGAGGGCCTGCCCACGCGCGTGCTGGCCGGCGCCGACGCGCTCGAGCGCATCGCGGGCCACGAGGAGGTCGACGCGGTGATGGCCGCCATCGTCGGCGCCGCCGGCCTCGCGCCCTGCCTGGCGGCGGCCCGCGCCGGCAAGCGCCTGCTGCTGGCCAACAAGGAGGCCCTGGTGGTCGGTGGCGAGGTTTTCCTCGCGGCCGTGAAGCAGGGCGGGGCCACGCTGCTGCCGATCGACAGCGAGCACTCGGCGATCTTCCAGTCGCTGCCCGAGGACCCGGCCAGCTGGGACGCGCGGGTCGAGAAGATCATCCTCACCGCCTCGGGCGGGCCGTTCCGCACCTGGGAGCCGGCGCGCCTGCGCGAGGTCACCCCCGAGCAGGCCTGCGCCCACCCCAACTGGGTGATGGGCCGCAAGATCTCGGTGGACTCCGCCACCATGATGAACAAGGCGCTGGAGGTGATCGAGGCGCGCTGGCTGTTCGGCCTGCCGCCCGCGCGCCTGGAGGTGGTGATCCACCCGCAGAGCGTGATCCACTCGATGGTGCAGTACCGCGACGCCTCGGTCGTCGCGCAGCTGGGCACGCCGGACATGCGCGTGCCCATCGCCTACGGCCTGTCCTTCCCCCAGCGCATCGAGTCCGGCGCCGCGCGCCTGGACTTTTCCAGGCTGGCCGACATGCAGTTCGAGTCCCTGGACAGCCGCGGCCACCGCGAGCGCTTCCCCGGCCTGCAACTGGCCTGGGACAGCCTGGAGGCTGCTCCCGGCACGACCGCGGTGCTCAATGCCGCCAACGAGGTGGCGGTCGACGCCTTCCTCGCGCGCCGCATCCGCTTCGACCAGATCCACGCCCTGAACCTCGCCACGCTCGAGGCGGTGCCGCCGTCGCCGCCGCAGGGCCTGGACGACCTCCTCGCGCTCGATGCCCGGACGCGCCAGGCGGCGCAGGCCGCCATCGGCCGGCTGTCCCATTGACCCGGCACCGGGCCCGCGCTGAACCTACGCCGCTGCCATGCTCACCGTCATCGCCTTCATCGTCGCCCTGGGCCTGCTGATCGCTGTCCATGAGTACGGGCACTACCGCATGGCCGTCGCCTGCGGCGTCCGGGTGCTGCGCTACTCCGTCGGCTTCGGCCATGTGCTGGTGCGCTGGAAGCCGCGCCGCCAGCACCCGGGGCAGGACACCGAATTCGTCATCAGCGCCTTCCCCCTGGGCGGCTACGTCAAGATGCTCGACGAGCGCGAGGGCCCTGTCGCGCCCGAGGAGCGCCATCGCTCGTTCAACGCCGCCTCGCTGAAGGCGCGGGCCGCCATCGTCGCCGCCGGCCCGCTGGCCAACCTCGGCCTGGCCGTCCTGATCTACGCCTTCGTCGCCTGGTGGGGCGTGCAGGAGCCGAGCCCGGTCCTGGCCAGCCCGGTCGCCGGCTCGGTCGCCGAGCGCGCCGGCCTGCGCGGCGGCGAACGCGTCCAGGCCGCGGCCTTCGAGGACGAGGAGATGGAGCCGGTCGAGTCCTTCGACCAGCTGCGCTGGCTGCTCACGCAGGGTGCGCTGGACGGGCGCGACCTGCGCCTGCAGGTGGCCGAGGGCAGCGGCTCGCGCGAGCTGCGCCTGCGCCTGTCCATCGTCGACGCCAAGGAGGCCGACGCGCGCCTGGCGCGCACCATCGGCCTGCTGGGCCCGCTCACCCGGCCGGTGATGGGGGACGTGGTGTCCGGCAGCGCCGCCGAGCGCTCCGGGCTGCGCAAGGGTGACCTGGTGCTCGCCGTCGGCGCCCATCCCATCGTCGACGGCCAGCAGCTGCGCGAGTGGATCCGCAGCCAGGTGCGCGAGGGCGAAGGCCAGACCGTCGACTGGCGCGTGCAGCGCGACGGCCGAGAGGTCACGCTCGCCGTCACGCCTGACATCGTCCGCGACAAGGGCGTCGCCATCGGCCGGATCGGCGCCTATGTCGGCTCGCCGCCCGAGATGGTGGAGGTTCGCGAGGGCCCGCTCGACGCGCTGGCCAGCGGTGTCGTGCGCACCTGGGAAGTTTCCGGGCTCACGCTGCGCATGATGGGCCGCATGCTGGTGGGCGAGGCCTCGCTGAAGAACCTGAGCGGGCCGCTGACGATCGCCGACTACGCGGGCAAGTCGGCCAGCCTGGGGCTCACGCAGTACCTGGTGTTCATCGCGCTCATCAGCGTGAGCCTGGGGGTGCTGAACCTGCTGCCGCTGCCGGTCCTCGATGGGGGGCACCTGATGTATTATCTTTGGGAGGCGGTGACGGGCAGGGGCGTCTCGGACGCCTGGATGGAACGCCTGCAGCGCGGAGGCATGGTGGTCCTCCTGGTCATGATGTCCATCGCGCTGTTCAACGACGTGACCCGCCTCTTTGGTTGAAATTAGCCGTCTCGTCCGCACGCGGCGCGGGCCCTTCCTGAATCCATGAAGAAACAATTCCAGCGCGCTCGCGCGCGTACCGTGGCGAGCGTGATCGCGATGGCCTTCGCGGCCCAGGCCTGGGCGGTCGAACCGTTCAACGTGCGCGACATCCGCGTCGAGGGCCTGCAGCGTGTCGAGCCCGGCACCGTCTTCGCCTCCATCCCCGTGCGCGTGGGCGAGCGCTACGACGACGACAAGGGCACCGCCGCTATCCGCGCGCTGTTCGCCCTCGGCCTGTTCAAGGACGTGCGCCTCGAGGTGCAGGGCGACGTGCTCGTGGTGATCGTCGAGGAGCGTCCCACCATTGCCGCGGTCGACTTCATCGGCACCCGCGAGTTCGACAAGGACACCCTGCGCAAGGCGCTGCGCGACATCGGCCTGGCCGACGGCCGCCCCTTCGACCAGGCCCTGGCCGACCGCGCCGAGCAGGAGCTCAAGCGCCAGTACATCAACCGCAGCCTGTACGGTGCGGAGGTGGTGACCACCGTCACACCGGTCGAGCGCAACCGGGTGAACGTGAGCTTCACCGTCAACGAGGGCGAGACCGCCAAGATCAAGGACATCCGCATCGTGGGCGCGAAGGCGTTCCGCGAGAGCACCCTCAAGGACCTGTTCGACCTGGACACCGGCGGCTACCTGTCCTGGTACACCAAGTCCGACCGTTACTCCCGCGTCAAGCTCAACGCCGACCTGGAGACCCTGCGCTCGTACTACCTGCAGCGCGGCTTCATGGAGTTCCGCATCGACGGCACCCAGGTCGCGATCTCGCCGAACAAGCAGGAGATCACGATCACCGTGAACGTCACCGAGGGTGACCGCTTCGTCGTCAGCGGCGTGCGCCTGGAGGGCAACTTCCTGGGCCGTGACGAGGAGTTCAAGTCCCTGATCACGATCCCGGTGGGCGAGCCGTACAACGCCGACCGCGTGACCGAGACCACCAAGGCCTTCACCGAGTTCTTCGGCAACTTCGGCTACGCCTTCGCCCAGGTCGAGGCCCGCCCCGAGGTGGACCGCGCCACCAACCGCGTGACCCTGGTGCTGGCGGCCGACCCGTCGCGCCGGGCCTACGTGCGCCGCGTCAACATCGGCGGCAACACGCGCACCCGCGACGAGGTGATCCGCCGCGAGTTCCGCCAGCTGGAGTCCAGCTGGTACGACGGCGACCGCATCAAGCGCTCGCGTGACCGCGTCGACCGCCTGGGCTTCTTCAAGGAGGTCAACGTCGAGACCGCCGAGGTGCCGGGCGCGCCCGACCAGGTGGACCTGGTCGTCAACGTCATCGAGAAGCCCACCGGCAGCGTGCAGCTGTCCGCCGGCTTCTCCAGCGCCGAGCGCCTGGCCCTGGGCTTCGGCGTGCGCCAGGAGAACGCCTTCGGCTCGGGCAAGTACCTCAGCGCCGAGCTGAACACCAGCAAGTACAACCGCGTGCTGGCGGTCAGCACCTTCGACCCGTACTTCACCCCTGACGGCATCTCGCGCACGCTGGATGCCTACCACCGCAACAGCCGGCCCTACAACAACCAGGGCGGCAACTACTCCCTGGCCACCACCGGCGCGAGCGCGCGCTTTGGCGTGCCGTTCAGCGAACTGGACACGGTGTTCTTCGGCGCTGGCGTCGAGCAGACCCAGATCCGTCCCGGCACCGCCATCCCGGCTGCCTACCTGGCCTACGCCGAGGAGTTCGGCTACACCAGCCGCACCCTGCCGCTGACCCTGGGCTGGTCGCGCGACAACCGGGACAGCGCCCTGGCGCCCACCACCGGCCGGCTGCAGCGCGTCAGCGGCGAGGCCGGCGTCGCCGGCGATGCCCGCTACCTGCGCGGCAACTACCAGCTGCAGCAGTACTTCCCGATCAACAAGCAGTACACGCTGGCCTTCAACGGCGAGCTGGGCTGGGGGCAGGGCCTGAGCGGCCGTCCCTTCCCGGTCTTCAAGCACTTCTACTCCGGCGGCCTGGGCTCGGTGCGCGGCTTCCAGCAAGGCACGCTCGGCCCGCGCGACGTCACCGGCGCCTCCATCGGCGGCCCCAAGCGCCTGACGCTGAACACCGAGGTCATCACGCCGTTCCCGGGCGCCGGCAACGACCGAACCCTGCGCCTGTATGGCTTCGTCGACGTCGGCAACGCGTTCGGCGAGGAGCAGAAGTTCACCCTGAACGACCTGCGCGCCTCGGTGGGCCTGGGCGTGTCCTGGATCTCGCCGGTCGGCCCGCTGCGTTTCGCCGTCGCGAACGCGGTGCGCAAGTTCCCGGGCGATAAAATCCAGAAAGTCCAATTCCAGATCGGAACCGCCTTCTAATGAAGAAACTGATTCGCCAAGCAGCCGCCGGCATCCTGGGTACCGTGATCCTGGCCGCCCCGGCCCTCGCGCAGGAGTTCCGTGTCGGCTTCGTCAACACCGACCGCATCTTCCGCGAGGCCAACACCGCCAAGGCGGCCCAGACCAAGCTGGAGCAGGAGTTCTCCCGCCGCGAGAAGGAAATCAACGACCTGGGCACCACCCTCAAGACCGCTTCCGACAAGTTCGAGCGCGAGGGTCCCACGCTGTCCGAGAGCCAGCGCGTGGCCCGCCAGCGCCAGCTCGTCGAGCAGGACCGCGAGTTCCAGCGCAAGCGCCGCGAATTCCAGGAAGACCTCAACGCCCGCAAGAACGAGGAGTTGCAGCAGGTCCTCGAGCGCGCCAACCGCGTGGTCAAGCAGGTCGCCGAGGCCGAGAAGTACGACCTGATCCTGCAGGAGGCGGTCTACATCAACCCCAAGCACGACATCACCGAGAAGGTGATCAAGGCCCTCAACGCGAGCAAGTGACGTGGCCCTCACCCTGGGCGACATCCACCAGGCACTCGGCGGCGAGCTTCACGGCGACGCCGCCGTTTGCATTGAGGCGCTCGCTCCCCTCGAAAGCGCCACCCCTTCGCAGCTCAGTTTCCTGAGCAACCCCAAGTACCAGTCGCAGCTGGCCGCCTCCCAGGCGGCCTGCGTCATCGTCTCGCCCGCGATGCGCGAGGCGGCCCTGGCGCGCGGCGCGGCCCTGGTGGCCGACGACCCGTACCTGTACTTCGCCCGCCTCACCCAGCTGTGGAAGCAGCGCCATGCCCGCCCCGAGGGCCCGCGCATCCACCCCAGCGCGGTCATCGACCCCGAGGCGGTGATCGATCCCACGGCCCGCATCGGCGCGCTGTGCGTCGTCGAGCGCGGCGCGCGCATCGGCGCCTACACCGTGCTCAAGTCGCGCGTGACCGTGAGCGAGGACTGCGTGATCGGCGAGCGCTGCCTGCTGCACCCCGGCGTCGTCATCGGCGCCGACGGCTTCGGCATCGCGCCGACGAAGCAGGGCGCCTGGGAGAAGATCGAGCAGCTCGGCGCCGTGCGCATCGGCAATGACGTCGAGATCGGCGCCAACACCTGCATCGACCGCGGCGCCCTGGCCGACACCGTCATCGAGGACGGCGTCAAGCTCGACAACCTGATCCAGGTGGGCCACAACGTCGTCATCGGCAAGCACACCGCCATGGCCGGCTGCGTCGCCGTGGCCGGCAGTGCCCGCATCGGCGCACACTGCACCATCGGCGGCAAGAGCGGCATCGTGGGCCACCTCACCATCGCCGACCACGTGCACGTGGGCGCCATGTCGCTCGTGAGCCGCTCCATCAGCCAACCCGGCCAGTACGCCGGCGTGTTCCCCCTGGACGACAAGTCCTCCTGGGAGCGCAACGCCGCCACCCTCCGCCAGCTGTCCACGCTGCGCGATCGCATCAAGGCGCTGGAAAAAGCCCTCGCCGCCACCCCGAAGAACACACCATGATGGACATCCACCAGATCCTCAAGCAACTGCCGCACCGCTACCCCATCCTGCTGGTGGACCGCGTCCTCAGCATCGAGAAGGGCCAGCGCATCGTCGCCCTCAAGAACGTCACCATCAACGAGCCGTTCTTCACTGGCCACTTCCCGCACCGCCCGGTGATGCCGGGCGTGCTGATGCTCGAGGCCCTGGCCCAGGCCGCGGCGCTGCTGTCGTTCGACACCCAGGGCGTCACGCCCGACGACAAGACCGTCTACTACTTCGCCGGCATCGACGGCGCCCGCTTCAAGCGCCCGGTGGAGCCGGGCGACCAGCTCACGCTCGACGTGACCCTGGAGCGCGCCAAGGCCGGCATCTTCAAGTTCAAGGGCACGGCCCGCGTGGGAGATGAGGTGGCCTGCGAGGCCGAACTCATGTGCACCATGCGCCGCATCGCCTGACCGGAGGGCCGCGCGTGCAGGGCCAGATCCATCCCACCGCCATCGTTGCCGAAGGCGCCCAGGTCGACCCGTCGGTGTCGATCGGGCCGTACAGCGTCATCGGCCCCCATGTGAAGATCGGCGCGGGCACCACCGTGGGCCCGCACTGCGTCATCGAGGGCCACACCACCATCGGCCGCGACAACCGCATCTTCCAGTTCGCCTCGCTGGGCGCGATCCCGCAGGACAAGAAGTACGCGGGCGAGCCCTGCGAGCTGGTCATCGGCGACCGCAACACCATCCGCGAGTTCGCCACCTTCAACATCGGCTCGCCCGGCGGCGGCGGCGTCACCCGCATCGGTGACGACAACTGGCTCATGGCCTACGTGCACATCGCGCACGACTGCATCGTCGGCAACAAGGTGATCTTCGCCAACAACTCGCAGCTCGCCGGCCACGTCGAGGTGGGCGACTGGGTGATCCTGGGCGGCTTCACCGTGGTCCACCAGTTCGTGCGCATCGGCGCGCACGGCATGACGGCCATGTGCTCGCTGCTGTTCGCGGACCAGCCCCCCTTCGTCATGAGCCAGGGCCAGCCGGCCGGCGCCCGCTCGATGAACTTCGAGGGCCTGCGCCGCCGCGGCTTCTCGGCCGAGCGCATCGCGGCGGTCAAGGGCATGCACAAGGCGCTGTACCGCGACGGCCTGACCCTGGCCCAGGCCCAGGAGCGCATCGCCGGCCTGGTGGCCAAGACGCCCGAGTCACAGCCCGACGTCGACATGATGCTGGGCTTCCTGCAGGGCGTGGACCCGCAGCGAGGCATCGTCCGATGAACCTGAAGGTCGGGATGGTTGCCGGCGAGGTCTCCGGTGACCTCCTGGCCGGACTCCTGCTCCAGGGCCTGAACGCCCGCTGGCCGGGCCTGCAGGCCTACGGCATCGGCGGCCCGCACATGGCGAAGCAGGGCTTCCAGGCCCTGTGGCCGCACGAGAAGCTGGCGGTACGCGGGTACATCGAGGTGCTGCGGCACTACCGCGAGATCGTCGGCATCCGCGAGCAGCTCGCGCAGCGCCTGCTGGCCGACCGGCCGCCCCTGTTCATCGGCGTCGACGCGCCCGACTTCAACCTCGACCTGGAAGCGCGCCTGCGGGCCGCCGGCATCCGCACCGTGCACTTCGTCTGCCCCTCGATCTGGGCCTGGCGGGCCGGCCGCGTCGAGAAGATCCGCCGCAGCGCCGACCACGTGCTGTGCATCTTCCCCTTCGAGCCCGCCCTGCTGGCGAAGCACGGCATCCCCGCCACCTACGTGGGCCACCCCCTGGCCAACGTGATCCCGCAGGTGCCCGACCGCGCCGCCGCCCGCCGCGCGCTGGGCCTGGGGGAGGGCGACGAGGTGCTGGCCGTGCTTCCCGGCAGCCGCGGCTCCGAGGTCAAGTACCTGGCCGAGGTGTTCTTCCAGGCGGCGCGCCGCGTCCAGCAGGCCCGCCCCGGCCTGAAGCTGGTCGTGCCCGCGATCCCGCGGCTGCGGCCTGCCATCGAGGCGGCGGCCCGCCGCGCCGGCTTGTCGCAGGGCCTGACGATCCTCGACGGCCAGTCGCACGCCGCGCTGGCCGCCTGCGACCTCACCCTCATCGCCAGCGGCACCGCCACCCTGGAGGCCGCCCTGTTCAAGCGGCCCATGGTCATCGGCTACCGCATGAACGCCCTCAGCTGGCAGATCATGAAGCGCCAGGCGCTGCAGCCCTGGGTGGGCCTGCCCAACATCCTGCTGGAGGACATGGCGGTGCCCGAGCTGCTGCAGCACGCCGCCACCCCCGAGGCCCTGGCGCGCGCGGTGCTCGCCTGGCTGGAGGATCCCGCCCGCCGCGCCGCCGTCGAAGCCCGCTTCGACGACCTGCACCACACCCTGCGGCGCGACACCGCGCAGCTCGCCACCGATGCCATCGCCCAGGTCCTCCAAGGCTAGCCGGCCCGCCGTCGTCCAGGCCTCGCTCGACTGGGACCCGGTCGGCCTGGTCGCCGGCGTCGACGAGGCCGGCCGCGGCCCGCTGGCCGGCCCGGTGGTGGCCGCTGCCGTGATCCTGGACGACACGAAGCCCATCGCCGGCCTGGCGGACTCCAAGGCGCTCACCGCCCTCAGGCGCGAGCGCCTGTACGACGAGATCCGCGCCAAGGCCCTGTGCTGCAGCATCGCCGAGGCCTCGGTGGAGGAGATCGCCCGCCTGAACATCCTGCATGCCACGATGCTGGCCATGCAGCGCGCGGTGGAGGGCCTGCGCCTGAAGCCGGTCAAGGTGCTGGTGGACGGCAACCGCCTGCCCCGGCTGGACATGCTGTCCGAGGCCATCGTCGGCGGCGACGCCAAGGTGGCCGCCATCAGCGCGGCCTCCATCCTGGCCAAGGTGCACCGGGACCGCTGGTGCCTGGCCCTGCACGAGCAATACCCCCAGTACGGTTTCGCCGCCCACAAGGGCTACGGCACCGCCGAACACCTGCAGGCCCTGCGCGCGCACGGCGCCTGCCCCCAGCACCGGCGCGGCTTCGCCCCGGTGGATGCCGCCATCGCGGCGTCGACCGCCGCGGCCGCGAAGGCCGTCCCCCATGCCGCCGCCACCCGCGAGGCCCCCACGCCATGACCGAACCTGCCGGCCCGACCCGCATCACCTCGCGTGACAACCCCTGGCTCAAGTCGCTGCGCCGCCTCGCGCAGGACGGCGCCGGCTACCGGCGCGCCGGCCAGGTCTGGCTGGAGGGTGACCACCTGTGCCGGGCGCTGCTGGCGCGCGGCCAGCGCCCCGAGGTGGCGGTGTTCGCCGAGAGCCTGTGGCCCAGCGCCCCGCCCGAGTGGACCGGCGCCGCGCCGAAGAACGTGGTCCTGCCCGACGCCGTCTTCAGCAGCCTCAGCGGCCTGGAGTCGCCGGCGCGCATGGGCTTCGTGATGGCCCTGCCCGCCGACCCCGCGCTCGACCCGCAGGCACCCACCGTCGTCCTGGACCGGGTGCAGGATGCCGGCAACGTCGGCGCCATCCTGCGCTGCGCCTCGGCCTTCGGCTTCCGCCAGGTCGTCGCCCTCAAGGGCACGGCGGCCCTGTGGGCGCCCAAGGTGCTGCGCGCCGGCATGGGCGCGCACTTCGGCCTGCACCTGATCGAGTCCGCCGGGCCGCAGCTGCTGGAGGACCTGCGGGTGCCCCTGATCACCACCAGCTCGCACCAGGGCGAGCTGCTGCATCGCGCGCAGCTGCCCTGGCCCTGCGCCTGGGCGCTGGGCCACGAAGGGCAGGGCGTGGGCCCCGAGGTGCAGGCGCGGGCGGCGATGTCGGTGCGCATCATCCAGCCCGGGGGCGAGGAGTCGCTGAACGTGGCCACCGCCGCCGCGATCTGCCTGCATGCCAGTGCCGCGGCGGCCGCGATTTAAGCCCTTTCCCTCTACGGGTAAGCCCCGAGCAAGGCTATAATCAGGGGCTTTCCTGCAAACCCCGTACGCCTAGCGCAGTCGCAGCTCCTCCCCTGAACAAAAGCAACACCGAGAGTGCGCTCTCGACCGCGTTTGGGCGTACCCGTCACCACCCGGAGAACCCAGTGCTTTTGTCTCAACAGGCGTCCAAGCCTTCCGCCATCCTGGCGCTCGCAGACGGCACGGTCTTTATCGGCACTTCGATCGGAGCCACCGGCTCCACCACCGGCGAAGTCGTGTTCAACACGTCCCTCACCGGTTACCAGGAAATCCTCACCGACCCCAGCTACTGCCGGCAGATCGTCACGCTGACGTATCCGCACATCGGCAACTACGGCGTCAACGGCGAGGACATCGAAGCCGACAAGGTCCATGCCGCAGGCCTCATCATCCGTGACCTGCCCTTGGTCGCCTCGAACTTCCGCAGCACCGAGACCCTCTCCGAGTACCTGCGTCGCGAGAACACCGTCGCCATCGCCGACATCGACACCCGCAAGCTGACCCGCCTGCTGCGCACCTCCGGCGCCCAGAACGGCTGCATCCTGGGCCTGGCCGCCGGCGAGGCCGTCACCCAGGCGAAGATCGACGAAGCCGTCGCAGCCGCCCAGGCTGCGCCCTCCATGTCCGGCCTCGACCTTGCCAAGGTGGTCTCCACCGCCAAGGGCTACGAGTGGACCGAGACCGAGTGGCAGCTCGGCGCCGGCTACGGCAAGCTGGAGAACCCGCGCTACCACGTGGTGGCCTATGACTTCGGCGTCAAGAGGAACATCCTGCGCATGCTGGCCGAGCGTGGCTGCAAGATCACCGTGGTGCCCGCGCAGACCCCGGCCGCCGAGGTGAAGAAGCTCGATCCGGACGGCGTGTTCCTGTCCAACGGTCCCGGCGACCCGCAGCCCTGCGACTACGCGATCGAGGCCACGCGCGAGCTGGTCGAGGCGGGCTACCCCACCTTCGGCATCTGCCTGGGCCATCAGATCCTGGCCCTGGCCTCCGGCGCCAAGACCTTCAAGATGAAGTTCGGCCACCACGGCGCCAACCACCCCGTCAAGGACCTGGACAACGGCCGCGTGAGCATCACCAGCCAGAACCACGGCTTCGCGGTCGACGAAAAGACCCTGCCGGCCCACCTGCGCGCCACCCATGTGAGCCTGTTCGACGGCACGCTGCAGGGCCTGGCCCGCACCGACAAGCCGGCGTTCTGCTTCCAGGGCCACCCCGAAGCATCCCCCGGTCCGCACGACATCGGCTACCTGTTCGACAGGTTCACCGCCCTCATGGACCAAGCGAAGAAGTAAGCCATGGCCAAGCGCACAGACATCAAGAGCATCCTCATCATCGGCGCCGGCCCGATCATCATCGGCCAGGCGTGCGAATTCGACTACTCCGGCGTGCAGGCCTGCAAGGCCCTGCGCGAGGAGGGTTACAAGGTCATCCTGATCAACAGCAACCCCGCGACGATCATGACCGACCCGGCCACGGCCGACGTCACCTACATCGAGCCCATCACGTGGCAGACGGTCGAGAAGATCATCGCCAAGGAGCGCCCGGACGCCATCCTGCCCACCATGGGCGGCCAGACCGCGCTGAACTGCGCGCTGGACCTGTGGCGCCACGGCGTGCTGGCCAAGTACAAGGTGGAACTGATCGGCGCCACGCCCGAGGCCATCGACAAGGCCGAAGACCGCCAGAAGTTCAAGCAGGCCATGACCAAGATCGGCCTGGGCTCGGCGCGCTCGGGCATCGCCCACAGCATGGAAGAGGCCTGGGCGGTGCAGAAGCATGTGGGCTTCCCCACCGTCATCCGCCCCAGCTTCACCCTGGGCGGCACGGGCGGCGGCATTGCCTACAACCCTGAAGAGTTCGAGACCATCTGCAAGCGCGGCCTGGAGGCCTCGCCCACCAACGAGCTGCTGATCGAAGAGTCGCTGCTGGGTTGGAAGGAGTACGAGATGGAAGTGGTCCGCGACAAGGCGGACAACTGCATCATCGTGTGCTCGATCGAGAACCTGGACCCCATGGGCGTGCACACCGGTGACTCCATCACCGTGGCCCCGGCGCAGACGCTGACCGACAAGGAATACCAGATCATGCGCAACGCCTCGCTGGCGGTGCTGCGCGAGATCGGCGTGGACACCGGCGGCTCCAACGTGCAGTTCTCCATCAACCCGAAGGACGGTCGCATGATCGTCATCGAGATGAACCCGCGCGTGTCGCGTTCGTCCGCGCTGGCCTCCAAGGCCACGGGCTTCCCCATCGCCAAGGTCGCGGCCAAGCTGGCCGTGGGCTACACGCTCGACGAGCTGCGCAACGAGATCACCGGCGGCGCGACCCCGGCGAGCTTCGAGCCCTCGATCGACTACGTGGTCACCAAGATCCCGCGCTTCGCCTTCGAGAAGTTCCCCACCGCCGACAGCCGCCTGACCACGCAGATGAAGTCCGTGGGCGAGGTGATGGCCATGGGCCGCACCTTCCAGGAAAGCTTCCAGAAGGCCCTGCGCGGCCTGGAAGTGGGCGTGGACGGCATGAACGAGAAGACCCAGGACCGCGAGACGCTGGAAAAGGAACTGGGCGAGCCCGGTCCCGAGCGCATCTGGTACGTGGGCGACGCCTTCGCCATGGGCCTGTCGGTGGACGAGGTGTACGACCTCACCAAGATCGACAAGTGGTTCCTGGTGCAGATCGAGGAGATCGTCAAGCTCGAGCTGGAGATGGACAAGCTCGCCGCCGAGAAGGGCGAGGGCGCGCTGGCTTCCCTGGACGCCACCACGCTGCGCATGTTGAAGCGCAAGGGCTTCTCCGACCGCCGCCTGGCCAAGCTGCTCAAGACCACCGACAAGGCCGTGCGCGAGCAGCGCAAGGCGCTGAACGTGCGCCCCGTGTACAAGCGCGTGGACACCTGCGCCGCCGAGTTCGCCACCAACACCGCCTACATGTACTCCACGTACGAGGACGAGTGCGAGGCCGAGCCGACGAACAAGAAGAAGATCATGGTCCTCGGCGGCGGCCCCAACCGCATCGGCCAGGGCATCGAGTTCGACTACTGCTGCGTCCATGCGGCCCTCGCCATGCGCGAGGACGGCTACGAGACCATCATGGTCAACTGCAATCCCGAGACCGTGTCGACCGACTACGACACCTCCGACCGCCTGTACTTCGAGCCGCTGACGCTGGAAGACGTGCTGGAGATCGTGGACAAGGAAAAGCCGGCCGGCGTGATCGTGCAGTACGGCGGCCAGACCCCGCTGAAGCTGGCCCTGGGCCTGGAGCGCGAGGGCGTGCCCATCATCGGCACCAGCCCGGACATGATCGACGCCGCGGAAGACCGCGAGCGCTTCCAGAAGCTGCTGCATGAGCTCAAGCTCAAGCAGCCGCCCAACGCCACGGCCCGTACCGAGGCCGAGGCGCTGGAGAAGGCCGCTGCCCTGGGCTACCCCCTGGTGGTGCGCCCCAGCTACGTGCTGGGCGGCCGCGCGATGGAGATCGTGCACGAGCAGCGTGACCTGGAGCGCTACATGCGCGAGGCCGTGAAGGTGTCCAACGACTCCCCCGTGCTGCTGGACCGCTTCCTGAACGACGCCATCGAATGCGACGTGGACTGCCTGTCCGACGGCACGCAGACCTTCATCGGCGGCGTGATGGAGCACATCGAGCAGGCCGGCGTGCACTCGGGCGACTCCGCCTGCTCGCTGCCCCCGTACTCGCTGGCCCAGGCCACCGTGGACGAGATCAAGCGCCAGACCGCCGCCATGGCCAAGGCCCTGAACGTGGTCGGCCTGATGAACGTGCAGTTCGCCATCCAGCATGTGGACGGCCAGGACGTGATCTACGTGCTGGAAGTCAACCCGCGCGCCTCGCGTACCGTGCCCTTCGTCTCCAAGGCCACCGGCATCCAGCTGGCCAAGGTGGCGGCACGCTGCATGGCCGGCCAGTCGCTGGCCGCGCAGGGCATCAGCGGTGAAGTGACCCCGCCGTACTTCAGCGTCAAGGAAGCCGTGTTCCCGTTCGTGAAGTTCCCGGGCGTGGACACCATCCTGGGCCCGGAGATGAAGTCCACCGGCGAGGTGATGGGCGTGGGCAAGACCTTCGGCGAAGCCTTCGTCAAGAGCCAGCTGGGCGCCGGCACCCGCCTGCCGCGTCCGCGCAACGCCGACGGCACGTCCACCGGCAAGGTCTTCCTCACGGTGAAGAACGGCGACAAGCCGCGCGCCGTGGAAGTGGCCCGCGAGCTGGCCAAGATGGGCTTCGAGCTGGTCGCCACCAAGGGCACCGCCGCCGCCATCACCGCCGCCGGCATCGCCTGCGGCACGGTGAACAAGGTGACCGAAGGCCGCCCGCACGTGGTCGACATGCTGAAGAACAACGAGATCGTGATGGTGGTGAACACCGTGGAGGAGCGCCGCAACGCGATCGCCGACTCCCGCGCCATCCGCACCTCGGCGCTGCTGGCCCGCGTGACCACCTTCACCACCATCGCCGGCGCCGAAGCCGCGGTGGAAGGCATGAAGTACATGGACAACCTGGACGTGTACTCGGTGCAGGAGCTGCACGCGCAGCTGGCCTGATCCCCACGCCCCGAGGCGGCCGAGGCCGCGGTCAGGTTCCCCTCTGGAGGGGACCGGCCGCGGCCTCTTTCTCTTTCAGGCGGGCGATGCGCGCATCGAGGGCTGCCTGTTCCTCGAGGTTGAGCCCCTTGCGGTCACCGCGGTCGGCCCAGGCGTGCGCGCGGGCCTGCTCGATGGCCTGGGCGAGGCCTGGAGCCATGAGCCCGGGCTGCTCGGGCTCCCCAGGCTCCGGGACAGCGGGCGCCAGGGGCTGTGAGGGCGCGGGGCGGGGCGGGGCCGGCGGGACGATCTGCGCCAAATCCTTCGCGATCTGGGCCTCGCTGCCTCCAGTGGCTCGCAGCACCAGCACCCAGGCTTCGGTGAGGGCTTCGCGCAGGGCATCGTTGATGCGGGGCTGGAGCAGCTGCCCGAGCCGGCGCAGGTAGGCCCGCGCGGCCTGCCGGTCGGCGGCGGGCAGGTCCATGCGCGCGCGCAGGGCGATCAGGCGGCCGAGGTACTGCACCGCGCTCGGCTCGAGCCGCTGCGGGTGCGTCGACACCAGCCCCAGCAGGGTGGTCACGAGGCGCTTCCAGTCGGCCTTCGCGAGGCCGTCGGCCTCCACCGGCGCGCCGTGCAGCATGGCCAGGGTCGCCGCGATGTGGTGCGCCGTGTAGCGACTCAGCAGGTTGAAGCAGCTCGGGAGCCGAGCCTGCGGGCGCTCGGCCAGGACGGGTGCCAGGAAGTGCCCGAAGGTGGCGTCGAACAGGGGCAGCTGCAGGACATCCAGCAGGCACTGCCAGCCGCGGTCCCGGTCCAGCGCGGACCAGGCTGGCACCGGCGCCCGCAGCTCTGTCCGGAAGGGCGCGATCAGCCGACCCACCACCTTCAGCAGCACCCGCTCGGAAGGGGGACGACCCTGGGCCGTGTTCTCCTTCAGCTGCGCGGCCACCGAGGCGGCCAGCAGCACGAGGGCGTGGGCACACTGGGGCACGTCGATGCGGCCCTCCTGCAGGAGCGTCATCAGCGCCTCCTGCAGCAGCTTGATCCGGCCCGGGACCATGCGCTCCCAGGGCATCGCGGCGCTGCGTCCGAGCCGGGCGATGGCCTGGGCCACCTCGACCCCGGTGATGTGGCGGTCGTGGCCCGGCTCGTCTTCCGACTGCAGCGAGGCGGCCGTGCGCAGGCTGTCGATCGTGGCGCGGGTGGCGTCGTCGCTCAGCGCATGCCGGTTGCTCCGCTGCACGACGCGCTCGAGTTGCTCCTTGCGGGAGAGCCCGGCGGCCGCCACGCGCCGGGGCTCGTCCTCGGCCAGGGCCCACAGCCGCAGCTCCTTGCGGACCACGAGCGTGAGGGTGATGAGCCCGAGGGCCACGAGCGCCGGGGTCTCGCCCGCGCTGGGCAGGTAGCCTTGGTCCTGGAGCGCCATGACGCTGCCGGCGAGGGTGGCCAGGCACAGCAGCGATGCCCCGAGCTCCATGGACGCCATCGCCCCCTCGGGCGTGCTGTACGGGTCGGGCACGCCGATCACGGGGCCCGAGGGCAGCGACTTGACGTCGTGGCCGGCCCAGGTGCGGGGGGCGGGGCCGGCCGCAGGCTGGGGCGGTGCGTGCTTGTGGTCGCGGGCGGGCAGGGCGCCCTGGAAAGGGTTGGATGATGTCTTGGCAGGGGTCATGGGCCCCTCAGTAACCGCCTCACCCCCGGGCTCCCCTCTCGATTTCGGCATAATTCGCCCATTCGACCGCCGGCTGGCAACACCGGCGGTTTCGCTTTTGGACCTCCCCCGACACCCTCAGACCATGGCCACCATCCCCATCACCAAGCGCGGCGCCGAGAAGCTCAAGGCCGAACTCCACAAGCTCAAGACCGTGGACCGCCCCTGGGTGATCAACGCGATCGCCGAGGCCCGCGCCCAGGGCGACCTCTCCGAGAACGCCGAGTACGAAGCGGCCAAGGACCGCCAGGGCTTCATCGAAGGCCGCATCCAGGAAGTCGAGGGCAAGCTCTCGGCCGCGCAGGTCATCGACCCCGCGGCGCTGGATGCCGGCGGCAAGGTCGTCTTCGGCGCGACCGTGCTGCTGGTGGACGAGAAGACCGGTGACGAGGTCACCTACCAGATCGTTGGCGAGGACGAGGCCGACCTGAAGCTGGGCCTGATCAACATCTCCAGCCCCATCGCCCGCGCCCTGATCGGCAAGGAGGAGGGCGACATCGCCGAGGTGCAGGCGCCCGGCGGCATCAAGCACTACGAAGTGGTGGCGGTCAAGTACATCTGATCGCGGACCGGCCCATGGACTGGCGCGCACGCCTCGGCCTCTTCGCCGCCGCCCTCTGGTGGGGCAGCCTCACCGCCATCGGCGCGTGGGCCGTGCCCTTGCTGTTCGTGCACCTGCCCACGCCGGCCCTGGCCGGCCAGACCGCGGCGCGCCTGTTCACCGCCCAGACCTGGGTGGCCCTGGGCTGCGGCGCGGTGCTGATGGCGGTCGCCCGGCAGTCCGCCGCGCGCGAGGAGCGCGAGGCCTCTCCCATGGCCTGGGCGAACGGCGCCCTGGCCTGGGTGGTGGCCGGGGTGCTGCTGGCGTTGCTGTCGGAGTTCGCGGTGGCCCCGCGCATCGTGGCGCGCGAGAACCTCAGGTTGTGGCACTCGCTGGGCAGCGCGATGTTCGCGCTCCAGTGGGTGTGCGCCGGGGCGGCGCTGTGGAAGCTGGCGGGGGCGGGCCGTGCCGATGAGGCCGCCCCGCGTGCCGGGGCCTAGGGTCCCTGGGGCTCAGCCCAGGCGGCCCTTCTTCACGGATTTCTGCTTGGGCTTGGCCCGCTTGACCTGGCCGCCCGGGGTCAGGCGCTGGTTGCCCAGCACGCGCACGGTGCGCACCTCGGGCCGCTGGCCGCCGCGCTTGCTGTACTTCAGGACCTTGAAGTCCCGCGGGCCGGCCTTGCGGTCCTCGTCCTCGCCGCGGGTCTTCTCGGGCATGGGGCGCCACAGCACGAGGAGCTTGCCAATGTGCTGGATGGGGGCGGCGTTGAGTTCGTCGGCCAGTTGCTGGTAGATGGCCTCACGGGCGGCGCGGTCGTCGCCGAGCACGCGGACCTTGATCAGGCCGTGGGCGTTGAGGGCGGCGTCGGTCTCTTTCTTGACCGCGGGCGTGAGGCCGTCGTTGCCGATCATGACCACGGGGTCGAGGTGGTGGGCGTCGGCGCGATGCGCCTTGCGCTCGGCGATGGAAAGTTCAATTGCGGGCATGGACCGTATTATCGGTGCCCAGGAAGTAATCAATGAAGGTCAAGACCAACAGCAAGAAGGTGAACAAGGCGTGGCTGAACGACCACGTCAACGACCCGTGGGTCAAGCTCGCCCAGAAGGAGGGCTACCGCGCCCGCGCCGCCTACAAGCTGCGGGAGATCGACGAGACCCTGGGGCTGATCAAGCCCGGCCACCTGGTGGTGGACCTGGGCTCCACGCCCGGCGCCTGGAGCCAGTACGTGCGCCGCAGGCTCTCGCCCTCGGGCGCCGCGGTGGGCGAGTTGAACGGCACCATCATCGCGCTGGACATCCTGCCGATGGAGCCGATCGAGGGGGTGACCTTCCTGCAGGGGGACTTCCGCGAGCCCGAGGTGCTGCAGCGCCTGGAGGAGGCGGTGGGCGGCCGCAAGGCCGACGTGGTGGTCTCGGACATGGCCCCCAACCTCTCCGGCATCGAGACCTCCGACGCGGCCCGCATCTCGCACCTGGTGGAACTGGCGGTCGAATTCGCCCAGGCCCACCTCAAGCCCGAAGGCGCCCTTGTGACGAAAGTATTCCATGGCAGCGGCTACAGCCAGCTCGTGAAGTTGTTCAAGGAAACTTTCCGGGTGGTCAAGCCTCTGAAACCCAAGGCCTCGCGGGACAAGTCCTCCGAGACCTTCCTTGTGGGCATCGGCCTGAAGGCGCCACGCTGACCCCGCGGGGGGAAGCCACATCCCTATGGCGGTCGTAGCCAATCTGTATCGGCCGCCGACTTGAAACCCCTAGAATGGGGCTCAACTGCCCCTGGCGCCACCCTGGCGCGCGTTCCCGGAGACTGAGTTGAACAATCAGTGGTTTTCGAAAGTAGCCGTGTGGCTGGTGATCGCCCTCGTGCTTTTCACCGTATTCAAGCAATTCGACACGCGCGGCGCGGCCGGCGCCAGTGTCATGGGTTACTCCGACTTCCTCGAGGAGGTCAAGGGCAAACGCATCAAGAACGCCGTCATCCAGGAGGGCCAGGGCGGCACCGAGATCGTGGCCGTCACCACCGACGACCGCAAGATCCGCACCAACGCCACCTACCTGGACCGCGGCCTGGTCGGTGACCTGATCAGCAACGGCGTCAAGTTCGATGTCAAGCCGCGCGAGGAGGGCTCCCTCCTCATGACCCTGCTGGTCTCCTGGGGCCCCATGCTGCTGCTGATCGGCGTGTGGGTGTACTTCATGCGCCAGATGCAGGGCGGCGGCAAGGGCGGCGCCTTCAGCTTCGGCAAGAGCAAGGCGCGCATGCTCGACGAGAACAACAACCAGGTCACCTTCGCCGACGTCGCCGGCTGCGACGAGGCCAAGGAGGAAGTCAAGGAAGTCGTGGACTTCCTGAAGGACCCGCAGAAGTTCCAGAAGCTGGGCGGCCGCATCCCCCGCGGCCTGCTGCTGGTCGGCCCCCCCGGCACCGGCAAGACGCTGCTGGCCAAGGGCATCGCCGGCGAGGCCAAGGTGCCGTTCTTCAGCATCTCGGGCTCCGACTTCGTCGAGATGTTCGTCGGCGTGGGCGCGGCCCGCGTGCGCGACATGTTCGAGAACGCCAAGAAGAACGCGCCCTGCATCATCTTCATCGACGAGATCGACGCCGTCGGCCGCCAGCGTGGCGCCGGCCTGGGCGGTGGCAACGACGAGCGCGAGCAGACCCTCAACCAGATGCTGGTGGAGATGGACGGCTTCGAGACCAACCTGGGCGTGATCGTGGTGGCCGCCACCAACCGCCCCGACATCCTGGACGCCGCCCTGCTGCGCCCGGGCCGCTTCGACCGCCAGGTCTACGTGCAGCTGCCCGACATCCGCGGGCGCGAGCAGATCCTGAACGTCCACATGCGCAAGGTGCCGATCGGCACCGACGTCAATGCCAGCGTGATCGCCCGCGGCACGCCCGGCATGTCCGGCGCCGACCTGGCCAACCTGTGCAACGAGGCCGCCCTGATGGCCGCCCGCCGCAATGCCCGCGTCGTCGAGATGCAGGACTTCGAGAAGGCCAAGGACAAGATCTTCATGGGCCCCGAGCGCAAGAGCATGGTCATGCCCGAGGAGGAGCGCCGCAACACGGCCTACCACGAGGCCGGCCACGCCCTGATCGGCAAGCTGCTGCCCAAGTGCGACCCGGTGCACAAGGTCACCATCATCCCGCGCGGCCGCGCGCTGGGCGTGACCATGAGCCTGCCCGAGAAGGACCGCTTCAGCTACGACCGCGACTACATGCTGAACCAGATCAGCATGCTGTTCGGCGGCCGCATCGCCGAGGAGGTCTTCATGAACCAGATGACCACCGGCGCTTCCAACGACTTCGAGCGGGCCACCAACCTGGCGCGCGACATGGTCATGAAGTACGGCATGTCCGAGGCGCTGGGCCCCATGGTCTACGCCGAGAACGAAGGCGAGGTGTTCCTGGGCCGATCGGTGACCAAGACCACCAACATGAGCGAGAGCACCATGCAGAAGGTGGACTCCGAGGTGCGCCGCATCATCGACGAGCAGTACGCCCTGGCCCGCCGCCTCATCGAGGAGCACCAGGACAAGATGCACGCCATGGCCAAGGCCCTGCTGGAGTGGGAGACCATCGACGCCGAGCAGCTGGACGACATCATGGCCGGCAAGCCCCCGCGCCCGCCCAAGGACTTCACGCCGCGCACGCCCACCTCGGGCGGCGACTCCGGCGGCGGCTCCGCGGTCAGCACCGACCCGAGCCCGGCGGCGCCCACCACCGCCTGACCCGCGCAAGCCCTGTTTCCAAACGGCCCCGGCAGACACACCTGCCGGGGCTTTTTGCTTCCAGACTGGGCGCATGCAGGTCCTCAGACTCGCGGCGGGCATCCTGCGCGCCGAGGTGGCGCCCCTGGCCGGCGGCTCGATCGCCGGCTTCTGGAGCGTCGCCGGCCACCAGGGGCGCATCGACTGGCTGCGCCCGGCCTCGCACGAGGCGCTGGTGCGGCGCGACCCGCTGGGCCTGTCCAGCTTTCCCCTGGTGCCGTTCTGCAACCGCATCCGCCAGGGGCGCGCGCATTTCGAGGGGCGCGACATCCGCCTGCCGCCCAACCACCCGGCGCAGCCCTCGCCGCACCCGCTGCACGGCATCGGCTGGCGCCAGCCCTGGACGGTGCAGGCCCAGTCGGACGACGCGGTCGAGCTCGCGCTGGAGGTGCCCGCCAGCCCGGCCTGGCCCTGGCACTTCGCCGCCACCCAGCGCATCGCGCTGGAAGGCGATGGCCTCTCGGTCTGGCTGGAGGCCCGCAGCCTGGACGAGGCCGCCATGCCCCTGGGGCTGGGCCACCACCCGTACTTCCCGCACCGTCCCGGCACGCGGCTGCAGGCGGCCTGCGCGGCGATGTGGGCCACCGACGCCGAGGTCATGCCGACCCGGCTCGAGACTGCGGGCGCGGTGGACCGGCTGCGCGAGGGCGTGCGGCTGTCCGAGCTGGTCCTGGACAACAACTTCACCGGCTGGGACCGCGCGGCCCGCATCGACTGGCCGGCCGACGCCCAGGGGCCGGCGCGGCACCTGCTGCTGCAGGCCGACGCGGGCCTGGACTACTTCGTCGTCTACAGCCCGGCCGGCACCGGGCACTTCTGCGCCGAGCCGGTCAGCCAGTGCACCGACTGGCTCAACCTCCTGGAGCGCTACGGGCCCGGCCCGCTCGGCGGCACGCGGCTGGCGCCGGGGGCGCGGCAGGCGGTGGGCATGCGGCTGCTGCCGCGGGTGGACGCCTGAAGGCCTGCGCCCGGAGGTGCCGGGGGCCGGGGACCGCCCAAGAGGCTGGTGGACAATCGCGGCCATGCAAGCCTCCGCAGGACCCTACTGGCAGACCTCCCGCTACCGCATCGACCTGTCCCGCCCGCGGGTCATGGGCATCGTCAACCTCACCCCCGACTCCTTCTCCGACGGCGGCCGCAACGCTTCGGCCGCGGCCGGCATCCGCCACTGCGTGCAGCTGGTGGAGGAGGGCGCCGACCTCCTGGACCTGGGCGCCGAGTCCACCCGCCCCGGCTCGCCGCCGGTGCCGCTGGACGAGGAGCTGGCCCGCCTGCTGCCGGTGCTGCGCGAGGCGGTGGCCCTGGGCGTGCCGGTCTCGGTGGACACCTACAAGCCCGAGGTGATGCGCGAGGCGCTCCAGCTCGGCGCCGACATCGTCAACGACATCTGGGCGCTGCGCCGGCCCGGCGCGCTCGATGCCGTGGCGGACCACCCGGCCTGCGGCGTCTGCCTGATGCACATGCACGGCGAGCCCACCACCATGCAGCTGGCGCCCATGGCCGGCGACCCGCTGCCCCCGGTGCGCGCGATGCTGCTCGAGGCCACCCGGGCCCTGGCCGCGCGCGGCGTGGCGGCCGGCCGCATCGCCTGGGACCCGGGCATCGGCTTCGGCAAGACCCCGGCCCAGAACTTCGCGCTGCTGGCCCGCCAGGGCGAGCTGCTCGCCGAGGGCCACCCGCTCCTGGTGGGCTGGTCGCGCAAGTCCTCCCTGGGCGCTGCCACCGGCCTGCCGGTGGACCAGCGCCTGGCGCCCAGCGTGGCCGCCGCCCTGCTGGCGGTGGAGCGCGGCGCACGCATCGTGCGCGTGCACGACGTGCGCGAGACGGTGGCGGCGCTGCAGGTGCGCCAGGCCGTCCTCCAACAGGAAGCACAATTCCAGCCATGACCCGCAAATACTTTGGCACCGACGGCATCCGCGGCACCGTGGGCCGCGCGCCCATCACGCCCGACTTCGTCCTGCGCCTGGCCCACGCGGTGGGCCGCGTCCTCAAGCAGTCCGAGTCGCGCCCCACCGTCCTGATCGGCAAGGACACCCGCATCTCCGGCTACATGCTGGAGAGTGCGCTGGAGTCCGGCTTCAACTCCGCGGGCGTCGACGTCGTCCTGCTCGGCCCGCTGCCCACGCCCGGCGTGGCCTACCTCACGCGGGCCCTGCGCGCCAGCCTGGGCGTGGTGATCTCCGCCAGCCACAACCCGTTCGAGGACAACGGCATCAAGTTCTTCAATGCGCTGGGCGCCAAGCTGCCGGACGACTGGGAGCTGGCCGTCGAGGCGGCGCTGGAGGAGGCACCGCAATGGGCCGACTCGGCGAACCTGGGCAAGGCGCGCCGCCTCGACGACGCGGCCGGCCGCTACATCGAGTTCTGCAAGAGCACCTTCGACAGCAACCTCACCCTGCGCCGCACCCGGGTCGTGGTCGATGCCGCCCACGGCGCGGCCTACCACATCGCCCCGCTGGTGTTCCACGAGCTGGGCGCCGAGGTCCACACCATCGGCTGCGCCCCGGACGGCCTGAACATCAACCGCGGCGTGGGCGCCACCCACCCCGAGGCGCTGGTGCAGGCGGTGCGGGAGAAGGGCGCCGACTTCGGCATCGCGCTGGACGGTGACGCCGACCGGCTGCAGCTGGTCGACGGCGAGGGCCGCCTCTACAACGGCGACGAGCTCCTGTACCTGATGGCGGCCGACCGCCTCGCGCGCGGCGAGCCGGTGCCCGGCGTGGTCGGCACCCTCATGACCAACATGGCGGTGGAACTGGCCCTGCGCGATCGCGGCGTGGCGTTCGTGCGCGCCAAGGTCGGCGACCGCTACGTGCTCGAGGAGCTCGAGCGGCGCGGCTGGCTGCTGGGAGGCGAGGGCTCCGGCCACCTGCTGGCGCTGGACAAGCACACCACGGGCGACGGCCTGGTCAGCGCCCTGCAGGTGCTGCAGGCCTGCCGCCGCAGCGGCCGCACGCCGGCGCAGATGCTCGAGGGCGTCACGCTGTTCCCGCAGACCCTGCTGAACGTGCGCCTGCAGCCGGGCCAGGACTGGCAGGCCAGCGCGCCGCTGGCCGAGGCCACACGCGCGGTCGAGGCCCGCCTCGCGGGGCGCGGGCGCATCCTGATCCGCGCCAGCGGGACCGAGCCGGTGCTGCGGGTGATGGTGGAAGCGCCCGATGCGGCCCAGTCGCGCGAGTGCGCGCAGCAACTGGCCGAGGCCGTGCAGGCGGGCTGACGCCTGGAAGACGCGGGGCGCCGGGCCTGCTGCGGCGGATGGCGGCGTCCGAGGCGCCCGCGAACCCCGCCCTCACTTCTCCCAGAACGGCCGTACCTGCGCGAGGTCACGCAGCGCCGCCTGGCTGCGCGCCAGCTGCCGGCGCCGCCGGCGTTCCAGCCACGCCAGGGCGAAGGCGGCGGTCTCGTCGCCGGGCGCCAGGTCGGCGCAGGCCGCGACCGCCACCAGCGTGTCGTTGTAGCGGCCCAGCGCCTCCTGCGCCGGCGCGAGCGCCTCCAGGAACCGCGCCAGCCGGCGGCCGGGGAACAGCGGCGCCGCGCTCTCGGCCAGGTACCGCAGCCGCTTCAGGCGCTTGCGAACCCGGTGCTGCAGCGCGATGTCGAGCTTGCGCAGGCGGTGGCCGTCGTCCAGCACCTGGCGCCACAGCGCCTGCAGGCGCGGGCGCAGCGCGCGGCGCGGCGGGGTGTCGTACTCGTCGCCCGAGCCCAGGGCGTCGGCGCGGGCCAGCAGGGCGAGCAGGGCATCCTGGAACGCCGGGTCGCGGGCCGCCGCCTCGGCGGACGCGGCCTGCGGGGCCTCGGCGCCGCCGGCGGGCGCCTCGGGCACTTCGGGCTCGGGGAAGGAGAACGGCCTGCCGGCGGCAGCCTCGATCCGGTCCTGCAGGCCCCGCAGCACATGCTCGCGATCGCGCTGCGCGCCGAGGATGCGGAAGGACCTCGCCAGCACCTCCTCGTAGCGGCCGCCCTCGGCGGCCAGCGGCGGCCACTCGCGCAGCGCGGTGCGCAGGCGGCGCAGGCCGGTACGCAGCTGGTGCACAGGCTCCTCGTCGGGGCTGCCGGCGGCGACCGCGTCGGCATGGGCGATCACCTGGCCCAGGGCCGCCTCGAGCACGGCGGCAGCCGCGGCGCCGAGCCGGGCGTCCCGCGCATACGCCGGGGCGGCGCCCGGGGCCGGCGGCGCAGGGGCCAGGCCCTGCGCGAGCCGGTGGCCGCGCGCCGCCTTGCTGGCCAGGCTGATCCACAGCCCGTGGCGCTCGCGCCACTTGCGCGCCAGCTGCAGCAGGTCGCCGGTGCTGCCCTCGAGCAACTCGAACTCGATCTCGCGCACCGGCAGGCGCCGCGTCCCGGCGACCAGCTCGCCCTCGTCCAGCGCGATCTCGATGCGGCTGGCGCCTTCGGCGACCTCGCGCACCAGGCGCTCGACGCACACCTCGAAGACCGCCTCCAGCGGCGGCATCGCCTGCCGGGGCGCCAGCCCCAGCGCCTGGCGCAGCGCCGCGCGCACGGCGGGCCGGCGGTGGCGCGCCAGGTCCGGCGCGGGCGCCGGGCCGCCGGCCGGGGCCGCCAGCGCGAGGTTGTCCTCCAGCCGCGCCAGCAGGCCGGTGCCGCCGGCCTTGAGCGTCTGGACCCAGCGCTCGCCCTCGCGCCGCACGCGCAGGGCGATGCCGGCGGCTGCCAGCGCGCGGCCGGGGGTGTCGTGGTAAACCGCATGCAGCGGCAGCCGCCGGGACTGGGCCGGCCGCAGGGACTGGCGCACGCCCTCCCAGGCCTCGGGCGGGACGTGGAGCTTGACCTCCCGCTCGGTCGGCGCGGGGCCGGAGCCGGACGGGTCTCGGGGGTGTGCGGGCATCAGGCGTCCATTGTCGTCGCGGGAGCCCGGGCGCGGGGTCAGTCGTCGCGGCGCCGGGCCACCAGCCAGGTCGCGCCGATCGCGAAGAACGCCAGCAATGCCGCGATCACCCAGAACCCGTGCGCGTCGTCGGCCAGGGGGATGCCGCCCACGTTCATGCCGAACAGGCCGGCGACGATGTTGATCGGCACAGGGCCAGCACTGTCATCACGGTCAGCATGAACACACGATGTCGGTCAGCACGTCGCACTGCTCGTGCAGCAGGTGCTCCAGCAGCACCATCGGCGTGGCCAGCGGCTCGCCGCCCTTGATGCGGGTGCGCAGGGCGTCGATGGACCGCAGCCGCTGCTGCCGGCCGGTGACCACCAGGCCCCGGTCCAGGCAGACCCACAGCGTGGCCAGGTCGCCGGGGTCGTAGTCGAAGTCGAACATCACGTCGTTGACCACGGCCACCAGGCTGTCGGCGTCGCGCTCGACGCGGGTCGAGCGCACGGGGCTGCCCAGCGCCTCGAAGAAACCGTCCGAGACCCGGGCGTGGCGCTCCAGCCAGCGCGCGGCGCCGGCGTGGGCCAGATCGAAGTGCAGCCAGAGGAAGCCGCCGTCGGTACGCCCGTCCCGGCCCTGCGCCAGGCTGCGGGCGGCCCGCGCGGAGTCGATCGTCCGGGCCGGCTGGCCGGGGGCGAACGCGAAGCCGGTGATCAGCCCGGCCTCGTCAGCCCCCCACACCGGCCCGCAGGGCGTGGTGCGAAAGTCCACGGACGATCAGTACCGCTGGGGCACGTGCATCTCCGGCGGCACCGGGTGGCGCTCGTAGTCCTCGTGCCGCACCCGCTGGGGCAGCCGCACCTCGGGGTGGGGCACGTCGCCGTAGGGCACCTGCGCCAGCAGGTGGTCGATGCAGTTCAGGCGCGCCCTCTTCTTGTCGTCGGCCGGGACCACCCACCACGGCGCCTCGGCGATGTGGGTGCGCTCCAGCATGGTCTCCTTGGCGCGGGTGTAGTCCTCCCAGCGCCGGCGCGACTCCAGGTCCATGGGACTGAGCTTCCACTGCTTGAGGGGGTCGTGGATCCGGCTGAGGAAGCGCGAGTGCTGCTCCTCGTCCGAGATCGAGAACCAGTACTTCAGCAGCTGGATGCCCGCGCGCGCCAGCATGCGCTCGAACTCCGGCACCGAGCGGAAGAACTCCTCGTACTGGTCGTCGCTGCAGAAGCCCATGACCTTCTCGACGCCGGCGCGGTTGTACCAGCTGCGGTCGAACAGCACGATCTCGCCGGCCGCCGGCAGGTGCGTGGCGTAGCGCTGGAAGTACCACTGCGTGCGCTCGCGGTCGTTCGGGGCGGGCAGGGCGACCACGCGGCACACCCGCGGGTTCAGGCGCTGCGTGATGCGCTTGATCACGCCGCCCTTGCCGGCGGCGTCGCGGCCCTCGAACAGCACCACCATCTTGTGGCCGGTGGCCACCACCCAGTCCTGCAGGCGCACCAGCTCGCCCTGCAGGCGCAGCAGCTCGCGGAAGTAGGTGCGGCGCTCGCGCTTTTCCTCGGGACTGAGCGCGATCTCGTGGCCGTCCCTGTCGAACGGGCGGTCCTCCAGCTCGAGTTCGAGCTCCTCGTCGTAGCTGTCGATGATGTCGCGCCGGAGGCGGAAATCGGGGTCCAGGGCAGTCATGGCCGGATGCTGGCGGCGCTACGTGACGCCGCCGTGACGCCGCCAGCGCCCCCGGGAGGTCACCGAAATGACACGGGCCTGCCATGCCGGCGTCACGCGCGCCTCCCACACTGCCCGGCACAAACCCAGGAGGTGCAACGTGAAAGAACTCCCGACCCCGACGATGCCGCTGTCGCCGATCTCCCTGCCCCGGGGGTCACTTCACCGTGGCGATCGCCAGCAAGCTGCGGGGGGCCCTGGGGCGATTGCCGTGGCCTGGGCACGCCACCAGGACGAAGTCCGCGAGGCCCAGCGCCTGAGGTTCGACGTCTTCGCCGGCGAGATGGGCGCGCGCCTGAACACGCCGCAGGCCGGGCACGACATCGACCTGTTCGACGACTTCTGCGAGCACCTGCTGGTGCGCGACGAGGCCAGCGGCCAGGTGGTGGGCACCTACCGCGTCCTCACCCCGGCCCAGGCCCGCCGCGTCGGCGGCTTCTACAGCGACGGCGAGTTCGACCTCACCCGCCTGCGCGGCCTGCGCGGTCGCATGGTCGAACTCGGTCGCAGCTGCGTCCATCCCGACCACCGCCACGGCGGCGTGATCCTCGCCCTGTGGGGCGCGCTGGCCGAGTTCATGGTCCGCAACGACCTGGACACCATGATCGGCTGCGCCAGCATCCCCATGCTGCACGAGGGCGTGGTCAGCGGCGATATCGCGGCCAGCATCTGGAAGCAGGTGCAGCGCACCCACCTGGCGCCCATCGAGTATCACGTGCGACCGCGCCTGCCGCTGCCGGTGGACGACCTCGACGGCGACCTGCCGGTGGAGCCGCCCGCCCTGATCAAGGGCTACCTGCGCCTGGGCGCCAAGGTGCTGGGCGCGCCGGCCTGGGACCCGGACTTCAACACCGCGGACCTGCCGATGATGATGCGGATCGGCGACCTGCCGCCCCGTTACCGCAAGCACTTCCTGGGGCGCTGAGCATGCGCGCCGCCTTCGATGCCCTCGCTCCTTTCGCCGCGGGCATCGCGGCGGACGCGGGCGTTGACGCCGCCGGCCACGAACCGGAGCGCCGTCGCTTCCGCGCGGTCTTCATCTCCGACCTGCACCTGGGCACCCCCGGCTGCCAGGCGCAGGCGCTGCTGGCGTTCCTGAAGCACCACACCTGCGAGCACCTGTACCTGGTGGGCGACATCATCGACGGCTGGCAGCTGCGCCGGCGCTGGTACTGGCCCCAGGCCCACAACGACGTGGTGCAGAAGATCCTGCGCAGCGCCCGCAAGGGCACGCGGGTGGTCTACGTGCCCGGCAACCACGACGAATTCGCCCGCCAGTTCGCCGGCCACCCCTTCGGCGGCATCGAGCTGGCGGAGGAGGCCGTGCATGTCACCGCCGACGGCAAGCGGCTGTGGGTGATCCACGGCGACCTGTACGACGGCGTCGTGCAGTACGCCAGGTGGCTGGCCTACCTGGGCGACTCGCTCTACGAGCTGCTTCTCAAGCTCAATCGCCACCTGAATTCGCTGCGCGCCCGCCTCGGGCTGCCGTACTGGTCGATGTCGGCCTACCTGAAGCGCAAGGTCAAGGGCGCGGTCAGCTTCATCAGCGACTTCGAGTCCGCCGTCGCCCAGGAGGCGCGCCGGCGCGGGCACCAGGGCGTGGTCTGCGGCCACATCCACCATGCCGAGATGCGCGACATCGGCGGCATCCTGTACTGCAACGACGGCGACTGGGTCGAGAGCCGTTCGGCGCTGGTCGAACACCATGACGGCCGGCTCGAAATCGTCCACTGGAATTCCCCGGTGCACGCCGCGCCGGCCTGGCGCCCGCACGCGGAGGCGCAGCAGGAGGTCCACCCGTGAGGATCGCCCTGGTCACAGACGCCTGGCTGCCGCAGGTCAACGGCGTGGTGACCACGCTGGTCGAATTGCGCCGCGAGCTGGAGGCCGGGGGGCATGAGGTGCTGGTGGTCGAGCCGCGCCAGTTCCGCACCTGGCCCTGCCCGGGCTACCCCGGGATCGACCTGGCGCTGCGGCCGGGGCGGGCGCTGGCGCAGCGGCTGGACGCGTTCGCGCCCGACGCGATCCACCTGGCCACCGAGGGCCCCCTGGGCTGGGCCGCCCGCCGCTACTGCCTGCGCCGCGGCCTGGCGTTCACGACCGCCTTCCACACCAAGTTCCCGGAGATCCTGCAGGCGGCGCTGCGGGTGCCGCTGTCCTGGGGGTATGCGCTGTTCCGCCGCTTCCACCGGCCCTCCTGCGGCGTGATGGTGCCCACGCAGGGCGTGCTGCGGATGCTGGAGGCGCGCGGCTTCCGCAACCTGCGGACCTGGACGCATGGCGTCGACACCACCCAGTTCCGCTTCCAGCCGCAGCCGTGCGCCTTCGAGGCGCTGGAGGGCGTGGCCCGCCCGGTGAGCCTGTTCGTCGGCCGGGTCTCGTACGAGAAGAACATCGAGGCCTTCCTGCGCCTGCCCCTGCCCGGCACCAAGGTGGTGGCCGGCGTCGGGCCGCTGGAGGCGCGCCTGAAGGCCCGCCACCCGCAGGTGAAATGGGTCGGCGTGCTGGCGCGCGACGAGCTGGCACGCCTCTACGGCGCGGCGGACCTGTTCGTCTTTCCGAGCCGCAGCGACACCTTCGGCCTGGTGATGTGCGAGGCGATGGCCACCGGCACGCCGGTCGCGGCCTTCCCCGTGGACGGGCCCAACGAAGTGCTGGCGCGGCGCGACGCCAGCGGGCGCAGCCTCGGCGGGGTGATGGACGAGGACCTGGCCGAGGCCTGCCGGCAGGCCCTCACCGTGCGCCGCGCCGAGGCGCGCGCGCGCCATGGACTTCAGCTGGTCGCGGGCCGCGGGCCTGTTCACGTCGTTCCTGGTGCCGGCGCGTGGCGTGGCCGCCGCACCCGGGTCGTCAGGTGTCACCGGACTGTCACCAAACGCGTGAATAGTGTCACCATTGAGTCACGATAACGACATCACCCATGGACTCCCTCATCCCCGTCGCCGGGGGCACCGAGGAGGGTGCCCCGGTCCCGTTCCTGGACCGCGATCACAGCATCCTCGGCTTCAACGAGCGCGTGCTCGACTGGGCCCGCCGCCCCGGCGTGCCGCTGCTGGAGCGACTGCGCTACCTGACCATCGTCTCCTCCAACCTCGACGAGTTCTTCGAGGTGCGGGCGGCACCCCACCTGGCGGCCGCCAAGGCCGGTGACGCCAAGGGCGCCTACTCCATCGAGTCCTTCCACCGGCTCGCCGGCGCGGCGCACCGCCTCGTCGAGCGGCAGTACGCGCTGTACAACGACCACCTCATGCCGGCCCTGGCCAAGGCCTCGATGGCCATCGTCTCGCACGGCGAGCGCGACGCCGCCCAGCGCCGCTGGGTCGACGAGTACTTCGCCCGCGAGGTCCGGCCGCTCCTGATCCCGGTCGGCCTCGACCCCGCGCACCCGTTCCCGCTGGTGGCGAACAAGTCCCTGAACTTCATCGTCCGCCTCGGCGGCAAGGACGCCTTCGGCCGCGACAACGACATCGCGATCGTCAAGGTGCCGCGCGTGCTGCCTCGCCTGATCCGCATGCCGGCCCGCGTCTCCGGCGGGCGCACCCTGTTCGTGCTCCTGTCCAGCGTGATCCGCGCGCACCTGCAGGACCTGTTCCCCGGCCGCGAGGTCTCCCAGTTCTCGCAGTTCCGCGTCACGCGCCACTCCGACCTCGCGGTCGACGAGGAGGAGGTGAGCAACCTGCGGACCGCGCTGCGCATGGGGCTGCAGCAGCGGCACTACGGCCAGGCCGTGCGGCTGGAGGTCTCGTCCGGATGCTCCGAGCACCTGGAGGGCCTGCTGCGCGAGCACTTCGAGCTGCCGCACGAGGCGGTGTACCGCGTGCCGGGCCCGGTGAACCTCGTGCGCCTGCAGCAGATGATCGACCTGGCCAACGCGCCGCAGCTGCTGTTCCCGCCCTACAAGCCCTCGTATCCGCACCAGTTGGTGACGGGGCACTCGATCTTCGAGCGCCTGCGGCAGGGGGATGTCCTGATCCACCAGCCCTTCGAGAGTTTCGACGGCGTGCTCGACTTCCTGCGAGAGGCGGTCGACGACCCGCAGGTGCTGGCGATCAAGCAGACGATCTACCGCACCGGTTCGGACTCCGCCATGATGGACCTGCTGCGCGAGGCGGTCCGCAAGGGCAAGGAGGTCACCGCGGTCGTGGAGCTGAAGGCGCGCTTCGACGAGGAGGCCAACATCAACTGGGCGGAGAAGCTCGAGTCCATCGGCGCGCAGGTGGTGTACGGCATCGTGGGCCTCAAGACCCACGCCAAGATGCTGCTGGTCACGCGCCGCGAGGGGCGCCAGCTCGTTCGCTACGGCCACCTGTCCACCGGCAACTACAACCCGCGCACGGCCCGCCTGTACACCGACCTGAGCCACCTCACGGCCGACCCCAGGCTCACCGCCGACATGGACAGCGTCTTCACCCACCTGGCCAGCCAGGTCCGGGTGCCCCGGCTGAACCGCATGCTGATGGCGCCGTTCCAGCTGCATGCCCGCCTGATCGAGAAGATGGACGCGCTGGCGCAGGCCGCGCGCCAGGGCGTGAAGGGCCGCATCGTCCTGAAGATGAACGCCCTGACCGACGAGCCGCTGATGCACGCGCTGGTGCGCGCCGGGGCTGCGGGCGTGAAGATTGACCTGGTCGTGCGCGGCGCGTGCATGCTGCCGGCCGGCGTCGCCGGCGTGACCGACAACATCCGGGTACGCTCGGTGATCGGGCGCTTCCTCGAGCACACGCGGGTGTTCTACTTCCGCAGCGGCGAGGACGAGGCGCTGTACCTCTCGAGTGCCGACTGGATGAACCGCAACATGCTGCGCCGCATCGAACTCGCCTGGCCGGTCGAGGACCCGGCGCTGCGCCAGCGCATCATCGACGAGTGCCTGGTCGCCTACCTCCACGACGGGCGTGATGCCTGGGACCTGATGCCCGACGGCCGCTATTACCGCGCCGAGGGCGCCGAGCGCGCTGGCAGCCACGGCGCGCAGGACGCGCTGATGGCGCGCTACGCCGGCCGCGACGCGGTCGCGCCCGGCGGCGGGAGCCGTTGATGGACCTGGTCCTGTGGCGCCACGCCGAAGCCGAGGACGCGCCGCCGGGCGGCGATGACCTGGCGCGCGCGCTGACGGCGCGCGGCGAGCGCGATGCGGTCCGCATGGGCCAGTGGCTCGACGGCAAGTTGCCCGAGACCGCGCGCGTCCTGTGCAGCCCGGCCCGCCGCTGCGAACAGACGGCCTTGGCGCTGGGCCGCAAGTACAGGCTCCGCCCCGAACTGGCGCCGGACGCCGAGCCCCACGCCCTGCTCGAGGCGGCGCAGTGGCCGGCCTCGCGCCTGCCGGTGCTGCTGGTGGGGCACCAGCCGACCCTCGGGCGTGTCATCGCCCAGGTGCTCGGGATCCAGGCCGGCGGCTGCGCCGTGCGCAAGGGGGCGGCCTGGTGGCTGCGCGCCCGCGAGCGCGACGGGCAGCTGCAGGTGGTGGTCGTGGCGGTGATGCCGCCCGACCTGGCCTGAGGCAGCGGCCCCCCGCAGGGGGCCGAAGCGGCCGCTCAGGCCTTCGCCGGGCGGCCGGTCTTGATCGCCGGCACGGCCTTGACGGCCGCCAGGAACGCGGCGTCGCCCATCGCGGCCAGCGCCATCAGGCCGGCGCGCAGCAGCTCGCTCTTCTTGGCCGGGGCGCCGGCCTTGGCGGCGCGCTGCTTGAGGCCGTCGAGGGCTTCGTACTCCGGCTTGGGGATGGTGAAGCTGTCACGCACCATCTTCGGCTTGCGCGGCTTGTCGGCCTTTTCCAGCTTCACGGGCTTGGGGGCCTTGGGCGTCTTGGGGGCCTTGCCGTCTTTCGCGGACTTCGCCGGGGCCTTCACGGCCTTCGCGGGCGCCTTGGCGGCCTTGGCCTTGCCGGTGGCGGGCTTGCCGGCAGCCACGGGCTTGGCCGGTGCGGCGGCCGCTGGCGCGGGGGCAGCCAGGGCGGCTGCGGCGGCCGGGGCCTTGGCGGGCAGGGTGGCCGGCTTGACCTCGGCCTTCGCCTTGGCGACGGGCTTGCGGGAAGGTGCCTTCTTGGCGACGGTGGTCACGGTGAGTCGCTCCTCTCTTTGAAAACGGTATATACAGTTTATACCGTTTCAGGCGATCACTCCACCAGGCTGAACCGCCACGACGCCTTCTGCCAGGACTGCATCTCCTCGCGCAGCAGGTGCGCCGACTGCGGGTAGCTCGCGGCCCAGCCGGGCGGCAGGCGCAGCGACATGGCCTGCCCGGCGCGTTCCAGCTGCAGGCCCTCCAGGTTCGGCTCGCGCCGCGCGTGGCACAGGATCACCGCCAGGCGCAGGCACAGCAGCTGGTGCACCAGCACCTCGTCGTCGAACGCCGCCTCGAGCTTGCGCAGCTTGCCGCGGTGCCCCAGCACCAGCAGGCCGAGCCGGTGCAGCTCGGTCTGCGCGAAGCCCGGTGCGTCGGCGTGGTCGAGGATGTAGGCGCCGTGCTTGTGGTAGCTCTCGTGCGCGATGCGCATGCCGATCTCGTGCAGCTGCGCCGCCCAGGACAGCTTGTGCTTCTGGCGCTCGTGCTCCTCGGACGGGGCCTCGTCCGCGCGCAGCTGCCCGAACAGGTGGCAGGCCACCTGGCCCACGCGCCGGGCCTGGGCCGCGTCCACGTTGAAGCGGGTGGCGAGCCGGTTCACGGTGGCCGAGCGCAGGTCGCCCTGCAGGTGCTCCCGGTCCAGGAGGTCGTACAGCACGCCGTGTCGCAGCGCGCCCTGGGCCACATGCATGGTGTCGATCTGCAGCAGGTCGAACACGGCCATCAGCACGCTGATGCCGCCGCCGATCACGGGACGGCGGTCCTCCTTCAGCCCCTCGATCTGCAGGCGGTCGGCGCGGCGCGCGGTCAGCAGCCGGGCGCGCAGCCACTCCAGCGCCTCGCGGGAGACCGTGCCGGCGTCCCAGCCCGTGGCGGCGAGCACGTCGCCCACCGCGCCGATGGTGCCGGACGAGCCGTACGCCCGGTCCCAGCCCTCGCGGGGATAGGCCGACAGCGCCTCGTCGAGCACCGCCTTGGCCGCCACCTCGGCGCGCTCGAACGCGGCCTCGGTGAATTCGCCCTTCGGGAAGTACTTCTGGGACCAGGCCACGCTGCCGACGCGGTAGCTCTCCATGACCCGCGCGTCGTAACCCTGGCCCAGGATCATCTCGGTGGAGCGGCCGCCGATGTCGACCACCAGGCGGCGCTCGTCGGACTGGGGCAGCAGGTGGGTGACGCCCTGGAAGATCAGGCGGGCCTCCTCGCGGCCGGCGATGACGTCGATGGGAAAGCCCAGGAGCGGGTGGGCCCCGGCCAGGAACTCGCCGGCATTGCGGGCCTCGCGCAGGGTCTGGGTCGCCACCGCGCGGACCTGGCGGCGCTTGAAGCCGGCCAGCCTCTCGCCGAAACGGGCCAGGCAGTCCCAGCCGCGGCGCATGGCGTCCTCGGTGAGGTTGCGCGAATCGTCGAGCCCGCCGCCCTGGCGCACGGTTTCCTTCAGGTATTCGATGCGACGAATCTGGCCGTCCTCGTAGCGGCCGATCTCCAGTCGGTAGCTGTTGGATCCTAGGTCGATGGCAGCAAGCAGCGTTCCGTTTTCCATACGAATTTCTTATCTTTCCCCGGGCCGGGTCGAAGTGGGCCCTCGCCGGAAGGCAATGGTGTGACGAGTTTATTGCGCCGGTATGACGGATCCAGACCCGCCGGGTGCGCCTGCGATTTGTCACATGTCTGTCATTTGCCCTGCCTAGACTGCAACCCGTCACGCACCACCCCCCGTGTGGCACGCATTCCCAACCAAGGATGGATCCCATGAACCTGAATCGTCGCTCGGCCGCCGTCGGCCTCATCTCCCTGTCGTTCGCCGGCCTCGCCTTCGCCCAGGAAGTCACCGGTGCCGGCGCCTCGTTTCCGGCGCCCCTGTATGCCAAGTGGGCTGCCGACTACAACAAGGCCACGGGCGTGAGGGTCAACTACCAGTCCGTCGGCTCGGGCGCCGGCATCAAGCAGATCGATGCCAAGACCGTCGCCTTCGGCGCCTCCGACATGCCCCTGGCCGACGAGGAGCTGGCCAAGAAGGGCCAGATCCAGTTCCCCACCGTCATCGGCGGCGTGATTCCCGTGATCAACATCCAGGGCATCGCCGCCGGCCAGCTGCGCCTGAGCGGCCCGGTCCTGGCCGACATCTACCTGGGCAAGATCGCCAAGTGGAATGACGCCGCCATCAAGGCCCTGAACCCCAGCCTGAACCTGCCCGACGCCGCCATCGCCCCGGTGCGCCGCGCCGACGGCTCCGGCACCAGCTTCATCTTCACCAACTACCTGTCCAAGGTCAGCCCCGAGTGGAAGTCCAAGGTCGGCGAGGGCACCGCGGTGAACTGGCCCACCGGCACGGGTGGCAAGGGCAACGAGGGCGTGGCCGCCTTCGTGGGCCGCCTGCCCAACTCGATCGGCTACGTCGAGTACGCCTACGTCAAGCAGAACAAGATGAACTACGCCCAGATGCAGAACGCCGCGGGCAAGTTCGTGAACCCGGACGACAGCGCCTTCAAGGCCGCCGCCGCCGGCGCCAACTGGGCCAAGAGCTTCTACCAGATCCTGACCAACCAGCCGGGCGACCAGTCCTGGCCCATGACCGGCGCCACCTTCATCCTGATGCACAAGTCGCAGGACAAGCCGGCCGAGGCCGCCACCGCCCTGAAGTTCTTCGACTGGGCCTACAAGAACGGCGACAAGGTCGCCGACGACCTGGACTACGTGCCGATGCCGGCCGCCGTCAAGCAGCAGATCGAGAAGCTGTGGGCCACTGAAATCAAGGACGCCTCCGGCAAGCCGATCGCCTTCCGCTGACCCGTCGCGGCGCCCTGCGGGGCGCCGCCCGGCCCGCCGCGCATGTTGTCTTGAGGAGCCTCATGTCTTCTACACTGCCAGCCCATGAGGCTACTTTCGACCTGACCGCCGTGAACCAGCCGTCTGACCGCCAGGGCATGTCCCCTTCACCCCGTTCGGCCGGCCACGGCCCGCTCCTGGATCGCCTGTTCGGGTGGGGCGCCAAGGGCGCCGCCCTCCTGACCCTGGGCCTGCTCCTGGCCATCCTCGGATCCCTGGTCGTCGGCGCCTGGCCGGCGATCGACCGTTACGGCCTGGGCTTCCTGGCCAGTTCGACCTGGGACCCGGTGGCCGACCAGTACGGCGGCCTGGTGATGATCTACGGCACCCTGGTCACGTCGGTGATCGCCCTGGTGATCGCCGTGCCGGTCAGCTTCGGCATCGCGCTGTTCCTGACCGAGCTGTCGCCGGCCTGGCTCAAGCGCCCGCTGGGGACCGCCATAGAACTGCTCGCCGCCGTGCCCTCCATCGTGTACGGCATGTGGGGCCTGCTGGTGTTCGGCCCCATCCTGGCCACCTGGGTGCAGCAGCCGCTGCAGAAGGCCCTGGCCGGCGTGCCGGTGCTCGGCGCCCTGGTCTCCGGCCCGCCCGTGGGCATCGGCGTGCTGTCGGCCGGCATCATCCTGGCCATCATGATCATCCCCTTCATCGCCGCGGTCATGCGCGACGTGTTCGAGGTGACGCCGTCGCTCCTGAAGGAGTCGGCCTACGGCCTGGGCTGCACCACCTGGGAGGTGATGTTCAAGGTCGTCCTGCCCTACACCAAGGGCGGCGTCATCGGCGGCATCATGCTCGGCCTGGGACGCGCCCTCGGCGAGACCATGGCCGTCACCTTCGTGATCGGCAACTTCAACCAGCTCGACTCGCTGAGCCTGTTCGCCCCCGCCAACAGCATCACCTCGGCGCTGGCCAACGAATTCGCCGAGGCTTCCTCGGAAATGCACCAGGCTGCCCTGATCTACCTGGGCCTGGTCCTGTTCTTCATCACCCTCGTGGTGCTCGCACTGTCCAAGCTGCTGCTGGCACGACTCAAGAAGAGCGAAGGTCGCAAATCGTGAACGACATCCGCCTGGCCAAGTTCGGCCGCCGCAAGACGGTCAATGCCGTCGCCCTGACCCTGTCCATGGCGGCCATGGCCTTCGGCCTGTTCTGGCTGATCTGGATCCTGATCGAGACCGTGCGCCTGGGCGTCGGCGGCCTGACCCTGGCCACGCTGACCCAGATGACCCCGGCGCCCAACGAGCCCGGCGGCATCGCCAACGCCATCTACGGCTCGCTGCTGATGGTGGTGCTGGCCACCGTGGTGGCCACCCCAGTGGGCATCATGGCCGGCGTCTACCTCGTCGAGTACGACGCCAAGGGCTGGCTCGGCTCGACCACCCGCTTCGTCAACGACATCCTGCTGTCCGCCCCCTCGATCGTGATCGGCCTGTTCGTCTACGCCGTCGTGGTCGCCCGCTTCAAGCAGTTCTCGGGCTATGCCGGCATCTGCGCCCTGGCGCTGATCGTGGTGCCGGTGGTGATCCGCACCACCGAGAACATGCTGACGCTGGTGCCCTCCGGCTTGCGCGAGGCCGCCTACGCCCTGGGCACGCCCAAGTGGAAGGTGATCACCTCCATCACCCTGCGGGCCGCCCGTGCCGGCGTGGTGACCGGCGTGCTGCTGGCCGTGGCCCGCATCTCCGGCGAGACCGCGCCGCTGCTGTTCACCGCCCTGAACAACCAGTTCTGGACGTCCAACCTCTCCGAGCCGATGGCCTCGCTGCCGGTGACCATCTTCAAGTTCGCCATGAGCCCCTACGAGAACTGGCAGCAACTGGCCTGGGCCGGCGTCTTCCTGATCACCATTGCCGTACTGGGCCTGAACATCCTGGCCCGCGTGCTGACCCGCCACAAGAACTGACAAAGGCCGCCTCATGACGACCGCCACCATGACCACCGCCTCGCCCTCGAAGATCTCGGTCCGCAACCTGGACTTCTACTACGGCAACTTCCACGCCCTCAAGGGCATCAACCTGGACATTCCCGAGAAGAAGGTCACCGCCTTCATCGGCCCCTCGGGCTGCGGCAAGTCCACCCTGCTGCGCACGTTCAACCGCATGTACGAGCTGTACCCGGAGCAGCGCGCCAAGGGCGAGATCATCCTGGACGGCGAGAACCTGCTCACCTCCCGGCAGGACGTGGCCCTGATCCGCGCCAAGGTCGGCATGGTGTTCCAGAAGCCCACGCCGTTCCCGATGTCCATCTACGACAACATCGCCTTCGGCGTGCGCCTGTTCGAGAACCTGTCCTCCAGCGACATGGACGACCGCGTCGAGTGGGCCCTGCGCAAGGCCGCTCTGTGGAACGAAGTCAAGGACAAGCTGGACCAGTCCGGTTCCGGCCTGTCCGGCGGCCAGCAGCAGCGCCTGTGCATCGCCCGCGGCATCGCCATCAAGCCCGAGGTGCTGCTGCTCGACGAACCGTGCTCCGCGCTGGACCCGATCTCCACCGCGAAGATCGAGGAGCTGATCGCCGAGCTGAAGGACGACTACACCGTGGTCATCGTGACGCACAACATGCAGCAGGCTGCCCGCTGCAGCGACTACACCGCCTACATGTACCTGGGCGACCTGGTGGAAGTGGGGGAGACCGAGCAGATCTTCTTCAAGCCGCGCCGCAAGGAAACCGAGGACTACATCACCGGCCGCTTCGGCTGATCACAGGAAGGCAAGAGCGATGGCAGACAAGCACATTTCCGCCCAGTTCGACTCCGAGCTCAATAGCGTCTCCTCGCGCGTCCTGGAGCTCGGCGGCCTGGTCGAGTCGCAGATCCACCAGGCCATTTATTCGCTGTCCAATTTCAGCGTGGAGGCCGCCGACCAGGTGCTCGTGATCGAGCAGCGCGTCAACCAGATGGAGGTCGACATCGACCGCGAGCTGGCTTCCATCATCGGCCGGCGCCAGCCCACCGCCCGCGACCTGCGCCTGCTGCTGGCGATTTCCAAGGGTACGGCCAACCTCGAGCGCGCCGGCGACGAGGCGGCCAAGATCGCCCGCATGGTCAAGTCCATCATCGACAGCGGCGCCGCGCGCCAGCTGCCCACCTCGGACCTGCGCGTCGCCGCCGACCTGGCGGCCGGCCTCCTGCGCAAGGCGCTGGATGCCTTCGCCCGCCTTGACACCGCGGCGGCCGTGACCATCCTGAAGGAAGACGACCTGATCGACGCCGAGTTCGACGGCTTCGTGCGCAAGCTGATCACCTACATGATGGAAGACCCCCGCACCATCTCGGCCAGCCTGGACCTGCTGTTCCTGGCCAAGGCGGTGGAGCGCATCGGCGACCACGCCAAGAACGTCGCCGAATTGATCATCTACGTGGTCAAGGGCGCCGATGTCCGCCACAGCTCCATGGAACAGATCGAGTCCGCCCTGCGATGAAGAAGCCCCGTGTCCTGATCGTCGAGGACGAGCCGGCGATCGCCGAGCTCATTGCCGTCAACCTGCGCCACAACGGCTTCGACCCGATCTGGTCGGAGGACGGTACCAGCGCCCAGCGCGAGATCGACGCGGTGCTGCCCGACGCCATCCTGCTCGATTGGATGCTCCCCGGCCAGAGCGGCCTGGCGCTGGCCCGCAAGTGGCGCGCCGACCCGCGCACCAAGGCCATCCCGATGCTGATGCTCACCGCCCGCGGCGACGAGCCGGACAAGGTCGCCGGGCTGGACGCCGGTGCGGACGACTACGTCACCAAGCCCTTTTCCACGCAGGAACTCCTGGCCCGCATCCGCGCCGTGCTGCGCCGCCGCGCGCCGGAGCAGGCCGCCGAGTCCGTCACCATCGGCGCGCTCACGCTGGATGCCGCCACCCACCGCGTGACCTGGCAGGGCCAGCCGCTGAAGCTGGGCCCCACCGAGTTCAAGCTGCTGCACTACCTCATGGCGCACCCCGAGCGCGTACACAGCCGCGCACAACTCCTGGACCGCGTCTGGGGCGACCACGTCTTCATCGAGGAGCGCACGGTCGACGTCCACGTCAAGCGCCTGCGCGAGGCCCTCGGGTCGGCGGGCACGATGGTCGAGACGGTGCGCGGGGCGGGCTACCGCCTTACGGGCCAGCCCGTGGCGCAGGTGCGCGCGGCCTGACGAGCCCATGGCCTTCCGGGTCTTCATCTTCGTCGCCTTCCTGGTCGGCGGCGCCCTGGTCGGCATCGAGCTGGCCCATGCCTGGGGCGCGGCCGCCGCCGTCACCCTGGCGGCCGTGGCCTGGTTCACCCAGGACCTGTGGCGCGGCGCGCGCGTCGTTCGCTGGCTGCGCCGCACCGAGGAACTGGAGCCGCCGCGCATGCGCGGCTTGTGGGGCGAGATCATCGAGCGGGCGCGCCGCGCCCTGCGCGCGCGCGAGCAGGCGACCGCCGATGCGCAGGCCCGCCTGCAGCACTTCCTGGAGGCCATCCAGGCCTCGCCCAACGGCGTGGTGCTGCTGGATGCCGAGGGCCGCATCGAATGGTGCAACCAGACCGCGGCCCTGCACTTCGGCTTCGACGCGCAGCGTGACGTCGCCCAGCTGGTCGGCAACCTGGTGCGCGACCCGGCCTTCACTGCCTACATGGCGGTGGGCGATTTCACGCGCGACGTGGTGATTCCGGGCCGCGACAACACGCCCTCGCGCCCCAGCCGCCTCTCGGTGCGGCTGCACCCCTACGGCGAGGGCCGCAAGCTGCTGCTCTCGCGGGACATCACCGCGCTGGAGCAGGCCGAGACCATGCGGCGCGACTTCGTCGCCAACGTCTCGCACGAGATCCGCACCCCGCTCACGGTCCTGGCCGGCTTCGTCGAGTCGCTGCAGACCCTGCCGCTGGATGACGCCGAGCGGGCGCGCTACCTCGGCCTGATGTCGCAGCAGGCGCACCGCATGCAGGCCCTGGTCAGCGACCTGCTCACGCTGTCGCGGCTGGAGGGCAGCCCGCTGCCCGCCGTGAACGACTGGATCCCGCTGCCGGCGCTGCAGGCCCAGTGCGAGGACGAGGCCCGCGGCCTGGCCGCGGCGCTGGGCAAGGGGCATGCGTTGCGGTTCGCCCCGGCGCCGCCGGTGGAGATCTCGGTGGCCGGCGCCGAGCTGGTGAGCGCCATGTCCAACCTGGTCGGCAACGCGATCCGCTACACCCCGGCGGGTGGCGACATCGACGCGGGCTGGACGCGCCAGCCGGACGGCCGCCTGCTTTTCAGCGTGCGCGACACCGGCGCCGGCATCGCCGCCGAGCACCTGCCGCGCCTGACCGAGCGCTTCTACCGGGTGGACCGAAGCCGCTCCCGCGAGACCGGCGGCACCGGCCTGGGCCTTGCCATCGTCAAGCACGTGGTGCAGCGCCATGGCGGCGAGCTGCGCATCGCCAGCACGGTGGGCGCGGGCTCGACCTTCTCCTTCACGCTGCCGGGCAGCCGGGTCCGCGAGAGCCTCAGCGCGGACGCCGCCGGGCCCGCACCGCGCGCCACAGCAGGGTGAAGAGCGCCGCGCCGGCCAGCGCCAGCGCCAGCGCGCCGGCGCCCCAGAAGGCCCAGGGCGCGCGCACCGGCTCGAGGCCCGGCGCGCCCACGTAGGCCAGCCAATAGCCGCCGCCCAGGCCCACGCCCCACAGCATCAGGCAATACACCACCAGCGAGGCGGTGGCCACGCCGAAGCTGCGCAGCACGAAGACGCACACGGTCTGCGTGGCGTCGAACAGGTGATACACCGCCACCCAGGGCAGCAGCGAGGCGGCCAGCGCCACCACCGGCGCGTTGCCTCCGGCGAACAGGCGGGCCAGCGGCGCATGCAACGCGGCGACTGCCGCGGCGCTGAACGCTGCCAGGCCCAGCGCCAGCTTGAAGCCCACGCGCAGCGCCAGGCGCGCCCGCGCCTCGTCCTGCGCGCCGAGCCAGTAGCTCACCTGGGCGCTGGTCGCGATGCCCAGCGCCAGCGGCATCATGTACAGCAGCCCCGTCATGCTGGCGGCCACCTGGTGGCTGGCGGCGGCCACGGTCCCCAGGCGCGCGATGAACAGCGCCATCAGGGTGAACGAGGTGACTTCCACCGCGATCGACAGCCCGGTGGGAATGCCCAGGCGGGCGAAGCTGCGCAGGGTGGGGCCGTGCGGGCGCTCCATCGGCGCCCAGATGCGATAGGGGCGGTAGATGTCCTGCGTGCGCAGCATCCAGGCCGCGATGACCACCATCGCCAGGTTGACCACCAGCGTGGCCCAGGCGCAGCCGGCCAGGCCCAGCGCCGGCAGGCCCGCGCCGCCGAACACCAGCCACACCGACAGCGGCACCTTCACCGCCAGCGCGGCGATCTGGATCAGCGTCACCAGCCGGGGCAGGCCCAGGCTCTGGTTGAGGGTGCTGTAGAGGCGGAACAGCAGCGCCGGGGGCAGGGCGAAGGCGAGGATGGCGAGGTAGTGCGAGACCTCGTCCTGCAGTGCCGGCGGCACCTCGGTGGCGCGCAGCAGCGGGCCGGGCAGGAGCAGGGCGGCCATGCCCGCCACCATCGCCAGGCCGGCGAGGTACAGCGCCTGGCGCACCGAACGCCCCAGCGCCTCGTCCTCGCCTGCGCCGCGCAGCTGCGACCAGATCGGCAGCTGCGCCTGCAGCACCCCGAGCAGGGCCACGAAGATGCTGATGTAGACGGCCGACCCCACCGACAGCGCCGCCAGCGCCTCGGCGGAGAAGCGCCCGGCCACCAGCGTGTCGGTCAGGCCGAAGGCCATCACCGCCACCTGCCCGACGAAGACCGTGCCCGCGTGGCGGGCGATGGTGCGAAGCTCCTGCACCGGGGGCCTCAGGGGCGCTTGCGCCAGACCCGCAGGTTCTCGCGCGGGTCCGAGGGTCGGCGGATGGTGGACACCAGCTCCCAGCGGTCCATGCGCAGCTCGCTGGCGGTGGACGAGGCCAGCTGCGCGGCGGTCACCCGCCAGGCGCACACCGGCTGCGGGCCGGCGGGCCGCAGCGCCAGGTTGCCGTGGTAGGCCAGGGCGGTCATCTGGCCGCGGGTCAGGGCGCCCACTTCCACGCAGCCCGGCTCAGGGCCGGTGGCGCGCAGCACGGCGCGCACGCCGGGCACGTAGCTGCGTGCGTAGTCCAGCACCGGCAGCCACAGGGTCATGAGCAGCAGCCAGCACAGGGCGGCGCCGGCGGCGGGCAGCACCAGGCTTTTCCAGAGCGCGGCGCGGTGGCGGCCGGCGCGCCAGCGCACCAGGGCCGCCCAGGCCAGGGTGCCGGCCAGCGCGGCGAGGAAGGCCGGCAGCGAGAAGCTCGGCTCGAAGCCCACCGCCAGGCGCGCCACGTTGGCCGCGGGCTTGGCCGGCACGCCGGTCTGCAGGGAGATCCACACCACCCAGATCACCAGGGCGATGCCGCTGAAAAACAGCAGGGTGAACCAGTCGATCAGGGCCGAGACCGAGCGACGCAGCGTGGGCAGGGCGAAGGCCGCCAGCGCCGCGAGCGCGGGCAGGGCCAGCAGCAGGGAGCGGTCGGCATTGGGCGTGGTCAGGGCGGAGGCGAGGCTCAGGCCCGCCAGGGCCAGCGGCAGGGCCACATGCGGGCTGGCCAGCTGCCGGCGCCAGCGCCAGGTGGTCCACAGCGCCAGCGGCCACACCGGCCAAGTGAACCAGGCCACCAGGCGGACCAGGCCGCGCCAGCCGGCGGCGCTGTCGGCCAGGTCCAGGCGCAGGCGCCACAGGTCGAGGGCCGAGGCCAGCACGGCGACGCCCACGGTGATCGCGGCGGCCACGAGCGAGGCGCGCGCCGCCGGCGTGGCCTCGCCGCCCTCGCGGGCCTGCAGCGCGAGCACCGCCGCGCCGGTGGCGCCGAACAGCACGGCCAGCGTGGGACCGCCGCTGAGGGCCAGGCCGGCCAGGCCCAGGGCGAGGGCCAGCGGCGGCCAGGCGCGGGGCCGGCCCAGGGCCGCGAGGCCGTAGAAGGCCAGCGCCGCCAGCCCCAGCTGCGCACCGGAGGGCGTGGTCTCGTGGGAGAACTGGGCCAGGCCCAGGCAGGCCACCAGGGCCAGCAGGCCGGCATCGGCCAGGGCGCGGGCGTAGTCGGTGGGGTCGGCCTCGCCGCCGAAGGCGAAGGGCACGGGTTGCGCGCGCGGCGTGCGCGCGAGGTGGTAGGTGGCGTACCAGGTGGCGGCCAGCGTCAGCGCCAGCCAGCCGATGGCGGGCAGCCGCACCGCCACGTCGGGTGCCAGCCAGCCCGCGGTGGCCTGGATCGCCCAGGCGCCGAGCCAGTACGGCAGCAGCGCGTCGAACTCGGGGGCGAAGCCCAGGATCTCGGGGCGGAACCAGTCGGTGGCCCCGCGCGCCAGCTCGTACATGTAGCCGAAGCCCTGCATGTCGGCATTGCGCCAGGGGTCACGGCCGATGAATCCGGGCAGCACGTAGGCCAGGCAGAACAGCAGCAGGGCCAGGCGCGGCAGGCGGCGCACGGCGGCCTGGGCGACGATCGCGGGGGTGGGCGAATTCACGCGGGGGATTATGTGCGGGGAAAGAAAAAGGGCAGCGCGGTTGCCCGGGCTGCCCTCGTTGGCGGGAACGCTCGCTTACTTGGCGAAGGCGGTCTTGCCGAACTTGTTGCGGAACTTCTCGACGCGGCCGCCCATGTTGTCCACGGACTTCTGGGTGCCGGTGTAGTAGGGGTGCGACTCGCTGGAGGTATCCAGCTTGAACAGGGGGTAGCTCTTGCCCTCGTGTTCGGCGGTTTCCTTGGTCGGAGCGCACGAGCGGGTCACGAACTTGAAACCGTTGGACAGGTCCACGAACAGAACGTCGCGGTAGTCGGGGTGGATGCCTTCTTTCATGATCTTCCTTGGGCTGGTGCGGCAGCCGGCTCAGACCATCCGAGCTACTTTCCGCAAGAAACCGCGCATTATAACCAGGTCGGTCAGCCGCCCCGACGCATCATGTCGAAGAACTCGACGTTGGTCTTGGTGGCCTTCATCGACTTGAGCACCATCTCCATCGCCTCGATCTCGTCCATGTTGTACATGAACTGGCGCAGGATGCGGGTCTTCTGCAGGATCTCGGGGGCCAGCAGCAGCTCCTCGCGGCGGGTGCCGGAGCGATTGAGCTGGATCGAGGGGAACACGCGCTTCTCGTAGAGGCGGCGGTCCAGGTGGATTTCGCAGTTGCCCGTGCCCTTGAATTCCTCAAAGATCACTTCGTCCATGCGCGAGCCGGTGTCGATCAGCGCGGTGGCGATGATGGTCAGCGAGCCGCCTTCCTCGACATTCCGGGCGGCGCCCAGGAAGCGCTTGGGACGCTGCAGGGCGTTGGCGTCCACGCCGCCGGTCAGCACCTTGCCGGAGGAGGGCACGACGTTGTTGTAGGCGCGGGCCAGGCGGGTGATGGAGTCCAGCAGGATCACCACGTCCTTCTTCAGTTCGACCAGGCGCTTGGCGCGCTCGATCACCATCTCGGCCACGTGCACGTGGCGGGCGGCCGGCTCGTCGAAGGTGGAGGCGATGACCTCGGCCTTCACCGAGCGCTGCATGTCGGTCACTTCCTCGGGGCGCTCGTCGACCAGCAGCACCATCATGTGGCTGTCGGGGTAGTTGGCCGAGATCGCGTGGGCGATGCTTTGCATCATCACGGTCTTGCCGGACTTGGGCGGGGCGACGATCAGGGCGCGCTGGCCCTTGCCGATGGGGGCGATGATGTCGATCACGCGGCCGGTGATGTTCTCCTCGCCCTTGAGGTTCTCACGCTCCAGGCGCATCTGCTCCTTGGGGAACAGCGGCGTGAGGTTCTCGAACATCACCTTGTGCTTGTTCTGCTCGGGCGGGCCGCCGTTGACCTTGTCCAGCTTGGTCAGCGCGAAGTAGCGCTCGCCGTCCTTGGGGATGCGCACCTCGCCCTCGATCATGTCGCCGGTGTGCAGGTTGAAGCGGCGCACCTGGCTGGGGGAGATGTAGATGTCGTCGGTGCTGGCGGTGAAGCTGGTGTCCGGGCTGCGCAGGAAGCCGAAGCCGTCGGGCAGGATCTCGAGCACGCCGTCCGCGAACACCTGCTCGCCGGCCTTCGCGCGCTTCTTGATGATCGCGAACATCAGCTCCTGCTTGCGCATCCGGCCGGTGTTCTCGATCTCGAGTTCCTCGGCTTGCTTGAGGACTTCGGAAACGTGCAGTGCCTTGAGTTCGTTCAGGTGCATGGCGGTATGCCTCGCGTTGTGCCCCGTGCGGGGGTCTGGTGGGTATCTGGGGGAGGTCCGAGGCGAGGCGAGAAGGGCCTCACGAACCGGGGACTCGGCGGGCCCGCCAACCAGGGGCGGGCATTGAGTGCCGGTGATTATATGTACGAAAAAGGGGCCCCTGGGGCCCCTGTCGCGGGTGGTGTTGCGCGTTCGCGCCAGCGCCCCGCGGGCACCGGATCAGGCCAGCTGCTGGTCGATGAAGGCGGTGAGCTGCGCCTTGCTCATGGCGCCCACCTTGGTGGCGGCGAGCTGGCCGCCCTTGAACAGCATCAGGGTGGGGATGCCGCGGATGCCGAACTTGGCGGGGATGTCGCGGTTCTCGTCGACGTTCATCTTCGCGATGACCAGCTTGTCCTGGTAGGCGGCGGAGACCTCGTCGAGGATCGGGGCGATCATCTTGCACGGGCCGCACCACTCGGCCCAGTAGTCCACCAGCACCGGCTTGGCCGACTGCAGGACGTCGGCTTCGAAGGAGGCGTCGGAGATGTGCTTGATCAGGTCGCTGGCCATGATGGTTCCTTGGGGTCTGGGTCGGTGCCCTTGTGCGTTTACAGTGGCGGGATTGTGACAGAAACCAAGCCCATCGACCGGACGTGCCGGGCTGCTCGAATGCTATGGCAACGATAGCGCCCGCCCATGATGGCGAGGGCGTCCTGGCGGGCCTGGTAGGCCGGCTGGCCGGTGAGATGGCGCGCCGCGGCGCCCACGCGGCGCGCACCGTGGTGCTCGTGCCCTACGCCCAGCTGATGCCCCTGGCCCGTCGCCTGTGGGCCCGCCACGCGCCCGACGGCTTCGCGCCGCGCTTCGAGACCACCATGAACTGGGCTTCGCGCGGCACCTTCGCGCCCGGCCCCACGGACCTGAGCTTCGACCGCGGCCTGGACCTGCTCACGGCCCGCGCCTGGCTGGACCGCGCCGGCCTGGGCCGCCAGGCCGGCGTGCTCGCGCCGCGCCTGGTCGAGGCGGCCTGGCAGCTGGCCACGCCCGCTGCCGCGGTGCTGCCCGCCGAGCGGCCTGAGTGGGCGGCCCGAGCGCGGGGTGTCGCCGGCCTGGGCCTGGAGCATGCCGCCATGGCCTTCGAGGCGGCGATCGCCCGCATCGCCATCGAATGGGCCGCCGCCTCGTCGTACGCGACGGACGAACTGCTGTCCGAGCGCACTGCCGCCTCCCTCGACCTGCTGGTGGTCCTGCAGGGCCTGCAGCCCGAGCCGGTCACCGAGGCCATTGCCCGACGCCTCGGCGAGCGCGCCGTGTGCTGGCCGCTGGACGAGTCCGCGCCCGCGGGCCGGCTGGCCCTGCATGCCGCCCCCGATCCCTCCCACGAGGCCGAGATGGCCGCCGCCTGCGTCATCCGGCACCTCGAGCAGGGCCGCGCGCCGGTGGCCCTGGCCGCGGTGGACCGGGTCCTCACGCGCCGCATCCGCGCCATGCTGGCCGCGCGCCGCGTGGCCATCGCCGACGAGACCGGCTGGAAGCTCTCGACCACCCGGGCCGCGGCGCAGGTCATGGCGCTGCTGGCCGCCTGCGCCTGGGACGCCAGCAGCGACGAGGTGATCGACTGGCTGAAGAACACCCCCGCCGCTGCGCCTCGTACCGTGCTCTCGCTGGAGCGGCGGGTGCGCCGCGCCGGCCTGCGGCAGTGGTCCGCGGTGACCGCGCCGCGCCTGGCGCGCGAGGGCGAGGCGGCTGGCGCGGGCTGGTCCGACCTGCTCGAACAAGCCAACGCCTGGCGCGAGCGGCTGCGCGCCGGGCGGCCGCTGCCCCAGTGGCAGCAGGCGCTGCGCGAGCTGCTGCAGGCCGTGCGCGCCTGGTCCGCGCTGGAGGCCGACCCGGCCGGCGCGCAGGCGATCGCCGCGCTCGGCCTCGACGAGGCGGCTGGCCACCTGTGGGCGCAGCTGCCGCAGGCCGAGCGCCGGCTCTCGCTGGCCGAATTCACTGCCTGGGCCGGCGAGGCCCTGGAGGCTGCGAGCTTCGTGCCTGACGCGCCGGAACTGGCGCAGGTGGTGATCCTGCCGTTCAACCAGCTGCTGGGACGCCGTTTCCCGGCGCTGGTGGTGCCGGGCTGCGACGAGGTCCGCCTCGCGCCATCGCCAGAGCCGCCGGGGCCGTGGACCGCGGCGCAGCGCGAGGTGCTGGGCCTGCCGCCGCGATCGCAGCTCGAGGCCACGCTGCGCGAGGGCTGGCGGCATGCCATGCAGGTGCCGCGGGTGGACGTGCTGTGGCGAGCCACCGACGACAGCGGTGAGCCGGTGCTGCCCAGTGCCCTGGTGCAGCTGCTGCGGCTGGAGGGCCTGGGCGGCGCGGCTGCCGACCCGCGCGAGCGCCGCGAGCTGCCCGTGCGCCCCGTGGCACGGCCCCAGCCGCAGGCGCCGCAACTCGGCGTGGCCCGGCTCTCCGCCAGTGCCTACGAGGACCTGCGCCGCTGTCCGTACCGCTTCCTCTCGCTGCGCCAGATGGGGCTGCAGGAGACCGAGGAGATCGATACCGACCTGGACAAGCGCGACTTCGGCACCTGGCTGCACGAAGTGCTGCGGCGCTTCCACGAGGCCCTGCACGCCGACTGGCGCGACGCGCACGCGGCCCGCGCTGCGCTGCTCGACGAGGTGGCGCTGGCTGCCACCCGGGACCTGAAGATGCCGCCCGGCGAGTTCCTGCCCTTCGAGGCTGCCTGGCCGCAGGTGCGCGAGGGCTACCTGCAGGCCCTCGCGAAGTTCGAGGCGGACCACGGCGCGCGCTTCGCCAGCGCCGAGACCCAGCACGACATGCCGCTGGGCCCGGTGACGCTGACTGGCCGCATCGACCGCATCGACCGCCTGCCCGATGGCCGCCGGCTCGTCATGGACTACAAGACCGAGGATGCCGGCCGTACGCGCGAGCGCATCGCCGCGCCCTTCGAGGACACCCAGCTGGCCTTCTACGCCGCCCTGCTGGACGACGACAGCCTGCGCGCCGCCTACGTCAACGTGGGCGAGCGCGGCGAGACCCGGTTCATGTTCCAGGAGGCGGTGCAGGAGGCGCGCGAGGCGCTGGTGCACGGCATCCTGGACGACCTGCGCCGCATCGGCGATGGCGCCACGCTGCCCCCGCTGGGCGAGGGACAGGTCTGCGAGCACTGCGCGGCCCGCGGCCTGTGCCGCAAGGACTACTGGCAGACATGATGTCCCCCCGTTCGCCCACTTCGTCCGGCTCCCCGCCCCCCGAGGGGACGCCCGCGCCTCGGGGCGGCCCGGCGGCGCCCGGCGCGCCCTCCGGTTCCTTCGCCTACGAGGTCAACGGCCACCGCGTGCCGCGCGAGGCCTTCTATGCCATCGCGTGCGACCCGCGCCGCAGCGTCGCGGTGGAAGCCTGCGCCGGCGCCGGCAAGACCTGGATGCTGGTCTCGCGCATCCTGCGCGCGCTGCTGGCCGGCACGCCGCCGCACGAGATCCTGGCCATCACCTTCACCAAGAAGGCCGCCGGCGAGATGCGCGAGCGCCTGCACGAGTGGCTGGAGGAATTCGCCCACGCCGACGATGCGAAGCTCCTCGGCGAGCTGGCCGCACGGGGCGTGCCTCCCGGCGAGGCCCCGGCCCTGGTGGCGCCGCTGCGCGGGCTGTACGCGCAGCTGCTCGCCGCCGGCCGGCCGGTGCAGGTGCGCACCTTCCACAGCTGGTTCGCCGCGCTGCTTCGCACCGCCCCCCTGGCCACCCTGGAGCACCTCGGGCTGCCCGCCCGCCACGACCTGCTGGAGGATGACGCGCAGGCCGTCGCCAAGGTCTGGCGCCGCTTCCACGATCGAGTCGCCGGCGATGCCGATGCGCGGCGCGACTATGAATCGAGCGTCGCCGCCCATGGCCGCAGCCAGACGCTCAAGGCGCTGCTGGGCGCCCTGTCCAAGCGTACCGAGTTCGGCCTGGCGGATGCCGAGGGCGTGGTCGAGGCCTCGGTGAAGCCATGGGACGAGGTCTTTCCCGACCTCCCGGGCGCCCCCACGCCCGCCGGGCTGCTGGCCGCCGAGGGGCCGGTGCGCGCGCAACTTCTCGCTGCGGCCCGGGCCCTGGGTCAGGCCACCCAGGCCACCTTCTCGGCCGCCGGTTCGCAACTGGAGCAGGGCGTGTCCGCCGGTGATCTCGCTCAGGCCCTCGGCGGCCTGCTCACGCAGAAGAACGAGCCGCGCAAGTTCAATGACAAGCTCGCCGGCATCGGCGACATCCGCGCTGCGCAGTACCTGGCGCTGCGCCTGCTGGCGGCCCAGGGCCAGCACGAGGCCTGGCTGCACCACCTGCGCATGGCGCGGCTGGCGCGCATCCTGATCGAGGAGTACGCCCAGCTCAAACGCGACGAGGGCTGGGTGGACATGAACGACGTCGAGCGCGCCGCACTGGTGATGCTGTCCGACCCGGTCCTTTCGGGCTGGGTGCAGGAGCGGCTGGACGCGCGCATCGCCCACCTGCTGGTCGACGAGTTCCAGGACACCAACCCGTTGCAGTGGCAGGCCCTGCACGCGTGGCTCTCGGGCTATGCCGGCGCGGGCGGCGGCGACGCGCCGGGCGTGTTCATCGTGGGTGACCCCAAGCAGAGCATCTACCGTTTCCGCCGCGCAGAGCCCCAGGTGTTCCGGGCGGCGCAGCGCTTCGTGGTCGACGGCCTCGGGGGCGACCTGCTCGGATGCGACCACACCCGCCGCAACGCGCCCTCGGTGCTGGGCGCGATGAACCAGGTGATGGAGGCCGCCCAGGCCGCCGGCCAGTACGAGGGCTTCCGCGCCCACACCACCGAGTCCGCCGCGCCCGGGCGGGTGCTGCACCTGCCGGCCATTGCGCGTGAGCCTTCCGCGGCGCCGGCCGCCGGCGAGGCGCCGGCGCCCGCCGAGGGCTGGCGCGACAGCCTGACGACGCCCCGCGAGCTGCCCGAGGAGCGCCTGCTGGTGCAGGAGTGCCGCCAGGCCGCGCGGTGGCTGGCGCGCCGCATCGCCGGCGGCCTCGCGCCGCAGGACATCATGGTGCTGGCGCGCCGTCGCGACCGCCTGGTGGCGATGCAGGATGAATTGCGTGACCTCGGCATCCCCTCGCAGCAGCCCGAGAAGGCCGACCTGGGCGAGGCCCCCGAGGTCCAGGACCTCGTCGCGCTGGTGGACGTGCTGGTCACGCCCACGCACGACCTGTCCATGGCCCGGGTCCTCAAGTCCCCGGTGTTTTCAGTGCCCGATGCGGCCCTGGTCGAACTCGCGCTGCGCGCGCGCGCCGTTGCCGCCGAGGGCCACCCGCGCCCGTGGCTCGACCTCCTGCAGGACGACGCGTGGACGCCTCCCGCGCCGCTGGCCGGCGTGGGCGAGGTGCTGGCGAAGTGGAAGCGGTGGATTGACCGCCTGCCGCCCCACGACGCGCTCGACGCAATCGTCCATGACGGCGACGTCCTCGCCCGCTACGCGCAGGCCGCGCCGCCCGCGCTGCGCGAGTCGGTGCTGGCCAACCTGCGCGCGCTGCTCGGCGCCGCCCTGGAGGTCTCGGGCGGCCGCTATGCCACGCCGTACGCCTTCGTGCGCGCGCTGCGCGCGGGTGGCCTGCGCGCGCCGGCGGTGGCCCAGGCCGGCGCGGTGCGCCTGCTCACGGTGCATGGCGCCAAGGGCCTGGAGGCGCCCCTGGTGCTGCTGCTGGACACCGACGCGCCGGCGCCGCGCGCCGAGACCATGGGCGTGCTGGTCGACTGGCCCGGCGAGGCTGCCGCGCCACGGCGCTTCGCCTTCCTTGCCAGCGAGAGCAAGCCGCCAGCCTGCTGCGTCGCGGCGCTCGAGGCCGAAAAGCAGGCGCGCCAGCGCGAGGAGCTCAACGCCCTCTATGTCGCCATGACCCGAGCCCGTGGCGAGCTGGCGGCCTCCAGCGTCGAGCCGCGCACGCCGGCGGAGGGCAGCTGGTGGCGGCGCGTGCAGCCGCTGTGCGAGCCGGTCGCCGAGGCCGATGTCGCGCCGGTGTCCGCGGCGCATGCCGACGCGGGTGCCCCGTGCGGCCTTCCCGTAGTGCCCGCGCCCAGCACGCCGTTGGCCCGACCGGTGAAGGACGACGAGGCCCTGGTGCCGGCCGACGGCCTCTCGCGGTTCGGCCAGGCCCTGCACCGCCTGCTCGAATGCTGGCCGGACCAGGCGCCCGCGTGCCCGCCGCCGTTGCTGCAACGGGTGGCGCGGGAGTTCGGCCTGTCCGCCACGGTGCTGCAGGATGCCCAGGCCATGGCCGCCCGCATCCGCCGCGGTGAGGGCGCCTGGGCCTGGGACCCGCAGGCGGTGGACTGGGCGGGCAACGAAGTCGAGATACACCACGAGGGCGAGCTGCTGCGGCTGGACCGCCTCGTACGCCGCCGCCAGGGCGGCGACTGGTGGGTGCTCGATTACAAGTCCGCGGCGCGCCCCGAGCAGGACGACGACCTGCTCGAGCAGCTGCGGCGCTATCGCCGCGCGGTGGCCGCGGCGCATCCCGGTGAGGCCGTGCGCGCGGCCTTCCTCACCGGGCTGGGCCGGCTCGTGCCGGTCGAATGAACGAAGAACGGGATTCCTGATGAATGTGATCGTGGTGGGCGCCGGGCCTGCCGGCCTCATGGCCGCCGAGGTGCTGTCGCAGCAGGGGCTGCGGGTGGACGTGTACGACGCCATGCCCTCGGCCGGCCGCAAGTTCCTGCTGGCGGGACGCGGGGGCATGAACCTCACGCACTCCGAGGCCCTCGAGGCCTTCCTGGGCCGCTACCGGCCGCAGGCGCCGATGCTGCGCGCCATGGTCGAGGCCTTTGGGCCCGAGGCGCTGCGCGAGTGGGCGCGCGGCCTCGGCGTGCAGACGTTCGTCGGCACCTCGGGGCGCGTCTTCCCGGTGGACATGAAGGCGGCGCCGCTGCTGCGCGCCTGGCTCCATCGCCTGCGCGAGGCGGGGGTGGTCTTCCATATGCGGCATCGCTGGCTGGGATGGGAAGGCGAGGGCGCGCTGCGCTTCGCCTCGCCGCAGGGCGAAGTGGGCGCGCGGGCCGATGCCGTGGTGCTCGCCCTGGGCGGCGCGAGTTGGGCACGCCTCGGGTCTGATGGCGCCTGGCAGCCGTTGCTGCGAGAGCGCGGCGTGGCGGTGGCGCCGCTGGTGCCGTCGAACTGCGGCTTCGACGTCGCCGGTGGCTGGAGCGGGCTTTTCTCCTCGCGCTTCGCGGGGCAGCCGTTCAAGTCGGTCGCCATCGCCTTCGAGGGCGAGCGGCGCAAGGGCGAATTCGTCGCCACCGCCTCGGGCGTGGAGGGCAGCCTGGTCTATGCGTTCTCCGCGCGCCTGCGCGATACCATCGCCCGTACCGGCGAGGCCACCTTCGCCCTGGACCTGTTGCCGGATCGCAGCCCCGAGCAGGTGCTGCGCGAGGTGTCGCACCCGCGCGGCTCGCGCTCCCTGTCCAGCCACCTCAAGGGCCGGCTGCACCTGGAGGGCATCAAGCTGGGGCTGCTGCACGAGGTCCTGACGAAGGAGCAGATGCACGACCCGGCGCTTCTCGCGGCGAACATCAAGGCATTGCCCGTTCGCCTGTCCGCGCCGCGACCGGTGGACGAGGCGATCAGCAGCGCCGGCGGCGTGGCCTGGGAGGCGCTCGACGACGGTGCGATGCTGCGCGCCATTCCAGGCACCTTCTGTGCCGGCGAGATGCTCGACTGGGAAGCTCCCACCGGCGGCTACCTGCTCACTGCGTGCTTCGCCAGCGGCCGCTGGGCGGCGGCCGGCGTGCTGCAACGGGCCGGCATGAAGAATTTTTCGCCCGGCTTGTCGGGCGCGAAAAAAACGGTATAGAATCGCAGGCTTCGCTGATCACGGCGCTGAGTTGGAAACGACGAGGCGAACGAGGTTGGCGAGTAGCGAGTCTGGTCGGTAGCGACGAGGCAGGCGACAAAAAAAGTTTGCCGGTTCTTAAAAAATCGTGCTAGAATTCAAGGCTTCGCTGATCGCAGCGAAGGCGGCAAGAAAGAAGCGGGTTGCTTTGATTTTGCGAAGTGTTCGTTAACAACACACAGCCGATAAGCGTGGGCGTTTGAGTGGCAAGACGATTGCCAAGTTCTTCGGAACTATCAAACGCTCATAAGAAAAGAAGTGAAGTTCAC
>NZ_JBQWTS010000008.1:0-248783 GCF_052600055.1 Ramlibacter sp. MAHUQ-53
ACGACCTCCAGCACATTGGAAGTGGCATCGTTGCCTGCGGCGTCGGTGACGACGGCGCGGAAGCGGTAGTTGCCGTCGGCCAGGGCGCTCTGGGCGGCGGCGGTCGAAGCCCAGTCGCCGTTGTTGAAGGAGACCTGGTACGCAACTGAGGCAGTCGACTCTTGGCCGTCCAGCGCGAGGTTGAAGGCGTTGTCCTGGGTGATGTCGACGGTGTCGTCGCTGCCGGTGTCGGTCAGGCTCTGGAACGACAGATTGCCCGGTACGGGATCGGTGTTGTCGATCACGACCTCCAGCACATTGGAAGTGGCATCGTTGCCTGCGGCGTCGGTGACGACGGCGCGGAAGCGGTAGTTGCCGTCGGCCAGGGCGCTCTGGGCGGCGGCGGTCGAAGCCCAGTCGCCGTTGTTGAAGGAGACCTGGTACGCAACTGAGGCAGTCGACTCTTGGCCGTCCAGCGCGAGGTTGAAGGCGTTGTCCTGGGTGATGTCGACGGTGTCGTCGCTGCCGGTGTCGGTCAGGCTCTGGAACGACAGATTGCCCGGTACGGGATCGGTGTTGTCGATCACGACCTCCAGCACATTGGAAGTGGCATCGTTGCCTGCGGCGTCGGTGACGACGGCGCGGTAGCGGTAATTGCCGTCGGCCAGGGCGCTCTGGGCGGCGGTGGTCGAGGTCCAGTCGCCGTTGTTGAACGAGACCTGGTACGCAGATGAGGCAGTCGACTCTTGGCCAGCCAGCGCGAGGCTGAACGCGTTGTCCTGGGTGATGTCGATGGGGTCGTCGCTGCCAGTGTCATCCAGGCCGGTGAAGCTCAGGGTGCCCGGAGCCGGAGCAGTCTTGTCGATCACGACCTCCAGCACGTTGGAGGTGGCCGCGTTGCCTGCGGCGTCGGTGACGACGGCGCGATAGCGGTAGTTGCCGTCGGCCAGGGCGCTTTGGGCGGCGGTGGTCGAGGTCCAGTCTCCGTTGTTGAAGGAGACCTGGTAGACGACATTGGCCGTGGACTCTTGGCCTGCCAGCGAAAGGTTGAAGCTGTTGTCCTGAGTGACGTCAACGGGATCGTCGCTGCCAGTGTCATCCAGGCCGGTGAAGCTCAGGGCGCCCGGAGCCGGAGCAGTCTTGTCGATCACGACCTCCAGCACGTTGGAGGTGGCCGCGTTGCCTGCGGCGTCGGTGACGAGGGCGCGATAGCGGTAGTTGCCGTCGGCCAGCGCGCTTTGGGCGGCGGTGGTCGAGGTCCAGTCGCCGTTGTTGAACGAGACCTGGTACGCAGATGAGGCAGTCGACTCTTGGCCAGCCAGCGCGAGGCTGAACGCGTTGTCCTGGGTGATGTCGATGGGGTCGTTGCTGCCGGTATCGGTCAGGTCGGTGAAACTCAAAGTGCCCGGTGCCGGAGCAGTCTTGTCGATAACGACTTCGAGCACGTTGGAAGTGTCATCGTTGCCTGCGGCGTCGGTGACGACGGCGCGGAAGCGGTAGTTGCCGTCGGCCAGGGCGCTCTGGGCGGCGGTGGTGGAAGTCCAGTCGCCGTTGTTGAAGGAGACCTGGTAGACCACGTTGGCCGCGGACTCTTGGCCAGCCAGCGAGAGGTTGAAGCTGTTGTCCTGAGTGATGTCGACGGTATCGTCGCTGCCGGTGTCGGTCAGGTCGGTGAAGCTCAGGACGCCCGGAGCCGGATCGGTGTTGTCGATGACGACTTCGAGCACATTGGAAGTGGCATCGTTGCCTGCGGCGTCGGTGACGACGGCGCGGAAGCGGTAGTTGCCATCGGCCAAGGCGCTCTGGGCGGCGGTGGTCGAAGCCCAGTCGCCGTTGTTGAAGGAGACCTGGTAGACCACGTTGGCCGCGGACTCTTGGCCAGCCAGCGAGAGGTTGAAGCTGTTGTCCTGAGTGATGTCGACGGGATCGTCGCTGCCGGTGTCATCCAGACCAGCAAAGCTCAGGGTGCCCGGAGCCGGATCGGTGTTGTCGATGACGACTTCGAGCACATTGGAAGTGGCATCGTTGCCTGCGGCGTCGGTGACGACGGCGCGGAAGCGGTAGTTGCCATCGGCCAAGGCGCTCTGGGCGGCGGTGGTCGAAGCCCAGTCGCCGTTGTTGAAGGAGACCTGGTAGACCACGTTGGCCGCGGACTCTTGGCCTGCCAGCGAAAGGTTGAAGGCGTTGTCCTGTGTGATGTCGACGGTATCGTCGCTGCCGGTGTCGGTCAGGCCGGTGAAGCTCAGGGTACCTGCGGCGGGCGCCGAGGTGTCCACAGTAAGGTTCAGTGCCGTGGTTGCAACGCTCTGGTTGCCAGCGGGGTCGGTCTGCTTCGCCCGAATGTGGTGGAGTCCCTCGGCCAGGGCAATATCAACGCTGAAGCTTCCATCGACAACGGTGGTCGTTGTGAGCAGTTCGCCTCCATCAATGACGCCATCGTCGTCAGCGTCGTCAAACAAGGCGACGCTGGCGCCGCTCTCCCCGGTGCCCGAAACGGTCAGGCCGCTGGTTTGGCTTGTGTTGTTGTCACTATTGGATGTGCCCGAATCATCGCCCGCCGCGAGGTCCAGTTCACCCAGGGACTGCAGCGCCCCGGGCGCGGTGGTGTCGATCGTGATGCTCAGGCTGCCGGAGGGCGAACTGAGGTTGTTCGCACCGTCGGCCTGGATGGCGCGGACGTGGTGGACGCCCTCGGCCAGTGCAATGTCCACCGTGAAGCTGCCGCCCGAAACCGAGGCCGTTCCCAAGGAGCCTTCGTTGCTGTCGCGAACGCCGTTGTTGTTCGCGTCATCGAACAGCGTGACGGTGTTCCCGTTCACGCCATTGCCCGTGATGGTCAGGCCGCTGGTCTTGTTCGTGAGGTTGTCGACGCTGGAGCTGCCCGTGTCATCCGCCGCGGCCAGGTCCAGCCCGGTGGGAGCGGGGACATCAGGGGCCAGGATGGTCAACGTGCGGGTGGATACCAGGACCTCCTGAACGATGTTGCCCGGGTTGGCCGTGATGACCAGCGTGTGGTTGCCGGTCGCCAGGTTGTTCGGGAAGGTGTAGCTCCAGGGGGCGTTCGTTTGCGACGCTGACAATTCAACCGTCGCGACGTTGGTCCCGTCCAGCCAGACATAGAGCTTTGCGGCGCCATTGTTCGAGGTGTAGTTGCCCCCGATCGTGGGCGTCGCGTCGGTCGTCGACAGCGTCGTGGTGAGCGTTGCGGCCGTCACGTTCAGCAGGCCCGCATAAGCCGTGTCCCCAATCACCTGCGCCTCAATCACCCCCGTACTCGCCTCCAGCACCCAATCCCCTCCCAGCGACGCCGCGCCGGTCGGGTCGGTCGACGCCGCCACGTCCGCGCCCGTCGCAGTCGCCAGGGCCTCGATCAGCGCGACGCCGTCGCTGCCCGCCGCCACGTCGCAGCCGTAGATCAGGATGTCCGCGCTGTCGCTCAGGTGGCTGCCGATCTCCTTCAGCACCGCGGCATACCCCGCCACCGTGTCGTTGCTCAGGACCGCGGAGCCCAGGATGACCGTGCCGGTGGCGCCGTGCGAGACCAGGTCCACGCTGGCAAGGCCGGTCACGATGTCGATCGCGCCCACCACCCCCGTGTTGGCCGCCAGGAAGTCGCGGATCTGCAGCAGCCCGTCGCGCGTGGCGTCCAGCAGCACGATCGTGGCGTCCGCCGGAACCGCAGCGACCAACTGCGCACAGCCGGCCACGCCCGGGTCGATGAAGACCACGCGCGAGGTGAACAGCCCCGGCACGCTCGACGAGGCCGAGACCACGTTGATCGAGGTCGCCCCCGCATCGAGCGCCGCCTGGATCTGCGCGTAGCCATGCGCCGGGTCGTCGATCCGCACCACGGTGAACGCCGCCGGGTCGTACTGTGCGGCGATCTCGTTGTAGTAAGACAGGCTGCTGTCGATGAAAACGGTGCGCAGGGCCATCGTGACTCTCCTTGGGGATGCTCTGTGTCAGTGGTGGGGGGCTTCCAGGTGCGAATCGAGGATCCGCACCGCGATGCCGTACCGGCCTCCCCGCTGCTCGTTGCGGACCACCAGGCCAATGCATTTCAGGGTCATCGCCCCCAGCGGCGTGGGCATCTCCACATCGAAGGAAATGACGCTGCCGGTCTCGGCCGCGGCATCCATCTCGAAATAGACACCCTCGTCGCTGGCATCACGCGTGAACCCGGTGCTGTCCGCGAGACGGACCGGCAGGACCACGCCAACGCGTGTCGCGTGTCGCGGTCGGGAAGGGGAGGTGCGCCGGTCCTTCATGGTTACCAAAGGTAACGATCGGGGCGCCGTGACACATGAGACCAATGTCCAGGAGCGGCCAGGACAATTGCGGGGGGCGGGAACGGGACTTCGCGGGCGCGGGTCCCGCCAGGCATGGGACAAACCTCCCAGGGAGGTCCTCCCCGGGGTCCGGGGAATTCGCTGAAAGGCCCTAGCGCGTGGAGGGCGCGGCCAGGCCGTTCTGGCGCGCGTAGGCGAGCAGGCCGGGGCGGTTGGCCACGCCGAGCTTCTCGTAGATCGAGGTCAGGTGGTTGCGCAGCGTGCTCTCGCTGATATGGAGCTTGTCCGCGATGACCTTGCCCGGGTCGCCGTCGTTGTGCGCGATGAAGGTCACGATCTGGTGCTCGCGCTCGGTCAGCTGCATCAGCTTGCCGGTGGCGCCGTCGGCGCGCGGCTCGGTGCCGGCATGCCGCAGGAACTCCACGAAGATGCGCCCCGTCGCCGTGCGATCCAGCCAGAGCTGGCCCTCATGCACTTTCTCGATGGCGGTGAGCAGCGTCGCCAGCGTCCCCTGCCGGTTGATGATGCCGCGCGCGCCGTGCATGACCGCCTTGTCCAGGAGGTCACTGTCGTCGATGCGGGTGATCAACAGCGCCTTCGCATGGGAGCGGTCCCGGAGCCGGGCCAGCAGCGGCAGCGCGCGGTGGCCGAGGCAGTCCATGTCCAGGACGATGACGTCCACCTCCAGGGCCGCGAGCTTGTCCGCCGAGATCGCCTGCGGGTCGGCGCAGCCGGCCAGGCGGAACCGGCGCGGCTCGCTGCCCAGGCACTGCTCGAGCGCGCCTGCCAGCAAGGCGTAGTCGGTGGCCAGGTAGACGTTGATCGGCACGGGCGGCGATGTCGGGATGTGAAACAAGATGATACGGGATCAGTCGCCCGATCCCTCCCGCGCGGCCCTCCCGGCGTCGCGCGCCGGCCACGCCCCGCCGGGGCCTGCGCATGGCCAGGCCGCCCGGGACCCCGCGAGCGGATCCGGCGGCCCCGGGTCAGGTGACGGTGGGCGTCGCTGCCCCGTCCAGCACCAGGCCCGCGCCCGTCACGTAGCCGGCGCGCGGCGAGGCCAGGAAGACCACCACGTCGGCGATTTCCTCCGGCCGCGCCAGGCGGCCCAGGGGGACGCGGGCGGTGGCCCGCTGCAGCGCCTCCTCGGGCGTGATGCCGTTCATGCGCGCATCCGCCGCCATGCCCTCGCGCAGGCGCTCGGTCAGCGTCTGGGCCGGGTTGACCACGTTCACTCGCACGCCCTTGGGCGCGTAGGCCGCGGCCATGCCGGCCGAGACCAGCATCAGCGCCGCGTTCGCCGCGCCGCCGGGCATGTGGATCGGGCTGGCGAACTTGCCGCCCGCGCCCACCACGTTGACGATCGCCCCCGCGCCGCGGGCACCCATGCGCTTGACCAGCGGCTCCATCACGTGGATGTAGGTGAAGTACTTGGCCTGCATCGCGTCGTGGAAGGCCTGCGGGGTGAGTTCGTCCGGCGGGGTGCGCTTGGCCGCGCCCGCGGAGTTCACCAGGACATCCACCGGCCCGCCGGCCGCCTCGGCCGCGTCCAGCACCGCCAGGGCCTGGGCCGCGTCGCGCAGGTCGGCGGCGAAGGTGCGCACCGAGGCCGCGGGCCACTGCGCGGCGAGCGCGGCGCGCGCCGCCTCGAGGTTGGCCGCGCTGCGCGAGACCAGGCTGACGTGGGCGCCCTCGGCGAGGAAGCCCTGGGCGCAGGCCAGGCCGATGCCCTTGCTGCCGCCGGTAATGAGAACGTGTTTACCCTGGAGTCCGAGGTCCATGCGTAGGTGACAGCGCCGCAGCGGGCGCCTTGCTAGATTGCGGGACCCTCATTTTCTGCAGCGGGCGCCCGGCCCGTTGTCACCCGCATGACCGCACCGCTCTCCGCCCTTCGCCAGCGCCTGGCGCAACCCGGCCTCGTCGTCGCCCCCGGCGTCTACGACATGGTCTCCCTGCGCCTGGCCGACACCTTCGGCTTCGACGCCCTGTACATGACCGGCTACGGCACCGTGGCCTCGCACCTGGGCCTGCCCGATGCCGGCCTGGCCACCTATTCCGACATGGTGGGCCGCGTGCGCGCCATGGCCGGCATGGCCCATGCGCCCCTGATCGCCGACGGCGACACCGGCTACGGCGGCCTGCTGAACATGCGCCACACGGTGCAGGGCTACGAGCAGGCCGGCGCCGCTGCCATCCAGATCGAGGACCAGGAGTTCCCCAAGAAGTGCGGCCACACGCCGAACCGGCGCGTGATCCCGATGGAGGACATGGTGCGCAAGATCCGCGTGGCCGCGGAGGCCCGCCAGTCGAAGGACTTCCTGATCATCGCGCGCACCGACGCGCGCACCTCCCTGGGCCTGGACGAGGCGCTGCGCCGCGCCGAGGCCTATGCCAAGGCCGGCGCCGACATCCTGTTCGTCGAGTCGCCCGAGTCCGAGGAGGAGATGCGCCGCATCGGCGCCAGCTTCGACGTGCCGCTGGTGGCCAACATGGTGGAGCGTGGCCGCACGCCGGTGCTCTCGCGCGCCGAGCTGGAGTCCATCGGCTACAAGCTGGCGATCTTCCCGGTCACCGCCCTGCTCGCCTCGGTGCAGGCCATGAGCGAGGTGTATGCCACCTTCAAGGCCGAGGGCTCGTCGGCCGGCGGCCGCACGCCGCTGTACGACTTCGGCGCGCTGACCCGCCTCATGGGCTTCGAGGCGGTGTGGGACTTCGAGAAGCGCCACGCCGAGACCGAATAACAAGACCCAGACCAGGAGACAAGCATGCAACCCTCGCGTTCCTTCCCGCGCCGCCGGCTCGCCGGCGCCGCGCTCGCCCTGACCGCGCTGGCCGGCGCGGCCGGCCTGTTCCCGCTGGCGGCGCAGGCCCAGGCCCCGGCGCCCGCGGCCTTCCCGACCAAGCCGATCCGCCTGGTCGTGCCCTTCACCCCCGGGGGCGTGACCGACACCAGCGGCCGCCTGGTCGCCGAGGCGCTGTCGCGCCGCCTCGGGCAGAACGTGATCGTGGACAACAAGCCCGGCGCCTCCGGCAACATCGGCACCCAGATGGTGGCCGCCGCCGAGCCCGACGGCCACACCCTGCTGCTCGGGTTCGACGGCACGCTGGTGATCAACCCCCACGTGTTCGACAAGGTGCCGTTCAACACGGTGCAGGACTTCGCCCCGGTGGGCAAGATCGGCGATGCCATCCTGATCCTGGTTTCCCATCCCGGCTTTGCCGGCAAGACGCTGCGCGAGGTGATCGCGATGTCGAAGTCGCAGGCCGGCGGCCTGTCCTACGGCACCTCCGGCACCGGCGGCACCCCGCACATCGCGGGCGAGCTGCTGCGCCAGCGCACCGGCGCCAACCTGGTCCATGTGCCGTACAAGGGCGGCGGCCAGGCGATGACGGACGTCATGGGCGGCAGCATCCCCCTGGTCTACACCGCCATCGCCGGGGCGGTGCAGCACGTCAAGGCCGGCAAGCTGCACGCGATCGCCGTGTCCAGCGCGCAGCGCGCCTCCTCCATGCCCGACGTGCCCACCTTCATCGAGGGCGGCGTGGCCGACTTCGAGGTCAACTCCTGGGTGGGCCTGCTCGCGCCGGCGAAGACGCCCAAGGCCATCGTCGACAGGCTGAATGCCGAGCTCAACGCGGTGCTGGCCGACCCGGCGGTGCGCGGCCGCCTGAACGACCTGGGCATCACCGCGATGCCGGGCACCGCCGACAAGTTCGGCGAGGAGATCCGCCGCGACCTGGCCCGCTACGGCCAGGTGGTGAAGGCGGCGAACATCAAGGCGCAGTGATCCCGGCCCGGCGGGGGCCGCGCCCCCGCCTCATCCCGCCAGCGACTGCCGCAGCAGCACCGCGGCGTGGATCGCCTCGCGCTGCGCGCCGTCGGCGATCTGGTGGCGGCAGCTGGTGCCGTCGGCCACCACCAGGGCGTCGGGCGCTTGGCGCACCGCCGGCAGCAGCGACTGTTCGGCCATGCGCATCGACACGTCGTAGTGGCCGGCCTCGTAGCCGAAGCTGCCGGCCATGCCGCAGCAGCTGCTCTCCACCAGCTTCGGCTCGAGCTGCGGCACCAGGGCCAGCACCCGCATCAGCGGCGAGACCGCGTCGAAGGCCTTCTGGTGGCAGTGGCCGTGCACCAGCACCGGCTGTCCCAGCGGCCGCAGCTTCGCCTGCAGCTCGCCGAGCCGCCCGGCCTGCGCCTCACGGGCCAGGAATTCCTCGAACATCAGCGCCTGCTTCGCCAGGGCCTGCGCGGCCTCGCCGAAGCCCATGGCGGTCATCTCGTCGCGCAGCGTGAACAGGCAGGACGGCTCCAGCCCCACGATGGCGATGCCCCGGTCCACGAAGGGCCGCATCGCCGCCAGCAGCTCGCCGGCCCGGGCCCGGGCCTCCTCCACCCGGCCGCTGGCCAGGTAGGTGCGGCCGCAGCACAGGTGGCCGCCGCCGCCTTCGCGGCTGGCCACGTGCACCGTGTAGCCCGCGGCTTCCAGCACCTCGAAGGCCGCGCGCGCGTTGCCGGACTCGAAGTAGCCGTTGAAGGTGTCGACGAACAGCACCACCGGCCGCTCTGCCGCCAGCACCTGCTCGCGGGTGGCGCCGCGCGGGCCGTCGTTGAAGAAGTGGCGCGGCTGCCAGGCCGGCAGGCTGCGCCGCGCCGACAGGCCCAGCAGGCGCTCGCCCAGGCGCGCCAGCAGCGGCACCCGGTTGCGCAGGTTCAGCAGGCCGGCGAAGCGGCTGGCCAGCGGCGCGTACTCGGGCAGGCGGGCGACGAGGGCGTCGCGCAGCGTGCCGCCCCGGCGCTGGCGGTCGGCATGGCGCGCCTCGATCTTCATGCGGGCCATGTCCACGCCGGTGGGGCAGTCGCGCTTGCAGCCCTTGCAGCTGACGCACAGGTCCATGGCCTCGCGCACCGCCTCGCTGGCCAGGCCCTCGGGGCCGAGCTGGCCGCTCAGGGCCAGGCGCAGGGTGTTGGCGCGGCCCCGGGTGAGGTGCTGCTCGTCGCGGGTCACGCGGTAGCTGGGGCACATGGTGCCCGCATCGAACTTGCGGCAGTGCCCGTTGTTGTTGCACATCTCCACCGCCTTGGCCAGGCCGCCGGCGGCGTCACCGCCGGTGCCCGGCGCGGTGGTCTGCTCGGTAGCCGGGTCGTTGCGCACGTCCCAGGCGCTCCAGTCCAGTGCCGGCTTCAGCGGGATCACGCGGTAGCTGGGCGGGAAGCGCATCAGGCGCGTGTCGTCCATGCGCGGCGGGTCGACGATGCGCTGCGGGCACAGCAGGCCCAGCGGGTCGAACAGGCGCTTGATCTCGCCGAAGGCGGCGTCGATCTTCGGGCCGAATTGCCAGCGGATCCACTCGCCGCGGCACAGGCCGTCGCCATGCTCGCCGCTGTAGGCGCCGCGGTACTTGCGCACCAGCGCCGCGGCCTCCTCGGCGATCTGGCGCATGCGCGGCGCGCCGTCGGTGCGCATGTCCAGGATGGGCCGCACGTGCAGCGTGCCCACCGAGGCATGGGCATACCAGGTGCCCTTGGTGCCATGGCGGCGGAACACCTCGGTGAGCGCGTCGGTGTACTCGGCCAGGTGCTCCAGCGGCACGGCGCAGTCCTCGATGAAGCTCACCGGCTTGCCGTCGCCGCGCAGGCTCATCATGATGTTCAGGCCGGCCTTGCGCACCTCCCACAGCGCCTTCTGCGGGCCCTCCTCGGGCATCAGCACCACCGAGCGGGGCAGGCCCAGGTCGCCCATCAGCTCCTCGAGCTGCGCCAGGTGGCGCACCAGGGCCGCGTGGTCGGCGCCGGCGAACTCCACCAGCAGCAGGGCCTCGGGCTCGCCGATCAGCGCGCGGCGCACCGTGGGCGCAAAGGCGGGGTTGTGCAGGGACAGGTCGATCATGGTGCGGTCGACCAGTTCGACCGCGGTCAGCGTGCCCTCGCCCAGCTTCACGATGTGCTGGGCCGAGGCCATGGCCTGGTGGAAGGAGGGGAAGTTCACCACCCCCAGCACCTTGTGGCGCGGCAGCGCGGACAGCTGCAGCGTCAGGCTGCGCGTGAGGGCCAGGGTGCCCTCGCTGCCCACCAGCAGGTGGGCCAGGTTGACGCTGCCGTCGCGGGTGTAGGGGCGCTGGTTCTGGTTGTGGAAGACGTCCAGGTTGTAGCCGGCCACCCGGCGCAGCACCTTGGGCCAGTGCGCCTCGATCTCCGGCGCCAGGGCCTGGGCCAGCGCGCGCACGCCCTCGCCCAGGGCACGGGCGGTGCCGGTGGCCTCATCGAAGCGGCCGAAACGGTGCAGCGCGCCGTCGCTGGTCCAGGCCTGCGCGCCGAGCACGTTGTGGACCATGTTGCCGTAGGCGATGCTGCGGCTGCCGCAGGAGTTGTTGCCGGCCATGCCGCCCAGCGTGGCCTGGGCCGAGGTGGACACGTCCACCGGGTACCACAGGCCCAGCGGCTTGAGCTGGGCGTTGAGGTGGTCCAGCACGATGCCGGGCTCCACCGTGGCCATGCGGGCCTCGGCATCCACCTCCAGCACCTGGCGCACATGCTTGGAGAAATCGATCACCAGGCCCGCGCCCACGGTCTGGCCGCACTGGCTGGTGCCGCCGCCGCGCGGCACCACCGGCACCTTGAGGTCGCGGCAGATGTCCAGCGCGAGCCGGGCGTCCTCGGCGGTGCGCGGCACGAACACGCCCACCGGCATCACCTGGTAGATCGAGGCGTCGGTGGCGTAGCGGCCGCGGTCGGCCGGGGAGAACAGCACCTCGCCGGTGGTCTCGGCGGCCAGGCGCTGGGCCAGCCGGCCCGCCACCTCGTTGCTGGCGGCGGCGACCCGGTCGTAGGCGCCGGCGGCCGCCTCGCGCGTGACCTGCAGCGGCAGCGGCGCGTTCATGAGCGCACCTCCTGCGCCGCGGCGGCTTCCTCGCGCAGCAGCTCCAGCACCGCATCGCGCTTGTGGGCCAGGTGCGCCAGGAGCACCTCGCGCATGGCTGCCGCGTCACGCGCGGCCAGGGCTTCGATCATGGTGTCGTGTTCCTTCACGGCCTGGTCCCACTTGCCGCCGTCCTGGTTGGAGCGGAAGCGCAGGGCCTGCAGCCGGGCGTTGACCTGCTGGTAGACGGCGGCGAGCACCGGGTTCTTCGCCGCGGCGTTGATGGCCGCATGGATGCGGGCGTTGAGCGCGTAGTAGGCCGAGAGGTCGCGCCGGGTGTAGGCAGCCAGCATCTCGTAGTGCATGGCCCGGATCTCGGCCAGCTCGGCGTCGGTGATGCGCTGCGCCGCCAGCTCGCCCGACTGGGCTTCCAGCCCGGCCATCACCTCGAAGGTGTGGCGCACGTCGGCCTCGGTCAGGGCCACCGCGATCGCACCCCGGTTGGGTTGCAGCTCGACCAGGCCCTCGGCGGCCAGCATCTTGAAGGCCTCGCGCAGGGGGGTGCGGGAGACCCGCAGCAGTTCGCTGAGTTCGCGCTCGTTGAGCTTGGCGCCCGGGCGGATGCGGCCTTCCACCAGCATCTGGCGCAGCCGCTGCGCGACCTGCTCATGCAGGGCGGCGCGCGGAATGGAGATCACTTCGGCGGTCATGGATAGGATCTATTTTGTATGCAAAAAATGCGGATGGATCGGAAATCGGCCAGTAATGGGTGAAAACCCTGTGGTTCAGGCATGTACTGGATTGAATTTTGTATGCAAAATTTGCCCGACTTATGGAGCCCTGCCGCATGCTGACCCTCGACTTCCACCCCACCGGCCGCCATTTCCTGCAGATTCCCGGGCCCTCGCCGGTGCCCGACCGGATCCTGCGGGCGATGAGCCTGCCCACCATCGACCACCGCGGGCCGGAGTTCGGCGTGCTGGGCCTGCGGGTGCTCAAGGGCGTCCAGCAGGTGTTCCAGACCCGCCACCCGGTGGTCATCTACCCGGCCTCCGGCACCGGCGCCTGGGAGGCCGCGCTGGTCAACACGCTGAGCGCGGGCGACCACGTGCTGATGTACGAGACCGGCCACTTCGCCAGCCTGTGGAACAAGCTGGCCGGCCGGCTGGGCCTGAAGACCGAGTTCCTGGGCCTGCCCGGGGTGGAGGGCTGGCGCCGCGGCGTGCAGGCCGACCTGATCGAGCAGCGGCTGCGGGCCGACACCGGCCACGCCATCAAGGCGGTGTGCGTGGTGCACAACGAGACCTCCACCGGCGCCACCAGCGACATCCTGGCGGTGCGCCGCGCGATCGACGCCGCCAGGCACCCGGCCCTGCTGATGGTGGACAGCATCTCCGGCCTGGCCTCGGCCGAGTACCGCCATGACGACTGGGGCGTGGATGTCACCGTCAGCGGCTCCCAGAAGGGCCTGATGCTGCCGCCGGGCATCAGCTTCAACGCCGTCTCGCCCAAGGCGCTGGAGGCGAGCCGGCGCGCCACCCTGCCCAAGTCCTTCTGGGCCTGGGACGAGATCATCCCCATGAACGAGACCGGCTACTGGCCCTACACCCCCAGCACCAACCTGCTGTACGGCCTGGCCGAGGCCTGCGACATGCTGCTGGATCCCACCCATGGCGGCCTGGAGGGCGTGTTCGCGCGCCACCGCCGCTGGGGCGAGGGCGTGCGCGCCGCGGTGCGGGCCTGGGGCCTGGAGATCCAGTGCCAGGAGGCGAGCAGCCAGTCGCCGGTGCTCACCGGCGTGGTCATGCCCGAGGGCGTGGACGCCGACGCGGTGCGTCGACTGATCCACGAGCGGTTCGACATGTCGCTGGGCACCGGCCTGGGCAAGGTCAAGGGCCGCATGTTCCGCATCGGCCACCTCGGCGACTGCAACGACCTGACCCTGATGGCGGCCCTGGCCGGCTGCGAGATGGGGCTGAAGCTGGCGGGCGTACGCCTGGCTGGCTCAGGCGTCACCGCCGCCATGGAGTATTTCGCCGGGCACCCGGCCCAGCTGCCCGCCAAGAAGGCAGCGTGAAACGAGAAGGGCGCCCGCGGGCGCCCTTTGTTTTTGAGTCCAGCAAAGACCGAGCAAAGACCCAGCAAGGAGACAGCACATGCAGCGCAGAACCTTCGTCGCCGGCAGCGCCGCGACCCTGGCAGCCCCCCTGGTGCGGGCCCAGTCCCTGCCCACCGGGCCGGTCCGCATCATCGTCGGCTTCGCGCCGGGGGGCGGCACGGACATCCTGGCCCGCGTCGTCGGCCAGAAGCTGGGCGAGATGTGGAAGACCCAGGTCCTCGTCGAGAATCGTTCCGGGGCCTCCGGCGCCATCGCCGCTGACTACGTGGCCAAGCAGCCCAACGACGGCACCGTGCTGCACATGGCGCACATCAACAGCCACGCGATCGTGCCCAACCTGCAGAAGACGGCCTACGACCCGCTGAAGGACTTCCAGCCCATCACCCTGGTGGGCGTGACGCCCAACCTGCTGATCTGCGGCGCCATGCAGCCGGCCAAGACCGTCAAGGACCTGGTCGACCTGTGCAAGCGCAACCCCGGCAAGGTCAGCTTCGGCTCGGCCGGCAGCGGCTCGGCGCAGCACCTGGCGCTGGAGATGTTCATGCTGCAGGCTGGGGTGAAGACCATCCACGTGCCCTACAAGGGCTCGGGCCCGATGCTCACCGACCTGATCGGCGGGCAGATGCAGTACAGCTTCGACACCATGACCGCGGCCACGCCGCACGTGAAGAACGGCAAGGCCATCGCCATCGCGCAGACGCGCCTGAAGCGCGCCAGCGGCCACCCCGACGTGCCGACGATGGCGGAGTCGGGCTTCCCCGGCTTCGAGGCCACCACCTGGTACGGCCTGGTGGGCCCGGGCCGCATGGCGCCCGGCCTGGCCCGGCGCATCAACGAGGACGTGAACAGGGTCCTGCAGATGCCCGACGTGGTGGCCAGGCTGGAGGCTTCGGGCGCGGAGGACGGCGGCGGCTCGGTGGAGAAGTTCGCCGAGTTCATGAACGTCGAACTGGCCAAGTGGGCCCGCGTGATCAAGGAAGCCAACGTCAAGGTGGACGCGTGACGGCGGCGGCTGCCGCTGCTGCTGCCGCCGCGCGCCCGCAGCCCCTGGCGGGCGTGCGCGTGCTCGACATCTCGCAGGTGATGGCCGGGCCCTACGCCTGCATGCTGCTGGGGGACATGGGCGCCGACGTGATCAAGGTCGAGCCGCCCGGCAGCGGCGACCAGACCCGCGGCGCCATGGGTTTCAAGATGAAGGGGGCGGACAGCCTTGGCTTCATCAACATGAACCGCAACAAGCGCAGCATCACGCTGGACCTGAAGTCCCCGGCGGGCCGCGAGGTGCTGCTCAAGCTCGCGGCGGAGTGCGACATCCTGGTGGAGAACTACCGCCCCGGCGCGCTGCGCCGCCTGGGGCTGGGCTACGAGGTGCTGCGCGAGGTCAACCCCCGGCTGGTCTACACCAGCATCTCCGGCTTCGGCCAGAGCGGCCCCTGGGCCGACCGGCCCGGCTTCGACCTGATGGCGCAGGCCATGTCCGGCGTGATGAGCGTGACCGGCTACCCCGACAGCCCCCCGGTGAAGTGCGGCGTGCCGGTGGCGGACATCGGCTGCGCGCTGTTCGCCACCTACGCCACCCTGTCCGCCTACATCGGCGCGAAGAACACCGGGCAGGGCCAGTACGTGGACGCGGCGCTGTTCGACGCCGCCATGGCCTTCTCGGTCTGGGACATCTGCGACTACTGGGGCACCGGCCAGCCGCCGCAGCCCCTGGGCACGTCCAACAAGATGACCGCGCCCTACCAGGCCATGGCCTGCGCCGACGGCCACTTCGTCATGGGCGCCAACAACCAGAAGCTGTGGACCCAGCTGTGCAAGCTGATGGGGCGCGAGGAGCTGCTGGAGGACCCGCGCTTCACCACCATCGCGCTGCGCCTGGCGAACCGCGCGGCGCTGCAGGAGGAGCTGGAGAAGACCTTCCGCCTGCAGACGAAGGACTACTGGGTGGACACGCTGCTGGCGCACGGCCTGCCGGCCGGCCCCATCCTCAGCTACCCGCAGGCCTTCGGCAGCGAGCACGGCCAGGCCCGGGGCATGCGCATGGAGATCGACCACCCGGTCGAGGGCCGCGTGCCCAACATCGGCTTCGCGGTGAAGCTCTCGGGCACGCCGCAGCAGGTGCGCCGCCATCCGCCGCTGCTGGGCGAGCACACGGAGCAGGTGCTGCACGAGCTGGGGCTCGACGACGCGGCCCAGCAGCGCCTGCGCGAGGCCGGGGCGTTCGGGGCATGAGCGCGGCGCCGGAACACGCCCCCCCGGGGGGCGACGAGGCACGCGCCGTGCCGGGCGGGGGCACATCGTCCGAGGTCCCCGCCGCCGGCGCGGTGCGCCTGGAGGTGCAGGGCGCCGTCGCCACGGTGGTCTTCGACCGGCCGCAGGCGCGCAATGCCATGACCTGGGCCATGTACGAGCAGCTGCAGGCCGTCGGCGAGCGCCTGCGCGCCGACCCCGCCGTGCGCGTGGCCTGTTTCCGCGGCGCCGGCGGCCAGGCCTTCGTGGCCGGCACCGACATCGCGCAGTTCCAGGCCTTCGGCGGCGGCGAGGATGGCGTGGCCTACGAGCGCCGCATCGACGCCTGCATCGCCCTGCTGGCCTCGCTGCCCATGCCTACCGTGGCGGTGGTGCAGGGCTGGTGCGTGGGCGGCGGGCTGGCCATCGCCGCCGCCTGCGACCTGCGCATTGCCACGCCGGACGCGCGCTTCGGCGTACCGATCGCGCGCACCCTGGGCAACTGCCTGTCCATCGCCAACGTCGCCCGCCTGGTGGCGGTGTTCGGCCGCCCGCGCGTGCAGCGGCTGCTGCTGCTGGCCGACCTGGTGGGCGCCGACGAGGCGCTGGCCTGCGGCTTCGTGCTGGAGCAGGTGCCGGCCGACCGCCTGGACGCGGCCGCGGACCGTCTCTGCCAGCGCCTGGCCGCGCTCGCCCCGGTGACCCAGCGCGTGAGCAAGGAGACGCTGGGGCGGTTGCTGGACCTGGACCTGCCGCCCGTCGAGGACCTGGTCCGCCAGGCCTATGGCAGCGAGGATTTCCGCGAGGGCGTGCGGGCCTTCGTGGCCGGACGTCCGCCGGCCTGGCAGGGGCGCTGAGGCCCGGCCGGGCGCCGGGGGCGCGCTGCGCCGGCGCGGCGGCGCCTCAGTAGGAGAACTTGGCGACCTCGTTGCGGGTCGAGCCGGCGATCTTCGCCAGCTCGATCACCGTCACCGTGATCTGCTCGGCCGCCGAGGCATTGCTGCGGGCGATGCGGTTGACGCTGTCGAGGTTGGCGTTGATGGCGTCGATCGCCGCGCTCTGCTGCTCCACGCTGGAGGCGATGCGCTGGAGCATGGTGTCGGTGCGGGCGGAGCCCACGTCGATCTGGTTCATCTCCTCGCGCACCTGCAGCACCGCCTTCACCGCCTGCTGCGTCTCGAAGACGGCCATGTGCACCAGCGCCGCGATCTCCTTGGAGCTTTCGGCGCTGCTCTGGGCCAGCTTGCCGACCTCGTCGGCCACCACCGAGAAGCCCTTGCCGTGTTCGCCCGCGCGGGCCGCCTCGATCGCGGCGTTCAGCGACAGCAGGTTGGTCTTGTTGGCGATCTTCTCGATCACCCCGGTGATCTTGTCGATCTGCTCGGAGTTGGCGGCGATGCGGGTGACGACCTCCACCATGTCCTCCATGCGCTGGATGCTGCGGCGCACCGCCTGGACCGACTGGCGCGAGACCTGGCTGGCCTCCTCGGTGTTGCGCGAGATGTCGGCGATGGCGTTGGCGGCCTGGCGCACCGCGCCCGCCACCTGGTCGACCGCCAGGGTCTGGCTCTGGGCGCCGTCGGCGATCTGGCTGACCGCATGGCTGGCGTCGCCCGAGGCGCTGGCCACCTGCTGCGCGCTGCGGGCGATGGTCTGCATCGAGCCGGCCAGGCTGTCCAGGGCCTGGTTGATGTCGGTGCGCAGGCGGGCCAGGCTGCCCTGGCCCTCGGCCAGCACGCGCGGGGTCAGGTCGCCCTTCGCCATGCGGGCCAGCACCGTCACCACTTCCTCGAGAATGCCGTCCAGCGAGCTGATGGCCTGCTGCGCGGTGAGCAGGATCAGGCGCAACTCGCCGGCCTCGGACTGGGCGTCGATGGTCCGCTTGAACTCGCCGCCGGCCATGGCCTTCATCACGTCGCGCAGGGTGAAGATGGTGCGGTCCATGCGCCGCTGCACCTCGCCGATGCTGCCCAGGCCGACCGCGAACAGCCCGCGCAGGCCGGCCGTCTGCGGCTCGCGCACCGAGTCGCCGCCGCCGGCCTTGGTCATGCGCGAGACCACGGTGAGCGACTCGCGCAGCACGGCCTCCACCTGGTCGAGCACGTCGTTGAGGCCGTCGGTGGCGCGCGCCAGCCGGTGGCCGCGCGGCACCAGGACCACGCGCGCCTCGAGCCGGCCCTGGCGGGCCTCCTCGAGCACCGACTCGACCTGCGCCAGCACCCGCGTGTCCTCGCGCAGGCCCCGCAGGGCCGCGCCGGCGAGGGCCGCGCCTGCCGCGAGCGGCGCGAGCCCCCAGGGCGAGAAGCCGCTGGCCGCCCACCCGCCGGCCAGCGCGCCGAGCAGGGACAGGCTCAGCAGCCGGATCGAGGTCGCGGTGCCGATCGAGGCGGTTTCGCTCAGGCGGATGCGCAGGCGCATGAAACTCCAATCAGGAAATGGCCAAGGACAGGTGCTCACGTGAGCCCTGCTGGAAGTCTGCGTTCCTGGAGTGGCGTCGACTTGAGGAATATCAACTAATGGTCAAAGTGGACATCGTATTCACGTTGATATTCGAAAAGTAATAGATCCTAAGGATGGGAAAACGCCTCTCAGGAGGCGGCTTGTTGCAAGCCTGTAACATCGACGGCTGCCACTTCCCTGCCTGCCTCCCGATGAAATCCGTCCTGTTCGGCGTCAACACCCAGAAGCTCCAGGAGCTCGGCGTCCTGCACCTCAAGGGGGTGGCCGAGGCCGACGCGCTGGAAGGTAACCGCCTGAGCAGCGAGGAGCACCTGTTCTGCCGGCTGTGGGCCTCCAACCAGTTGCGCGGCGAGCTGTTCACCAAGGGCGACCGGCTGATGCGCCGGGGCGAGCAGCCGGAGTTCGCGCACATCCTGTTCAAGGGCCAGGCCCTGGTATCCACCGGGGACGAGGAGTTCCTGATCGGCCCGGGCGCGGTGATCGGCCTGGCCGAGGGGCTGACCGGCGCGCCGGCGCTGTGGGACGTGCGTGCCGCCTCCTTGCTGATGACCCGGATCATCCCGATCGATGCCGCGCTGCAGGCGGTGGACCGCGCCGACCCGGGGCTGCGCGCCCTGTGCCGGGTGACGGCGCGCCATGTCCTGGACCGCGGTACGCCCCCGGCCTCGCCGCGCGAAGACAAGGCGCTGGGCGCATCGGCCTTCCCGGTGCAGTCCTGGCCCGCCGGCGCCGTGCTGGCGCGGCCCGGCGGGGCGCCGCCGGCGATGTACCTGGTCGAGTCCGGCGAGGTCGAGGTGTCCGGCAGCGGCGCGCCGCGCCGGCTGCGGGCGGGCGATGTGTTCGGCGAGTCGGCGGTCTTCGGCGGCGAGCCGGCCGAAACCGCCGTGGCGGCCACGGACCTGGTATGCACCGCCCTCAGCGCGGCGCAGCTGCAGTCGGTGCTGCGCGGGCAGAAGTCGCTGACCCGTCCGGTGATCGAGGCGGTGATGCTGCAGATGTACCTGCACAGCGCCATCCGCTCGGCCCAAGTGCCGGTCTAGCCCGGGCCTGTCGCCGAATTCCCCGGCTCCGCGCTCCCTGTCCGGGCGGGCCCGGGGAATTCGCTGACAGGCCCTAGACCGCGTCCAGGGCGCCTTCCGCGCTCCCGGAAGGCACGCCCAGCAGCGCGGCCATCACGTCCGACTTCAGCCGGTACAGCTGCTGGTGCTGCGCGGTGTCCACATGCACCGCGTCGAACAGCGCCGCGGTCTGCGCCGGCACGCTGGGGGGCAAGGGGTGCCAGGCGCCGTCCTCGAGGGGGCGCAGGCGGTTGACCTCGTCCACGCACAGCATCACCGGCTCGTCCCCCTCGCGCGGCGCGTAGACGACGCCGTGGCGGGCCTGGCCCGGCGCGAGCTGCAGGTGGCCGGCCAGCCGCACCACGTGCAGCACGCGCCGGCGCCATTCGGCGAACGCCTGGTCGTCACGGAAGTCCTCCGGCAGGGTGACGACCTCGTGCACGCGCAGGGCGTCCAGCAGCAGGCCCACCGGGCCGGCGCGCACCTGGAGGTAGACCGCCATGGCCGCCGCCCTCCTCAGGCCGCCGCGGGCTCGGCCGCCGTCGGCGCGATGCGGCGAGCCGGCAGCTGCGGCGGCTGGCGCTCGCCGTAGTTCTCGGCGAGGCGGTAGATCGCCGCGCCGTCGAGGATCAGCACGACCCGGCCATCGCCCAGGATGGAGGCGCCGCCCACGCCGGGCAGGGCGGCCAGGCGCGGATGGATGTCCTTGGTGAACAGCTCCTGCCGGCCCACGAACTCGCTGACCGAGACGCCCAGCGTGCGCTGGCCGTCCGACAGCACGACGACGAAGCGGTGCTCGTCGCCCGCCACCGGCGGGAAGCCCAGCAGGTTCTCCAGCCGTACGATGGGCAGGAAGTTGCCCCGCAGCAGGATCGCGGTGCGGCCCTTGACGGTCTGCACCTGGAAGTCGCCCAGCTCGACGAGCTCGGCCACGTAGCGGCCCGGGATGGCCAGCGTCTGGTTGGCGGTGTTGACCAGCAGCACTTCCTGCACCGCCGCCGACAACGGCATCTGCAGGGTGAACAGCGTGCCCTTGCCCGGCTCGGACTCGAGCTGGATGCTGCCGCCCAGGCGCATCACGTTCGTGCGCACCACGTCCATGCCCACGCCCCGGCCCGAGGTCTCGGTGATCACTTCGGCCGTGCTGAAGCCGGCGCGGAAGATGAACTGGAGGATGTCCTCCTTGCTCAGTTGCTGGCTCTCGTCTTCCTTGATGAGGCCGCGCTCCACCGCCTTGCGGCGCACGCGCTCGGGGTCGATGCCGCGGCCGTCGTCGCCCACGCGGATGACGATGCGGCTGCCCTGCTGCTCGGCCTGGATGCGGATCACCGCCTCCTCGGCCTTGCCGGCCGCCTTGCGGTCGGCGGGCGGCTCGACGCCGTGGTCGGCGCTGTTGCGCACCATGTGCAGCAACGGGTCGGCGAGTGACTCGACCATGGCCTTGTCGATCTTGACCTCCTGGCCCAGCAGCTCCAGGCGGATCTGCTTGCCCTGGGCCTGGGCCAGGTCGCGCACCATGCGCGGGAAGCGCTTGAAGACCATCTCGACCGGCACCACGCGCAGGCCCATCACGCTGTCCTGCAGGCGCGACAGGGCGCCCTGGATCAGGGTGTCGGTCTCCTGCAGGCGGCGGGACTGCTCGTCGATGATGTCCAGCAGGCGCTGCGCCACCGCGGCGCCCGCGGTGTCGCCGCCCAGGCTCTCGACCTCGGCGCGCAGGGCCTGGGCCGACTCGCGCAGGCGGCTGTCGGCGATGACGTGGGCCAGCTGGCCGCGCACCAGGACCATCTCGCCGATCTGGTTCATGAAGTGGTCCAGCATCTCGCCGGGCACGCGGATCACGTTGCTCGAGCCGGGCGTGGCCGCCGGCGCCCCGGGCTTGCCGGCGGCGGGGCGGGCCGCGGCGGCGGGCGCGGTGCCCGCCGCGGCCGGGCTCTTGGCGGACTGGCTGCCCAGCTGGCGCTCCAGCCGCACCAGGGCGCGGTCGGGGTCTATGGCCGCCAGCTCGGTCTCGATGAGGTCCTTGGTCGCCTTCGAGATGAAGAGCATCTCGTACCAGCTCTGGTCGTCGACGAAGACCGAGCGGTTGGTGATGACGCGGCCGCGCTGGCCGACCCAGCCCAGGAAGGCCGCGGCCACCTGCTCCGAAGATTCCAGGTGGGCCATGATCAGGTAGGCGTTGGCGCCATCCTGGATCAGCTCCATCAGCTCGCGGGTGTTGTCCGCGGACATCAGCTCGGCGAGCTCGGGCGGGATGTTGAGGCTGGCGATGAAGGCCTTGACCGCATCGACCGGGGTGTCGCCCGCGTTGTCGTGCTTCCAGAGGTAGTCCTTCATGCGGCGCGACAGCTGGGCCTGGTGGCCCTCGGTGGCGTCACGGTCGATGCGCGCGTTCTGCGCGAGGCCGCGGATGAAGGCCACGCCGTCCCGGGTGATGCCGATCACGTCGCCGAAGATCGACAGGCCGCGGCGCGCCGCGCGCGCATAGGCGTCGACGAACAGCAGCGGCAGGTCCCAGTGCACCTGCGGGTACAGCGAGGACAGGTAGCCGTGCACGCGGGAGAACTCCTGCGAGATCAGGTCGGCGACGTCCTCGTCGGCCATGTCGACGCTGGTCTCCAGCGCGTCCAGGTTCTGCTGGATCACGCCCAGCAGCCCGTCCAGGTTCTCGCGCAGGGTGCGCGAAAGCACCTGGGTCAGGGACTCGCCGCCCAGCTCGCTGCCGGTGGTCTCGCCCAGGGTGCGCAGGTCGCTCAGGAGGGCGACGATGGCGTCGACCACGCGCTCGCCCTGCTCCTGCGAGAGCTTCGGCTCGGTGGGCAGGCAGGCCAGGATCGTCTTGATGCGCTCGGTGATGCCGCCATAGCCCAGCTTGCTGGAGGCGCCCACCATCCAGCCCAGCGGGCGGCGGATGTCGTTCGCCACGGCCAGGATGCTGGCCGGGTCCTGCTTGGCGGCGATGGAGTTGGCCAGCTGCTCGAGGATGGGCAGGCCGTTGCGCACCTGGCGCAGGAAGATGGTCTGGTCGTCCGGGCGCTCCTCGTCGCTGCCGCTGGCCAGGGTGGGCGTGACGGCGGGCGCCGGTGCCGGGGCGCTGGGCACGGGGGGCGGAGCCGGTGGCGGGGGCGGGGGAGGCGGTGGGGGCGGCGGCGGCGGCGCGGCGGCCTCGGCGGTGGCGCCACCGCCAGCGGCGGCGCGCTTGTAGGCGGCTTCGAGTTCCTTGACCAGGTCCACCGGCTTCTCGCCGTCCGAACGCTGGGCCACGGCCAGGTCACGCAGGGCCTTGATCGCGTCGAGCGCGCGCAGCAGCAGGTCGGCCACCGGCTTGTCCAGGGCCACGGTGCCTTCGCGCACCAGGCCCAGCAGGTCTTCCGCGCGGTGGGCCACCGCTTCCAGGGCGCCCAGCTCCATCACGCGGCTCAGGCCCTTGAGCGAATGGAACGCGCGGAACAGCGTGGAGATCTCCTCGGCGTTCAGCGCCTGCGCGTCGGCCTTGACCAGCAGCGACTCGATGCCCTCGATGTGCTCCTCGGTCTCGATCGCGTACTGGGCCCATATGGTCTCGATGAAATCGTCGGACATCGGGGTCGGCTCCTTCGGTCAGGCTGCGGCGCGGCTCGGGGCGGTCGCGGGGCTCAGAGGCCCAGGACCTTGCGCGTGGCGGTGACGATCTCGTGGCCCTTCTTGGCGTTGAGGTCCAGGCTCATCGCGCCCGAGGGCTTGGCGATGACTTCCGACGCGCCGAGCTTGCGCGCCTCCAGGGCCTGCGGCGAACCGGTCTGGGCCACCGAGGACACGATGATCACCGGCACGTTGGACAGCAGGCGCAGGCGCTTGAGGCACTCGATGCCGTCCATGTGCGGCATCTCGATGTCCAGCAGGACCACGTCGGGATTGAGTTCCTTGATGTTCTGCAGCGCTTCCAGGCCGTTGGTGGCCTCGCCCACCACCGACAGCTCGGGGTCGGCGGAGATGATGCCGCGCAGCAGCGCTCGCATCACGAAGGAATCGTCAACGATGAGTACGTTCTTCTTGGACATCGGGTTCGAGGGGTCAGGAGGTGGGGAGGGCGAACGCCGCAGGCAGGATGCCGCGGCCGGCCAGTCGGGCCAGGCGCGCGCCCAGGCCCTGGGGATCCAGGATGGCCGTGGCCAGTCCCGCGTTGATGATGGAACCGGGCATGCCGTCGACGATGCAGCTGTTCGGGTCCTGGGCGTAGACCGGGCTGGCCTTTCGGGCTACCAGGTCCTTGGCGCCCTGGGTGCCGTCGCTGCCCATGCCGGTCATGACCACCGCCACCGAGCGGCAGGCCAGGGCCGCGGCCGAGCGGAACAGCACGTCGGCGTTGGGGTGGATGGGCGCGCCCTCGCTGGTGCGTTCGAACAGGGTGAGCTTGCCGGGCAGGGGTTCGCGCAGCACCGCGTCGGTGCCGCCCTTGATGATGACGATGCGGCCGGGCGGCAGCTCCATGCCGTCGGTGCTCTCGACCACGTCCAGCCCGGTCTCGTTGCGCAGGTGGGCGGCGAAGCCGCTGGTGAACATGGGCGGCATGTGCTGGGCCACCACCATGGGACAGCGCAGCGCGCCGCCCATGGCCTTGAGCATCTGCGGCAGGGTGGCCGGGCCGCCGGTGGAGATGCCCACCACGACCACGCCCGGCGGGCCGGACGCTTCGGCGCGGCGCAGAACGGGCGCGGCGACCGCCGGGCGGGCGGCGATGGGCGTCGCCGGCGCCAGCGCCGCGCCGGGGGGGCGCAGCCGGGATTTCTGCTTGGCCCAGAACCGGATCTTCTCGACCAGCTCGCCGCCGATCTTGACGATGTCCAGCTGCACGAAGGAGGACTTCTTGGCGATGAAGTCCGCCGCGCCCAGCTCCAGCGCCTTGATGGTGGTGACCGAGTTCCGCTCGGTCAGGCTGGACAGCATGATGATCGGGCAGGGGTGGGCCGAGGCCATGATCTGGCGGGTGGCCTCCAGGCCGTCCATCACCGGCATTTCCACGTCCATGGTGATGACGTCGGGCCGCAGCTCGCGCGCCATGTCCACGCACATCTGGCCGGTGCGGGCCTCCCCGACGATCTGGATCTCGGGGTCGCTTTCCGCCATCTTGCGGATGGCGATGCGCATGAACGCCGAGTCGTCCGAAATGAGCAGGCGGATCATACGGGCACCTTGTTTCGCACGTACCAGGGGCCGCCACTGCCTTGGCGCGCCTCGAAGTACTGGGTGGCCAGCAGCTGCACCGAGGCGCCCATCACCAGCACGCCGCCCGGCGCGATGGCGCGTGCGAGCATGGTCTGCACCGCGCGCTTGATGTCGTCGTCGAAGTAGATCAGCACGTTGCGGCAGAACACCAGGTCCATGCCGGTGACGGGGGGCCGCGAGTTCATCAGGTTGAAACGCTCGAAGCGCACGAGGTTCTTGATCCAGTCGCGGATGCGGAAGTAGTTCACCCCGGGCATGCCCGCGCCCTGCGGCATGGCGATGTCCTGGAACATCGCCTTCCAGTGCCCGGGCAGGTTGCGGAACGAGCCCATGCCCAGGTCGCCGTAGACGCCCTCGCGGGCGGTGCGCAGCGCCTGGTTGGAAATGTCGGTGCCCAGCACGTACAGCGACCAGCCGCGCGGCGCGATCTTGCCGTCGGATTGGCCGGCCTTGCCCGCCTGCTGGAGCGCGCGCAGGGCCATGTAGCCCAGGTCGTAGGCCTCCTCGCCGGTGGAGGAGGCGGCGGACCAGACCTGCAGCTGCTGCACATGCTCGCGCGAGGCGATCAGCATCGGCAGGATCTCCTGCGAGACCATGTCCAGCAGGTCCGGGTCGCGGCAGAAGTAGGTCTCGTGCACCGTCAGGTTCTCGACCAGCGACTGCCACTCGGCATGCTCCGAGGAGCAGTTGTTCATCGAGGTGACCCAGTCACGCAGCACGTTGACCGGCATGTCCTTGAGGATTCGCGTGAGCTTGCGCTCCACCAGCGTGCCCGACTTGATGCCGAAGCGCCGCTCCACGCCGCGCATCAGTTCGTGCACCAGGGCGAGCTGGTCGGCCATGGGCTTGCGCGCCGGCACCGGCACCGGCGAGGGCGCAGCGATCGGCGCGGGCGACAGCGCCGGCGGCATCGCCGGTGCGGCCACCGGCGCGTGGATCGGCGCGAGGGTCGCCGAGATCGCCTGGGTCATGTCCTGGGCGTTCTTGACGGCCTCGCGCATCTGCGCGATCAGGTCGTTGACGTGCTTGTCTGCTGCCAAGGGCTTGCTCCGGGTCAGGCCACCTGGGCCAGGGGGTCGAGCGTCAGCAGGGACACCAGGTCCCCCTGCAGGCGGGCCACTTCGTTGACGAAGTCGTTGTCCCGCGAGCGCACGGGGGTGATGTCCTTCTCGGCGATCTCCAGCACGCGGTCGACCTTGTCGACCACCAGGGCCCAGGTCCCGCCGGCCAGGCGCACCACGATGTAGGCGCCGGTCGACTGCGGCGTCACGCCGAGCATCTCGCGAAGGTCCAGCACCGGCGTGACTTCGCCCTTGATCTGGATCACGCCGGCGAGGTCGTCGTCGCCGCGCGGCAGGTCCACGCCCGGGGTGAACTCCTCGACGCGGTCGACCAGCGACAGCGGCAGTGCGCAGCGTTCGCTGCCCAGTCGGAAGCCCAGCACCCGGCGCTTGGAACGGAATTCGGGGTCGCCCATGGCGCCGGTCTCCAGTCCGTGGTCGGTGAGGTAGCGTTTGCAGCGGGCCATCAGGTCCGCGGAAATCAGGCCGTCGGTGGCGATCAGCCCGGTCATGCGGCCCTGGTGGGCGCCGGTGCCGGAGAGGTAGCCCTCGAGCTGGCCGTCGCCGCCGGTGACGGGCTGCACGTCGTCGCGGGCATAGCGCTCGATGCCGACCACCTCGGACACCGAGATGCCCAGGCGCGAGCCGCCCACCGAGATCACCAGCACGAAGCGCGGGCTCGCCTGCTGCGGCCAGTGCAACAGGCGGGCCAGGGACAGCACCATCAGCGCCTGCCCGCGCAGCTGCATCAGGCCGTCCACCTCGGGCGCGGCGCCGGGCAGGGCGGTGAGGCCGCGGATCTCGACGATCTCGCGCACGCAGTCCATGTGGAAGGCGAAGACCTCGCCGCCGTCGGTGACGGTGACGGTCTGCAGCTCCTGCGCCAGCCGGGTCTCGGTGTCCTCGCGGCCGGCGGTGGGGAACAGCCCCAGCAGGCCGCCGCCGCCCTCGGGCACGCCCGCGGCCTGCATGTCCTGCAGGCCCAGGCGGGTGAGGTCCAGCAGCAGGACCATGCCCTCGGCGTCCTGGAACTCGCCGACCACCAGCGGGCCGGTGCCGTCGCAGGGGTAGCGGTTGCACTGGCCTTCCTCGAGGCTGATCTTGCCCAGCACCCGGTCGACCTGGGCCACCACGGTCTCGCCGCCGGTGAGGATCACCAGCAGGTTGCCGTCGGCCCGCGCCGAGCGCGCCGGCTGGTGCAGGCGCGCGGCCAGGTCCACCTTCAGCAGCACCGCGCCGGAGACGTTGACCAGGCCCTCGACATCGGCCGGCGCATAGGGCAGCGGCGTGACCGGCAGGATTTCCATGACCTTGCTCACGCGCGCGGCCTCGGCCGCAAAGCGGCTGCCGCCCAGTTCGAAGATCACGAGTTCCATGGTGCGCGGCTCCCTTGCTGGTGGCTCAGATGTGGAAGCGTTCGATCTCGCGGCGGGTGGAGTCCGCGACCTTGGACAGCTCGATCATGCTGGCGGCCAGCTCCTCCGAGGCGGAGGAGTTGGAGTTGGCGATCTTGTCCAGGTTCATCACGCTGCTGTTGATCTCCTGCATCGTGCGGGTCTGCTCCTCGACGGCCGCGGAGATCCGCTGGAGCATGCTGTCGGCCTGCGTCGAGCTGGTGACGATGCGCTCCATGTCGGTGCTGACCTCGCGTACCGCCACCACCGCGCGGTTGGCCTCGGCCACCGCCTGTTGGATCAGCTGGGTGATTTCCTTGGTGCTGTCGGCGCTGCTGGCGGCCAGCTTGCCCACCTCGTCGGCCACCACCGCGAAGCCCTTGCCGTGCTCGCCGGCGCGGGCCGCCTCGATCGCAGCGTTCAGCGACAGCAGGTTGGTCTTGTTGGCGATCTTCTCGATCACGTCGGTGATCTTGGAGATCTTCTCGGAGTTGGTGGCGATGCCGTTCACGACCTCGACCATCTGCTCCATCTTCTTGCGGCCGTCGCGCACCACGCTGGCCGATTCCTGGGCCTGGCGGCTGGCGGTCTCGGTGCTGGCGGAGATGTCACCCACCGCGCTCACCGTCTCGCGGATGGCGGTCACGACCTGGCTGATGTACTGGCTCTGGGCCTGCGCGCCGTCGGCCAGCTGACCGATGGCGGTGCTGGTCTCGCTGGCCGCGCCGGCCACCTGCTGCGCGTTCTCGCCGATGGTCTGCATCGCGGCGCTGAGGGAGTCGAGCGAGCGGTTGATGTCGGTCTTGAGCTTGTCCAGCATGCCGCGGGCCGGCACGCTGACGCGCGAGGTGAGCTGGCCGCGGGCCATGGCGTCCATGGCCGTGGCCACTTCGCCCAGGATCCTGTCCAGCGACTGGATCGCATGGCTGGCGTTGTCCAGGATCAGGCGGTAGTCGCCCGCGGCGCCCTCGACGTGGGGTCGCACGGAGAAGTCGCCCTGGGCCATCGCGTCCATCGACTGGCGCAGCGCGCTGACGGTCTCCGAGACCTGCGACTGCGCGGTGGCGATGCGGCGCAGCACCTGCGGGAACAGCCCGCGCAGGCCGGCGGTCTGCGGCTCACGGTCGAAGTTGCCCTGGCCCATGCGGGTGACCACGGTGAGGGACTCGCGGAACACGGCCTCCACCTGGTCGAGCACGTCGTTCAGCCCCAGCGCCAGCTGCGCCATCTGGCCGTTGCCCCGGATGTCGATCACGCGCGGTTCCAGCACACCGCGGCTGGCGCTTTCCAGCACCACGCCCATGCGCGCGACCAGGCGCGCTTCGCGGCGCAGTCCGGCCAGCGTGGCGCCGAGCACCGCCAGGAAGACCCCGGCCAGCACGATGGGCGCGACCGCGAACCGGCTCTGGAAGATGGCGTAGACGAAGCCGGTCAGGCCCACCAGGGCCAGCAGAGCGACCCCGGCCTGCGCACCCAGCTCAAAGCGACTGGAGAGAGAGAACGAGGTTTTCATAGCTCTGCTTCTTGTCTTTCAGGAAGGTGTCCAGCACGCGGTGGGAGGCGGCGATGGCGTCGCGAGAGCCGGCGCTGCGTTCCTCGCTCAGCATGTCGCGGTACAGCTGGGTCACGATCGGGATGGCGCGCGGGTTGGGCTTGCGGCGCACCGAGTAGTAGCCCACCGTGTTGCCGCTGGCGTCCACCGAGGGCGTGACGTTGGCCAGCACCCAGTAGTAGCTGCCGTCACGGGAGATGTTCTTCACGTAGGCGAAGATTTCCTTGTTGTCCTGCACGCTGCCCCACAGCAGCTTGAAGATGCCGCGCGGCATGTCCGGGTGGCGCACCAGGTTGTGCTGCGTGCCGATCACCTCACGCTCCTCGAACCCGGAGAACTCGATGAAGATGCGGTTGCCGTAGGTGATGCGCCCCTTCAGGTCGGTCTTGGAGACGATGAAATCGTCTTCGCGCATGACGATCTCGCGGTCGGTGGGCGTGATGTCCCGTTTGCTCATAGTGTTGTCTCTCTGCCCTTGTTCCCGGGGCGTCAGCCCTTGAGGCCTTCAACGAAATAGGTCTCGACCTGCCCGAGGCTCTTGACCTCCATGAAGCCGCGCGGCTCGAGCACGAACCGGCCGGCCAGCAGGGCGGCGGTGGCGGAGGACACATGGACCTTGCCGGCCTCGCCGGAGGACTCCATGCGGCTGGCCACGTTCACGGTGTCGCCCCACAGGTCGTAGGTGAACTTGCGGATGCCGATCACGCCGGCCACCAGCGGGCCGCTGTGGATGCCGATGCGCATGTTCACGCGGCCGCCGGTGCGCTCGTGCATGTCGCGCAGGGCCTGCTGCATGTCCATCGCGGCCAGCGTCACCGCCACCGCGTGGTCGGCCCGCGGCTCGGGCACGCCGCCGGCGAGCATGTAGCAGTCGCCGATGGTCTTGATCTTCTCCAGCCCGTGCTTCTCGGTGATCAGGTCGAAGCGGGAGAACAGGTCGCCGAGCAGCTCGACCAGCTGGCTCGCGCTCATGGTGCGCGACATCTTGGTGAAGCCCGCCATGTCGGCGAACAGCACCGAGACCTCGGGGCAGGCGTCAGCGATGCGCTCCTCGCCGGCCTTCAGGCGCTTGGCGATGCTGCCGGGCAAGATGTTCAGCAGCAGCTGCTCGGTCTTCTTCTGCTCCTGGCCCAGCGCCTCGTGCTGGCGCCTGAGCTGGCGCATGCGCAGGATGTCCTGGTCACGCAGCTGCTTCTTTTCCACCGAGGTCGTCACGCGGGCGCGCAGCAGCACGGGGTTGAACGGCTTGGGCAGGTAGTCCTCGGCGCCCAGCTCGATGCAGCGCACCGCGTCGTCGATGCCGGTGCCGCCGGAGATCACGATGACCGGGGGCCAGGGGTGGTGGGGCGAGTCGCGCAGGACCTGCAGCACCTCGATGCCGTTCATCTCGGGCATCTCCATGTCCAGGAGCATCAGGTCGAAGCGGTCGCGCACCAGCATCTCGATGGCCTCGCGGCCATGGTTCGCCTCGGTGATGTCGGTCACGCCGATCGACTCCAGCGAGCGGCGCAGGCCCATGCGGATCAGGCGGCTGTCGTCCACCAGCAGCACGCGCGCGTGCCCGAGGCCGCGGGCCGGCGCGGGCGCGTCCTCGGTGGCGGCGGCCGCCACCGAGAGGTTGGCGAGGTCCAGGGTGTCCATCGGCGTGGACGGGGGCTGGGTGCGGATGCTCAAGCCGGCAGGAGCTGCGAGACCTTCTCGAGCAGCTGCTTGGCGTTGAACGGCTTGGTCAGGCTCGCATTGGCGCCCGACAGCAGGGCCGAGTCCAGCCCGAAGCGGGCGCTGACCACGCGGCTGCCGCCGGAGATGGTCAGGATCGGCACATCGGGAAACAGCTCGCGCAGCTTGGTCACGAAGTCCACGCCGTCCATGTTGGGCATGACCACGTCGGTGATGACCAGGTCCACGTTGTTGACGGCGAATTTCTCGAGCGCCTGCTGGCCGTCGCCAGCCTCGATCACGGTGTGGTCAGACATCTCGAGGATCTCCCGCACGCCTTCGCGCAGGAGGTCCTCGTCATCGACCAGCAGAATGGTTGCCATGGGTGTTGGGTTCCGTGGAGCGGGGCGCGGCGTCCTCGCGACGAGGGCGTGCGTCAAGCCGCAAAAAAGGTCTGTCTGATCATAAGCGATCGATCTGTTTGCGCGTATCGGTCAAACTCGTGGACTTGTAACTTTGCAAGTTCATGAATACCGCTCCCGTACCGCGTGCCGATTCGCCCATGAAATGGCTGTTTTCATTGGGGATGGCAATGATTGCCACCCTCGTGGCTGTCTCCTTCATCGCCTATTTAAGTGTTGAAAAACTCGGCAATCTGCAGGGGCTGCTAATTCAAAGTGGCTCAGGTTCATTTGCTGATATTCAAAAAGCATTGGATTCGGGGGTTCGCCAGGCGCAGTGGCTGGTGCTGGCCACCGGCCTGCTGGGCGCGGTCGGGCTGGCGCTGGCGCTGCGCCAGGCGCTGCGGCCGGCGCCCCCGGCCGAACGCAGCGCCGCCAGCCAGGCCCAGGCCCTGCGCCAGCACTGGCGCGACGACGGCCTGGCCCTGATCCACGAGACGGTGCTGCACGAGCTGACCCCGCGCGAGCTGGCCCGCCAGCTGTGCAACAAGCTGGCCGACCATGTGCAGGTGCCGGCCTGCGCGCTGTACGAGTACGCCTTCGTCCTGCGTGACGACTCCATGATCCAGCACCTCGCACTCAAGCGCCTGGGCGGGCGCAATGGCGAGGGCATGCGCTTTCCCGAGCTGCTGCATGTCGCCGGACCGGTGCTGCACCCGCTGCTGAAGGCGGGCCGGCTCCTGCGCAACGCCGACATCCCCGCCGAGGGCCTGCGCGAGCTGGAGGGTCTGGCGCCCGGGAGCGGCGCGGTCGCCCACCATTACCTGGTCGTGCCCTTCGAGTTCGAGGGCGAGGTGCGCGGCGTCATGGTGTTCCGCGCCTTCACCCCGGTGGCGGCGCAGGTCGACGACCTGATGATCCCCGGCGCCGCCGCCATCGGCGTGGCGCTGGAGTCGGCGCAAAGCCGCGACAACCTCTTCGCTTCCCTGCTGGACTCCCAGCACCTGGCCAACCAGCTGCAGGAGAACCAGGTCCAGCTGCAGCACAGCCAGGCCTCGCTGGAGGAGAAGATCCAGCACGTCAACGGCATCTTCGACTCGATGCAGAGCGGCCTGATCGTGGTCGACAGCCACGCCCGCATCCAGGACTGCAACCCGGCGCTGCTGGCCCTCACCGGCCGCACCCGCGAGGCGCTGATCGGCCGGCCCTGCGGCGATCTGTTCGAGAACGACGCGCTCACGCTCGAGGCCTTCATGCAGGACCTGGGCGCGCGCCTGGAGATGCTGGTCGAGACCTCGCCCCATGAGGCGGAGGCCCTGTTCCAGACCGTGCCCCTGGCCTGCCTGCGCCTGGACGAGCGGATGCGCGTGACCCGCGCCAACCCGCGCGCCGTCTCCTTGCTCGGCTACATGAAGGAGGAGTTGCGCCAGCGCACCTTCCCGGACCTGGCCGCCGACGACGAGGCGCGGGCCCGACTGCGCCGCCTCCTGGACGCCGACGCCGGCCCGGTGGGCATGGCCGCGGCCTGCCACCTGAGGCACAAGGACGGCGAGGCGCTGGCGTTCGAGGTCGGCCGGGTCTGGCACCGGCTGCGCGGCGCGCCGGGCAGCCTGGTCTTCCTGCGCTCGGATCGCGACCTGCCCTGGACGGTGTTCTGCCCCACGCTGCTGCACCGCCTCAGCCGCGAGGAGGACGACGCCCTCATCGCCCGCCTGATCCACCGCGAGCGCGAGAGCCTGCCGGTGCGGGTGACGGCCTCGTTCAACCCCGGCCATGCGGACATGCCCGAGCAGACCGTCATCAACCTCAACGACGTGTCCTCCCTGATCCACAAGAACGCCCAGATCCAGGCGCAGAACAGCCTGCTGGAGCGCACCATGGAGGCGATGCAGGACGGCGTGCTGCAGATCGACCGCGAGGGCATGGTGGTCTCGGCCAACCCCAAGTCGATGGAGCTGCTCGGCGCGTCGCGCGCCCAGGTGGTGGGCCGCGCGCTGCGCGACCTCCTGGCCCCGGCCGGGGACGACGCCTTGCTGCTGGACGGGCTGCCGGCCCACCACCAGGGGCTGATGCGCCAGCTGCTGTCGCTGGACGCGTCGCGCCTGGACCTGCAGGGCCTGGGCCTGGCCGCCGAGGAGCTCCAGGCGCAGGCCATGGCGGCCTCGCAGAACGTGGAGTGGTCGCTGGCCCGCCCCGGCGGCGATGCCATCCCGGTGGTGCTCACCGCCGCGCCGCTGCGCGATTCCGAGGGGCTGGTCACCGGCGCGGTGATCACCATCAAGGACATGCGCGAGATCAAGGAGAAGGAGAGCGAGAACCTGGAGATGGTCAAGAAGGTCGAGCAGTCCCAGCGGCTGGACGCGCTGGGCCAGCTGGCCGCCGGCGTCGCGCACGACTTCAACAACCTGCTGGGGGTGATCCAGAACCATGCCGAGCTGGTCGAGATGAAGCTGGGCCCCGACTCGAAGGCGGCGCGCAACCTCAGCGCCATCCTGCAGGCCACCACCCGGGCGCGCGACATCGTGATCAAGCTCAACGGGCTGGGCCGGGTGCAGCCGCAGGCCGAGGTGGAAGAGCACCACCCGGTGGGCAGCTTCGAGCTGGCGCCGCTGCTGGAGGAGACCAAGTCGCTGCTGCAGGCCAGCCTCAAGGGCATCGACATCGTGCTGGACCCGGACACCCTGGGCGCCGCCGCCGTCCCGCTCAAGGGCGACAGCGGCAGCCTGCAGCAGGTGCTGGTGAACCTGTGCGTGAACGCCAGCCACGCCATCGGCGAGCGCCGCAACGGGCGCATCGTGATCGGCGCGCGCCGTCCCGCGCCCGGGCAGGTCCAGGTCGACGTGGTGGACAACGGCAGCGGCATCCCGCCCGAGGTCCTGCCCCGCATCTTCGAGCCCTTCTTCACTACCAAGGAAGTTGGCAAGGGAACGGGCCTGGGCCTGGCCATGGTGCGCAGCATCGTGACCAAGATGGGTGGTTCGATCGACTGCCGTTCCACCCTGGGCGAGGGCTCCACCTTCTCTGTCACGCTGCCGCATGCCGGATGAAGGGGCGAGCCGGCGCTTATCATCGGCCGGGCATGGCACCGCCCTGGTGCGGTGCCATGAGAATCTTGGTTTTAGTTTGACTTGTTTCGGGTTTCGTGCGGCCGTTGCCGCGCTCGCCCGCAGGAGCCGTCCGTGATCCGTCTCGACAGCCTGCGCCACCTGCGCGTGCGCACCCGCCTGATGGCCCTGGTGGCCTTCCTCAGCCTGATTGCCGTCGTGATCGGCGTGAACGGGGCCCGCTCCATGGGCGCGGCCGTCGACGGCTTCCGCAGCGTGTACGAGCTGCGCATCGTGCCGATCCGCGACCTCAAGGTCATCGCCGACATGTACGCCGTCAACATCGTCGACGCCACGCACAAGGTCCGCAACGGCAACTTCTCCTGGGACGAGGGCCGCAAGAGCGTGGCCGACGCGGAAAGGCAGATCGGGGAGAAGTGGGCGGCGTTCCTCAGCCACGACCTGGTCGAGGCCGAGCGCCAGCTGGTCGCCGAGATCGAGCCGATGCTCAAGGTCGCCCAGGGCGAGCTCGACGTGCTCAAGGTGCTGCTGGTCAAGGAGGACCGCGAAGGCCTGGCCCGTTTCTCCATCGAGCGCCTGTACCCGGCGATCGACCCGATCAGCTCCAAGTTCTCCGACCTGATCGAGCGCGAGCTGAAGCTGGCCGACGACGAGTTCCACCTCGCCGAGCGGGCCTACCGGGCCAACATCCTCCTGATCGCCGCGCTGGTGGCCGGCGGCCTGATCGCGGGCCTGCTGATCGCGTTCTGGGTGCTGCGCTCCATCACCCGGCCGCTGGAGGGCGTGCGCAACGTCGCGATGGCGGTCGCCGCCACCTCGGACTACTCGCGCCGCGTGGCCGTGGCCAGCGACGACGAGGTGGGCCAGACCGCCCGCGCCTTCAACCAGATGCTGCAGACGCAGCAGGAGGCCATCACCGCGGTCAACCGCACGGTCCAGGCGCTGGCGGCGGGCGACCTGCGCCAGCGCGTGTCCGGCCACCTGCAGGGAGACCTGGGGGCGATGAAGGACGCGGTCAACGCCTCGGCCGACCAGATCGAGCGCACCTTCGCCGAGGTGCTCAAGGTCACCCAGGCGCTGCGCGCCGGCCGCTTCGACGCCGCCGCCGGCGCGCAGCTGCAGGGCGCCTTCGGCGAGGTGGTGCGCGACGCGCTGGACGCGATGGCCGCGCTGCAGTCCATGATCGGCGACATCGGCCGGGTCATGCAGAAGGTGGCCCGGGGCGACCTGTCGCTCCAGGTGCAGGCCCAGGGCCAGGGCGAGCTGGAGACCCTCAAGCGCGACATCAACGACTCCCTGCAGGCGCTGGGCCAGGCGCTGCGCGCCATCCACGCCAACACCCGCCAGGTGGCCGCCGCGTCCGGCCAGGCCAGCCAGGCCATCGGCCAGATCTCGGACGGCGCGCAGAGCCAGACCCATGCCATCGGCCAGGTCGCGGTGGCGGTGCGCCAGTCGGCCGCCTCGGTGGCCGACGTCTCGCGCAACACCTCGCTGGCCAGCGAGAAGTCGCGGGAGTCCATCGCCACCATGCGCGGCGGCATGGCCCGCATGGAGGAACTGGTGCAGGCGGTGAACAACCTCGCCGCCAACTCGGAAAAGATCAACAAGATCACTGAAGTCATCGAGAAGATCGCCAACAAGACCAACCTGCTGTCGCTGAACGCCGCGATCGAGGCGGCCCGCGCGGGCGAGCACGGCAAGGGCTTCTCGGTGGTGGCCGACGAGGTCGGCAAGCTGGCCCAGAGCAGTGCCGAGAGCTCGCAGGAGATCGCCAAGCTCGTGGGCGAGGCGGTGCAGGAGATCGGCCGGGCCGTGGTGACGGTGCGTAATGTCAGCAACGACATGGCCAGCATCGAGCGGGGTTCCGCCGAGACCGACACGATGCTCCAGCGCATCTCCGCCGCCCTCGAGGAGCAGAGCACCGCGGTCGAGGAAATCAACGCCAACCTGGGCAGCCTGGACCGCATCGCGCGCAGCAACGCCGCCGCTTCGGAGCAGATCACGGCGACGGTGGTCGAGCTGTCGAGGCTGGCGGACACGACCCGCCAGGAAGTGGAGAAATTTCGCGCCTGAGCACCGCCTGCATCCCTGTCGCCGACCCGGGTACTCCCGGGTACCCGCGGCCCCCTCGCCGCAGTACCATCGGGGGGTTCTAGAACCATTCCATGGCCAGCAAGAAAGCCCTCCCCCTCTCGTACGTCAAGTTCCTCAACCTGGTGGCTGCCGCGCGGCAGCTGCCCGGTCTGCCGGAGATTGACGCGGTCGAAGACCAGATCCTGGGCTTTCTGGCGCGCAGCTGGTATGCCGGCCAGCGCGTCACCGTGCTGGAGGCCATGAACAGCCTGCCGGACATCTCCCCCTCCACCGTGCAGCGCCGGCTGAAGACGCTGCGCGCCAAGGGCATGCTGCAGATGCAGGCGGACGAGTACGACAGCCGCTTCAAGTACATCGAGTCCACCGACCTGGCCACCCGCTACTTCGCGGCCCTCGGCCAGTGCATCCACAAGGCCCAGGCGGCGCGCTGAGCGGATGCGCCTCGCCTCGGCAGCTGACCTTCCGTTCCTCCTCGTCGGCATCGCTTCCGCGGGCCTGGCCTACGCCGGGCTCTACCACCTGAACGCCTGGCTCTTCGACCACTCGGAGTTCACCCGCCACATCAACTGGATCTTCCTGCCTGCGGCCGTGCGCATGGTCGCCGTGCTGGTGTTCGGCTGGGCCGGCGTGGCGGGCCTGTTCATCGGCTCGATCTCGGTGATTCCCGAGATCGTGCAGTCCGACTTCCTTCACGCGGCCACGCTGGCGACCCTGTCGTCCGTGCCGGCCCTGCTGGCCGCGCGGGCGGTGCAGCGCCTGCTGGACGTGCCGGCCAGCCTGGCCGGCGTCACCGGCAAGCAGCTGCTGTGCTTCGGCGTCGCCGGCGGCCTCGCCAACAGCGTGGCGCACACGCTCTACTTCGCCTGGCGCGCCGGCAGCCTGGAGCCGCTGCAGGGCTTCACGCCCATGCTGGTCGGCGACACCGTGGGCACGCTGCTGATGCTCTATGCCGGCGCGATCCTGTTGCGAGGCGTGCGGGTGCCGCCGGCCGCCTGAGCGCAGCACCCGGCGGATGGTTGCGGGCGCAACCATCCGTGCAAACACCTAGTTGCGCGCGCAACTAATCGTGCCCACAATGCGGACCTTCCGAAACGGGGGTGCGCTTTTCTTCCTTGTGCGCAGACCCCGTCCCCGACCTCCAGGAGACATGCCCGTGCACACCCTCGCCCGACGCGCCGCCCGCGTCCTGGCCGCCGCCTGCGCCCTCGGCGCGGCCGCCGCCGCCCTCGCCCAGCCCTATCCGAGCCGCCCGATCGAGTGGGTCGTGCCCTATCCCGCCGGCGGCGGCACCGACCTGGTGGCCCGCACCCTGGGGCAGGTGATGTCCGAGCGGCTCGGGCAGCCGGTGGTGATCAACAACAAGCCCGGCGCCGCGACCATGATCGGTGCCGAGTACGTGGCCCGCGCCAGGCCGGACGGCTACGTGCTCATGTCCGCCGACACCGCCACCCTGGCGGCCAACCCCTTCCTCTACAACCGCATCACCTACAACGCCGAGAAGGACTTCGCGCCGGTGGGCCTGACGGTGCGCTTTCCGATGATCCTCGTGGTCCACCCGGAGGTGCCGGCCCAGGACCTCAAGTCCTTCACCGCCTGGCTCAGGGCCCGCGATGGCGCCAACTACGCCACCCCCGGCGCCGGCAGCCCGCACCACCTGGCCACCGAGCTGCTGCGCGGCGAGCTGAAGGCGAAGATGACCCACGTGCCCTATCGCGGCGCCGCGCCCGCGGTGCAGGACGTGGTGGCCGGCCAGGTGCCGTTCATGTTCGTCGACACCGCCAGCGGGCAGCAGTTCATCAGCACCGGCAAGCTGCGCCCCATCGGCATCGCCAGCCCGAAGCGGGTGAAGAACTTCGAGTCGATTCCGACGCTGTCTGAGCAGGGCCTCAAGGGCTTCGAGGCCTACGCTTGGCAGGGCCTGGTGATGCCCGCCGGCACGCCGCCCGAGGTCGTCGCCAAGGTCAACGATGCGCTGCTCAAGGCGCTCGACGCCACCGCCGTGAAGGCCCGCCTGCAGGTGCTCGGCCTGGAGGCCACGCCGAGCGACCCGGCCCGGATGGCCGAGTTCGCGGCGAAGGAGCGCGCCAAGTGGGGCGCCGTGATCCGCGCCGCCGGCATCAAGGTGGACTGACATGGCCCCCCGCGACACCGCCCGCGACGCCGCCCGGGAAGCGGCCCGCGAGGCCGCCGCCGACTCGCTGGCGCGCAAGCTCACCTACCGCATGCACCTGCTGCACAAGCTCACCGACCAGGAGAGCCAGCGCCGCTACCTCGAGGAGGCCGGCCTGTCCCTGAGCGACGGCCGCTGCCTGAGCACCATCGGCGCCTTCGAGCCGATCTCGGTGAATGCCCTGGCGCAGATGGCCAACCTGAACAAGGCCCAGGCCAGCCGCGCCGCCCAGGCCCTGGTGGACCAGGGCCTGGTGGACAAGGCCGGCTCGGCCAGCGACGGCCGCGGCGTGCAGCTCACGCTCACTGCCCGCGGCCGCAAGGCCTGGACACGCGTCATGGAGCTGATCGACCGCCGCAACGAGGAGATCTTCGGCTGCCTCAGCGCGCAGGAGCGCCAGGTGCTCAGCGACCTGTTCGACCGCCTGATCGACAACGCGCGCGGCGCCGCGGCCGACCCCGAGGCCTGATCCCACCCCTCTCCCGCCCCCACCGATACGACATGCATCAACCCACCACCACCCCCCGCGCGTCGATCTACTACGACTACCAGGTCCACCGGCCCTGGCTCGCCTCGGCGCACCCGGCGCAGGCGCGCCAGAAGGTCGTCATCGCCGGCTCCGGCCCGGCCGGCCTGATCGCCGCGCTCAAGCTGGCGCAGCTGGGCGTGCCCAGCGTGGTCCTGACCTCCGAGCTGCAGGTCTCGCAGGGCAGCCGCGCCATCGTCTTCACCCGCCGCAGCATGGAGATCCTGCAGGATGTCGGCGTGGCCGACCGCCTGACCCAGGCCGGCCTGCCCTGGCGCTTCGGCAACTCCTACTTCCGCGGCCAGCGCGTGTTCCGCATGGAGGCGCCGCACGACGAGGACGACCGCTTCTTCCCGATGATCAACCTGCAGCAGCAGTACCTCGAGGAGTACCTCCTGGATGCCTGCGCGGCCCAGCCCCTGGTCGACCTGCGCTGGGGCAACAAGGTCGAGAAGATCGAGCAGCACGCCACCCACGCGGTGGTCACCGTCGACACGCCCGAAGGCCCCTACACGCTGGAGTCCGAGTGGGTGGTGGCCGCCGACGGCGGCCGCTCCGGCATCCGCGCCGCCATGGGCCTGCAGATGGAGGGCGCCTCCTACGAGGGCTACTTCGTCATCGCCGACATCCGCTGCGACCTGCCCCTGCCCACCGAGCGCCTGGCCTTCTTCGACCCCGAGTGGAACCCCGGCAACACGGTGCTGGTGCACCGCGAGCCGCAGGGCATCTGGCGGGTCGACTACCAGCTGCCCCCCGGGGAGACGCCGGAGGATGCGCTCCGGCCCGAGTCCCTCAAGGAGCGCATCGACGCCACGCTGGCCATGGTGGGCCATGCCGGCATCGCCTGGGAGATGGACTGGTGCTCGGTCTACTCCGCCCGCACGCTGACGCTGCCCGACTACGTGCAGGGCCGCGTGCTGTTCACCGGTGACGCCGCCCACCTGCTGCCGATCTTCGGCGTGCGCGGCGCCAACACCGGCTTCCAGGACTCGCAGTCGCTGGCCTGGCACCTGGCCCTGGTGGTGCAGGGACACGCCAGCGAGAAGCTGCTCGCCAACTTCAGCGCCGAGCGCGTGAACGCCGCGCGCGAGATCATCGACGAGTCCGGCAAGAGCACCCGCTTCATGGCGCCGCCCACCCGCGGCTTCAAGCTGCTGCGCGACGCGGTGCTCTCGCTCTCGCTGTCGCAGGACTTCGTGCGCCCGCTGTACCACTGGCGCACCTCCCGCCCCCACGAGTACACCCGCTCGGCGCTCAACGCCGCGGGCGACGACAACCTCCTGTTCCGCGCCGGCCCGGCGCATGGCGCGCCGCCGCAGAACGTGCGACTGGGCGCGGACGACTACCTGCTCGATCATGTGTCCGGCGGCGGCTTCACCCTGCTGTACGTGGCCGGCGCGGGCGGCATCCCCGCGCCGCTGCGCGACGTGGCCGACACCGTGCGCGCCCGCGGGGTGCCGCTGAAGCTCATCGCGGTCGGCGCTGCCGGCCCGGTGGAAGGCGCCGACCTGGCGCTGCCCGATGCCGACGGCCGCCTGCGCCGCCGCTACGGCATGGAGGCCGCCGGCGCGGCCTACCTGCTGCGACCCGACCAGCATGTGTGCGCGCGCTGGATCACCCTCGACGCCACCCGCCTGCGCGCCGCGCTGGACACGGCGCTGCCCCAGTGAGAGGAGCCCTCCGAATGAACGACCGCGCATTGCCCATCGCCGGCCTGGAACAGGTCTACGACCGCCTGGCCGCCGCCATCGACCAGGCCGGCCCCGAGAAATCGGAGCTGTTCCTCGTCAAGCTGGCCCTCCTGAACGCCAACGCCCTGGCCGACGCCGCGCGGTTCGACGCGCAGGTGCAGGCGGCCCTGAAGGACCTGTGACGAGCGCCCCGGCCCGCGATGGGCCGGGAGAGCCCGCGGGCCAGGGCCTCAGGCCCCTGCGGCCCCGGTGTGCAGCCGGGTGCCCGCCACCGGCATCTCGGCACGCAGGATAGTGCCGTGGGTGGAGTCGGTGCAGTACAGGGTGCGCCGGCCCTCGCCGCCGAAGGCGAGGTTGGTCACCGAGGTGCCGGGCGTGCCGGTGAGGACCTCCTCGGGCTCGGCCCGGTGCCCCAGCACCCACACATAGGCCAGGCCCGGGTTGGCCACCAGCAGGCGGCCGCCTTCGTCCATCGCCAGGCCGTCCGGCCCGCTGGGGCCGTACGAGGTGAAGAACTGCCCCGCCTTCGAGACGCTGCCGTCGGCCAGCAGCGGCATGCGCCACACGCAGTTGCCCCGCGTGGCCGCGACGAACAGGAAGCGCTCGTCATTCGACAGCACGATGCCGTTCGGGCTGGGCACATTCGACAGCAGCAGGTCCAGCCGGCCATCCCGCCCGAGGCGGTAGACGCGCCCGGTGGGGTCGTGCAGGCCGGTCTGGCCCTGGTCGGTGAAGTACAGGTTGCCGCGCGAGTCGAACACCAGGTCGTTGACGCCCTTGAAGCGCTCGCTGTTGCGCCGCTCCAGGTAGGGCCGCACCTGGCCGCTGGCGATGTCCAGGGCGACCAGGCCGTTCTTGTAGTCGGTGACCAGCAGTTCGCCCGCGCTGAGGACCTTCAGGCCGTTGGGCTCGCCGTCCCACTGGGCCACCAGGTCCCACTCGCCCTTGGGGTCGATGCGGAACACGCGGCCGAAGGGGATGTCGGTGACGTAGAGGTTGCCCGCGTCGTCGAATACCGGGCCCTCGAGGAAGGAGTCGGCGAGTCGGCCGCCCTGGTTCACGTCGGCCCAGAGGCTGCGGACACCGGTGCGGCGGTAGTGGGCCGGCATGGAGGTGAACACCTCCAGCGGTCGGACCACGGGCTGCTTGAGGAGGAACATCGCGGCGATTACTGGCGTTCGAAGGCGGTGTTCGCGGCGACCTTGCCCCAGGTGTCGGTGCTGTCCTTCAGCAGGCGGCTGAAGGCCTCGCCGCCGACCTGGCGCGGGTCCGCGCCCATGCCCTCGGCGAAGGCCTTCATGTCGGGCGTGGCCATGGCGGTGGCGATCTCCTTCTGCAGGCGGGCCAGCACCGGGGCCGGCGTGCCCTTGGGCGCCCACAGGCCGGTCCAGTTCACCACGCCGGGCCAGGCCACGCCGGCCTCGGCGAAGGTGGGCACGTCGGGCAGCGAGGCCACGCGCTTGTCGCCGCTCACGGCCAGCAGGCGCATCTTGCCGCCCTTGACGTTGGACATCACGCCGGTGGTGGAGGCGATCTGCATGTCGATGGTGTTGGCCAGCACCGCCTGCGTGGCCTCGGCCGCGCCCTTGAACGGCACGTGCATCAGGTTGGCGCCGGCGGCGATGCCCAGGGCTTCGCTGGCGAAGTGCGGCGTGGTGCCCGCGCCGCCGGAGCCGTAGGTGACCTTGTTCGGCTGCGACTTGGCCTCGGCCACCAGCTCGCGCAGGGTCTTGAAGCGCGAGTTCGCGTTGACGGCCAGGGCCATCGGGGTGAAGGCATAGGCGCTCACCGGCACCAGGTCGGTGGCGTGATCGAAGGGCAGCTTCTTGAAGATGTGCGGCAGCAGCGAGAAGGTGGTGTCGTTCGCCATCAGCGTGTAGCCGTCGGCCTCGGACTTGGCGACCTGCAGCGCGCCGATGGTGCCGGTGGCGCCGGCGCGGTTCTCGACGAAGAAGCTCTGGCCGGTCTGCTCGGTGAGCTTCTGGGCCATCTTGCGGGTGACCACGTCCACCGCGCCGCCGGGGGCGTAGGGCACGACGATCTTCACCGGCTTGGACGGCCAGGTGTCGGCGAAGGCGGCGGGGGCCAGCGCGCCCAGGCAGGCGGCGGCGAGGACGGCGAGGCCGTGGCGGCGGGTCAGGAATCGTGCGTTCATGGTGTCTCCAGGAAATGCGGCTTATTCAGCCTTGAGGTTCAGGTCGTTGGCAAGCTGGGTGTAGCCCTTGGCGTCGCGCGCCAGCTGCGCGCCGAAGGGGGCGCCGCAGGCGTTCTGCGGCTCCAGGCCCAGGCTGTTGAACTTGGCGGCGGTGGCGGGCAGCTGCGCGAATTCGGTCGCCACCTTCTCCAGCGCCTGCAGCACCGGCGCCGGCGTGTTGGCGGGGGCCAGCAGGCCGTACCAGGCGTCGGCCGAATAGCCCTTGACGCCGGCCTCGGCGAAGGTGGGCACGTTCGGCAGCAGGGGCGAGCGGCGCGGCGCGGCCACGGCCAGCGCGGTGAGCTTGCCGCCCTGCACCTGCGGCAGCACCGAGCCCAGGGTGGCGAAGGAGCTGTCCAACTGGCCGCCCATGACATCGGTCACCACCTGGGCCGCGCCCTTGTAGGGGATGTGGTTCATCGACAGCCCCACCATGCGCAGGAACTGCTCGCTGGCGAAGTGGCCCGAGCTGCCGGTGCCGGGCGTGCCGTAGGTGCGCTTGCCCGGCTGCTCCTTCACCAGCTGCATGAAGCCCGCGAGGTTCTTGGCCGGCATCGAGGGGCCGGTCACCAGCACCGTGGGGCTCACCGCCAGCGTGCACACCGGCGCGAACGAGCGCACCGCATCGAACTTCACCCGCGCGCTGTACAGGGCGGGGATCATGGTGTGGTTGGTCGCCGCCACCAGCAGGGTGTAGCCGTCGGCGGGCGCGGAAGCCACCGATTCGGCCGCCAGGATGGTGTTGGCGCCGGGCTTGTTCTCCACCACGAAGGGCTGGCCCAGTGCCTTGGCCGCATGCTCGGCGAAGGCGCGGGCCACCACGTCGGTGGGGCCGCCGGCGGAGAAGCCGACAACGAGGCGGATCGGCTTGGACGGCCAGGCCGGGGCGCTGGCCTGGGCGCTGGCGGCGCCGGTGGCGGCCGCGGCGGCGGCGGCGAGCAGGAGGCGGGCGGCGTTCATTACCTGGGTGTTCATCGGGGTCTCCGGTCCGGGATCAATCCAGCTGGATACCGGCGGTCTTGATGACGCGGCTCCAGCGCTTGCCCTCGCCATCGAGGAAGCGGGTGAATTCGGCGGCGGTGCTGCCGGCGCCCTGCACGCCCATCTCGGCCCAGCGCCGCGACAGGGCGGGCGCAGGCACCAGGGCGCGTGCCTCGGACTCCAGCCGGGCCAGCACCGCGGGCGGCGTGCCGGCCGGGGCGAACAGGCCGTTCCACTCCGCCACATCGACTTCGGCGAAGCCCTGCTCCGCGAGCGTGGGCACCTGCGGGAAGGCCTCGGCCCGGCGCGCGGCGGTGACGCCCAGGGCGCGCAGCTTGCCGGCGCGCACGAAGGGGCCGCTGGCGGAAGTGGCGCTGAACATCAGGTCCACCTGGCCCGCGATCAGGTCGGTGAGCGCGGGCGCGCCGCCCCGGTACGGGATGTGGGTGATGGAGACCTTGGCCGACTGCTTGAACAGCTCGCCCGCGAGGTGCTGCGCGCCGCCGTTGCCGGCGGAGGCATACGACAGCTTGCCCGGCTTGGTGCGGGCGAAGCGGACCAGGTCGGCCACGCTCTGGAACGGCGAGTTGGCGGGCACCACCAGCAGCAGCGGCGCGCGCGTGAGCAGCGAGATCGGCGCGAAGTCCGACGGGCCGCCATAGGGCAGCTTGGGCACCAGCAGCGGGTTGACCGCGAAGGCGGTGGCGTCGAGCAGCAGGGTGTAGCCGTCGGCGGGCGCCTTGGCCACGGCGGTGGCGCCGATGGTGCCGCCGCCGCCGGGGCGGTTGTCGACGATCACCTGCTGGCCCAGGCGCTCGGACAGCTGGGTGGCGAAGGCGCGGGCGGTGGCGTCGGCATTGCCGCCGGCGGCATAGGGCACGACCAGGCGTACCGGGCGCGCGGGCCAGGCGTCGTTGTCGGCCGCAAAGCTCGGGAAGGCCGCGGGGATCGCGGCCACCGAGCACAGGCCAGACAGCAGCTGGCGGCGGGAGATTCCTTGGTTCATGTCGTCCTCGAACTCAAACAGTGGCGATGGGGGTGACCGGCGAGCCCGCCGCGCCCGGCAGGCGCAGCGGCGGGGCCGTGAGCAGGAAGCGGCTGCGGCCGGCGCCGCGCAGCCAGGCGGCCAGCGGCGTGAGCCACCACAGCTCGCCCAGGTGGATGCCGTTCTTGAACAGGCAGTGCTCGTGCAGCGGCAGGCGCGGGCGGCGCAGCGGCGTGCCGGCGCCCAGGGCGGGCGGCGACACGAGTTCGACCGCGGGATTGTCGGCCACCAGGCAGGCCAGGCGGGTGTCGGTGATCCAGTTCAGGAGCTTCGCGTCGCCGCCGTCGAGGCCGCTGCCGGTCTCGTGCAGGTGCTTGACGTCGGGCTGGCGCTGCATGGCCAGCAGGGTGTCGGCGAAGCCGGTGTGCACGCACACCATGTCGCCGGCCTCCACCTCGACACGGTCGGCCTCGAGGATGCGCATCAGGCGGTCGTAGCCCACGGCCTCGCGCTTGCGGCCCACATGGTGCTCGAGGTCGATCATCACGCCGCGGCCCTGCGCGCCGTGGGCGGCGAGGTTGGCCACGCCCAGCGGGCCGGCGTCGGGGTCGGGGTAGCGGGCCCAGTCCTCGGTGGCCTGGGGGTCGGTGGCGCCGGCATGCAGGTGCTCGCCGGCGCGGAAGCCGTTGTAGAACACCGCCTCGGCCACGCCGTCGCCGTCGGCGTCGAAGCGGCTGCCGATGTGCGCCAGGCTGTCCCACTGCGTGGAGTACTGGGTGTTCATCAGCATCACCTCGTCGCAGACGACGTCGGTGAGGTTCGGGTCTTCCGAGGCGTAGGACCAGCAGAAGCCCTGCACGCCGGCGCTGGCGCCGTCACGCAGGGTGCCGTACAGGCGCGGCGGCAGGCGCCGCGCGTTGAGGGAGCGCCCGCCCGGCACGTCCAGCGGCAGCGAGAGGCAGAAGGACAGGCCTTCGCGCACCTCCTGCACGCCCTGGCGCACCTTGGCCGGGGTCACCAGGTTCATGCGGCCCAGGCGGTCGTCGGGGCCGAACTCGCCCCAGTGGCTGCCCTCGGGCGCGTGCTTCCAGCGTTGCGGCATGGCGGGGGCTCCCTCGGGTCAGGCGGCCACGGGCTGGGCCAGCACGTCGAGCACGTTGCGGGCCGCGCCCAGGCCCATGTTCACGTAGGCATCCGAGGTGACGCCGCCGATGTGCGGGCTCAGCAGGATGTTGGCCACGCCGTGGAACGGGTGCGGCACGGTCATGGGCTCGACGGCGAAGCTGTCCAGGGCGGCCATGGACACCTGGCCGCTGTTCACCGCGGCCAGCAGGTCGGCCTCGTTGATCAGGCCGCCGCGGGCGGTGTTGACCACGATCACGCCCTTCTTGCACGCAGCCAGGGTGGTGGCATTGAGCAGGCCGCGGTTGTCGTCGGTCAGCGGGCAGTGCAGCGAGATGGCGTCGGCCTCGCGCCAGATGGTCTCCAGGTCCACCACGCGGATGTACTCGGGCAGGTTCTTGGCGAAGGGGTCGAAGCCGATGACCTTCATGCCCAGGGCGTCGCACATGCGGGCGAAGCGCTGGCCGATGGCGCCCAGGCCGATGAGGCCGATGGTGCGGCCATGCAGCTCCACGCTCTTGTGCGTGGCCTTGTCCCAGTGGCCGGCGTGCATGCGCTCATTGAGCTTGACGACCGACTTGGCGCAGGCCAGCAGGCCGGCCAGGGCCTGTTCGGCCACGGCGGCGGCGTTGGCGCCGACGGCGGCGCGCACCGCGATGCCGCGGGCCTGGGCGGCGGCCTTGTCGATGGTGTCGGTGCCGCTGCCATGCTTGGAGATCACGCGCAGCGAGGGCGCGGCGTCCATGGCCTCGGGGCCCACGCCGCCGTAGCGCACGATGATGGCGACCGGGTCATGCTGCTTGCACAGGGCGACGATGTCGTCCTTGCTCGGCGTCTTGCCGGCGTAGACGATGTTGAAGCCTTCCAGCAGGGCCAGGGCCTGGGGCGCGAGGTCCGCGGCGGTGATGAGGATGCTGCGGGCGCTCACAGGGTCTCTCCTTCCTTCAGCGCGCCGGCGGCGCGCAGGGCGGACTGCAGCCAGGAGGCGGCGGTGTTGCCTTCCTTGATCTGGGCGATGCGCTTGGCCTCGTCCTCGACCTTCTTGTGGCAGGCCGGGATCATGGCAGCCAGCTTGGCGCGCTCGACGACCACGACGCCGTCGGCATCGGCCTGGATGAAGTCACCGGGGTTGACGGTGACGCCGCCGCAGCTGATGGGGTGGCCGATGCGGCCGGCGACGTTCTTGGTCGGGCCGTTGGGGTTGGTGCCGACGGAGAAGACGGGGAAGTCCATCTCCTCGATCTCCAGGCTGTCACGCACGGCGCCGTCCATGATCACGCCGGCGATGCCCAGCTGGCGGCAGGCCGTCATCATGATGGTGCCCATGAGGGCCGAGGTCTGGTCGCCCTTGCCGTCGATGACCAGCACGTCGCCCGGCTTGGCCAGGGCGATGGCGGCATGGATCATGAGGTTGTCGCCGGGGCGCACTTCCACGGTGAAGGCCGGGCCCGCCACCTGCATGTTCGGGCGCAGGGCCTTGATGCGGCCATGCATGGCGCCGCGGCGGCCGGCGACGTCGGCCAGGATGGCGGCCTGGAAGCCGGCGGCCTGGGCCACGAGTTCGGGGGAGACGCGCTCGAAGTCGCGGATGATGTCCTGGGTCATGTCTGGGTCCTCGTTGGAGTTGATGTTGAAGTTGAGGGCGGCGCGATCGAGAGGGCTCAATCGGCCTTGATGTTTCCGGTGCGGATCACGCGGGCCCAGGTGGCGGAGTCGGCGGCCTGGGTGTCGGCCAGCGCCTTGGGGGCGCCGCCGACCAGGGTGACGCCCAGCTTGTCGGCCAGCTCGGTGATGGCGGGCTCGCGCAGGGCCTTGTTGATCTCGGCGTTGAGGCGCTGCACCACCGGGGCCGGCGTGCGCGCGGGCAGGTACACCGCCTGCCACTGTTCGACCACGAAGTCCTTCTGGCCGGCCTCGGCCATGGTCGGCACCTCGGGCAGCTGCTTGAGGCGCGCGGCGGACGTGACCGCCAGGGCGCGCAGCTTGCCGGCCTTCACGTGCGGCAGGGCCGCGGCCACCGGCGCGAACATGAACTGCACCTGGCCGCCCAGGGTGTCCTGCAGCGCCGGGGTGTCGCCCTTGTAGGGGACGTGGATGAACTTCACGCCGGTGCGCTGCGCCAGCAGCTCGGCCTGCATCTGCAGGATGGTGCCGTTGCCGCCGGAGGCGAAGGCGATCTCGCCCGGCTTCGCCTTGCCGGCGGCGAGCAGGTCGGCGACCGACTTGAACGGCTGCGCCGGCGCCACCACCAGCAGGTGGGGGATGGTGCCGACCAGGGCCACCGGCTCCAGGTCACGCAGCGGCTCGTAGGGCAGCTTGCCCATGAGGTGCGGGGCGATGGCCTGGGCGCCGATGGTGGTGTGCAGCACGGTGAGGCCGTCGGGGTTGGCCTTGGCCACGAAGGCGCCGCCGATGGTGCCGGTGGCGCCGGGCTTGTTGTCGACGACGACCGTCGCACCCAGCGAGGCCGCGAGGCGCTGCGCGATCGCGCGGCCCATCACGTCGGTGCTGCCGGCGGCCGGATAGGGCACGACCCAGGTGACCGGGCGACCGGCGGGCCAGTCGCCCTGGGCCAGGGCCGCCGGGGCGAGCGTGGCCGCGGCCAGCGCGGTGAAGGCGCCGAGCAGGCGGCGGCGGGAAGGCAGGTTCGAGGGGTTCATGGCGTCAGTCCGTGAAGGGGTGGGGGGCGAAGCCGTAGAGGCGTTCGGGGTTGGCGACGAGGATCTGGTGCAGGCGCCGCGCATCGCCCGCCCACTGCGCCAGGCGATCGACCTGGCGGGCGTCGTCGGGCATGGGCTGGCGCCCGGCGGAGGCGGTGGCATGGGGCCAGTCGCTGCCCCAGACCACGCGGCCCGGCGCGGCGTCGATGAAGCTGCGGGCCAGGTCGTCGAGGCCGGGGTCCTCGACGCTGCCCTGCGGGCTGACGAGGTAGCCGCCGGAGACCTTGACCCAGGCGCGGCCCGCGCCCAGGAGCTCGAGCAGGAGCGCATGCGCCGGCTCGCGGCCCTGGCCGCCGGGCGGGATGCGGCCGAAGTGGTCGAACACCAGGTCCACCGGCAACCCGCGCAGCACCGGGGCGAGCGCGGTCAGTTGCGCCGCCGGCATCAGCAGCTGCAGGTGCCAGCCCAGGGGCGCGATGCGCCGGGCGATGCGGGGGATGGAGCCGGCGTCGTTCGTCGCGCCCAGCGAGAGGTTGATGCGTACGCCGCGCACGCCCTGCGCATGCAGGCCGCGCAGGCTGGCCTCGTCCTCCTCGCCGGTGAGGACGGCCACGCCGCGGGCCTCGACGCCGCGCTGCGCCAGCTGCGCGAGTCCGGCGAGCAGGAGCGTGTTGTCGGCGCCGTAGGTGGAGGGCGTGACCAGCACCGCGCGCGCGGTCCCCATGCGCGCCTGCACCTGCAGGTAGTCGTCGACCGTGGCGTCGGGCGGGAACAGGGTCGCGCCGGGCGTGGCCGGCACGCGGGCGTCATACACGTGGAGGTGGCAGTCGCACGCGCCGGCAGGCAGCGGCGTGGCGGCCACGGCCTCGCCGGCGGAGAAGGGGTAGCGGCCCTGGCTCACGTGTGCACCTGCTGCAGGCTCGGTCGTGCTCGGTCGTGATCAGTCGGCCTTGGCGCCCGATTCCTTGACGACGCGGCCCCACTTCGCGATGTCGGACCGGATCAACTGGCCGAACGCGTCGGCCGTGGCGGGCGTGACGTCCAGGCCCTGGTCCTCGAGCTTCTTGCGCAGGTCGGGCGAGGCCAGGGCCTTGCCCAGTTCCGCACCCATCGTGGCGGCCACGCCGGCGGGCAGGCGCGCGGGGCCGAGCAGGCCGAACCAGGTCACCGCCTCGAAGCCCTTGAAGCCGGACTCGGCGACGGTGGGCACCTGGGGCAGGTCGTCGGTGCGCTTGCTCGAGGTGACCGCGAGGGCGCGCAGCTTGCCGTTCTTGATCTGGCCGAGGAGCGTCGGCACCGAGGACGTGTACAGGTGCACCTGGCCGCTGATCACGTCCGTCATGCCCTGGGCCGCGCCCTTGTAGGGCACATGGGTCAGCTTGACGCCGGCCTCGCGCTGGAGCAGCTCGGTCGCCAGGTGGGCCACGGTGCCATTGCCGGAGGTGGCGTAGTTCAGGACGCCCGGCTTGGCCCGCGCCGCGGCGATGACGTCGGCCAGGGTGCGGTAGGGCGAGTTGGCCGCCACCACCAGCGCCAGCGGCGCGCTGCCGATCAGGCCGATCGGCGTGAGGTCGTTGACCGGGTCGTAGGGCAGGCGGGTGTACAGCGTGGGGTTGATCGCCAGGTTGCTGGTCTGGCCGACCACCAGGGTGTAGCCGTCGGCCGGCGCCTTGGCGGCGGCATCGATGCCCAGGTTGCCGCCCGAGCCGGGCTTGTTCTCGATGACGAAGTTCCACTTCGTCGTGGCCTGCAGCTTGTGCGTGACGTCACGGGTCACCGTGTCGGTGCCGCCGCCCGCAGGGAACGGCACGATCACGCGGATCGGCTTGGCGGGCCAGGTATCAGCGTGGCTGGCAAAGGGGGCCAGGGCGATGAGGGCGGCGAGGGCCGCTGCCTGGCGGCGCGAGAAAGAGGGATTCACTGGCATGTCTCCGGTCATGGGCAGGTGCCTGGCCCGCCCTGGGCGAACTGTAGAAGGGTGTTTCACTGATCGCAAATGAACTGCATCAAGTGCAGCGTGTTTCGCGGTGTGAAAGATTTGTGCTGGGGAAGGAAGCCCCCGGGCCTGTGCCGGGGGGCCGGCACGGCGCCGTCACGGCGCCGTGCCCTGGGTGATGCGCGCTGCGCCTCAGAAGGTGTAGCGCAGGCCCACGTCGTAGCCGGTGGACGACTTGTTGGCGCCGGTGGTGGCGCCGCCCAGGGCGACGCTGGCGCCGCCGGAGTTCGTCACGCGGGCGACGGTGGCATAGGCCACGGTGTCGGGCAGCAGGTTGTGGACGTAGCCGACGGCGTACTTCCGGGACTCGGGCTGGCCGGCCGCGTTCGTGCCGTAGCGGGAGATGGCGACCTTGACCTCGCCGGTGGCGACGGGGGCGATGCCGCCCACCGACCAGCCGGTGGCCTCCAGCGGCACGGTGCGGCTCACGCTGTCGCGGAAGTAGCCCGTCATCGCCTTGAACTTGCCGAAGTCGTACTGCACGCCGATGTTGCTGGAGGTGATGCTGCCGGTCGTCGCGGTGGTCAGGTACTTGGTGCGGCCGGTGGCGACCGACACGTTCAGCTTGCCCACGGCGTAGCCCAGGCGCACGCTGTCGCCGCTGCCGCTGTCCGGCTCGGTGGAGTTGCTGGCGTTCTCGCCGAAGTAGTGCTGCACCTGGCCGTAGATGCCGTAGCGGTTGGCGGGCAGGAAGTACGCAATGATGTTGGAAGCGCGCGTGCTGGTCGGGCCGCCCTGCGTGGCCTGGTGCGGCAGCAGGGTGCCGACGCCGACGTTGGAGAACGGGTCCACTTCGACGCGGTTGCGGTAGTGGGCGGTGAAGTCGCGGCCCAGGCGCACCTCGCCTGCGGAGCCCACCAGGCTCACCGTGGAACGGCGGGCGAAGGTCAGGCCCTGCGTGCCGGCGGTGGCGGTGCTGGTGCCCGAAGCCTGGTTGTTGGTGTTGGTGGCCTGGCCTTCGCCGGAGTCGGTCGAGACCTGCGCCTCGTAGACGAAGTTGGCGGACAGGCCGTCCTTGAGCTTGCGCTCGCCCTTGAAGCCCAGGCGCGAGGTCTGGTTGCCGCCGGAGTTCAGGGCGGACTTGCTGGCCACGCTGCCGGAGCCGTGGGTGTAGGCCGCATCGGCGACGCCGTAGATCGTCAGGCTGGTCTGCGCGGTGGGCTGCACCGTGGTCTGGGCGGCCGCTGCCGAGGCGATGGCGCACAGCGCCAGGGGGAGGGTGATCTTCTTCAAGTTAAGTCCTTTGGTTTGGGAAAGCAGGTCTCCTGCCGGGGCGGACTCTAGGTAGGTACTCCACTGCGTACAATGCAGCTGCGTACAGTGAAAGGAGCTTCATGCCGCGAAACGCCCCCGCGCCCACCCCCGCCGCCCCTGCCGGCCCCGGTAAATCCGCCGACGGCGGCGTCATCGCCGTCACCCGCGCCCTGCAGGTGATGGAAGCCTTCCGCATCGGCGAGCGCCAGCTGTCGCTGGCCGAGTTGAGCCGCCGCACCGGCCTGCACAACACCACGGTGCTGCGCCTGGCCCGCACCCTGGCCCTGTCCGGCTTCATGGTGCAGAACGAGGACGGCCAGTGGCGCCTGGGCCCTGCCGCCGGCTGGCTGGGCGCGCGCTACCAGGCGGGCTTCGACATCAACAACGTGGTGGAGCCGACCCTGCGCTCGCTGTCCCAGGTCACGCAGGAGAGCGCCTCGTTCTATGTGCGCGAGGGCAACGAGCGCGCCTGCATCTCGCGGGTCGAGGGGCCGCAGTCGGTGCGCCACCACGTGCGCATCGGCATGCGCCTGCCGCTGGACCTGGGCGCGCCGGGCCGGGTGATCCTGGCGTTCTCGGGCGAGCAGGGCGAGGTGTACGAGTCGATCCGCCGCTGCGGCTACCACCTCTCGATGGGCGAGCGCGACGCCCAGGTGTCCAGCGTGGCCGCGCCGGTCTTCGGCCTGAACTGGCACCTGCTGGGGTCCATGTGCATCTCGGGGCCGACGTCGCGCCTGACCAAGTCCCGGCTGGAGGCCCACGCCCGCACGGTGATCGACGCCGCCAACCGCCTCTCGTATGCGCTGGCAGGCGCGCGCTCCGAGGAGACGCCCCGGGTCGTGTCGACCTGGCATCCCTGAGGAAAATTTCGCACCCGGGCGGCGCCTGACGCGCCGGCGTCCCGGTTTCGCGCGGCGCCGGCGCCGGCGGGCCTATCGTGGGCGGTCCACGGCACGCCTTGCCATGCCCAGCCTGCACCCCGCGAACCCGCCCACGCCCTGCCGGGGGCGCGCCGTGGCGGGTGGAGCCGCGCCATGACGCTGTGGCGCGGGGTGGCCCGCTACGCCCTCGCCCTGGCACTGACCGGCCTGGCACTGGCCGCACGCTTCGCGATGGTCGGCCTCCTGCCGCAGGCGGGCTTTCCCTTCCTCTCGTTCTTCCCCGCCGTCCTGATCACCACCTTCGTGGCCGGGATCGGCCCCGGGCTGCTGGCGTCGGGCCTGAGCATCCTCGCCGCCTGGTACTGGTTCATGGGCGACCCCGCCGGGTTCGGCGCCATGGGCCATGCGGACCTCGTGGCCCTGGCCTTCTTCTCGGGCGTGCTGCTGGTCGACTGCGTGGTGATCCAGGTGATGAACACCGCCCTGCGGCGCGCGCACCGCGCCGAGCGCCAGGTGCGCGACACCGGCGACCGCGTGCGGCTGGTGCTGGACAAGCTGTCCGCCCATGTGGCGCTGCTCGACGCCGACGGCACGCTGCGCGAGGTCAACGAGGCGCCCCTGGCAGCCTACGGCCTGCGCCGCGAGGACCTGGTCGGCCGCCGGCTGTGGGACCTGCCGTGGTGGACGGCCGGGCCGCAGGGGGGCGACGCCGTGCGTGAGGCCGTCGGGCGCGCGGCGCGCGGGGAGGTGGTGCGGCGCGACATCGAGGTCCGGCGCCGCGACGGCGCCGCCATGACGGCGGATTTCCAGCTCGCCCCGCTGGAGGATGGCGAGGGCCCGCCCCGCAGCCTCGTGGCCTGCGTGGTCGACGTCACCGCGCGCGTGCAGGCGCTGGTCGACCTCGAGCACAGTCGCGCCGAGGCGCTGTCCGCCGCCGCGGCGGCCGAACGCGAGCGCCGCCTGCTCGACGCCACCTTCAACACCGTGCCCGCCGGGATCATCGTGGCCGACGCCCAGGGCCGCCTGCTGAGGATGAACCGGGCCAACCGCCGCATCTGGGGCATCGCGCCGTACTCGGACACCATCGACGGCTACGGCGAGTGGAAAGGCTGGTGGGCCGGCGACTCGCCGCGCGCCGGCCAGCGGATCCAGGCGCACGAGTGGGGCCTGGCGCGCTCGGTGCTGCATGGCGAGGAGTGCCACGACATCGTCGAGGTCGAGCCGTTCGACCGGCCCGGCCAGCGGCGGGTGACGATGCTGGCGTCCGCGCCGGTGCTCGACCCGGCGGGACACATCGTCGGCGGGGTGGTGGTGCAGGTGGACATCACCGAGCGCATCGAGGCCGAGCGCGCGCTGCGCGAGACCGACCGGCAGAAGGACACCTTCCTGGCCACGCTCTCGCACGAGCTGCGCAACCCGCTGGCCCCGATCCGCGCCGCGGCGCACGTGCTGCGGCTGTCCGCCCTGCCCGGCGAGCGCGCGCGCAACGCGGTGGCGGTGATCGAGCGCCAGGGCACCCAGCTCACGCGGCTGGTCGACGACCTGCTGGACATCTCGCGCCTGAACTTCGGCAACCTGAGGCTGCGGCGCGAGCCGGCCGACCTGCGCGAGGTGGTCCGCAGCGCGCTCGAGGTGGGTGGCGCCTGCCTCGAGGCCAGCGGCCACGCCCTGCAGGTGGACCTGCCCGAGGCGCCCGTGGAGGCCGAGGTGGATGCGGCGCGGCTGGCGCAGTGCGTGTCCAACCTCGTGAACAACGCCTGCAAGTTCATGCCCCCGCCGGGACGCGTCGACGTGACCCTGGCGACGCGCGGGTCGGACCAGGGCCCCGAGGCGGTGATCCGCGTGCGCGACACCGGCCAGGGCATCGCGCCGGACATGCTGCCCCGGGTGTTCGAGCTGTTCGCGCAGGAGCACCGCAGCGGCCACTCGGGCAACGCCGGGCTCGGCATCGGGCTGGCGCTGACGCGGCGGCTCGTCGAGCTCCATGGCGGCCGCGTCGACGCGCGCAGCGCGGGGCCGGGCCGCGGCGCCGAGTTCGAGATCACGCTGCCGATGCGGGCGCCGGCTGCGCCACCGCCACCCCCCGCGGCCCCGGCCCTGGCCCTGGCCGCTTCTGATGCCGCTGCTGCTGCCGCCGCGCCCCAGGCGCCCCCGGACCCGGCCCCGGCCCCGGCCCCGGCGCGGGCGCCGGAGGCCTCCACCGTCCTCGTGGTCGACGACAACACCGACGCCGCCGACACCCTGCAACTGCTGCTGGAGATGCAGGGCCTGACGGTGGTCACCGCCGGCGACGGCGCGGGCGCGCTGGCGCAGGCGCGCCGCCACCACCCGGGCGTGGTCGTGCTGGACATCGGCCTGCCGGACATGACCGGCTACGAGGTGGCGCGGCGCCTGCGCGCCGAGGCCGGCGAGGGCGAGCGGCCGGTGCTGATCGCGCTGACCGGCTGGGGCCAGGCAGCCGACCGCGCGCGCGCCGCCGAGGCCGGCTTCGACCACCACCTCACCAAGCCGGCCGACCCGGACCGGCTCGCCGCCATCCTGCGCTCGCATCTGCAGCCCGCGTGAGGCGCCTCGCAGCCAGCGGCCAGACCTTGCCTGTTCCCGCTCCTGGAGCCCAAGCCATGTGCCCCGATGACGATGTCCCCGTGCCCGAACCCGTGCCCCCGGTAAACGACCCTCGCGCGCCCGCGCCGCCGAAGCCGCCCTCGGTACCCCCCGACGAGGAGGACGGCAGCACGCCGCCGCCGATCGAGCTGCCCGGGCGCGGCGGCGTGCCCGAGCGCGTGCGGCGCGCGGCGCGCGAGGTGCGGCTCAGTCGCGCGTGACGCGCACCAGCTCCTCGCGCGAGGTGACGCCCTCGCGCACCAGGCGTTCGCCGTCGTCGCGCATCAGGGTCATGCCGCCGGCGAGGGCGGCCTCGCGGATCTGCGCTTCGCTGGCGCGGTTGTGGACCAGCGCGCGGATCGCGTCGTCCGCCGCCATCAGCTCGAAGATGCCGGTGCGGCCCTGGTAGCCGGTCTGCCCGCACTCGCCGCAGCCCGCGCCGGCGCAGGCGGGGCAGCGCTTGCGCACCAGCCGCTGCGCCAGCACGCCGAGCAGGGAAGAACTCAGGAGGAAGGGCTCCACGCCCATGTCGGTCAGGCGGGTGACGGCGCTGGAGGCGTCGTTGGTGTGCAGCGTGGCCAGCACCAGGTGGCCGGTGAGCGAGGCCTGGATGGCGATCTGCGCGGTCTCGTAGTCGCGGATCTCGCCGATCATGATGACGTCGGGGTCCTGGCGCAGGATGGCGCGCAGGGCCTTGGCGAAGTCGAGGTCGATCCTGGCGTTGACCTGCGTCTGGCCGATGCCGGGCAGCTCGTACTCGATCGGGTCCTCCACCGTCATGATGTTGGTGGTGTGGGCGTCCAGCCGCGAGAGCGCGGCGTAGAGCGTGGTGGTCTTGCCTGAGCCGGTGGGGCCGGTCACCAGGATGATGCCGTGGGGCTGCGCGATCAGCTGCTCGAACCGCTGCAGCGTCTCGCCGGCCATGCCCACCGACTCGAGACTGAGCTTGCTCTCGCTCTTGTCCAGGAGGCGCAGCACGGCGCGCTCGCCATGGGCGCTGGGCAGGGTGGAGACGCGCACGTCCACCGCGCGGGTGCCGATGCGAAGGCTGATGCGCCCGTCCTGCGGCAGCCGTTTCTCGGCGATGTCCAGTTCGGCCATGATCTTCAGGCGCGAGATCAGCGCCGCGTGCAGCGCGCGGTGCGGCTGCACCACCTCGCGCAGCGTGCCGTCGACCCGGAAGCGCACCGAGGAGTGGCGCTCGTAGGGCTCGATGTGGATGTCGCTGGCGCCGTCGCGCGCGGCCTGCGTGAGCAGCGCGTTGAGCATGCGGATGATGGGCGCGTCGTCGGCGGTCTCCAGCAGGTCCTCCACCGCGGGGAGCTCCTGCATGATGCGCGAGAGGTCGGCGTCGGCCTGCACCTCGCTGACCACGCTGGCGGCGCTCGACTCGCCCTGGGCATAGGCCGCGGTGATGCGCTGGGCCAGCGCGCCGGCGTCGAGCTGCTGCAGCTGCGGCAGGCCGTGGCGGCGTACCACCTCGCTCCAGGCGCTGCCGGGGGGCTGGCCGGCATGCCACAGGGTCAGCTCGCCGGCGTCCTCCTCCAGCAGCAGCTGGTTGCCGCGGGCGAAGGCATAGGGCAATGGGTAGCGGGGCATGGCAGGCGCCTGGGCTTACTGGCGATCGGTCGCGGGCGGCAGGGGCGCCGGGACCGGCAGGGCCGGTGCGGGCACCGGCGCCGGGGCGGCGGCGGGCGGGGTGGCCTGGGGCGGGCGCGCGGGCAGCGGCGGCATGACCAGCGTGCCGTCCACCGGCAGCACCGCGCTTGGCACCGGCTGCGCCGCCAGCTGGCGCGTGCGCATCAGGTCATAGCGGTCCAGGGTCAGCGCGTCGCCCTGCGCGCCATCGCGCAGCACCACGGGACGCAGGAACACCATCAGGTTGGTCTTCTTGCGGCTGCGGGTCTCACTCTTGAACAGGCGGCCGAGGAAGGGGACGTCGCCCACGCCGGGCAGCTTCTGCTCGGTGCCGGCGTACTCGTCCTGCAGCAGGCCGCCCAGGACGATGACGCCGCCGTCGTCCACCACCACGTTGGACTCGATCGAGCGCTTGTTGGTGGTGGGGCCGTTGGGCGCCTTGTCCGTGCCGGCCTGGACGCTGGAGACCTCCTGGAAGATCTGCATCTTCACCGTGCCGTTCTCGCTGATCTGGGGGCGCACGCGCAGGGTCAGGCCGACGTCCTTGCGCTCGATGGTCTGGAAGGGGTTCACGCTGCCGGTGCCGCTGCCGACGTTGGCGTTGGTGTACTGGCCGGTCACGAAGGGCACGTTCTGGCCGATGACGATCTTGGCTTCCTCGTTGTCCAGCGTCAGCAGGTTGGGCGTGGACAGCACGTTGCCGTCGGCCTGCGACTCGATGAAGCGGGCGAGCGCCGCCAGCAGGTAGGTGCCGTTGACGTTGCGCACGATGCCGATGTTGGCGCCGGTGGCGGGCAGCGCGGCGCCGCCGCCCGTGGCCAGCGAGATGATGTTCTGCCCGCCGATGCTGAAGTTGGTGCCGGCCACGCCGAACACGCTGCTGTTGCTGTTGCCCAGGATGTTCTGCCACTGGAAGCCGAACTCGGCGGCCTTGTCGGCGTTGACCTCGGCGATCAGGCTCTCCACGTAGACCTGGGCGCGGCGCGAGTCGAGCCGGTCGATCACCGCGCGCAGCTGGCGGTACTGGGGCTCGGCCGCGGTGATGATCAGCGAGTTGGTGGCCGGGTCGGCCTGGATCTGGCCGCCGGTCTGCACCTGGGCGGTGGGCTGGATCGCGGCGGTCGCGGGGCTGGCGCCCGCGGCGACGCCGGCCTGCACCGCGGTGGCCACCGGCGCCGCTGCGGCCACGGGGGTGGCGGTGGCGCCCGTGGCGGCGGCCGCGGGCATGCCCGCCATGGCGGCGCGCAGCGTGGTGGCCAGGCGCGTGGCCTCGGCGTTCCTCAGGTAGACCACGTGGATGTTGCCCATCGCGTTCTGCGTCGAGGGCTGGTCCAGGCGCTCGGTGATGGAGCGAACCAGGTTCATGCGGGCGGCGTTGGGCGCGCGCACGATCAGCGCGTTGCTGCGCGGCTCGGCGATCACGGTGGTGCGCAGCGCGGCGTCGATGCCGGCGGCCGCGGGCGCGCCCCCGGCCGCGGCGCCTCCGCCCTCGACCAGCCGCTGCACCAGCGGCGCGAGGTCCGGCGCCAGCGCGTGGCGCAGCGGGATCACCTCGACGTCGGTGGCGTTGGAGATGTCGAGCGCGGCGACGATGCGCGCGATGCGCTGCAGGTTGTCCGCGTAGTCCGTGATCACCAGCGAGTTGTTGCCGGGGTTCACGTTGATGGTGTTGTTCGGGCTGATCAGGGGCCGCAGGATCGGCACCAGGTTGTTCGCCGACTCGTGGTTCAGGCGGAAGATCTGCGTGACCATCTGGCTGCCGGCGGGCGCACTGCCCACCGACACCGGCCCGCCCTGGAGCTTGGCGTCGGCCTCGGGCACCACCTTGAGGATGCCGGCCGCGTCGACCACGGTGAACCCCGACAGGCGCAGCGTGGCCAGGAAGGTGTTGTACGCGGCCTGCGGCGGGACGGGCCTCTCGGTGGTGAGGCTCATCGTGCCCTTGACCCGCGGGTCCACCACGATGTTGCGGCCGGTGATGCTGGCCATGGTGCGGGCCACGGCCTCGATCTCGGCGTTGGTGAAGTTCAGCGTGACCGGCTCGCCCGCGGCGGGGCGGGCCGCCGGCGCGCGCGCGGGGGCTGCCGGTGCGGGTGTCGCGGCGGCTGCCGGGGCCGGGGCCGCGGCCTGTGCGGGCGCGGAAGCCGGCGCCTGGGCGAGGGCCGGGTCCGCGGCGAGCAGGGCCAGCACGGCGGCGATCACGGCGGCAGGAGAGGAGGGCTTGTGTGCGGACATGGTCGTCACCCTATGGTGATGAGGGAGCGCGCCCCCTGGCGCTGCCCGATGATGTTCAGGAGGTTGGACAGGGCCGCCTCGCGTTCGGGCGCGGCCGCGGCCTCGCCGGAAAAGCGCAGGCGGGCGCCGGCCCAGTGGCCCTGACCGGACAGCAGGAGGCTGCCCTCGAGCGTGTCCAGGCGCAGGGCCGGCGTGTCGCCGCCGGCCAGGCTCAGGCGGTAGCTGCCCATGGGCCGCAGTGTCGACAGGCGCGAGGCGATCCGCAAGGCCGAGACTTCGGCGCCGCCCGAGACCTCGAGGCCCCGGCGTGTCCAGCGCAGGGCCAGCCCGCGCGTGGCGAGCTGCAGGTCGCCTTCGAGCTGCAGGGTGTTCCAGGGCGTGCCCAGGCCGGCGAGCAGGGCCGCCGGCCATTGGGTGGGCGCGGCATCCAGCACGGTGAGCTGCGCGCCGTCCCCGCGGGCCTGCAGGCGCACCTGCAGCGGCTGCGGCGTGCAGCAGTCGGCCGACAGCGCCAGCCCCAGGCCGGTGAGCGCCGGTCGCATGCGCCAGGCCAGGCGGGACGGCAGGGCCGCGGCGTCGCGGCTGCCGGGGCCGCCGGTGAGCACCAGGCGGGCCGAGCCGTCCCAGAGCGTGCCGCGCGCGTCCTCCAGCACCACGCGGCCATCGCTGGCGCCGGCCACGGCCTGCGCCAGCCAGCGCGCCGGCGCGAACAGGACGAGGGCGGCGGCGAGCCCGGCCAGCGCGCCCGAGACGGCCCAGCCCCAGGGCGCGCGGCGCGGCGCGGGCAGCAGGGGCAGGGCGCGGGCCATCGGGCGCGGGGGCCTCAGCGGGGGGGCAGGGCCAGCACCACGGTGCCGTCCCAGGTGCCCTGGGGGTTGCGGGTCAGCCGGGCCTCGCCGGCCTGCGCGCGCGCATCGACCCGCGCCTTCGCGAGCCAGCGCGCCAGCGCGTCGCCGGGGATGCCGTTGACGGCCAGCGTCGCGCTGTCCCCGGCGGGCACGAGTTGCGCGGCCTCGCCGAGCGGGCGTGTCGCGGCCTCGAGGGCGCGCATCGCGTCGTCGTGGTTCATGCGCGGCTGCGACTGCATGGCGCTCGCCTGGGCCTGCAGTGCCTGCATCCGCTGCAGCAGCGCGTCGGCCGCGGCCTGCTGCGCGGGCGCGGTGCGCAGCGTGGCCAGGGCCGGGGCCAGCGCCACGCCCCATACCAGCGCCACGCCGACGACGAGGGCCGCCAGGACCAGCAGCGCGCGCTGGCGTGCGGGCTGGGCCTGCCACAGCTGGCGGGCCTGCGCGAGGCGGGGGTGTCGTGCGAGTGCCTTCATGTCCTTCATGTGCCGGACTCCGTGCGCAGCACCAGCAGCTCGCCCTCCAGGCGGGCGGCGAGACCCTGGCTTCGCAGGCGGGGCTCGGCGGCGCGCAGGTCGGTCTCGGTCCAGCCCAGGCCGCGCACGCGCAACTCGCCGGCGACGTACTCCAGGGCGGTGATGCCGCGCTGCGGTGCCACGGCGGCCAGCGCGCCGAGCAGGGTCTCGAGGTCGCGCGAGCCGGCGGTGCCGGTGGCCTGGCGCAGGGCGTTGACCTCGCGCTCCATCTGCAGCGGGGCGTCGACCACCAGCTTCACGTGCGGAAAGGTCTGCGTGAGCACGGCGCGCGCGGCCTGCTGCTTGGCGGCCAGCGAGGCGCGCTCGCGCCAGGCCCAGGCATTCAGGCCGACGAGGTGGGCGGCCACCAGCGCGACGAGGCCCCACCGCAGCGGCCGCCACTGCGGCGCGTGCAGCAGGCCGGCGAGGCCGGTGGTGAGGCGCTTGACGGTGCGCGCGCGCCCGGAGCTGGCGAACTCGAACTGGGCCAGGTCCCAGTCGCCCTGCGCCGCCTCGAGCCAGCGCTGCGCGGGGGCCTGCAGCACCATCGGGCGCTGTAGTAGCTGCTCGGCGTGGGCGGCGAGCGCGGGCTCGGCGAAACAGGGCGCGTCCTCGGGCAGCGGCGGCAGCAGGGGCAGGCCGGCCGACGACAGCGGCAGCACGGTCACACCCTCGGCATGGCGCACCAGCCACTGGGCCGACTCGGGCTCGCCGCGCGCGTGGAGGGCCGTGGGCGTGCCGGGGGACAGCTCGGGCACCACGCGCATCGCCGGCCGGCCGGCGGCTTCCAGCGCCTGCAGCGCCCCGCGCAGCCAGGCCCGGTCGCAGGCCGCCACCCAGGCCGGGCCGCCGGGGGCGGCGCCGGGCTCCAGTGCGAAGTGCAGGGATTCGGGGTCGTCCAGCAGGCGGTCTTCGAGCAGGCCCTCGAGCGCGGCGCGCAGGCGCGGCGAGCTGGCGGACAGGCCGCGGGGCCAGTCGATGCGGTGCCAGGACAGGGCCTGCGCCGGGACCACGGCCACCACCTGCGCGCCGGGGCCTGTGGCCTGGGGCAGCAGGTTCGCCGCCGCGCGGCCCGAGGCGCCGGGCGTGCGGCCGTCGGCCGACAGCACGTAGGCGAATTCGGTGGAGCCCGTCACGGGGGCGGTCGGCAGCAGGAGGTAGAGCGAACTCATGGACTGCGGCCATTGTAGGGACGGGTTCGTGACAGCTGGAACCCGAGTAAGACTCTGCACGGATCCGCTGGCCCGTGCGGGGCCTGCCTCAGCGAGGCGGCGCGGTCGAGGCGCTGGCTTCGCGCCAGAGCGTGCGCACGCTGGTGTTCTGTCGCTGGACCACGCTGCGCTCCTCGACGATGGCCCGGTCCAGCCGCACCCGGCCGCGGATCTCGAAGAACTGGCTGGCCGTGGCGGCCAGGGGCGTCTCGACGGCGCCCTGGCCCTCGTCGAGCAGTTTCAGGGCGTCGGACAGGTTGCGGAAGTGCGCGGACTGCCGGGCCGTCACCATGCGCTGCGCGTCGGCCAGGCCGATGCCGGGGATCACCGCGAAGATCGCCTGCGCGCTGGCGGTGTTCAGGTTGACCGTGGTCTTCGCGGGCAGCAGCGTGGCATGTGGGGCCAGCGCCTGCAGGGTGCGCGGCGACAGGCCGAGCCGCTCCAGGTCGGCCATGCGCAGCGCCGGCAGGGGCGCCAGCGGGTCCCGGGCGCCGGCGGCGCGGGACCGCAGCAGGTTGGACTGCAGCGCCTCGAGCTCGGTGGGCGGCAGCCCGAGCACGTCGAACAGGCGCTGGAAGGCGCGCAGCCCCGCCTCGGACGGCTTGCCGTCCTCGACGAGGTCGTTCACGTTCAGCCGCGACTGCAGGTCGGTGATGCTGCCCGAGAGGAAGGCCTCGTCGACCACCGAGCCCTCGGGGGCGGCCTGCCGGTCGGCCGCGAGGAAGGACGACAGCCGCGCCTCCTGCAGCGGCAGGGCCCAGGGCTCGCCGAGGTGGTCCACGCCGCCGGACTTGGCGTCCTCGATCAGGATCAGGCGGCCCCAGTCCAGCGCGCCGGTGAGGATCCAGCTGGCCTGCATGCGCGTGCGCTCGGCGCCCTCGACCTCGACGGCGCGCCACTGCTGCCACAGGCCGGCGGCTGCGAGCGTGGCCACCAGGGCCACGGTGAGCATCGCCGAGAGCAGGGCGGCGCCGCGCTGGGCGGGGCTCGGACGGCGCGCGCTCACGAACGGCCTCCCGCCACGCGCGGGCTGGCCCAGTCCAGCGTGAGGGTGCCGCCCAGGGGGTGGTCCGGCGGCAGCGTGAGGATGGCGCGCACCCCGTCGGGCAGCACGTTCGAGCCGTCGGCGCGGGCCTGCTGGCCGGTGCCGCTGCCGGTACCGCGCGGGGGCGCCTCGCTGCCGGCGGCCGGCTCGTCGCTGGACAGCGGGTTGGTCCATGCGCCGCCGCGGAAGAAGAACACCTGCCACTGGGCCAGCGGCACCACCGCGACTTCGGCCGCGCGCTCGGCATCGCCCGGGTTCTGCGACCAGGTGTCGGCGCGCAGCCAGGCCTGCTCAAGCTCGCTGCGCGTGGCCAGGACGGGCGACTGCCACCGCAGCCAGGTGGTGCGGCCCTCGACCACGCGCCGAGTCCAGGCGGCCACCACCAGGCCCTCGGGCATGCCGGGCGGGGCGCGCCGCGTCAGGCGCAGCACGCGCCCGTTCCAGTCGAGGGCGGAGCGGTCTGGGACCTGGGCGATCGCGTCGAGGTCGGTGTTCCATTGCGCAAGGCCGACCTGCAGCGCCAGCACGTGGTCGGCGCGCTCCTGCGTGGCGGCCTGGGCGCGCGTCATGCCGTCCAGGCCGCGCCAGGCGAGCACGGCGACCAGGGACATGACGAACAGCGCCACCAGCAGTTCGACCAGCGTGAACCCGCGCAGGGCGTGGCGGCCGGCCATCTCAGAAGCGCCCCACGATGGTCGACACCCGCAGCACCGGCTCGGCGCCGCGCCGCACGTTGGCGTCGACGCGGCGGAAGTTCGGGTTGGGCGTGGCCGCCACGGCCAGCGCCACCTCGAAGGTCTCGCCGCCCTGTTCGCAGCTCGCTACCGTCTCGCCGATGCCGGGCATCTGCTGCGACAGCCGCACGCCCACCAGCGCGTTCTCCGCGCACAGGCGGGCCAGGAGCACGTCGGACTGGCGCCGGGCGTTGTCGGTGAGGGCCGCGGTCGCCTTCAGGCCGGCGGCCAGGGCGATGGCCACGATGCCCAGCGCCACCAGCACCTCCACCAGCGTGAATCCGCGCTGGGGGGCTCTCATGGGTTCGCGCCTTCCACGCGGAAGGGGCGCAGGCCGTCGGTGGCCACGCGCAGCCGGCGCCCCGGCAGGCTGGCGGACTCGAGCACCACGGCCTGCGCGCCGATCAGGGGCTCGGGGCCGAGGAGCAGCGCGGTGGTGCCCTGCACCCTCACGTCGCCGGACTGCCACTGCGCAGGCAGGCTTCCGGCGGCGGCGCCCTCGAAGCGGAAGCCGTTCTCGGTGGGGACCCAGCGTATCGGCTGGCCGGTGCTGCGCGATTGGGCGCGGCCCGCGTCCAGCAGGGCGGCCAGGCGCAGCGCCTCGCGTTCGAGCTGGTTGCCCGCGCTGTCCCGGATGGCGAAGGCCACGCCGGCGGTCGCAATGGCGATGATCGCCACCACGACCAGCAATTCGATCAGGGTGAAGCCGGCCTGCTTACTGCCAGCTGCCGATGTCGGCATTCTTGCCTTCGCCGCCGGGCTGGCCGTCGGCGCCCAGCGACAGCACGTCGATCTCGCCCTTCACGCCGGGGTTGAGGAACTGGTAGGGCCGGCCCCAGGGGTCGGCCGGCAGCTTCTCGAGGTAGGGCTTCCAGTTGGGGGGCACGGGCTGCGCGGTGGGGCGCGTGACCAGTGCCTGCAGGCCCTGCTCGCCGCTCGGGTAGCGCTGGTTGTCCAGGCGGTACAGCTTGAGGGCCTGCATGAGGTTGTTGACGTCGGTGCGTGCGGCGGTGACGCGGGCGTCATCGGCGCGGTCGAGGACGTTGGGCACGATGAGGGCGGCCAGCACGCCGATGATCACCAGCACGACCATCAGCTCGATCAGGGTGAAGCCGGCAAGGCGGCGCAACAGGAAGCCGGTTCTCTTCATCATCTCGACATCTCGAAGGGGGTGTGGGCCATGATAATCGACGCATGTTGCACGCGACCCGCTCCGCACGCGCCCAGCGCTGGCTGGTGGGCGCCGCCACCTTCGTGGTGTGGGCGCTGGCGGTGCTGGGGGCGGCGTACTGGGGCCTGCGCATCGCCGGCACTGGTGCTCGGGCTTCGGCGGCGCCCGCGGTGGTGCGCCAGCCCGAGGCGCCCGACCCGGCGGCCATTGCGCGCCTGCTCGGCGCGGTCGGCACGCCGGGCGAGCCGGCCGCGGCGCCAGCCCTGGCCAGCCGCTTCGTCCTGACGGGGGTGGTCGCCGGCGCAACCGGCGCCGGCGCGGCGCTGATCGCGGTGGATGGCCGCCCGCCCAAGCCCTTCGCCGTGGGCAGTGCGGTCGAGGCCGGTCTGGTGCTGCAGTCGGTGGAAGGCCGCCGCGCCCGCCTGGGCCCGGCCCCGGGCGCCCCGGCGGCGCTCACCCTCGAGTTGCCGCCGCTGCCGCAGTAGGCCGGCCGCGCTCAGGCGCGCAGGAACAGCCGGTACACCGGGTTCTGCGTCTCGTCCACGAACGGGTAGCCGAGCGTGTCGAGGAAGGCCTGGAACTGCGCCTCCTCCGACGGCGGCACCTGCAGGCCGACCAGGATGCGGCCATAGTCCGCGCCCTGGTTGCGGTAATGGAACAGGCTGATGTTCCAGTTCGGCTGCATGTGCGAGAGGAACTTCATCAGCGCGCCGGGCCGCTCGGGGAACACGAACCGCAGCAGGCGCTCGTCCTGCGCCAGGGCCGAGTGGCCGCCGACCATGTGGCGGATATGTTCCTTGGCCAGGTCGTCGTGCGTGAGGTCCAGCGCCTCGAAGCCGTGCTTGCTGAAACTGGCCGCGATGCGGGCCGACTCGCCGCGCCCGTGCGTGGTCAGGCCCACGAACACATGGGCCTGGGCCGCGTCGCTGATGCGGTAGTTGAACTCGGTCACGTTGCGCGGCCCGCCGGGCAGCTCGCCGATCAGGGCGCAGAAGCGGCGGAAGCTGCCCCGCTCCTCGGGGATGGTCACCGCGAGCAGCGCCTCGCGCTCCTCGCCCACCTCGGCCCGCTCGGCGACGAAGCGCAGGCGGTCGAAGTTCATGTTCGCGCCGCACAGGATGGCGGCGTACGTTTCACCGCGGGTCTTGCGATCGGTCACGTACTGCTTGATCGCGGCCACGGCCAGCGCCCCGGCAGGCTCGACGATGCTGCGGGTGTCGACGAACACGTCCTTGATCGCGGCGCACACCGCGTCGGTGTCGACGGTGACGTAGTCGTCCACCAGGTCGCTGGCGATGCGGAAGGTTTCCTCCCCCACCAGCTTCACCGCGGTGCCGTCGGAGAACAGGCCCACGTCGGACAGAGTGACGCGCTCGCCGGCCTCGACGGACTGCAGCATGGCGTCGGAATCGTTCATCTGCACCCCGATCACCTTGACCTCGGGCCGCACCGCCTTGATGTAGCTGGCCACGCCCGAGATCAGCCCGCCGCCGCCGATGGCGACGAACACCGCATCGAGCGGGCCCTGGTGCTGGCGCAGGATTTCCATCGCGATCGTGCCTTGGCCGGCGATCACGTCCGGGTCATCGAACGGGTGCACGAAGGTCAGGCCCTGCTCCTTCTCCAGCGTCAGCGCATGCTGGTAGGCGTCGGAGTAGCTGTCGCCGTGCAGCACCACCTCGCCGCCCAGGGCCTTGACCGCCTCCACCTTCACGCCGGGCGTCGTTACCGGCATCACGATCACCGCACGCGAACCCAGGCGGTGCGCCGACAGCGCCACCCCCTGGGCGTGGTTGCCGGCCGAGGCGCAGATCACGCCGCGCTCGAGCTGCCCGGGCGTGAGCTTGGCCATCTTGTTGTAGGCGCCGCGCAGCTTGAAGCTGAACACCGGCTGCTGGTCCTCGCGCTTGAGCAGGATCTTGTTGTGCAGGCGACGGCTGAGGTTGCGCGCCGGCTCCAGCGCCGACTCGACCGCAACGTCGTAGACCCGGGCCGTCAGGACACGGCGGAGGTAGTCATCAGGGGTCAAGGCAGAGTGTTCGGCGCTCGTCATGTTGTTACAAGAAGACAATACGTTTTACCTAATTACACCAACACGCCTGGGCGAAATGTCATGGTCACGGGTTGAGCAACTTGTAACAGTTGGGCGGACCAGCTCTTCCGTCCAATTGTCATGACAAAAATGAATGAGTGCTCGCCAGAAAAGCTTGAACAGGGAATTAAGACGTGTCTCAGGGAGTCAGCAGGGTCATCGGGGCGTTCGCCACCCCGTCCAACGACGAGGTGTTCCGCGCCTCGCGGGGACGGACGGTGCCCATCCCGGAGAGCCTGACCTCCGTCCCCGGTTACCCGGAGAAGCTCCGAATCTACAGGATTGAAGCCAGCCGTTTCTGGCAGGTACGCTGCTGGTTCAGCGGCAAGACCTACAGCAAGAGCCTGCGCACCACCTCCAAGAAGAATGCGCTGGTGCTGGCGAAGCGATTCTTCGATGTGACCTCGGCGCAGATCCACATGCTGCGGGACACCGGCCAGGAGGCCGGCGCGGTGAACTTCGCCCAGGTCGCGGAAAAGCTCTTCAACCAGGAAGCCGCGCGCCAGCAGCGTGGCGAGTTCAGCCGCGGCTCGCTGATGGTGATGCGCAACCGGCTCGACGCGCACATCCTCCCCGAGCTGGGCAGTGCGCCGGTGAAGGGGCTGGGCTACGTGGCCCTGCAGCACTTTGCCGACCGCCTGGGCCAGCAGGGCTTCACCACCACCACGATCTCGCAGTACCTGGTCATCGTGCGCAAGATCCTGAAGCTGGCGCGCCACCTGGGGCACCTGGGCGAACTGCCGGAGTTTCCACGCATCCGAGTCACGGCCACGCCGCGCGGCGGCTTCAGCATTGCCGAGTACCGCCAGCTCCTGCGCAAGTCGCGGGCGCTGGTCGGCCAGCCGCACCCCGTGCTGGCCCGCCTGGGCCCGAACGAGCGCTTCTGGATCGCCCGCGAGCTGCTGCTGATGCCGCAGGACATTCCGTGGGTCATCGGCTTCATGGTCAATACCTTCGTGCGGCCAGGCGACATCAAGCTCATGCGGCACCGCCACATCGAGGAGATCCGCGGGCGCCACATGTACCTGCGAATGAACCTGCCCGAGACCAAGCGGCACGACAAGCCGGTCGTGAGCATGCGCGCGGCGGTCCGCATCTTCCGGCAGATCCAGGCCCGCAACGCGGCCAACGGCTACGGCGGCCCGGACGATTTCCTTTTCCTGCCGCAGTTGTCGAACCGTGAGCACGCGCTGGCCGTGATGAACCAGCTCTTCCAGTGGGTCATGGCCGAGTGCGGCATGACCAAGGGGCCGCAGGGCCAGACGCGCACGCTCTACAGCCTGCGCCACACGGCCATCACCTTCCGACTGCTGTACGGACAGGGCATCGACATGCTGACCCTGGCGCGCAATGCCCGTACCAGCGTGAACATGATCGAGCGGTTCTATGCCTCTTCGCTGAGCGGCGAGATGAACGTCGGCCTGCTGCACAGCCGTCGCCAGGCCGGGCAGGGCTGAAGCGCCCTGCTTCGCGGGCCCAAAGAAAAACCCCGCCGTGTCGCCACGGCGGGGTTTTGTTCTATGTGTCTAACCGACGGAGTCGGTCAGGCGATTAGAACGTGTGGATCACGCCCAGGATGTTGGACGACTTCTTGTCCACGCCACCGGTGGCGGCGTCCTTGGTCTGGCCGGAGTAGAAGTAGGCGGTGGTGCGCTTGCTCAGGGCGTACTGAACAGCGAACTGGGCCTGCTTCAGGTCTTCGGTCTTGGCGCCGACGGAGTTGGTGGTCTCAGCCTTGCCGGTGGTGGCGATCAGCTTGAAAGCGCCGACGGGCACGGTCACGCCCAGCTGGTAGGCCTGGTACTCACGGGCGGCAGCACCGGCGTCGCCGTTCTTGCCGTCGTTGTAGGTACCGGTCAGGGCCAACATGCCGAAGTCATAGCGAGCGCCCACTTGGGTCAGCTTGCCGGTCTTGTCGACGATGGCGGTGTTGCCAGCAGCGGTGCCGTTCTTGTACTCGGTGTAGGCAACCTTGACCGACAGGGCGCCGGCGTTGTAGTTGGCCAGGATACCGGTGCGCTTGGCGTGCACTTGGGTGTCGGCGGCGTTCTTGCTCTCGAAGGTGTCGAGGCTGGTGGCAGCGCCGTACTGCAGCTGGGCGGAGAAGCCGCCGAAAGCCGGGGTGATGTAGGTCAGGCCGTTGGCACGGGTGCCGCCGACGGCAGCGTTGCCGTAGGTGTGGGCGGAGTCGGCGCCGTTGGTGCCCTCGGAGCCGGCGTTGAAGCCAGACAGGGTCGACAGCTCGTACAGGTTGGTGTACTGGTAGCCGGCACGGACTTCACCGAACTTGCCAGACAGACCGACCCAGCTCTGACGGTTCAGGCTGGTGGCGGAACGGCCGGTGGTGGCGCCAGCGGCAGTCGTGTCGATCTGGGGGGCCGAGGTGGCGGTGCGATAGTTGGTCAGCTGCGAGCTGGTCGGGGAGATACCTTGCTCGATCACGAAGTTGGCCTTCAGGCCGCCACCCAGGTCTTCCGTGCCACGGAAGCCGAAACGGGGGCCGGCGACGGCGCCGTCAGCAACGCCGTTGGCCTTGACGGTGGTCACGCCAGCGTCCTTGTAGGTCTGGGCCTTGTAGCCGATGTCCATCACGCCATACAGGGTGACGGAGGATTGGGCAAACGCGCCGGTGGCTGCAAGGGCAGCCAAAGCAACTAGAGATTTTTTCATGCAAGTTTCTCCAAGGTTAAACATGAGGCGCCGGCGCTGGAGGTGCTGTGAACGACCTCTTTCGCGCCCCGGGCCAACCTCCTTCACGGAAGTTGACGCTATTCAATCAGAGGGCCTCGGTAAGGCGCAAAGAATTTGCGCTCGGCAGGGTTTCATCGTTGCAGGCGGACAACAGACCCCCTTTCTGGGCTCGTGTGCGCCACGGGTAAACCCTTGATTTTTCAGGAGAAATTGCAACTTTCTGTTTATGGTCAGGCTTCGATCAGGCATCGGCGGCCGGCGTAAACTCGCCTGCATGGATGCCGCCATCAGCGCACTCGACAGCGCCTTGCGCACGCTGTTCGCCCGCCCCCGTTCCCAGCGCCCCAGCCCGGGTGCGGGGGTCCCCCCCCCCGATCTCTCACCGGCTCAAAAGCGCGAGGCCGCGGCACTGATGCGGGTCAATCATGTAGGAGAGATCTGCGCGCAGGCCCTGTACACCGCCCAGGCCCTGGCGACGCGTGACCCGGCCTTGCGCCGCCATCTGGAGCAGGCTGCGCGCGAGGAAACGGACCACCTCGCCTGGACCTTGGAGCGCATCGAAGCCATGGGCGATCGGCCGTCCCTTCTCAATCCGCTGTGGTACGCGGGCGCATTCGGGCTGGGCTTGCTGGCGGGGCGATTCGGGGACCGGGTGAGCCTGGGGTTCGTCGTCGAGACGGAGCGCCAGGTCGAGGCGCACCTGGATTCCCATCTGGAGCGCCTTCCCGAGAGCGACGCACTCTCGCGAGCGATCGTGTCGCAGATGAAGCTCGATGAGCGCGAACACGCGGACCAGGCACTCGCCGCCGGGGCGGTGGCGTTGCCCGCGCCTGTCCGCGGAATGATGCGGGCCGCCGCCAAGGTCATGACGACCACGGCCCATTACGTCTGACGATGTAGTTCTTTAGCTCGGTCCGTCAGGCTACTTCGACAAGGTCGAAGCCAGTCGTGATCTCTGCTGTCTTGCCAATCATGATGCTGGCCGAGCAATACTTGTCATGGCTCATGGCAATGGCCCGCTCGACTGCGGCGGCGGGGATGCCCTTGCCAGTGACCGTGAACTGCATGTGCAGTTTCGTGAAGACTTTGGGATCACTGTCTGCGCGTTCGGCGCTGAGCTTGACCGAGCAGCCACGCACATCGTGGCGTCCGCGCTTGAGGATCAGGACCACGTCGTAGGCAGAACATCCGCCCGTGCCCGCCAGAACGGTCTCCATGGGGCGCGGCGCCAGGTTCAGGCCGCCGTTTTCCGGTTTGGCCGCGTCAGGTGCTCCGTCCATCATGAGGACGTGCCCGCTTCCCGTTTCCGCCAGGAAACCCATGCCCGAGCGCGCGCCCGTGGTCCCCGTCCAACTTACCGTGCATTCCATTCCGACCTCCTTGGGATCATTTCGGTTGAGCTAAATCAATTCAGCGGCTGATAGCCGGGATTTTGCACTTGCTGTGCTGCAACGCAGCACGTACCGGGCTATACTGTGGCCACGCTTGAATTAGTGATGCTGATTCAGGCACTGATTGTCTCCTCCACCTCTCCTTTGGTGGATTTAGCCCCCGGATCGCAAGGCCCGGGGGCTTTTTTCTGCCTGATCCGGTAGCAGTTTCACACTGCACCGGTTCCAAGTCATGGCGGACGAGACCTGCAAGTGCTTGATTCATAAGCTATCCTTGCTCGACAGTTGAATTACGGCAGTCGTTCACTCAGCACTGTCGAACTGAAAGCCCCCCAGCCCATCCGGTGGTCGGGGCCTCTTTTCGAGGGAAACAGCCCGCCGGGCGCAGGCTGCTCAACCTTAAAAAGCCTAGCTGCTTTGGCCGCCCTAACGGCAACCTCGGTTTTTGCCCAGTCCTCCGTCACCCTTTCCGGCCAGATCGATGTCGGCTTGAGCAACCCGATCGGTGCCGACCGAACCCGCATCGACCAGTCCGCCAACGGCGCCAACCAGATCGTCTTCAGCGGTTCCGAAGACCTGGGCGGTGGGCTCAGGGCCACGTTCCGGCTTGCTGAGCGCTTCAGCCCCGAATCCGGCCTCAACGACGGCAGCAATGCCAACCGGCCCCTGTTCCAGGGGGAGTCCACCGTCGGGATCGCCGGCACCTTCGGCGCCCTGCGGATCGGACGTGCGCTCACCGCGTTCCAGGGGCCCATCAACAATACCGACCCCTGGGGAACCCTCCAGCAGGCCTCCCTCGCCGTCCTGACCACGGCTTACGCCAGCGCGCCCGACAACTACGCCTTCACCCCCGGCGCCGGCGGCGTCGCCACCCTCACGGGAACCGGGGGCAACCTCGGCCGATCCGACGGCATCTTCTACACAGCGCCCAACTGGAATGGCTTCGGCGGCGCACTGACCTACGGCCCCAAGAGCACCCAGGTCACCGGCCTGGTCACCACCGGCGACAAGGCCCTCCTGAGCGGGTGGCTGTCCTACGGCGCAGGGCCCATGTCGCTGGCCATCGGCGCTGAACGCAATCGCATCGGGGATCGCATCGCAGCTGTCCAGGGCTCCTACAACTTCGGCTTCGCCACCCTGGGCGGCACTTACGCGCAGACCGATTACGACGCCGCGGGCGCAGCAGACCGCCGCAGCTTCAACGTGAGCGCCGTCGCCCCCATGGGCGCCTTCACGCTGAAGGCCGGCGTCGGCCGCAGCAAGCTCAAGGACGGACCTTCCACCGTCCGCAAGATCGGCCTGGGCGTTGACTACAGCATGAGCAAGCGCACACTTATCTACACGTCTTGGGCCCGGGACAACGGCGTGAGCGCCTCCACCGGTCTGTCCGCGAGCCCGAAGACTGGCTTCGACATCGGCATCCGCCACAACTTCTGACCTAGCCCTTCAGGGTGTAAGCCCATGCCCAGGGGTGAGACAATCACCCCATGGGACTCATGGGGATGTCGTTGAAGACAGGGGCTGCTGCGCTCCTGGTGGCCGTCTTGGCCGGCTGCGCGTCTGCGCCGCCGGCCGTTTCCGTGGGCTCATCGCCCTGGGCCAGCCACGACACCACCGACCCGCGGGGCGAGGCGGCTTGGGAAGACTACCGCTTCCCAGGCAAGACGCCCACTCGCTTCGCCTATGAGCGCAAGGACGGACGCGACGCGCTCTCAGTGCTCGCGCAGTCGTCCGCCAGCATGAAGCGACAGCGCGTGCGCGTGGCGCCCGAAGATCTGGGCTCTGTCCGATTCTCCTGGAATGTCCCTGCCCTCATCCCCGGCGCCGACATGGCGCGCCGGGACGCGGAAGACTCCCCGGTGCGTATCGTGCTGGTGTTCGAGGGTGACCGTTCCCGCTTCTCGCCGCGTGACGCCATGCTCTCCGAACTGGCGCGCGCCTTGACCGGCGAGGAGATGCCGTACGCGACCCTCATGTACGTCTGGTGCAACCAGCGCCCGGCCGGTACCGTGATCGAGAACCCGCGTACCAGCCGCATCCGCAAGCTGGTCGTCGAGTCCGGCTCGGGCAACCTCGGTCACTGGCTGGACTACGAGCGCGACATCCGTGCCGACTACGAGCGCGTGTTCGGCGAGGCGCCCGGCGCGCTGGTGGGCGTGGGCATCATGACCGACACCGACAACACCGGCTCCGTCGCCCGCGCCTGGTACGGGCCGCTGAGGTTCACGCCGACCGCCCGCCTGGCCGCGCGCTGAGCGCCCGGACGCCGCGTTGCCGAGCCTGGTCGGCCGGGGGGACCGGCGCGGATCACGCGTAACGCTTGTTCCGCAGGTTGTTCTTCATTTCCTTGAGCATCGGCTGCAACTTGTCACCGCCGATTCGCAGCGCCACGCAGGTCGCCAGTACGTCGATGATCAGCAGGTGCAGCAGGCGCGACACCATGGGGCTGTAGCGGTCATAGCCTTCCGGGTGGTCCGCCGCCAGGTGGATGTGGCCAGCAGTGGCCAGGGGCGAGCCGGTGGCCGTGATGACGATGGTGGTGGCGCCCCGGCGCTTGGCGATGTCGCAGGCGTCCATCAGGTCCCGGGTGCGGCCGGAGTTGGAGATCACCACCACGCAGTCGCCCGGCCCGAGCAGCGAGGCGCTCATGACCTGCAGGTGGCCGTCGCTGCAGGCCGCCGTGTGCAGGCCCAAACGGAAGAACTTGTGCTGGGCGTCCAGCGCCACGATGCCCGAGTTGCCTACGCCATAGAACTCGATGCGCCGGCTCGTGCGCGAGGTCGAGGCGAGCGCGTCGACCGCGCGCTCGATCGCATGGGCCGAGGCATCGTTGCGGTACTTGAGGAACGCAGCGACGGTGTTGTCGATCACCTTGACCATCACGTCGGCCGGCTTGTCGTCCGCGTCGACGCTGCGGTGGATGAAGGGCACGCCCTCATTCACGCTGCCGGCGAGCTTCAGCTTGAAGTCCGAGAGGCCGTCATAGCCCATGCTGCGGCAGAACCGGACCACGGTGGGTTTGCTCACATGCGCCCGGTCGGCGAGTTCGCTCACTGGCAGGGAGGCGAAGGCGCGCGGGTCGGCGAGGACCAGGCGGCCGACGCGTTGTTCGGCGGGGGCGAGGGAGGGCAGGGATGCCTTGATGCGATCGAGCATGCGGTGATGTGCCTCAGCGTTCTTCCGACCAGCAGTGGCCGTCACGCGCAATCATCGCACTCGAGGCGCTCGGACCCCAGGACCCGGCAGCATAGGGACGCAGGCCGTCGCGGTGGCCGCGCCAGTGATCGAGCAGCGGCTCGACCCAGCGCCAGGCCTCCTCCTGTTCGTCGCTTCGCACGAACAGGTTCAGGCGGCCGTCGATGACATCCAGCAGCAGCCGCTCGTAGGCGCCCACGCGCTCGGCGCCGAAGCGCTTGTCGAAATCCAGGTCCAGCTGCACGGGCGCGAGGTGCTGCGCGGCGGACCGGGCCGCGTGGCGGTTGTCCTGCCCCTGCGCCATCAGGTGCAGCTCGAGCCCGTCACGCGGCTGCAGGTTGATCACGAGGCGGTTGGCCGCACCGGCCGGCCCGCCGAAGATGGCGTGCGGCGCGGGGCGAAAGTTGACGACGATGTGCGCGTCGCGCGCCGCCAGGCGCTTGCCGGTGCGGATGTAGAACGGCACGCCCGCCCAGCGCCAGTTGGCGATCTCGGCGCGCAAGGCGACGAAGCTCTCCGTCGCACTGTCGCGGCCGACGCCCGCCTCGTCGAGGTAGCCCGGCACGGCCTCGCCGCCGACCCGTCCGGCCACGTACTGGCCACGGATCGCGTGCTGGTCCAGCGTCACCGGGGTCCAGGGCTTGAGCGAGCGCAGGACCTTGAGTTTCTCGTCACGGATCGCGTCGGCGTGGGCATTGATCGGGGGCTCCATCGCCAGGGCGCAGAGCATCTGCAGCGCGTGGTTCTGGACCATGTCGCGCAGCGCGCCGGTGCTGTCGTAGAAGGCGCCGCGCTTTTCCACGCCGAGGTCCTCGGCGATGGTGATCTGGATGTGGTCTATGTGTTCGCGGCGCCACAGCGGCTCGAACAGGGCGTTGCCGAATCGCAGCGCGAACAGGTTCTGCACCGAGGGCTTGCCGAGGTAGTGGTCGATGCGGAACACCTGCCTTTCGGACAGCACCGTGCGCACCGCCTCGTTGATGGCGCGGTTGGAGGCGAGGTCGTGGCCCAGGGGCTTCTCGAGCACCACGCGGGTGTGCGGCGTGTTCAGGCCGGCGGCTCCGATCTGCTCGCAGATGGTGGTGAACAGCGCCGGCGCGGTCGCCAGGTACATCACGACGGTGCGTGCATTGCGCTCGGCCAGGCGGGTCCCCAGGCGGGCGTAGTCCGCCGGGTTGGACAGGTCCATCCGCACGAAGGCCAGCAGGGCGGCGAAGCGGTCGAACTCCTCGGCGCTGGGGCGCTTGGACAGTTCGACATCGTCGAAGCGGGCGCGGATGAAGGCGCGGTAACCGTCGTCGTCGAGGTCGTCGCGGGCCACGCCGACGATGCGTCCGCCCAGGGGCAGGGTGCCATGGCGGAAGGCCTGGAACAGGGCTGGCATCAGCTTGCGCCAGGCGAGGTCGCCAGTGCCGCCGAACAGGACGAGGTCAAAGCTCATGGAGGTTGCGCGGAGTGGGGAAATCAGGCGAGAATGTAACTTGATTTCAGATGTTCGGCCACATCCCTGACTCATCGTCAGAGGAGAATGGGGCCTGAAGGTAACCGAATTACTCCCGTTTCGCCCGGATAATCCAGTCCATGAATCAACTCGAAGCGCTCAAGCAGCACACCACCGTGGTCGCCGATACCGGCGACTTCCACCAGCTCGCCCAGTTCCACCCTCAGGACGCCACGACGAACCCCTCCCTGATCCTGAAGGCGGTCCAGAAGCCCGAGTACGCGCCGCTGATGCAGGAGGTCGTGGGCCGCTTCCGCGGCCAGCCGCTGGATGAAGTGATGGACCGCCTGCTGGTGCGCTTCGGCTGCGAGATCCTGCGCCACGTGCCGGGCCGCGTCTCGACCGAGGTCGATGCGCGCCTGAGTTTCGACACCGAGGCCACCATCGCGCGCGCCGAGCGCATCATGGGCCTGTACCAGGCCGAGGGCGTGAAGCCCGAGCGCGTCCTGATCAAGATCGCCTCGACCTGGGAGGGTATCCAGGCCGCCGCGCGCCTCGAGCAGAGCGGTATTCGCACCAACCTCACGCTGCTGTTCTCGTTCTGCCAGGCGGTGGCCTGCGGCCAGGCCCAGGTGCAGCTGATTTCCCCCTTCGTGGGGCGCATCTACGACTGGTACAAGAAGGCCGCCGGCCCGGCCTGGGACGAGGCGGCGAACGCCGGCGCCAACGACCCCGGGGTGAAGTCGGTGCGCCAGATCTGGCAGTACTACAAGCGCTTTGGCATCGACACCGAGGTGATGGGGGCCAGCTTCCGCAACACGGGCCAGATCGTGGCCCTGGCCGGCTGCGACCTGCTCACGATCAGTCCCGACCTGCTGGCCCAGCTGGCCGCCTCCGAGTCGCCGGTCGTGCGCGCCCTGGACCCGGAGCAGGCGCAGGCGATGGACCTGGCCGAGGTCACCTACGACGAAGCCGCCTTCCGCTACGCCCTCAACGACGACGCCATGGCCACCGAGAAGCTGGCCGAGGGCATCCGGGCGTTCGCCGCTGACGCGGTGAAGCTCGAGCAGCTGATGAAAGCGGTGTGACATGGGCGGCGTGGACCTGAGCACCTTCGCGCGCTGTGACCGCACGCCCGCGTGGTCGGCCCTGGCCGAACGCCACGCGGCCTCGGGCCGCAGTTTCGACATGCGCCAGGCCTTCAGCGAGGATGCGTCCCGCTTCGAGGCCTTCAGCCAGGAAGCGCCTCATGTCTTCGCCGACCTGTCCAAGAACCTGATCGACCGCGGCACCGAGGCGCTGCTGCTGCAGCTGGCGCGCGAATGCGGCCTGGAGGCGCAGCGCGACGCCATGTTCGAGGGCGCCACGGTCAATGTGACCGAGCAGCGCGCGGTCATGCACTGGCTGCTTCGGTACCCCGGCAGCGGCGCGCAGTGGAAGCCGCAGGGCCTGGCCGGATTGTCCGGGCCGCGGGCCGAGGTCGACGCGACGCTGGAGGCGATGCTGGCCTACGCCGAACGCGTGCGCGCCGACGACGCCATCACCGACGTGGTGAACATCGGCATCGGCGGCTCCGATCTCGGGCCTCAGATGGCCGTCGTGGCGCTGGAGCGCTACGCCTCGCCGGGCCGCCGCATGCACTTCGTGTCCAACGTCGACGGCCACGAGCTCGACGGCGTGCTGGCGCGCCTGAAGCCCGAGAACACGCTGTTCCTGGTCGCTTCCAAGACTTTCACCACGCTGGAGACCCTGGTCAACGCGCGCTCGGCGCGCGCCTGGTTCGCCGCCCAAGGCGGCACCGACGTCGCCCGCCACTTCGCCGCCCTGACCACCAACGTGGCCGCGGCCGCGGACTTCGGCATCACCACCACCTTCGGCTTCTGGGACTGGGTGGGGGGGCGCTACTCGATGTGGTCGGCCATCGGCCTGCCGATCGCCATTGCGATCGGGGCGCGCAACTTCTGCGCCTTGCTCGCTGGCGCGCATGCGATGGATGCGCACTTCGCCACCGCGCCGCTGGAGCGCAACCTGCCGGCCCGCCTGGCCTTGCTCGATCTCTGGTACCGCGACTTCCACGGCTTCACCAGCCGCAGCCTGGCCGCTTACCACAGCAGCCTGCGCCGCCTGCCGGCCTATCTGCAGCAGCTCGAAATGGAGAGCAACGGCAAACGGGTCGATCGCCGTGGCGAGGTCGTGCCCTATGGCACCTCTCCGGTCCTGTGGGGCGAGGTCGGCACCAACGGCCAGCATGCCTACTTCCAGATGCTGCACCAGGGCACCGACGTGGTCCCGGTGGAATTCGTGGCTGTGCGCGAGGCGGCCCATTCGCTGCCGGGGCACCAGGAGCTGGTGCTGGCCAACGTCCTGGCCCAGGGCCAGGCGCTGATGCAGGGCAAGGCCGATGCCGGCGGGCACCGCCACTTCACCGGCAACCGGCCCAGCACCCTGCTGCTGCTCGAGCGCCTCGACCCGGCCAGCCTGGGCGCGCTGATCGCGCTGCAGGAGCACCGCGTGTTCTGCAGCGGCGCGCTGTGGGGCATCAACAGCTTCGATCAGTGGGGGGTGGAGCTGGGCAAGGTGTTGGCGAAAGACATCACCCCGCGGCTGGCCTCGGGGGATGTGGAGGGGCTGGACGCCTCCACGGCCGGGTTGCTGCGTCGATTGACGCGACAATCTGTCACATGAGCATCGTCCAGAGCGTCAAGCACTGCCTGTCCCATTACGCCACCTTCCGCGGCCGTGCGCGCCGTCCCGAGTTCTGGTGGTTCATGTTGTTTTGCGTGCTGGCCATCGGCCTGGCCGAGGGCCTGGTCGGCGAGGGCTTCAGCGGCCTGGTGACGCTGGCGCTGCTGCTGCCCACCTTCGCGGTGTCGGCCCGCCGCCTGCATGACATCGGCCGCAGCGGCTGGTGGCAGCTGGTGAGCCTGGTGCCCCTGGTGGGCGTGCTGGTGGTCCTGTACTGGTACGTGCAGCCCAGCGACGCCTACGAGAACAAGTTCGGCCCCGTCTGAGGCCGCCCGTCGAATCCCCCAAAGAACAAAGGCCGGGTCTCCCCGGCCTTTGTTCTTTGGCTGTCCTGGTGGGACAGGGCGCGGCGGCAAGCGCCTGAGCGCCTCCCGCCGTGCGGGCATTACATGCCCATGCCGCCCATGTCGCCCATGCCGCCGGGCATGCCGCCGGCCGCCGGAGCGTCGTCCTTCGGGGCCTCGGAGACCATGCACTCGGTGGTCAGCATCAGGGACGCCACGGAAGCGGCGTTCTGCAGCGCGGTGCGGGTGACCTTGGTGGGATCCAGGATGCCCATCTCGATCATGTCGCCGTAGGTGTCGTTGGCGGCGTTGAAGCCGTAGTTGCCCTTGCCGTTCAGGACGGCGTTGACGACCACGGAGGGCTCGCCACCGGCGTTGCCCACGATCTCGCGCAGGGGGGCTTCGATGGCCTTCAGGACCAGCTTGATGCCGGCGTCCTGGTCGGCGTTGTCACCCTTGATCTCGCCAGCGGCTTGCTTGGCGCGCAGCAGGGCGACGCCACCACCGGCGACGATGCCTTCTTCCACCGCAGCGCGGGTGGCGTGCAGGGCGTCTTCGACGCGGGCCTTCTTTTCCTTCATCTCGACTTCGGTGGCGGCACCGACCTTGATGACGGCGACGCCGCCGGCCAGCTTGGCCACGCGCTCTTGCAGCTTCTCGCGGTCGTAGTCGGAGGTGGCTTCCTCGATCTGGACGCGGATCTGCTTGACGCGCGCCTCGATGTCAGCGGCAGCGCCGGCGCCGTCGATGATGGTGGTGTTTTCCTTGCCCACTTCGATGCGCTTGGCCTGGCCCAGGTCGGCCAGGGTCACCTTCTCGAGGGTCAGGCCCACTTCTTCGGCGATGACCTTGCCACCGGTCAGGATGGCGATGTCTTCCAGCATGGCCTTGCGACGGTCGCCGAAGCCCGGGGCCTTGACGGCCACGACCTTCAGGATGCCGCGGATGGTGTTCACCACCAGGGTGGCCAGGGCTTCGCCCTCGACGTCCTCGGCGATGATCAGCAGCGGACGGCCGGCCTTGGCGACTTGCTCCAGGGTGGGCAGCAGGTCACGGATGTTGCTGATCTTCTTGTCGAACAGCAGCACGAAGGGGTTGTCCAGGAGGGCAGCCTGCTTCTCGGGGTTGTTGATGAAGTAGGGCGACAGGTAGCCGCGGTCGAACTGCATGCCCTCGACGACGTCGAGTTCGTTCTGCAGGGACTTGCCGTCTTCGACGGTGATCACGCCTTCCTTGCCGACCTTGTCCATCGCGTTGGCGATGATCTCGCCGATGGAGGTGTCGCTGTTGGCGGAGATCGAGCCGACCTGGGCGATTTCCTTGGAGGTGGTGGTGGGCTTGGAGGCCTGCTTCAGCTGGGCGATCAGGGCTTCCACAGCCTTGTCGATACCGCGCTTGAGGTCCATCGGGTTCATGCCCGCGGCCACGTACTTCATGCCTTCGCGCACGATGGCCTGGGCCAGCACGGTGGCGGTGGTGGTGCCGTCGCCAGCGTTGTCGGAGGTCTTGGAAGCGACTTCCTTGACCATCTGGGCGCCCATGTTCTGGAGCTTGTCCTTCAGCTCGATTTCCTTGGCCACGGACACGCCGTCCTTGGTCACGGTGGGGGCGCCGAAGGAGCGCTCGAGCACCACGTTACGGCCCTTGGGGCCCAGGGTGACCTTGACCGCGTTGGCCAGGATGTTCACGCCTTCGACCATGCGGGCGCGTGCTTCGCCGCCGAAAACAACGTCTTTAGCTGCCATTTGTCTAACTCCGAATTCGATTCAGTGGGGGTGACCCGGGATTACTTCTCGACGACCGCGAACAGGTCGTCTTCCTTCATGACCAGCAGTTCGTCGCCGTCGACCTTGACGGTCTGGCCGCTGTACTTGCCGAACAGCACGCGGTCGCCGACCTTCACGTTCAGGGCGATCAGCTCGCCCTTGTCGTTCTTGCGGCCGGGACCGACTGCCAGCACCTCACCCTGGTCGGGCTTCTCGGCGGCGTTGTCGGGGATGACGATGCCGGAGGCGGTCTTGGTCTCGTTTTCCAGGCGCTTGACGATCACGCGATCGTGCAGGGGACGAAGTTTCATGGGATCTCCTTGACTTCTGGGCTATTGAAGTGACATCAGAAAGCGCCAACCGGTCGTGCGACCGAGTTAGCGCTTTGGAATTACCCTGGGGCGTTGTTAGCACTCAGCCCCAGCGAGTGCTAATGATAGGGCCTTTCGGGACGGTTTCAAGCCGTCCCCGGGATGACCCTGAACGGGCCGGTGCTGCCGGCCCGTGCGCGCGTGGCGCCTGCTTACTTCCTGGCCGCGGCGGGGGCTGCGGCAGCCGGCCGGCTGCCGGTGTCGATCGGGCCGTTGAGGGGCGGCAGGTTTTCGATCACGACCTGGCGGCCGTTCTTCACCTCCACCAGGAAGCTGTCGCGGTCCAGGTCGCCCTTGTCGTCGAAGCGGACGTCCATGATGACCCCGGGGTACTTCTTCGCGCTGATGACCAAACCCTTCATGGCCTGCGCAGTCGCCTTGCGGTCCACCTTGCCGGCTTTCTCGATGGCGGCCTTCAGCGTGTACACGCCCATGTAGCCCTTGATGCCGTTGTGGTCCGGGATGTACTTGTACGCCTGGTAGAACTTGCCCTTGAAGGCCAGCATCTCGGGAATGGGCGCGTCCACGGTCAGGCCCACGTGGGCCATGGCGCCGTTGGCGGCGTCGCCGGCCAGTTCGATCACCCGCTGGCCGGTCAGCGTGGTCTCACCCAGGATGGGCTTGTTCCAGCCCTGCTTGCGGAACTCGCGCAGGATGCGGGCGGACTCTTCCTCGGTGACGTAGACGAACACCGCGTCGGCGCCGCTCTGCCGGGCGCGGATCACCGCGGCCGAGAAGTCCACCTGCATCGGTTCGGTGGAGATGTCGGCGACGATCTTCGTGGCCGACCCTTCCAGGTTCTTGATGATCGCGTCGCGGCCGCCCTTGCCGAAGTCATTGTTCTGGTAGATCACGGCCAGGGTCTTGGCCTTGGTGGTGATCCACTTGGCCATCTTCGGGAAGCTGGTGGACTGGCCGAAGCTGGTGCGGAACACGTACGGGTTGCCCTGCTGGGTGATGGCGGAGGCTTCGCCACCGGTCCAGTTGGGCACCTCGGCTTTGCGGCTCTCGGCCATCGACACCATGATCGAGCCCGAATACACCGGGCCGAAGATCGCGAACGCGCCCTCGTCGATCGCCTTCTGCGTCAGGCCCTTGGCCACGCCCGGGTTGGTCTGCGTGTCCATGTCGGTGACCTGCAGCTTGCGGCCCAGGATGCCGCCCGAGGCATTGATCTCGTTGATGGCCAGACGCACCCCGTCGCGGAAATAGGTGCCCGGGGTCGTGCCGCCCCCCGACAGTTCCACGATGTTGAAGATCTTGATGGGCTCCTGCGCGTGGCTGGCTGCGGACAGCGCCAGGGCCACGCAGGCAGGGACGAGCTTGAGCAGGTTGCGCTTGTTCACGGTTGTCTCCGGTCGGATTAAAGTGGAATGGTGTTCTGAAATTGAATGTCGTTCCGATCGTCGCTGCACTGGCGGAATCGTACCGGCTCAGCTGAACGATGACTACTACCCGGATCGCACTTTTCGATGCTGGAGCCATCGGGAAAACCCACATTGACCGCCTCCTGCGGACGGAAGACCTCCAGCTGGCCGCCATCGCCGATCCCGCCGAGGCCGGCCGTGCGCTGTCGGCCCGCCGCGGCCGTACTGCGCTTCGCCAACGGCGCGCTGGGCACGGGGGGCTCTCGGATACGGCGGCCTCCCCTGGTGCTGGGACTTCTGCGCCGGCGAGCAGGACCCTTGCCCGCACCCGCCGGTGCAGTCCCACTTCATCAACGGCACCCATGGCTCGCTGTCGCTGCCGGACCTGTCGCTGTGGCACGACCAGGGCGACCGCAGCTGGCACGCCGAGCTCACGCGGGAGCAGACCGGCGTGCGCCAGGCCGACCCGTACATCCGGCCGCAGCTGCACTTCGCCGCGCTGGTCGCCGGCCGGGAGGCGCCCCTGTGCAGCGCGCTCGACGGGCCGCGGACGCTGCAGGCCACGCTGGCGGTGACCGAGGCCGCCCGGTCGGTGCCGGCCGTCCCCAGCGTGGGCTGACGCGAGAAGCCGGCCCGCGCTCAGGCGTTGGCGATGCCGCCGGCCACATGCCCGGCCGGCACATGCCGGGCGGCGTGGTTGACGTGACCGGTCTGGTCGTCGAAGAAGAAGTCGGGCTCGAACTCGCGCAGGAACTCGCCCTTGGGCAGGCCGCCGAGGAACATGGCCTCGTCGACCTGGATGTTCCAGTCCATCAGCGTACGGATGGCCCGCTCGTGCGCGGGCGCGCTGCGCGCCGTCACCAGCGCGGTGCGGATCTTCATGCGCGGCGTGCCGGCCTGCTGCAGCCGATGCAGCGCGGCCAGCAGCGGCTTGAAGGGGCCTTCGGGCAGGGGCTGGGCGATCTTGCTGGTCTCGTGCTGGACGAAGGCGTCCAGGCCCTGGGCCTGGTAGACGCGCTCGGCCTCGTCGGAGAACAGCACGGCGTCGCCGTCGAAGGCGATGCGCACCTCGTCGGGGTAGGCATCGCCTGCCGGCATGGACTCGGTCAGCACCCGCGCCGCGGGGAAGCCGGCGTTGAGCGCCTCGCGCACGTCCTCGGCGTTGGCCGAGAGGAACAGGTGCGCCCCGAGCGGGCGCAGGTAACGGAAAGGCGGCCGGCCCTGGGTGAAGACGCCACGCTCCAGCTTGATCTCGTTGGCCAGGCCGGAGCGGAAGATGCGCATGCCCGAGACCGGGTCATTGCGCGAGAGGATCACCACTTCCACCCGCTGCTGCCCCGGTTCGTTGAAGGCCATCAGCTTCTTGATCAGGGAGAAGGCGATGCCGGGCCGGGCCGGCAGCTCCAGGCGGTCGAGCTGCAGCGCCATGTAGGCGCCCGGGTCGCCGTCCTCGAACAGCCGGTTCTCCTCCTCGAAATCGAACAGCGCCCGCGAGGAGATCGCGACCACCAGCTTGTCCTGCAGCGTCACCGCCATTCAACGCACCCACTGATTGAGTTGGATGATCGGCAGCAGCACGGCCAGCACGATCAGCATCACCACGAGGCCCATGGCCACGATCAGCAGCGGCTCCAGCAGCGTGGCCAGCTGCATCGCCCGGCGCTGCACCTCGGCCGAAAGCTGGTTGGCGGCGCGCTGCAGCATCACCGGCAACTGGCCGGTCTGCTCCCCCAGCCGGGCGAACATCGACAGCAGCCCCGGGAAGCGCTTCTTCTGTGCCAGCGCCGAGGCCAGCGGCGCGCCTTCGCGCACCATCACCAGGGCGTCCATCGCGTCGGCGCGCATGGCCCGGTTGCTCAGGGTCTCGCCGGCCGCCTGCAGGGCCTTCAGGATCGGGACGCCCCCGGCCGCGAGCATGGCCAGGGTGCTGGCGAAGCGCGCCGCGTTGTAGCCCCGGGCGAGCCGGCCGACCAGGGGAAGCTGCAGCCAGGCGGCGTCATAGCGCTCGCGCAGCGCCGGGTTGCGCAGGGCCAGGCGCAAGGCCACGGCGCCCGCCGCCAGCAACCCCGCGGCCAGCCAGCCCCAGTCGCGCACGGCGGCGCTGATGGCGAGCATGGCGCTGGTCAGGAAGGGCAGCGCGCGCTTGGTGCCGGCGAAGACGTTGGCCACCTGCGGCACCACGTAGGTCACGAGGAACAGCACGATGACGATGGCCACGAGGGTGACGATGGCCGGATACAGCGCTGCGCCGACCAGCTTGGCCTGCAGGGCCTGACGCTCCTCGAGGTCGTCGGCCAGGCGCTCGAGCACGGTGCCGAGCTGGCCGCTGTGCTCGCCCGCGCCGACGACGGCGACGTAGATGTCGCCGAACTCGCGCGGGAATTGCGAGAGCGCCTTGGCGAACGCCGAGCCGGCATTCACCTCGGCGCGCAGCGCCGCGACCAGGGCGCGCTCGCGCTCGTTCGCGGCTTCCTCGGACAGGGCGGTGAGGGCCCGCTCCAGCGGCAGGCCCGAGGTGACCAGGCCGGCGAGCTGGCGGGTCCAGACGGCCAGCTGGGTGGCGTTGAAGACGGGCCGCGTGGTCCAGCGCGCCAGGCTGCCCGCCGCGGCCGCGACCTGGCCGGTGGCCACCGGCTGCACCTGCAGCGGCACCAGCGATTGCGCCCGCAGCAGGCCGCGCACCGCCTTGGCGGTGTCGGCTTCCATCACCCCCTTGCGGGTGGCGCCCTGTTCGTCCAGGGCCTCGAAGGAATACGCGGGCATGCGGCGATTATGGCCACGCGGCCCTGACACCACGCAGGCGCAAGTCGGGTCCTTGTCCTACAGCTGGGCCGATTGACGGTGTTTTCGGGCCGACGCAAGAATTTTGAATGGAAGCTCTTGTGCGTCGCATCGCCCCGCAGCTCGCCGGCGCGCCGGTCCGCGTCTCGGTGGTGCTGCCCGGCGGGCAGCGGATCGGGGATGGCTCGGCCGAGGTCGTCCTGCGGTTCCACGACTGGGGGGCGCTCGCCCACCTGGCCACCGGCCGCATCGGCGCGCTGGCCGAGGCGGTGGTCGAGGGCCGGGTGGACATCGACGGGCGCATGCGTGACGTGATGGAGGTCGCGGCCTACCTGTTGCCGGACAGCCCGGTGAGCCGCCGCTCGGACCGCTGGGCGGGCCAGTGGCAGCGCCTGCGGTCGATCGCGCTGCACACCCGCCAGCGCGACGCGCAGCAAATCCAGTTCCACTACGACGTTTCCGACGATTTCTACGCACTGTGGCTGGACCCGCGCCGGGTCTACTCCTGCGCCTACTACCGCAGCGCCGACATGCCGCTGGCCCAGGCCCAGGAGTCCAAGCTGGACCACATCTGCCGCAAGCTGATGCTTCGCCCGGGTGAGCGTTTCCTGGACATCGGCGCCGGCTGGGGCGGGCTGCTGCTGTGGGCAGCGGAGCATTACGGCGTGCGCGCGCAGGGCATCACCCTCTCGCGCAACCAGCATGCCCATGTGAGCCGGCTGATCGAGGAGCGGGGCCTGCGGGGCCGGGTGCGGGTCGACCTGCTCGATTACCGCGACCTCACCGAGGGCGAGGACGGGGGCTACGACAAGATCGCCTCGGTAGGCATGTTCGAGCACGTGGGCCAGGCCAACATGGCCCGCTACTTCGGCAAGATCGAGCGCCTGCTGCGACCCGGCGGGCTGGTGATGAACCACGGCATCACCGCCGGGGGCACCACGCCCGGACAGCTCGGCGCGGGCATGGGCGACTTCATCGAGAAATACATCTTCCCCGGCGGCGAACTGCTGCACGTGAGCCATGTGCTGCGCGAGATGGCGGACGCAGGGCTGGAAATGCTCGACACCGAGAACCTGCGGCCGCACTACGCGCGCACGCTGTGGGCCTGGTCGGACGGGCTCGAGGCGCGGCTCGACGAGGCGCGCCGGGTGCTCGCGGCGCAGGGCGATGCCGGGCGCGGCGAGCGCACCGTGCGGGCCTACCGGCTGTACCTGGCGGGCAGCGCCATGTGCTTCGAGCGGGGCTGGCTGTCGCTGCACCAGATGCTGGCGGCGCGGCCGGATGGCGAAGTGCCGGGCGGCACGCTGCGCGGCGCACAATCGGGTTATCCGTTCACCCGGGGGTACATGTACCCCTAGCCCGTCATGCTGTTCAAGTTCAAGTCCAAGGCCGCCGGCGACCTGGTGATGCTCGAGCCTACCGGCCGCCGCATCCTGAAGATCATCGGCAAGGACCCGTCGCCCACGGGCATCATCCAGCCGCCCGAGATGGCAGCCGCCGCCACGGCGCTCGAACGCGCCGTCGCCGAGGAGGAGGCGCAGCAGAAAGCCGCGATCGAGGAAGCCCGCGCCAAGGGCGAGCCGCCGCCGCGCTTCGAGGCCATCAGCCTGCGCCAGCGCGCGCATCCCTTCATCGAGATGCTGCGCCGCTGCGAGAAGGCGGACCGGGAGATCGTCTGGGGCGTCTGAGGCGCACGGCCGAGGCGCCCGTAACGCCTGGGGTGCCCCGTTGCCCGAGGCGCGCCTGGCCCGCCGGCGGCGCGATCAGTCGACCTTCGCGCCCGACACCTTGACCACCTGGGCCCACTTGCGGTGCTCGGACTCGATCAGCTTCGCGAACTCCGCGGGGGTGTTGCCGCTGGGGATGGCGCCCTGAGCCAGGAGCCGCTCCTTCATCGCCGGCGTGGCCAGCGCCTTGGCCGTTTCCTGCTGGACCCGCTGGATGATGTCCGCCGGCGTGCCTGCCGGCGCCAGCAGGCCGAACCAGGAGGTGGCCTCGAAGCCCTTGAGGCCGGCGGCCTCCTCGATCGTCGGCACATCGGGCAGGGCCGCGGAGCGCTCCAGGCTGGTGACGGCCAGCGCCTTGAGCTTGCCCGCCCTGATCTGCGCCATCGACGAGGGCAGGTTGTCGAACATCACGTCCATGTTGCCCGCGATCATGTCCAGCAGCGCCGGGCCCGAGCCGCGGTACGGGAAGTGGACCATGTAGGTGCCGGTCATGCTCTTGAACAACTCGCCGGCCAGGTGGATCGAGGTGCCGTTGCCGCTGGAGGCCATGTTCAGCTTGCCGGGGCGGGACTTGGCCACGCGGATGAAGTCCTGCACGCTGTTGACGCCCAGCGCCTTGGCCTTGTCGGTGCCCATGACCATGACGTTGGGCACGCCGGCCACCAGGGTGATCGGCGCGAAGTCCTTGAACGGGTCGTAGGGCAGCTTGTCGTAGAGCGCCCGGTTGATGCCGTGGGTGCCCACGGTACCCATGAGGAGGGTGTAGCCGTCGGCCGGCGACTTGGCCACCTGCTCGGCGCCGATGTTGCCGCCCGCGCCGCCACGGTTCTCCACCACGAAGGATTGGCCGAAGGCCTTGCTCAGCTCCGGGGCGAGCGCGCGCGCCAGGATGTCGGTGGTGCCGCCCGGGGCGAACGGCACGAGGATGCGTACGGGTTTGGTTGGCCAGGCGGCAGCCTGGGCCCACGCACCCGGCGCGAACGCGGCGGCAGCGAGCGATGCGAGGGCGAGCCGGCGGCGCGGCAGGTATTCGGCGGTCACGCGTTTCTCCTTGGGGTGTTGCTCTTGTCGGGAGCATCCTGCACCGGGCGGCCCGCTCCGCGCATCCGTGTAAACGGCAATCCGGCACGGCCATGAAAAAGGCCGCCCGGAGGCGGCCTCGAGGTCACGCGCGCACAGGCGCGGCGCGCCAGGCTCAGTCGGCGTAGACGCCGGCGGCCTTGATGATCGGGCTCCACTTGGCGATCTCGGCGGCGACGAACTTCTTGTGCTCGGCCGGGTCGCTGCGGCGGTCGGACACCACCACGGCACCCAGGCCTTCCTGCTTCTTGATGAACTCGGGGTCCTTCAGGGCGACCTTGAGCGCGTCGTTCAGCTTCTTCTGCACGTCGGCGGGCGTGCCCTTGGGGGCGTACAGGCCGTGGAAGACCGACACGGAGAAGCCCTTCAGGCCAGACTCGTCCAGGGTGGGCAGGTCCTTGAGCGCCGGGGTGTTGATGCGCTTGGGCGTGCTGACGGCGTAAGCCTTGACCTTCTTGCCCTCGATCTGCGAGGTGGTGTTGGTCGTCTGGTCGCACATCAGGTCGATCTGGCCGCCGATGAGGTCGGTCATGGCCGGGGCGGCGCCCTTGTACGGCACGGTCGTCATGTCGATCTGCAGGGCGTTCTGCAGCAGCAGGCCGCACAGGTGCGAGGCCGAGCCCACGCCGGCGTTGCCCAGGTTGACCTTGCCCTTGTTCTGGTTGATCCAGGCCACCACTTCCTTGAAGTTGTTGGCAGGCAGGGTCGGGCGGGCGACGAAGGTCATGGGCACGTCGTTGATCATGCCCAGGTACTCGAAGTCGCTTTCGACCTTGAAGGGAATGTTGCGCACCAGGGTGGGCATGGTGGCCATGCCGATGTGGTGCAGCAGCAGGGTGTGGCCATCGGGCTGGGCCTTGGCGACCTTGTTGGCGCCGATCGAGCCGCCGGCGCCGGCGGAATTGTCGATGACGATGGTCACGCCACCCAGCGGCTTGCGCATGGCTTCGGCGAGGTCACGTGCCACCCGGTCGGTCGGGCCGCCGGCGGTGAACGGGACGATGATCGTGATGGGCTTGTCCTTCGCGGGGAAGTCGGCAGCCTGGCTGCCGACGCCGGCCAGGGCCAGCACCGCCAGGGGGACGATCTTCATGAATGACTTCATCTGGGAAACTCCGGGGGATATATGACCCAAAGATGCTAGTCCATTCCGCCGGATGAGGCCTCGGTAATTTGCCGAATCCCTTAAGGCAGAAGTGCGAACCTTCCCTGGAGTGCCTTGATCTTTGTCAGGCAACTGACAAGTAAGGCCGTCAGCAGCCAGCCGTCGGGGTCGAGGCCGGCCAGCGCGAGGCTGCCCTTGGCGACCAGGTGGCCGGAGCCCGGGTGGCGGGCGAAGCACAGCGCCGGCAGGTCGTTGGACAGCGCCTCCTCCAGGAGGTGGCAGAACACGTCGGCCTGCTCGCCGGGCACCGGGGTGCCGCAGTCTCCGAAGAACTCCAGGTGCTGGTTGGCCTCGTTCACGCGCAGGGCGAAGTCGACGCCCTCGATGTTCAGGCAGCCCGAGGCGACGATGTCCGCGGCCTGCGCGTCGCCGACGCCCAGGCGGGCGCACAGGCGGACGAGGATCTCCTCGATCCCCGGCAGCGCCCCGGGGGCGGCCGGGGAGGCGCCCGGGTCAGGTGCCTGCGGGTCGGGCCGGGTGTGCGCCATGGGGAAGGTCTCCATCGGGGCCGGGGGGCATGAGGTCCTTGCGCAGCGCGCCCCAGGTGAACAGGCCGATCTGCAGCGGCTGCATGCGCAGGGCCTCCGGCACACGGCCCAGGTGGGTGACGTGCGCGACCAGGCGCAGGTTCGCCAGCCCCATGGGCACCAGGCTCAGGGCGCGGCCGACGGCGGTGCGCCGGATCTCGTCGTCATCGGGCATCGGGGCAGGTCGGCCGCCGGCCCACTGCGCCGAGGCTTCGCAGGCCACGCCGGCAGCGGCGGTGCCGGCCATGGACAGGGCCAGCGTCGTGAGGGCCGCGCCCGGCGTCCCCGGCACCGGGCGCGGCAGGAAGCGGGCGTTCGCATAGAGCATGTTGACCGTGTAGATGCACACCGATGGAATGAACTCGTGCCAGCGGGCGCGTCGGGGTGGCTGCGTGGACTGGAAGTCCAGGGCCTCGAACAGGGCGCGCTGGGCCGGCGCGGTGAGGTAGCCGGCCAGGCTGGGGAGGACGAAGCCCGCGACGCCCGCCACCGCCGGGTTGCCGCGCAGCCGCAGGTGGTTGCTCAGGGCGAACGCCAGGCCGAAGCAGGAGCCCTGGCCGATGGCCGTGGCGACGGCGGCCTTGGCGAGGGCCTGCGGGTCCTTCCGCGGCGGGGGCCCTTCCTGCGAATGGGGCAGCAGGCGTGCCTGCACCGCCTGGGGCTGCGGGCAACGCAGGTCCGCGCTGCCGGTGTCAACGGGGCCTGCCGGGGGCTGCGGGGGCGCAGGGGGCGGCGGGAAGTACATGTGGCGAAGCCAGATCCTGTCCATGCGCGCTCCTTGGGCGGGGCCGGGGGCGCGATCATAGGAGCAAGTCCCTCCCGGGGACCCACGGCCACGCCCGGGAAACGGAAGCAATGCACACAAACCGATAATCGCGCTCTCCCATGACCGACTCTGCCGCCCCCACCACCCGCCTCAACAAGCGCATGGCCGACCTTGGCCTGTGCTCCCGCCGCGAGGCCGACGACTGGATCGCCCGCGGCTGGGTGCGGGTCGACGGCCAGGTCGCGACCATGGGCCTGCAGGTCGGGCCGCGGGCGCGCATCGAGGTCGACCCGGCGGCGCGAGGCCAGCAGGCGCAGCGTGTCACGGTGATCCTCCACAAGCCGGTGGGCTACGTCAGCGGCCAGGCCGAGGACGGCCATGAACCCGCGGTGACCCTGGTGCAGGGGCGCACCCACTGGCGAGGCGACCCGTCGAAGACGCGTTTCGCGCCCGCGCAGCTGCGCGGCCTGGCGCCGGCCGGCCGGCTCGACATCGACTCCACCGGCTTGCTCGTGCTCACGCAGGACGGCCGCGTCGCCCGCCAGCTGATCGGCGAGGATTCCGACGTCGAGAAGGAGTACCTGGTGCGGGTGAGCTTCGGCGACATCACGGCGGACGTGCAAAAGGCCTTCCCCGCCGCCAAGCTGGCGCTGCTGCGCCACGGCCTGAGCCTGGACGGGCAGGCGCTCAAGCCGGCCCGGGTGGACTGGCAGAACCCCGAGCAGCTGCGCTTCGTTCTGAAGGAGGGCCGCAAGCGCCAGATCCGCCGCATGTGCGAGCTGGTGGGCCTGAAGGTGGTGGGCCTCAAGCGGGTGCGCATCGGCCGGGTGATGCTGGGCCAGCTGCCGCAGGGGCAGTGGCGCTACCTGGGCCCGGGTGAGCGGTTCTGAGCGCGCGGCTCAGGGCGCGCAGCGCAACTCGCCGAGGTCGGCCAGGAGCTCGTCGCCTGCCGGCACGTCGAGCGTGAAGGCGCAGGCGGCCGGCGCCACGCCGGCCACGCCGGCATGGCGGCCCGGGGGCAGGTTCTCCAGGTAGAGGGTGCCGTCGCTGCCGGTCAGCGTCTCGATCACCAGGCCCGCCGCGTCGATCCGCACCGGCAGGACCGCCACGGGGCCCCGGGAGTCGCGCAGCCGGGTGGACACGGCACGCACCCGGATCGCGCCGAAATCCACCACCGCGCCGGTGCGCGCCGGCAGCACCACGCGCCGCTGCAGCCGTGGCACCGTGTGGTCGATCGGCAGGCCCTGCGGGTCGATGCCGACCTCGGCCTCGCGGAAGGCCGCAACCTCGGGCAGTAGGACCTCGCCGCGTCCGTCGCTCGTGCCCACCACCTCGCCGCCCAGGGTCACCGGGACCTGGGCCAGCGCCTGGCCCACGCGCGCCACGATGAAGCCGTCCCGGATCGGCCGGGCCAGGTAGGCGCGGCCGTCCACCCAGGCGATGCCGCCGCTGGCCGACAAGCGCAGCTCGTCCTGCGCGCCGGCGCGCTGCCAGCCGCCGCGCAGCAGCGCCTGGCTGCCCTGGTACTGCGCCTCGGCGCGCCAGGCCTCGTCGGCGTCCACGCCACCGGCCGGCCGCAGGCGTTCGGCGGCAAGGTCGTAGCCCCAGCCCGGCCCGGCGGGCAGGTGGCGGCGCAGCTGCAACGCATCGTGCGACTCGCCGCCGGCCTGCCGCGTCTCGAGCGTGGCGGTGCGGCGGTCGTCGAGCAGCAGCGTCAGGCCCAGGCGCACCTCGAGGTGCGGGCCGCGGTCGTCCCGCACGCGGGCGATGCCGGCGCGCAGCCCGGCCCGCCACTGCGGCAGGAAGACGCTGTAGCCGAGCGCGGTCGCATCGCGCGGCGACCGCCATGGCGCGGTGTCGCCCGCCGGCGCCTCGTGCACCGTCTGGCGCGTGCGGCTGATCGACAGCGTGCCGGCCTGCGGCCAGGAGCGGCTCGCGTGCAGGGCGATGGCGTTCCTGCGGTGGCTGGGGGCGACCGGCTCGGCCAGGACCGCGTAGCCGGCGGATTCGTGCCGCCACGCCGCGCCGGCCGCCCAGGCCTCGGCCTCGTACTGGTACCGCAGCGACAGGGCCCGCCCGGGCCGGCCGGCCCACCGGCTCCAGGCCGCCGTCGCGGACAGCACGCCGGCCGCGCCAAGCCGCGCGGTGGCCATCGGGCCCGCATGCAGCAGGCCGCCGCGGCCCTGGGCATGGGCGCCCAGGGTCAGCGCGTCGGACAGGCCCCGGCGGTGCCAGGCCGAGAACGCCGGCGCGCCGTAGTCGCTGCCGGCCTCGCCGAGGCGGCGGCGCAGCGCGCCGATGGCGTACTGGTAGTCGTGCAGGCCGGGGCGCAGCAGCTCGGGGCTCGCGTAGAACGCGTAGGGTGTCGTGGTGGTGCGGCCGAAGGGGTCACGCACCAGGACCTGAACGTCACGCGCGCCGGGGCGCAGGTCGAGGTCGCGGATCTCGAATTCGCCGGGCCGCACCCTTTCGCTGCGCACCCGCTGGCCGTCCACGTAGACCTCCACCTCGCTGGGCAGGCTGGCCTGCCCCTGCACCACGCCCAGCGGGTGATGGCGGCGGTACGGGTCCAGCCCGGCATGGCGCGAGACCGACAGCCCGCCCAGCGCGACCCCGCCACCCAGTTCGGCGGGCGTCGTGAACAGGTCGCCCGCCGTCCACCGCTGCAGGTCCTGTGGACGGTCGACGGTGAGGCTGGTGGCGTGGCGGATGAAGCGGCGGCTGCCGACGGTGGCGGTATGCCCCGTGGCCTGCAGCAGCACCGGCCCGAGGCGCGCACCGCCCTCGAGGGAATAGGTGGGCCCGGCACGCGCGACGTCGCCCCGCGTGTGCTGGATCGCCCAGTTCAGGAAGCCGCTGGCCTGGCCGACCTGCTCGAGCCGCGGCGCGCGGTTCGCGGCATCGACCGCCGTGCGCGCCAGCAGGCGGGGTTCGGCCAGGAGGTCCAGGCGCAGCGCGCGCTCGTCGAGCGTCCATGACAGCCCGGCGAGCCGGTCCAGGTGCAGGTGCGCCTCCCCGTCGACCTGGACGCGCGCCGCCTCCGGCGGCGGTTGCAGGCCCAGGGCCGGCAGGTCGTCCTGCCGCAGCAGCAGGCGGCCGTCGGGCTCGCGCAGCACGAACAGGTCACCGCGCCGCTCGCTGTTGACGGTGACCGCGAGCACCATCGGTTCGGGTTGCGCGCGGGCCGGCATCGCCGCGAGCGACGCGGCCAACGCCAGCAGCAGCGCGCCTGCGCGGGCGGTCACGGGCATGCGGCTGCGTCCGCCGGCAGGGCGCGGCGCAGGTCGACGGCGTGGGTGCGCACCTCCAGCGAGAGGCGGACGATGCGGCGGCAGGCCTCGGGCGGCATGGCCAGCGCGAAGGCGCGCGAGCGTCCGGCCAGCAGGTAGCCGGGGCCGGCCTGGCCATCGAACACTTCGGCATCGCGTGCGTCGAAGCCGCGCACGCGCACCGCCTCGAGGCGCTCGTGGCGGTTGCCGTCGTTGCGCAGGCGCCAGCGCACCTCGCCGGCGGTGACCGCGAGCCCCTCCGCCTCGAGGCGGGCGACCGGCTGCAGCGGCCGCACGAACACCGGCGCGCCAAAGCGCACGAGCATGCGTACCTGGGTCGGGGCCTGCGACGGCTCGCCGGCGGGCGCCCGGGCCGGCGGCGGCAGCTCCTCGACGAAGAGGCGGAAGGCCTTCTCGACCTGCGTCAGCGGCTGGCGCAGGCCGATGCGCACCACGCCCTCCTGGCCCGGGGACAGCAGCAGCATCCGCGGGAAGTGCACGAGTTCAGGCGACTCCTCGTAGGTGTCCTGCCCGGCATCGTCCTGGGACCAGGCCATGGCGCGCACCTGGAACGCCATGGGTGCGGTGTCCTCGTTGCGCACCGTCAGGGCGGCGCTGCGCACGGCGCCGCCGAGTTCCAGGCGCATGGGGGAGACGGAGAAGGCGCCGGCATGGGCGCCGGCGGGCAGGTGGCCCAGGATGGCGAGGCCCAGGGACAGGAGCCGGCGGGCGACCGCGGGCGGCAGCGAGAGGATCGGCATGGCAGGAAGGCCGGGTCGGGCCGGCCGCAGTGGCGACGCTCAGGGCGTCAGGCAGACGACGAGGCTGTCCTCGTAGCGGCCGGCGCGGGCACGGCTGTAGCTGCCCGCCGGCAGGACCGCGTGGAGGGACAGGGTGCGGGTACGGTTCACGACCGGGCCGAGGCTGCGCGAGAGGGTGTAGGCGATCGAGGGGCCATCGGGCTGCTTCAGGTGGCGCGTCACGGCGCCGTTGCCCAGGACCTGGTTGTCCGCCGCGACGTGGAGCTGGGCGAGCTCGCGGTCGCTGCAGTCGCTGGCGGTGAAGTGCACGCTGGCGCGGACCTCGCTTCCCTCCGAGGGCCGCAGCGTGCCCAGGTTCAGCGCCTGCCCGCCCGCCGTGAACCGGCAGGCCCAGGCCGGCGCGGCGGCCAGCAGGGCGAGCAGTCCGGCGGCGGCCGCCCGGCGGGCGGCCCGGCGCCTGTGCGTGGCCGGGGCAGGCATACGCCAGGGGCTCAGGGCGTGATGGTGAAGGACACCGTGTCTTCGTAGGCGCCCGCCTTGGTCAGCGAGTACGCGCCTTCGGCGACGGTGGCATTGATGTCGATGCCCACGCGGGTCGGCGACGGGCCGGCGCCGGGCGTGAAGCCCATGCCGGCGGCGTAGTCCGTGGGCCAGCTCAGGCGGTAGGCGAACTCCTGGTTGGCGCCGCCGGCGGAGTCCTTGAGCTTCATCTTGCCGCTGTAGCTGCCGGCGGCCTGCGTGCCGACCTGGATGGCGGAGGGCTTCACGCCGTAGGTGCATTCATAGGTCAGGACGGCGCCGGCGGTCTTTTCGCCGCCCGCGGAGGGGTCGAGCTTGCCGAGGTCGATGCTGAGGGTGCCGGACGTGAACTTGCAGCGGGCCTCGACTTCGGCCTTGACGGTGAGGTCACGGGAGTCGGCGTGCGCGGCGGCGGCGGCCAGGGTCAGGAATGCCAGCAGGAGGCGGTTCTTCATGGGGATCCTCGGTGGGGGTGGTGGATGCCGGCGGGGGTGCCGGCGGGCGAAAGCTGGCCAATGTAATGAATACTTTATGTTGAATTCCTGACTGTCCAGCTGGAGCGGGGGTGGCTTGAAACCCGGCGGCGCGCCCCCACCTGCCGCACGCGGCCGGCCTTCCCGGGCGGCCTGTCACACGAACCCAGAACGACGATGACCCAGAAACAGACCCTGTCCTTCCAGGCCGAGGTGGCGCAGTTGCTGCACCTCGTCACCCACTCCCTGTACTCCAACAAGGAAATCTTCCTGCGCGAGCTCGTCTCCAATGCCTCCGATGCCTGCGACAAGCTGCGCTTCGAGGCCCTGGCCGACAACGCCCTGTACGAGGACCAGCCCGAACTCGAGGTGCGCGTGCACTTCGACACCGCGGCTCGCACGCTGACCATCACCGACACCGGCATCGGCCTGTCGCAGCAGGAGGCGATCGACAACCTCGGCACCATCGCCAAGAGCGGCACGCGCGACTTCCTCGGCCGCCTGTCTGCCGAGCACAAGGCCTCGGCCACCGAGCAGGGCCAGTTGATCGGCCAGTTCGGCGTGGGCTTCTACTCCGGCTTCATCGTCGCGGACCGCATCACGGTGGAGTCGCGCCGCGCCGGCCTCAAGCCCGAGGAGGGCGTGCGCTGGAGCAGCGGCGGCACCGGCGAGTTCGAGGTCGAGGCGATGACCCGCGCCGAGCGCGGCACCAGCGTCATCCTGCACCTGCGCGAGGACGCCGGCGACTACCTCGCCACCTGGAAGCTCAAGTCCATCATCGCCAAGTACTCCGACCACATCGCGCTGCCCATTCGCATGCGCAAGGAGGAGTGGAAGGAGGGCGAGAACGGCCAGCCGGGCGGCATGGTCCTCACGGACGAGTGGGAGACGGTGAACCAGGCCAGCGCCCTGTGGACCCGACCGAAGAAGGACATCACGCCCGAGCAGTACGCCGAGTTCTACAAGGCGATCAGCCACGACTACGAGGCGCCGCTGGCCTGGGCCCACAACCGAGTCGAGGGCAACACCGAGTACACGCAGCTGCTGTTCATCCCGGCGCATGCCCCCTACGACCTGTGGAACCGCGACAAGAAGGCGGGCGTGAAGCTGTACGTCAAGCGCGTCTTCATCATGGACGAGGCCGAGGCGCTGATGCCGGTGTACCTGCGCTTCGTCAAGGGCGTGGTTGATTCCTCGGACCTGCCGCTCAACGTCTCGCGCGAGCTGCTGCAGGAAAGCCGCGACGTGCGCGCGATCCGCGAAGGCTCCACCAAGCGCGTGCTGTCCATGCTGGAGGAACTGGCGAAGCACGAGAAGGACGAGTCCGCTTCCGCCGAGGACAAGGCCAAGTACGGCAAGTTCTACGCCGAGTTCGGCGCGGTCCTCAAGGAGGGCCTGGGAGAGGACGCCGCCAACCGCGACCGCCTGGCCAGGCTGCTGCGGTTCGCCTCCACCACCAGCGACACGGTGGGCGTCTCGCTGGCCGACTACAAGGCCCGCATGAAGGAAGGCCAGGAGGCGATCTACTACATCACCGCCGACACCCTGGCCGCGGCGAAGAACAGCCCGCAGCTGGAGGTGTTCCGCAAGAAGGGTATCGAGGTGCTGCTCATGACCGACCGGGTCGACGAGTGGGCGCTGAACTTCCTGACCGAGTTCGACGGCACGCCGATGCAGTCCGTGGCCAAGGGCGCGTTCGACCTGGGCAAGCTGCAGGACGAGGCCGAGAAGAAGGCCGCCGAGGAAGCCGCCGAGGCGTTCAAGCCCCTGCTCGCGCAGCTCAAGGAGGCGCTCAAGGACCGCGCCGAGGACGTGCGCGCCACCAGCCGCCTGGTCGACTCACCGGCCTGCCTGGTGGCCAGCGACGGCGGCATGAGCATGCAGCTCGCGCGCATGCTGAAACAGGCCGGCCAGCCGGTGCCCGATGCCAAGCCGGTGCTCGAGGTGAACCCCGGCCACCCGCTGGTGAAGAAGCTGGAGGGTTCGGTGCATTTCCACGACCTCGCGCAGATCCTGTTCGACCAGGCCCTGCTGGCCGAGGGCGGCCTGCCGGAGGACCCGGCAGCCTACGTGAAGCGCGTGAACGCGCTGCTGGCGGGCTGAGCGCCCGCCCGGGGCGAGGTCAGTCGACCTTGCCCATCTTGCGCACGACCTCCGCCATGCGGCGCACGTCGGCCTGGACATAGCGCTCGAAGTCCGGCGTGTCCTGGTACAGGATGGGACTGCCGGCGTTGCCGATCACCTCGCGCACCCGGGCGTCCTGGGCCGCCGCGCGGGCCGCGGCGCGCAGGCGCTGGGCCACCGGCTCGGGCACGCCGGCGGGGATGAACAGGCCGGACCACTGCGCGTACTCGGCGTTGTAGCCGGCGTCCTTGAGGGCCGGCACCTCGGGCAGCGCCTCCAGCCGGCCGTTGCCCCAGTGGGCCAGCACGCGCAGCTTGCCCGCCTTCACATGCTGCAGCACCGTGGCCGGGCCGGAGGAGACCGCGTCGATCTGCCCGCCCAGCAGGGCCACCACCGCGGGGCCCGCGCCGGTGAAGGGCACGTGCGTCATGCGGATGCCGGCGGTCTGCGCCAGGATCTCCATGGGCACGTGCATGGTGCCGTAGTTGCCCGAGGAGCCGTAGTTGAGGGCGCCGGGCCGGCGCTTGGCCTCGTCGACGAACTCCTGCACCGTCTTCCACGGCGACTCGGCGCGCACCGCCAGCACCGTGGGATCGGCGGTGAAGCGAGCGATGGGGCGCAGCGCGGCGTGGGTGTAGAGGGGCGCCTTGCCGGTGAGCGCGTCGGCCTCGGGCAGGACGCTGTACGAGGACAGCGCCATCAGCAGGGTGTGGCCGTCGGCCGGCGCCTTGGCGGCCAGGCCCATGCCGATGCCGCCGCCGGCGCCGCCCCGGTTCTCGATGACCACCGGCTGCCCGAGTTCGCGGGCCATGGCCTCGGCGACGGGGCGGGCGACGATGTCCGCCAGCCCGCCGGGCGGGAAGGGCACGATCATGGTCAGGGGCTTGCTGGGGAACGGCGCCTGGGCGGCGGCGCCGCCGCACAGGGCGGCCAGCGCCGCGGCGGCGACGAGGTGTCGGCGTTGCATGGTCTTGTCTCCTGGAATGGCCGGCATCTGGCGTGCCGTGCGGCCATGCTAGGAAGCGGACGGCCCGCCGCAGGACAGGGGTTTCCCGCAGGCCGCCGCCCAGGTGACAGCCCGCCCGGTCCCGCGCCTCAGGCCACCAGCGGCGGCTCGGCCATCGCCTCGAGCTGCTCCTCGAGCATCTGCACCTGGCCGCGCCAGTAGTCGCTGCTGCCGAACCACGGGAAAGCGTGGGGAAAGGCCGGGTCGTCCCAGCGCCGCGCGAGCCAGGCGCTGTAGTGGATCAGGCGCAGCGTGCGCAGGGGCTCGATGAGTGCAAGTTCGCGCCGGTTGAACTCGCGCATCTCGTCGTAGCCATCGAGCAGCGCCCCGAGTTGGCGCTGGCGCTGGTGGCGTTCGCCGGACAGCAGCATCCACAGGTCCTGCACCGCGGGGCCCATGCGGGCGTCATCGAGGTCGACGAAGTGCGGGCCCTGGTCCGGCGTCCACAGGATGTTGCCGGGGTGGCAGTCGCCATGCAGGCGCAGCGCGGGCACCGGGCAGGCGGCGAACGCCTCCTCGATGGCGGTGATGGCGAGGTCGCACTGGCGGACCCAGGCCGACTCGACATCGAGTGGAATCGCCTGGTGCGCCAGCAGCCACTCGCGCGGCTCGCGGGCGAAGGACTGCACGTCCAGCGTCGGCCGCTCGGCGAAGGGCCGGCGCGCGCCGACAGCGTGGATGCGGGCGAGGAAGCGGCCGATCCACTCGAGCACCTCGGGGTCGTCCAGCTCGGGGGCGCGGCCGCCGCGGCGCGGGCTGACGCTGAAGGCGAAGCCTGCGTGCTGGTGCAGGGTGCGGCCCTCCAGCACCAGGGGCGGGACCGCAGGGACCTCGGCCGCCGCGAGTTCCGCGGCGAAGGCATGCTCCTCGAGGATGGCGGCCTCGCTCCAGCGCCCCGGCCGGTAGAACTTGGCGACGACCTGGGCGTGGCCCTCCACGGCGTCCTCCAGGTGGACCTGGTAGACGCGGTTCTCGTAGGAACTCAGGGCCAGCAGGCGGCCGTCGCCGTACAGGCCGACGCTGGCCAGCGCGTCGAGCACGACGTCGGGGGTGAGGGTTTCGTAGGGGTGGGAGGCCATCCCCCCGATTGTCAGGCGTCTGCGGCGCCGACCGGCTCCGGGGCCTGCGCGCCGAGCCGCGCGAAGGGCGCGTCCTGCTTGACCAGCAGCACGCTGCACGGCGCCGCCATCGCCACCCGCGTGGGCACGGTGGCGACCAGGCGCTGCAGCGACAGGCCGTGGGTGGCCGCGCCGATCACCAGCAGGCTCACGTGGTTGCCCTCGGCGTAGGCGATCAGCGCCTGCGCCACGTCGGAGGCCTCGAGCACGTGGTATGAAACCTGGTGGCCCTCCAGCTTCACGCCCTCCGACCACCGGCGCAGGCGCTCGAGGTGCTCGCGCTGGTGCAGGGTCTCGTCGTCGTCGGGCGCGATCACCGTCACGCAGGCCAGGCGCGCGCCAGGGCGGATGCCCAGCGAGCGCGAGGTGGCGGCCCGCAGCGAGTACAGGGTGCTGTCGCTCACGTCGCGGTGCGGCACGGCCACCATCACGATCGGCACCTGGTCGAGTTGCTCGGCGGGCAGCGGGCTGGGCTGGTAGTGCATGCCCGCGGCCCGGAACCAGCGCCTGAGGTGGGTGCGCCAGGAGGTGCCCTTCGTGGCCTGCCCGCGCTCGGTCACCTGGACCTGCTCGGGGTGCGCGAGGTCGAAGGCCAGGAGCGCCGCCGAGGGGTAGCGCTGCGCCGCCTCGGGCGCCAGGCACTTGAGGATCACTTCCTGCAGCCAGGGCGGCAGGTCGGCGCGGCGCGCGCGCGGCGGCACCGGGTCCATCCACAGGCGCTGGCGCAGGCCGCCCGGGGTGGCCGGCGCGCCGAAGGGCAGCTCGCCGGTGGCCAGCTCGTACAGCATCACGCCGATGGCGAAGATGTCGCTGCGCAGGTCGCCGCGCACGCCCACCACCTGCTCGGGCGCGATCCAGGCGGGCGAGCCCACCGCGAGACGCAGTTCCTCGGCCAGCAGGTCCGGCACATGGGCGTGCCAGCTCAGGCCGAAGTCCAGGAGCACGGCGCCGCCGTCGGGGCGCAGCAGCACGTTGGCCGGCTTGAGGTCCAGGTGCACCGCGTGCTGCTGGTGCAGGGCGTGGCAGGCGGTGGCGATGGCGCCGCCCAGGCGCGCGATCTCGTCCACCGGTACCGGCTCGCGCTTCTCGAGGGCCTCGTCCATCCGCTGCTGCAGCGTGCGGCCGGGGATGTACTCCATCACCAGGTGCGGCAGGCGGGCGAGGTCGCCGGCGGCGACGAAGCGCGGCACGTGCGGGCCGGCCACGCGCTGCATCATCTGCTGCTCCACCTCGAAGCTCACGATGTTCTCGGCGCCGTCGCCGCCCGCCATGCGCGGGACCTTCATCACCATCGGGAAGCCCGGGTCGGGCCGGCCGCTGGCGTACTTCACGTGGTACAGGTGCGCCATGCCGCCGGCATGCACGAGCTCCTGCACCACGAAGCCGTCGATCTCGGTGCCGGGCGCCAGCAGCTTCATCGTCCCTCCTTCAGTCGCTCGGAAAAGTTCGCGGGCAGGCCGGTGCGGGCCACGGCCTCTGCGGCCGCGAGGTGGTCGTAGGGCACCCGGTGGAAGACCACGCGCGGTGTCGTGCCGGTGGCGTCCCACAGGGCGTAGCCGGCGCGCTGGTCGCCGTCGCGCGGCTGGCCGACCGAGCCGATGGTGGCCACCCAGCGCCGGTGCCGCGGCAGCGGGATCGGTGCGCCCGGCGTCGGCTTGAAGGGCATCAGGCTGCCGCTGCGCCCGGCATACCACAGGCACTGCGCGTGCACATGGCCGCCGAAGACCACATGCACGCCGGGCACGGTGCGGGCGGCGTCGAGGCTGCGCTGCGCGCGGGTGGGGTGGGTGACGTAATGCCAGGCCGCGGGATCGTCGGCGCTGGCGTGCACCAGCAGGGCGCCGGCGCAGTCCGCCTGCAGCGGCAGGCCGTCCAGGAAGGCGCGCTGGGTGTCTGAGAGCTGGTCGTGGGTCCAGCCGGCGCCGACCTCGGCGATGGTGGGCCCGGTGCCGCCGCGGACGGCCAGGCTGTCGTGGTTGCCCTGGATGACGATGGCGCCGGTCGCGGCCAGCGCCATGGCCATGTCGACGACCTCGGCCGGCTCGGCGCCGTAGCCGACCAGGTCACCCAGCAGCGCGAAGCGGGTCGCGCCGTGGGCGCGGGCGTGCTCGAGGCACGCCCGGAAGGCGCGCAGGTTGGCGTGGATGTCCGACAGCAGGGCCAGGATCATGATTGTCTCCATGACCATCATCCCGCCCCAACCTGATGCGGGGCTTGCGCCGGATCAAGCCAGGGTGATCTGCACGTCGACGTTGCCGCGGGTGGCGTTGGAGTAGGGGCAGACCTTGTGGGCGGCGTCCACCACCTTCTGGGCGACGGCGCGGTCCAGCGAGGGCAGGTGAACGGTCATTCGCACGGCGATGCCGAAGGCCTCCGGGATGGTGCCCAGGTCCACCTCGGCGTCCACCGCCACGTCGGCGGGCAGGGGCGCGCCGGCGATGCCGGGAGCCACGTGCTTGAGGGCGCCGATGAAGCAGGCGGAGTAGCCGGCGGCGAACAGCTGCTCGGGGTTGGTGCCGGCGCCGTTGGGGCCGGGGGGCGAGAGGCGCACGTCGAGGCGGCCGTCATCGCTGCGGGAAACGCCGTCGCGGCCGCCGGTGGAACGGGCCTTGGCGGTGTAGACGACTTTTTCGAGCTGGGTCATGGGGCTTCCTTTCAGGAGGTCAGGCGGCCAGGCGGCCGCGGAGGGTCTTCAGCTGCCGCGCGAGCGCGGCGAGTTCGGACAGGCTGCACTGGCTGGCATCGACGATGCAGCCCGGGATGGGGCGGGCGCGCGCCTTGAGCTTGCGGCCGGCCTGTGTCAGCACGACCTCCACGCGGCGCTCGTCCTCGACGCTGCGCACGCGCGCCACGAGGCCGGCGGCCTCCAGGCGTTTGAGCAGGGGCGTGAGCGTGCCCGAGTCCAGGGCCAGGCGCTCGCCGATGGCCGAGACCGAGGCACCGTCCTGCTCCCACAGCACCAGCATCACCAGGTACTGCGGGTAGGTGAGGCCCAGCTCGGCGAGCAGGGGCTTGTACACCTTGGTCATGGCCAGCGATGCCGAGTACAGGGCGAAGCACAGCTGGTTGTCCAGCAGCAGCGCCTGGTCGGCCGTGGGGAGGTCTTCGCGTCGCATGAGTCTAATTTTGCCAAATTAAATTGTGCGCAATTGAAAAGACCCGTATCACGCGGGGTGATGGCGTGGACGGGGTTCAGGCGCGGAAGCGCTTGCGGGTCAGGCCCAGGGCGAGCCAGAAGGCGCCTGCGGTATAGGCCGCCAGCACCAGCAGGTGGCGCACCGGGTGCTCGGGCCAGCGGTCCATGAACATGGGGCGCACCATCTCGACGGCGTTGGTCAGGGGCAGCCAGTCGGAGGCCAGGCGCACCAGCTCGGGCAGCTGCTCGCGCGGGAAGAAAACGCCCGAGAGGAACATCATGGGCGTGAGGAACAGGGTGAAGTAGTAGGTGAAGAAGTCGTAACCCTTGGCCAAGGCGTTGAAGATCAGCGCGATGCAGGAGAAGGTGATGCCCACCAGCCCCAGCACCACCCAGGCCACCGCCAGCTTGGGGCTGGCGCTGATGCCCAGGGCCAGCATCACGCCCAGGATGGCGGTGCTGGTGAACAGGGCCTTGTAGGCGGCCCACAGCATCTCGGCGAGGACCACGCTGTCCAGGCTGACCGGGGCGTTCATGATGCCGTCCCAGGTCTTTTGCACGTGCATGCGCGAGAACGCGGAGTACAGCGCCTCGAAGGAGGCGGCGTTCATCGCGCTCATGCAGATCGAGCCGCTGGCCAGGAACAGGATGTAGGGCACCTGCGCGCCGCCCAGTTCGACCTGCCCCACCAGCGCGCCCATGCCGTAGCCGAAGGCCACCAGCCACATCAGGGGCTCGGCGATGTTGCCCACCAGGCTCGGAATGGCGAGCTTGCGCCACACCAGCAGGTTGCGCAGGAAGACGGGCCACCAGCGCAGGGAGAGGTCGGGCGCGCGCCACGGGTTCATCTGCATCGTCAGCCCTCCTCGCGGATCTGCCGGCCGGTGAGCTTGAGGAACAGGTCCTCCAGGTTGGCCGGGCGGTGCAGGGTGCGCAGGCCGTGGTGCGCCGACAGCGCCTCCAGCAGGGCGCGCGCGTCCTGGGTGTAGAAGAAGACGGTCTCGCCGCTGACCTCGACGCGGCTGGCGAGCGCGCGCACCGGCGATTCCGCCAGGCCCAGCGCGCCGTTGCCGTAGGCCTCGACGACGTCGGGTTCCAGGTGCTGGGCGATCAGGTCGCGGGGCCGGCCCTCGGCGATCTTGTGGCCATGGTCGATCACCAGCAGGCGGCTGCACAGGCGCTCGGCCTCGTCCATGAAGTGGGTGGTCAGGAGGATGGACTTGCCCTGTTGCAGCAGCAGCTGCAGTCGCTCCCACATCAGGTGGCGGGCTTGCGGATCGAGGCCGGTGGTGGGCTCGTCGAGCATCAGCAGGCGCGGGTCGTTGACCAGGGCGCGGGCCAGGCTCAGGCGCCGGCGCATGCCGCCGGACAGCTCGCCCGGGCGGGCGTCGGCCTTGTGCGAAAGCGCGGCGAACTCCAGCAGCCGGGGGATGCGCTCGAGGATCTGCGACTTGCGCAGGCCGAAGTAGCGGCCGAAGACCAGCAGGTTCTCGGCGCAGCTGAAGTCCGGGTCCAGGGTGTCGAACTGGGAGACCACGCCCAGCTGCGACTTGATCGCCATCGCGTCGCGCGGCATGGACAGGCCCATGGCCTCGATCTCGCCGCCGTCGGGCGCCGTCAGGCCCAGGCACATGCGGATGGTGGTGGTCTTGCCGGCGCCGTTGGGGCCGATCACGCCCAGGCACTCGCCCGGCGCGATGTGGAAGGACAGGTCGTCGACCACCGTCTCGCTGCCATAGCGCTTGGTCAGGTGGCGGGCTTCGAACAGGTTCTCGGGCTGCATCGGCGACCATTGTGGCCCAGCCCGGGAGCACCCCCGCGCGCCCGTAGAATTTTGGGATCACTCCGACCAGGCCCCGCGTGTCCTTGCCCTTCTCCATCCAGATGCAGCACCTGCTGCCCCAGCAGCTGCTGACCCGCTTCGCCGGCCGCGTCGCCGAGATGCGCGGTGGCGCCGTCACCCAGGCCATCATCCGCAACTTCATCCGACGCTACGGCGTTGACATGTCGGAGGCCGCCAACCCGGACCCGGCCGCCTACCCGACCTTCAACGAGTTCTTCACCCGCGCCCTGCGCCCCGGCGTGCGGCCCATCGCCGACGCGCCCTTCGTGTGCCCGGTGGACGCGGCGATCAGCCAGTTCGGCCCGATCGAGCACGACCAGATCTTCCAGGCCAAGGGCCACAGCTATTCCACGACCGCCCTGGTGGGCGGGGACGCGGCGCTGGCGCGCCAGTTCGACCACGGCCACTTCGCCACGCTGTACCTGTCGCCCAAGGATTACCACCGCATCCACATGCCCTGCGAGGGCCGCCTGAGCCGCATGGTCTACGTGCCGGGCGACCTGTACTCGGTGAACCCGCTGACCGCGCAGCACGTGCCCGGCCTGTTCGCGCGCAACGAGCGGGTGGTGTGCGTGTTCGACACGCCCTACGGCCCTTTCGTGAACGTGCTGGTCGGCGCGACCATCGTGGGCAGCATGGCCACCGCCTGGCATGGCGTGGTGAACCCGCCGCGCACCGGCCACGTTCGCCAGTGGCGCTACGACGACCAGAAGATCGTGCTGCGCCAGGGCCAGGAAATGGGCCGCTTCCTGCTCGGGTCCACCGTGGTGATGCTGTTCCCGAAGAACGTGGTCACCTTCAACGCCGACTGGGCGCCGGCCCGGCCGGTGCGACTGGGCGAGGCGATGGCCACGCTGGCGGGGGCGATCCCGCCGGTCTGAGGCCGTCGCGCGGGGCCCCTGCCCCGGCCCCCTCCCCCAGATCGGACGGGGGGTTATTGGAAGGCGACCTCGTTGAAGCTTCGCAGCTTGCGGCTATGCAGCCGCGCGCTGCCGCCCTCGCGCAGGATCTCGATGGCCCGCATGCCGATGCGCAGGTGCTGGTCGACCCGCTCGCGGTAGAAGCGGTTGGCCATGCCGGGCAGCTTGATCTCGCCGTGCAGCGGCTTGTCGCTCACGCACAGCAGCGTGCCGTAGGGGACGCGGAAGCGGAATCCATTGGCCGAGATGGTGGCGCTCTCCATGTCCAGGGCCACCGCGCGGCTCTGGCTGAAGCGGCGCTGCGCCTGGTTGCCGGGAAGCAGCTCCCAGTTGCGGTTGTCGGTGCTGGCCACGGTGCCGGTGCGCATGATGCGCTTGAGGTCCGCGCCCTGGCAGCGGGTGACGTCGGCCACCGCCTGCTCCAGCGCCAGCTGGATGTCGGCCAGCGCGGGGATCGGCACCCACAGCGGCAGGTCCTCGTCGAGCACGTGGTCCTCGCGCACGTAGGCGTGGGCCAGCACGTAGTCGCCGAGCTGCTGGCTGTTCCGCAGGCCGGCGCAGTGCCCCAGCATCAGCCAGGCGTGCGGGCGCAGCACCGCGATGTGGTCGGTGATGGTCTTGGCGTTGGCCGGGCCCACGCCGATGTTCACCATGGTGATGCCGGCATGGCCCGGGCGAATGAGGTGGTAGGCCGGCATCTGCGGCAGGCGCGGCGGTGCCACGCCGGGGGTGGTGGGACCGTCCACCGGCGTGGCCAGGCCCGCGCGGCGCGTGACCACGTTGCCCGGCTCCACGAAGGCGGTGTATTCGCTGCCCGGGTCGGCCATGGCCTCGTGGCCCAGGCGCACGAACTCGTCGATGTAGAACTGGTAGTTCGTGAACAGCACGAAGTTCTGCACCCACTCGGGCGCGGTGCCGGTGTAATGGCGCAGGCGCTGCAGCGAGTAGTCCACCCGCGGCGCGGGGAACAGCGACAGCGGCTGCGGCTCGCCCGGCCCCGGCTCCCAGGTGCCGTTGGCGATGCCGTCGTCCATGGCGCCGAGGTCGGGCAGGTCGAACAGGTCCCGCATCAGCGCGCGGCGCTCGGGCGGCATCGTGCCCTCGATGTGGTCGTTCTCCGCGAACGAGAAATGCACCGGGATCGGCTGCGTGCTGGTGCCGATCTCCAGCTCCACGCCGTGGTTGCGGCGCAGCAGGCGGAACTGCTCGAGGTAGTAGCTGGAAAACAGGTCGGGCCGCGTGAGCGTGGTCTCGAAGCGGCCGGTGCCGGCGACGAAGCCATACGACAGGCCCAGGTTCTCGAGCGCCTCGGTGGCCTGGGGCCGCACGGTGGAATCGACGTGGATGCGCACGTAGGGGTAGCAGCCCCGCACCCGCCCGGGCAGCGCCTCGCCCGCCGTGAACCGCTGCACCGCGTCGCGCAGGTGGTCCACCTGCTGCTGGTAGATGCGGCGCACCTGCTGCAGCGCCTCGTCGGGGTCTTCGTAGCGGATGGGAGCGATGAAGGCGGGCATGAAGGGCATGGCCCCATTGTGCAACGGTGCCGCGACAGCCCGGTGTCGGCCTGCAGAGCGTGATTCCTACATCTCGTCACGACGCTCCCTGACGCTGCGGCGCGCGCCCCATCTGCCACAGTGGCCGCATCCCACCCGGCGGGACGATTCGACCAAGGAGCTTTCGCGTGAGAACTGATGCCACGGCCAACAACCCCTTTGCCCTGATGACCGACCCCGAGGCCGTGCGCCAGGTGGTGAGGCAGTCCGAGCAACTGAGCCGACTGAGCCAGCGCCAATGCCACCCGCTGGACCGGGCCGTGATCCGCAGCGCCAGCGCCGAAATCGCTGCCTTCGATGCCAAGATCGACCGCACCACCATCTACCTGCCCCCGGAGGAGGACAAGCCCTCGGGGATGTCGCGCTCCTGGGCGCGTGCGATGAACTGAGCGCCGGGCCTGCACGGCGAGGCATGCGGTCGTTATCATCGACCGCATGACGAACACTGCGGGGGTTCGTGACCTGCGGCGCGCCGTGCGCGTGCCTTTGCGCTGGCTTGCGGGCTGGGGGCGCATCGGCTGGTCCGGCGCGCTGCTCTGCGCCCTGGCCCTCTCGCCCGGCACCTGGCGCCCCGCCGTGCGGCATGCGCTGGCCCGCCACCTGGTGCTGGACACCGCCCCCATCCTGGCCGGCTTCACGGCGCTGTGCGCGCTGCTCACGCTGGTCATCACCCGCATCGTCGTCGTCACCGCACAGAGCTATGGCCTGTCGCGGTACGCGCTGGAGATGGTGATCCGCGTGCTGGTGCTGGAACTGATCCCCCTGGTCGCGGCGCTGTTCGTGGCCCTGCGCTGCACCATCCCCAACGGCGCGGCGCTGGCGGCGCTGCGGCGGGCTCGCCCCAGCGGCGCCGGGCGCGCCAATGCGCTGGACCCGCTGGCCCTGGAGGCCGTGCCCCGCATGCTGGCGGGCATGTTCTCGACCATCACCCTCGCGGCCCTGAGCTGCGCGGTGGCCACCGTGCTCGCCTACTTCGCGGTCTACGGCTTCACCGCTGCCGGCTTCGCGGGCTACACCCGCGTGTTCGGCCATGTCTTCGACGGGCCGGTCTCGCTGATCTTCGCGCTCAAGACCGCGCTGTTCGCGCTCGCGGTCTCGGTGATCCCGATGGCGACCGCGCTGCAGGAGGCGCCGGCGCGCGGCTCGCGCGAGAGCGCGGCCCTCCAGGGGCTGGTGCGCCTGTTCGCCGTGCTGCTGCTGCTCGAGGCCCTGTCCCTGGTGGGCAACTACTACTGAGGCGGCCCATGGCGGACCCGGACGAATCCTCCCTCCTGGCCTCCGAGCCCGAGCACGGGGTGCCGGTGGCGAACGTCGAGCGCAAGGCGCGCTGGCTGCTGGCGCTGGCGGCGCTGCTGGTGGTGGCCTCGACGCTGTACCTGCTGTATGCGCGCGGCTGGTTCGAGCCCACGCAGACCCTGGTGCTGGTGACCGACGACTCCGAGGGCGTGGCGGTGGGCATGGACATGACCTTCTCCGGCTTTCCGATCGGCCGCGTGCGGCGGGTGGAGCTGGGCGCGCAGGGCCATGTCCGCATCACGATCGACGTCGCGCGCAAGGACGCGCACTGGCTGCGCACCAGCAGCGTCTTCACCCTGGTGCGCGGGGTCGTGGGCGGCACCGCGATCCGCGCCTTCAGCGGCGTGCTCACCGACCCGCCGCTGCCCGACGGCGCCGAGCGGCCCGTGCTGCGCGGCGACGCCACTGCGGAGATCCCGCGCGTGATCGCCAGCGCCCGCGAGGCGCTGGAGAACGTGGTCGCCCTCACCGCGCAGGAAGGCGCGCTGCGCCAGACGCTGGCCAACCTGCAGGCGGTGAGCGAGCGTGCCCGCGGGCCGCAGGGCGCGGTGGGCGCGCTCCTGGGCAACGAGAAGGATGCGCGTGCGCTCTCCGAGGCGCTGCAGCGGGCCAACGCCCTGCTCGCGAAGGTCGACCAGATGGCGGCCCGCGCCGACACCCAGGTCTTCGGCCCCGAAGGCGCGGTGCCGGAGGCGCGCGCCGCCATCGTCCAGCTCAATGGACTGCTCGCCGACACCCGGGCGAGCCTGCGCCGGGTGGACGCGGTGCTGGCCGAGGCGCAGGCGGTGGGCGCCAACCTGCGCGGCGCCACCACCGACCTGGGCGCGCTGCGCGGGGAGGTCGAGGCGAACCTGCGCAAGATCGAAGGGCTGTTGAACGACATCCAGCGCCGTTGGCCGTTCGCGCGGGAGACGGAGGTGAAGCTGCCATGAGGCGCGCCGCCAACCGGGCCGCCGCGACCCTGTGTGCCGTGCTGGCCGGCTGCGCCGGCGGGCCGCGTGCGCCGGACTGGCAGGTCGAGGCCCACGGCGCGATCGAGCGTTACCAGCAGGCCTTCCTCACCGGCGCCTCGCGCGCTGCGGAGGCGGAGTTCGCGCGAGCCCGCGCGGCCCTGTCGGCCACGGGGGATGCCACGCAGGTGGCGCGCGCCGAGCTGGTGCGCTGCGCGCTGGAGGCCGCGAGCCTGGGACCGGCGCCGTGCCCGGGCTTCGAGGCGCTGCGCGCGGACGCGGCGGCGCCCGAGGCGGCCTATGCCGATTACCTGGCGGGCCAGCCCTTGCCCGCCGCGCGCGCGGCCTTGCTGCCGCCAGCCCACCGGGCGCTGGCGACGCAGGCCGCCGATGCCGACAGCATCGCCCGCATCGAGGACCCGCTGTCGCGGCTGGTGGCCGCGGGCGTGGCGCTGCGCGCAGGCCGCGCCACGCCGGGGATGATCGCCGCGGCCGAGGCCACCGCCTCGCGCCAGGGCTGGCGCCGGCCGCTGCTCGCGTGGCTGGGGGTGCAGGCGCGCCGCGCCGAGGCGGCGGGGGACCTGGACGCCGCGCAGCGGCTGCGCCGGCGCATCGCCCTGGCCGCCGGCGCGCCATAAAAAAACCCGGCATCTTTCGATGCCGGGTTTCGGGTCAGCCGAGGGCTGCTCAGGGCTTGCTGGCCGTCGGGAAAGGCCAGGCGGCCTGCGGGTTCAGCGTGGTCTGGGCAGCGGGCGCAGCGGCAGCAGCAGCGGCGGCGGCGGCAGGCTTGGCCTTTTTCGCAGCGGGCTTCTTCGCAGCCTTCTTGGCAGCGGGCTTCTTCGCGGCGGGCTTCTTGGCGACAGCCTTCTTCGCAGCAGCCTTCTTCGCCGGTGCGGCCTTCTTGGCAGCGGGCTTCTTGGCGGCAGCGGCCTTCTTCGCCGGAGCGGCGGCCTTCTTGGCAGCGGGCTTCTTGGCGGCAGCGGCCTTCTTCGCCGGAGCGGCAGCCTTTTTGGCGGCGGGCTTCTTGGCGGCGGCGACCTTCTTGGCCGGAGCGGCCTTCTTGGCTGCAACCTTCTTGGCGGCCACCGGCTTCTTGGCGGCGACCTTCTTCGCGGCGGGCTTCTTGGCCGCAGCGACCTTCTTCGCGGCCGGCTTCTTGGCGGCGGCGACCTTCTTGGCGGCCGGAGCCTTCTTCGCAACGGCCTTCTTGGCGGCCGGTTTCTTAGCAGTTGCCATCACTATCTCCTGTTCAAGTTGATCAACATCAACGAAAGAAGCACTCCACATCGCCCGATGGCGCCGGGAGCGATTCATGCGGCTGGGCCCGGGCCCAACTGCATGAACACCGTAGCCCGCGTGCCGCCCGGCTCTCCGGCCAGGTCGGCGCCCGCGGGCGAATCTCGTCTCAAAGCACGGCTGTGGTCGCTATCCAACTCCCGCAGTTGCCGTCGTCAATCCCAGGAAAGCGCGCCACCCGACTGGTACTCGATCACGCGGGTTTCGAAGAAATTGCGCTCTTTCTTCAGGTCAATCATTTCGCTCATCCAGGGGAAGGGGTTTTCCTCGTTGGGGAAAAGCGCTTCCAGGCCGATCTGCGTGGCGCGGCGGTTCGCGATGTAGCGCAGGTAGCCCTTGAACATGGAGGCATTGAGGCCCAGCACGCCACGCGGCATGGTGTCCTCGGCATAGCGGTACTCGAGTTCCACGGCCTTGAGGAACAGGGCCTTGATCTCGGCCTTGAACTCGGCGGTCCACAGGTGGGGGTTCTCGAGCTTCAGCTGGTTGATCAGGTCGATGCCGAAGTTGCAGTGCATCGACTCGTCGCGCAGGATGTACTGGTACTGCTCGGCGGCGCCCGTCATCTTGTTCTGGCGGCCCAGCGCCAGGATCTGGGTGAAGCCGACGTAGAAGAACAGGCCCTCCATCAGGCAGGCGAAGACGATCAGGCTCTTGAGGAGGGTCTGGTCGGCCTCGGGGGTGCCGGTGCGGAAGTCGGGGTCCATGATCGCGTCGATGAACGGGATCAGGAACTGGTCCTTGTCGCGGATGGACTGGACCTCGTGGTAGGCGTTGAAGATCTCGGACTCGTCCAGGCCCAGCGACTCCACGATGTACTGGTAGGCGTGGGTGTGGATCGCTTCCTCGAAGGCCTGGCGCAGCAGGAACTGGCGGCACTCGGGCGCCGTGATGTGGCGGTAGGTGCCCAGCACGATGTTGTTGGCGGCCAGCGAGTCGGCGGTGACGAAGAAGCCGAGGTTGCGCTTGATGATGCGGCGCTCGTCCTCGGTCAGGCCGTTCGGGTCCTTCCACGTGGCGATGTCGCGGGTCATGTTGACCTCTTGCGGCATCCAGTGGTTGGCGCAGGTGGCCAGGTACTTCTCCCAGGCCCACTTGTACTTGAACGGCACCAGCTGGTTGACGTCGGTCTGGCCGTTGATGATTCGCTTGTCGGCGGCGACGACGCGGCGCGTGCTGGCGGCTTGCGCGGACGACGCGGCGAGGGGTGCGGAGGCGGCGGTGACGGTGGCCGCCACGGGGGACAACTGGGCTTCACCGAAGGAAGCGGGACCCTGGCTGCCGGTGAAGCCGGTGCCTTGGGGAGCCTGCGATGCGGGCTTGACGTCTTCGTCCCAGGTCAACATAGATTTTCCAATGCTCTCATTATGAGAGCAGCGATGTGGAATGCAAAGTGTTCATTCACATCACTGCCCGATTCTGTTGCTCGTTTGCGTCGACGCACTGTCGGAGAAGACCGACAGCGCGCCTTCGCGTTCCATCACTGCGTCACTGGCAGGCTTCGCACGTGGGATCGTCGACGCCACAGAACTTCACGTCGGTGGCGGGGACGGCATCCATCTGCGCGCGGGCCGCGGCGGCGGCGGCCTCGAGGGCGCTCATGCCCTGGCCCTGCGACGGCGCGCCCGAGGACACGGCGTTCAGGCGGCCCGAGGTCACGGTGGACTTCTCGGTGTGCGTGGCGCTGATGGTGCGCAGGTAGTAGGTGGTCTTCAGGCCGCGGGTCCATGCCAGCTTGTAGGTGTCGTCGAGCTTCTTGCCCGAGACGCCGGCCATGTAGATGTTCAGGGATTGGGCCTGGTCGATCCACTTCTGGCGGCGGGCGGCGGCTTCCACCAGCCACTGCGGCTCCACCTCGAAGGCGGTGGCATACAGGGCCTTGATCTCCTGCGGCACGCGGTCGATCGGGCGCAGCGAGCCGTCGAAGTGCTTCAGGTCCATGACCATCACGTCGTCCCACAGGCCCAGGCGCTTGAGGTCACGCACCAGGTAGTGGTTGATGACGGTGAACTCGCCGGACAGGTTGGACTTGACCGACAGGTTGCCGAAGCACGGCTCGATCGAGGCGTCGACGCCGATGATGTTGGAGATGGTCGCCGTCGGCGCGATGGCCACGCAGTTGGAGTTGCGCATGCCGTCGGCCGCGATCTTCTTGCGCAGCGCGTCCCAGTCCAGGGTGCTGGAGCGGTCCACTTCCACGTAGCCGCCGCGGGCCTGCGCCAGCAGGTCGACGGTGTCGGGCGGCAGGATGCCCTTGTCCCACAGCGAGCCGCGGTAGCTGGAGTAGCGGCCACGCTCCTTGGCCAGCTCGGTGGAGGCCCAGTAGGCGTAGTAGCAGACGGCTTCCATCGACTTGTCGGCGAAGTCCACCGCCTCCTGCGAGGCGTAGGGGATACGCAGCTCGTACAGCGCGTCCTGGAAGGCCATGATGCCCATGCCCACCGGGCGGTGGCGCAGGTTGGAGTCACGCGCCTTCTTGACGGCGTAGTAGTTGATGTCGATCACGTTATCGAGCATGCGCATGGCCACGGAGACCGTGCGCTTGAGCTTGTCGTGGTCGATGGCGCCGTCCTTGAGGTGCTGGCGCAGGTTGATCGAGCCCAGGTTGCAGACGGCGGTCTCGGTGTCGCTGGTGTTCAGGGTGATCTCGGTGCACAGGTTGGACGAGTGCACCACGCCCACGTGCTGCTGCGGCGAGCGCACGTTGCAGGCGTCCTTGAACGTGATCCAGGGGTGGCCGGTCTCGAACAGCATGGTGAGCATCTTGCGCCACAGGTCGGCGGCCTGGACGGTCTTGCTCGGCTTGATCTCGCCGCGGCGGGCCTTCTCTTCGTAGGCGACGTAGGCCTTCTCGAACTCGGCGCCGTACAGGTCGTGCAGGTCCGGGCAGGTGGAGGGGGAGAACAGGGTCCACTCGCCCTTTTCCATGACGCGGCGCATGAACAGGTCGGGGATCCAGTTGGCCGTGTTCATGTCGTGGGTGCGGCGGCGGTCGTCACCCGTGTTCTTGCGCAGCTCGAGGAATTCCTCGATGTCCAGGTGCCAGGTCTCCAGGTAAGTGCAGACCGCACCCTTGCGCTTGCCGCCCTGGTTCACCGCCACGGCGGTGTCGTTGACGACCTTCAGGAAGGGGACCACGCCCTGCGACTCGCCGTTGGTGCCCTTGATGTGGGAGCCCAGGGCGCGCACGCGGGTCCAGTCGTTGCCCAGGCCGCCGGCGAACTTGGACAGCAGGGCGTTTTCCTTGATGGACTCGTAGATGCCGTCCAGGTCGTCCGGCACCGTGGTCAGGTAGCAGGAGGACAGCTGCGAGCGCAGCGTGCCGCTGTTGAACAGCGTCGGCGTGGACGACATGAAGTCGAAGCTGGAGAGGACTTCGTAGAACTCGATGGCGCGGGCTTCGCGGTCGATTTCGTTGAGGGCCAGGCCCATGGCGACGCGCATGAAGAAGGCCTGCGGCAGCTCGATGCGGGTCTTGCGCACGTGCAGGAAGTAGCGGTCGTACAGGGTCTGCAGGCCCAGGTAGTCGAACTGCTGGTCACGCTCGGCCTTCAGGGCGGCGCCCAGGCGGGCCAGGTCGTACTGCAGCAGCTCGGGATTGAGCAGCTCGCTGTCCACGCCCTTCTTGATGAAGGTGGGGAAGTAGTCGGCGTAGCTGGCGGCGGCCTCGGCGGGGGTGACGTCGCGGCCCAGGACCTCCTTGAAGATCGTGTGCAGCAGCAGGCGCGCGGTGGCGTAGGTGTAGTCCGGGTCCTTCTCGATCTTGGTGCGGGCGGCCAGGATGGAGGCCTTGTAGACCTCGTCCATCGGCACGCCGTCGTACAGGTTGCGCAGCGTCTCGGCGACGATGGGCTCGGCCTTCACGTCGGCGCCCAGGTTGGCGCAGGCGCTCTCGATCAGGGCCTTGAGCTGGGCGACATCCAGGGGGATGCGCTGGCCGCCGTCGGTGACATGCAGCTGGGGCTCGGCCGGCTTGGCGGCCTCGGGCTGCTTGGCGGCGCGCTCCTGGGCGCGGCGCTCGCGATACAGCACGTAGGCGCGGGCGATCTCGTGGTGGCCGCCGCGCATCAGGCCGAGTTCGACCTGGTCCTGCACGTCCTCGATGTGGAAGGTGCCGCCGCCCGGGCGCGAGCGCAGCAGGGCGCGCACCACGGCCTGGGTCAGGCCGTCGACGGTCTCACGCACGCTGGCAGAGGCGGCGCCCTGGGTGCCGTGCACCGCCAGGAAGGCCTTCATCAGCGCGATCGCGATCTTGTCCGGCGCGAAGGGCACGACCGCGCCGTTGCGTCGGATGATCTGGTAGTTGGCCAGGCCCTGGCCGGCGGCGCCGGCTTGGGACGCGGCGCCCGACGAGGCAGCGGCGCCGGTGAAGGCTTGTGCGGAGGGGGTGCTCAGGGCAGTTTGCATGGGACCTCGTGTGGTGTGTCTTCTCGTGTGTTTTGGATGGGCGCAAAGCGCACGCGCTGGGATTCGCCGGGGGTTGCGCGGTAGTGCCCGCTCACCTTTTGTGGTCGGAATTCGGCGATTCCGTGTCAACAACGCAGGCACTATATCTAGGGCCTGAGTGTATCGCAAGGCACCACATGTAGTGTTCTTGCCATTGACGAGAATTTCGCGCGCGACCTCGCGGCGGCGGCCTAGAACCTAGGGTGTGTCATCGGATTCCCTGGCCCGGGAACACGCTGAGTTCAGGAGGGCAGGGAGTCGCCGGCCCCGCCCAGGCTGCGGGCCAGCCGCGCCCAGTCGAAGCCGGGGCCCGGGTCGCGCTTGCGGCCGGGCGCGATGTGCTCGTGCCCGGCGATGTGGCGCACCGGGTAATGCTGCTGCAAGGCCGAGGCCAGGCTGGCGAGGGCCTCGTACTGCGCGGGCTCGAAGGGGTCGCCCTCCAGGCCCTCGAGCTCGATGCCGATCGAGTCGTCGTTGCAGTTGCCGCGCCCGCGCCACTGCGAGGCGCCGGCATGCCAGGCCCGCGCGTCGCAGCTGACGAACTGCCACAGCGCGCCGTCGCGTCGGATATAGAAATGCGCGGAGACCTGCAGCCCGCGGATCCCCTGGAAGTAGGGGTGGGCGTCCCAGTCCAGGGTGTTCGTGAACAGGCGCTGCACCTCGTCGCCACCGTACTGCCCGGGCGGCAGGCTGATGGAGTGGATCACCAGCAGGTCGATGCAGGCGCCGGCGGGGCGCGCGCCGAAGTTGGGCGAATCCAGCCGGCGCGCGAAGCGGTACCAGCCACCCTGGAACAGGGGCGCGGCGGGGGCTTCCCTCATGCGCGGTCGTCCGCCGCGTCGTCGGGGCCGGGCGTGGCGATGCCCAGGCGCGCGATGCGGTAGCGGATCTGGCGCAGGCTCAGGCCCAGGCGTTGCGCCGCGGCGGTGCGGTTGAAGCCGCTCTCGCGCAGGGCCCGCACCAGGATCTCGCGCTCGCGCTCGTCAAGCCAGGCCTGCAGGTCGGAGGGCAGGCCGGCGGCGGGGACGGCCTGCGCACCGGCGGCGGCCGCGGCGGGCAGGGGCGCCGGCGCGCTCACCGCGGGCTCGGCTTCGAGCGACAGGTCCAGTCCATCGCTCAGGGCCACGGCCCGGTGCAGCATGTTCTCCAGCTCGCGCACGTTGCCCGTGAGCGGCAGCGACTGCAGTTGCGCCAGCAGCCCGGGCGTCAGCGGCGGCACTGGCGTGCCGGCGTCCTGGGCGATGCGCGCGAGCAGCGCGGCGCACAGGGCCGGCAGGTCCTCGCGCCGCTCGCGCAGCGGCGGCACCAGGATCTCGATGACGTTGAGGCGGTAGTACAGGTCCTGGCGGAAGCGACCGGCCTGGACCTCGGCGGCGAGGTCCTTGTGCGTGGCGCTGAGGATGCGGGCATCGACCGCCTCCTCCTGGGTGGAGCCGATCGGGCGCACCCGGCGTTCCTGGATCGCGCGCAGCAGCCGCGACTGCATCGCCAGGGGCAGGTCGCCGATCTCGTCGAGGAACAGGGTGCCGCCATGGGCGGCCTGGAAGAAGCCGGGCCGGTCGTGGGTGGAGCCGGTGTAGGAGCCCTTGCGCGCGCCGAAGAACTCGGCCTCCAGCAGCGACTCGGGAATGGCGCCGCAGTTCACCGCCACGAAGGGGCCGGCGGCGCGGTGGCTGCAGGCGTGGATGGCGCGCGCCACCAGCTCCTTGCCGGTGCCCGACTCGCCGCGCACCAGCACCGGCGCCATGCTGCGGGCGACCTTGGCCACCCGGTCCTTGACCGAGCGCATCGCCGGGGAGTCGCCGGCCAGGCGCTCGAGCGCGGATTCGCCGCGCGGCAGCGCGGCGGCGCTGGCCCGAGGAGCGCCGGCCCGCATGCCGGCGTCGCCCTCGTGGACGGCCGAGGCCACCACGGCGCGGAACTGGCGCAGGTCCACCGGCTTGGTGAGGTAGTCGAAGGCGCCGGCCTTGAGGGCCTCGACCGCGTTCTCGGCCGACCCGTAGGCCGTCATCACGATGCAGCGTTCGGGACGCTGCTGGCGCGAGATCTCCTGCAGCAGCGACAGGCCCAGGCCGTCGGGCAGGCGCATGTCGGAGATGACCACGTCGAAGCGCCGGGCCGCGAGCATCGCGCGGGCCTCCTCCAGCGTGGCGGCGGCGTCGACGCTGTAGCCTTCACGCAGCAGGGTCAGCTCGTAGAGCGTGCGCAGGTCCGGCTCGTCGTCGACGACGAGGACCTGGGCCGCGGCGTGGGAGGCAGGCTGCTGCATCAGACGGGTATTGTGGCAGGCGAGGGTCCGGCGACATCCGCCGGCGGCGGGCGGAAACTCACGATGAAGGCGTTGCCCTCGCGCCCGTTGTCCTGCGGCGAGGGCGCGCGCCGGTAGCCGATCTGCGCGCCATGGCGCTCGCACAGCTCGCGGCAGATGTACAGGCCCAGGCCGCTGGAGCGGCTCTCGGACGAAAAGAACGGCTCGAACAGGTGACGCTGCACCGCGGGCTCCAGCGGCGCGCCGTCGCTCCAGACCACCAGCACCGCGCGGTCGGCGCCGGGCTGGGTGGTGACCTGGATCGCGTCGGCCCGGTCGCTGGCGTAGCGGCTGGCGTTGTCCAGGAGGTTCACCAGCACGCGGCGCAGGTGCTCCGGCTCGAAGGGCACGCGCGCCAGCGGCGCGCGCAGCGCCATCGCGGGGCGGCCGGGCAGGCCGGCCTGGCGCGACCAGTCCTGGCACACGGTCGCCACGCTGGCGTCCAGCGCCAGCGGCGGTGAGGGCGCGGTGTCCTGCTGCTGCACCCGCGAGACATTGAGGATCTCCTCGACGATGCGCTCCAGGCGCCGTGCGTTCTGCCCCACCAGCGCGCTGAGCTTGCGGTGGGCCGGCTCGCCCAGGTCTTCCTCGAGCAGCGCGTTGGCCTGGGTGATCGCGGCCAGCGGGTTGCGGATCTCGTGCGCCACGGCTGCCGACATCCGGCCCATCGCCGCCAGCTTCTCGGTGCGCAGGCGTGCCTCCATCTCGCGCAGGTCCTCCAGGAACATGACGCACAGGTTGCCGTCCCCGCCATCGCCGGCTGCCCGGGTGCGTACCGAGACGCGCCGCTGCTGCCCGGCGCGGCCCAGCGTGACCTCGCGCACCTGCGGGGTGCGGGTGGCCAGCGTCTGCGCCGCCAGGTCGCACAGGGCCTGCCAGCCCGGCTCGCCCTCGAGGCGGAACTGCGGGTGCGCCGCGTTCGCCCCGAGCAGCAGGCAGGCGGTGGGGTTGGCCGCGCGCACGCGGCCGTCGGCGTCGACGACGAGGATGCCGTCGGCCAGCGTCTCGATCACCAGCGCGTTGACCAGCGCCTGGGTGCGCGCGGCCTCCTGGCTGCGGCGGGCGCGGTCCTCCTCGCGGGCCAGCCGCGCGGCCAGGTGGTGCGCCAGCAGCGCCAGGGCCAGGTAGCCCGCGCCCGTGCCGGCCGCCTGCAGCAGCCGCAGCGCGCTGTCGCCGGGCACCTGCGTCGCGCGCAGCCAGGCCTCGGCCAGCATCAGCAGGCTGGCCGCCCCGGCGGTGCCGATGGCCATGGCCCTGCTGCCCAGGACCGCGGCCATCAGCACCGGCACCGCCAGCAGCGGGGTGAAGTTCAGGCCGCCTGCCTGCAGCAGCTGCAGGGCGGAGGCGCCGCCCAGGTCCAGGGCCAGGATGGCGACCCAGGTGACGTCGAGGCGGGGCCCCGGGGGGCGCGTGAGCAGGCGCACGGCCACCGCCGCCGCGGTGTAGGCGACGCAGGCCAGGAGCAGTGCGCGGTCACCGGGTGCCCCCGGCGTGGCGACCCGCAGCGCGGCCAGCAGCGCGAGCAGGCCGGCGCCGATGATCACGCGGGCGCTGGCGAAGGAGCGCCACAGGCGCAGCGGCGCGGAGTCTTCCGCCGGCGACGCGGGCGGCTGGGCCCAGGACGCGACGGAGACGGGACCTGTCATGGGTCAGCGGCGGGTGTCGGTGGGGGTCGCCCGGTACTCCTCGCGGTGCTCCGGGCTGCAGAAGAGGCGGCCCTGGGCATCGGCCACCGCGTCGGCCTGCGGCAGGTGCACCGCGCAGGCGGCGCAGCGCACCATGGCCTGGGGCTGGCCGCTGCGGGGCGCCTGGTTGCGGCCCGGCGCGCCGGCGCCGGCGCCGGGACGGGCGCCGGTCTGGCGCTGGTGCTTCCACACCAGGTAGATCACCGCCAGCACGGCGAACAGCACGAGGTACTTCATGCGGCGCGGCCCAGGACGACCTCGAGCACGAAGCGCGAGCCAACGTAGGCGAGCAGCAGCAGCAGCGAGCCCACGTACAGCCCCCGCACCGCCTTGCGGCCGCGCCAGCCGAAGCGCGCGCGCCCGAGCAGCAGGCCGGCGAAGGCGCACCAGGCCAGCACCGAGAACACGGTCTTGTGGTCCCAGCGCCAGCGGGTGCCGCCGCCGACCTCGCCGAACACCAGGCCGGCCAGCAGCGTGGCGGACAGCAGCACGAAGCCGCCGGTGGCGAAGCGGAAGGTCAGGCGCTCGAGCGTGAGCAGGGGCAGGCCGGCGTGGGCGTCGTCGGCGTGGCGGATGGCGCGCTCGGCGCGCATCATCAGCCAGGCGTGGACGACCGCGGCGGCGAACAGGCCGTAGGACGCGATGCCCAGCGCCCAGTGCAGCGGCAGCCAGGGCGAGGCGCCCACGTGCAGTGGCGTGCCGGGGAACACCAGGGCCAGCACCACGGCCGCCGAGCCCAGGCCGGCGAGGGCCCAGCGGGCCTGCAGCTGCGGGAAGACCTGGCGCTCCACCGCGTACACCGTGAGCACCAGCCAGGCGGTGACCGACAGCGCCGGCGCGAAGCCGAAGCGCGGCGCGTCCCCGAGCAGGGACCAGGCGATCACGCCGGCGTGCAGCAGCCAGGCCGCCAGCAGGGCCAGCCGCGCGGCGGAGTCGGACAGCCGCGAGGCCGCCGCCGCGGGCAGCGCGTAGGCGGCCGCCGCGGCCAGGGACAGGGCGACGCCGGCGGGGGAGGCGCTGGGTAAAATCATGGGTCCTCAGTGTAGTCCCTCGCTGCAGGCCTCCCGGCCTGCGCGACACCCCATCCTCCCACCCCCATGGCCTCCGCACTCACCGACAAACTTTCCCGCCTGGTCAAGGAAATGCGGGGCCAGGCCCGCATCACCGAAAGCAACGTGCAGGACATGCTGCGCGAGGTGCGCATGGCCCTGCTCGAGGCCGACGTGGCCCTGCCCGTGGTGCGCGACTTCATCGCCCGCGTGAAGGAGAAGGCCCTGGGCCAGGAGGTGGTGGGCTCGCTGAACCCCGGCCAGGCGCTGGTGGGCATCGTCAACCGCGAGCTCGTGGCCACCATGGGCGAGGGCGTGAGCGACATCAACCTCGCGGCCCAGCCCCCGGCGGTGATCCTGATGGCCGGCCTGCAGGGCGCGGGCAAGACCACCACCACCGCCAAGCTGGCCAAGCACCTGATCGAGAAGCGCAAGAAGAAGGTGCTCACGGTCTCGGGCGACGTCTACCGCCCCGCGGCCATCGAGCAGCTCAAGACGGTGACGGCGCAGGCCGGCGCCGAGTGGTTCCCCAGCTCGCCGGAGCAGAAGCCGCTGGACATCGCGCGCGCCGCGCTGGACCACGCCAAGCGTGGCTATTTCGACGTGCTGCTGGTGGACACCGCCGGCCGCCTCGCGATCGACGAGGCGCTGATGAACGAGATCAAGCAGCTGCACGCCACGCTGAACCCGGTGGAGACCCTGTTCGTGGTGGACGCCATGCAGGGCCAGGACGCGGTGAACACCGCCAAGGCCTTCAAGGAGGCGCTGCCCCTGACCGGCATCATCCTGACCAAGATGGATGGCGACTCCCGCGGTGGCGCGGCGTTGTCCGTGCGCCAGGTCACGGGCGCGCCGATCAAGTTCGCGGGCGTCTCCGAAAAGATCGACGGCCTGGAGGTCTTCGACGCCGAGCGCCATGCCGGGCGCATCCTGGGCATGGGCGACATCGTGGCCCTGGTGGAGCAGGTGCAGGCGGGCGTCGACGTGGACGCCGCCAAGAAGCTGGCCGAGAAGGTCAAGAGCGGCGAGGGCTTCGACCTCAACGACTTCCTCTCCCAGATCCGCCAGATGAAGAACATGGGCGGCCTGTCGCAGATGCTGGACAAGCTGCCCGCGCAGATGCAGGCCAAGGCCGGTCAGGTCGACATGGACAAGGCCGAGCGCGACATCCGCCGCAAGGAAGGCATCATCTGCAGCATGACGCCGCTGGAGCGGCGCAAGCCCGACCTGATCAAGGCCACCCGCAAGCGCCGCATCGCGGCGGGTGCGGGGGTTCAGGTCCAGGAGGTCAACCGCCTGCTCAATGAGTTCGAGCAGATGCAGGGGATGATGAAGAAGCTCAAGGGCGGCGGGCTGATGAAGATGATGAAGCGGCTCGGGGGGATGAAGGGGATGATGCCCCCCGGCATGCCCAAGCCGCCGTTCTGAGCCTCAGGCCACGAAGAAGGTGTCCGCGGTGACCCAGGCCGTGAACGGGTTCGCCACCGTCGCGACCAGCACCGCCGGCGCGTTCGGGGGGCCGAAGAACCCGCTGCTGCCGTCCGGGTCGTAGTAGACGGCGCCCGAGGCCCCGTCGTAGACGATGCCGGCCATGCCCTGTGCCAGGGGGGCGAACGGGTTGTCCGAGAACTGCGAGGCGGTCAGCGTCCCGGAGGTGGCGAATTCGGTGAAGTAGGCCGCGTCCAGTTGGATACGGGTGCCCAAGGTCACTCCGTGGAGGATGTCCACCCCTTGACGCGTCAGGACGCCGACGCTGGCTTCGCCCAGGAACAGGGCATCGTCGCCGAGGCCCCCGACCAGGACGTCGTTGCCCGTGTCGGCGTAGAGAACGTCGTCCCCCGCCTGGCCCCAGATCACGTCATCTCCGTCGCCGCCGTGCACGGTGTCATTGCCCAGGCCGGCAAAGACCACATCGTTGCCCCCGAGGGCATTGATGTTTTCGCCGAAGTCGGTGCCGGTCAGGAGGTCGTCGCCCTCGGTACCCACGAGGGGTGCGGCCGCGTCCTCGATCCCGTGGAGCGTGACTGTGACCGTGCCGTAGGTGCCGCCGGAACCCAGGTCGCCGAACGCGCCGAAATTCATGGTCTCGTATACCGTCGTGTTGCCAAGAGCCAGGGTGAGCACCGGGTCCGGCGTGTAGGTCCAGTGGCCGTCGGTCTCCAGTGCAAAGGCGCCATAGGCGGCATCCATGCTCCGGATACCGAGCAGATAGCCGTCCCCGTCGATGTCCGTGATCGTGATCTGGCCCTCCACGGGCGGGTCGTCCTCGCTGAGTTCACCGGTCAGGGTGCCTCTCACCTGCGCGGGATCGTCGCGCCCCTCCACGTGGACGTTGATCGGAATGCTGAGGGAGCCGTCATACGATACGGCCATGTAGTGCTCGTCGACCGATTGACCCAAGGGCAGCGCCTGGGCGCGCGCGTCCAGGGTGTAAGTCCAGGTACTCGAGGTACGGTCATAGGCGAAGGAGCCGACCTGGCCGTCTTCCAGGCCGGTGACCCGGAACGTGCTCTCGTCGGCCCCGTCCGGATCGCCCAGGATGGCGAACCAGGTCAACGCGGCGGTGTCGTCCTCGGTGATCGCGCCGCTGAAACCCGTGGCCGGGTCGAAGTCCGCAATATCGGTGGCTAGGAACGGGGGCTCGTTGACGGTTGCGCCGCCGCCTTCGTTGGCGCCGTCGAGGGTGACCTGGATCGCGAAGCTCCCGAGGTGGGGGTCGGTGCTGCCCAGGAGCTGCACCTCGAAGTTCAGCGGCAGGCTCTGCCCGTCGTTCATCCCCAGCTCCTCGACGGCTGACGCGTCGACGGTGTAGGTCCACTGGAAGCTGAGCGTGTCGGGGGTCAGGACCCGGGTCACCGCAAGGGTGCCGGGTGCGCCGGCGGGGGCGATGATCTCGCCGATCTGGATGTCCAGCATCAGGTCCGGGTCCGTCAGGGTGAACGCGCCCGAAGCGACCTGCTGGCCCTGCGGGTTGATGCCCACGCCCTCGACGATATGGCCCTCGAGATCGGCCGCCGTGACCACGGGCCTGTCATCGGTGCCCGTGATTGTGACCGTCACGAGTTGCTCGGTGTCGTCGGCGGCCTTGGCGATGAAACTGTCCGTGAGCTGCAGGCCGCCGGTCATCCAGTCCATGGAGTCGTAGGTGGTGTAGGTCCAGGCGCCATCGGCCTGGAGCGTGAAGAAGCCATGACCGCCGGAGCCGGCCACGTGAGCCTGGGCCTGGAAGGTGTCCTGGCCCTCCGGGTCGCTGATGGTGAGCAGGCCGCCGGTGTGCATGACGGCGTTGGTCTCGGTCACCGCGCCCGCGATGGCGCCGCCGATCGCGGCTGGCTGGTCCTGCGCCTGGCCCTCGCCGGTCACGATGAAGTTGATGGTGGCGTAGCTGAGGGTGCCGTTGCCAAGCTGGATCGCATAGACGAAGGAGCCGCGCAGCGTCTGGTCCGCGGTGAGGTCCGCGAGCCCGCCAGCGCCCATCGCTCCGCTCAGGTCGACCTCGACCTTGCCGTTGCAGGTGCGGACCAGGATGTCGTGGTAGGCGGGCGTATCCTCGCCCTGGGTCCACAACGCGATCCGCGCCGTTTCCCAGGCGCCTGCCGCGTCTCGCTGCAGCAGCTCGGTCAGGCCGTCCATGTCGCCGTCGACCGAGTACAGGGTCTTGCCATTGCCGCCCAGGTCGTTGGCCATCACGTCAAGGGTGATGACCTCGCGGGTGGGGTCGTAGAGAACGCTCTCGAGGAGCTGCGACTCTGTGAATCCGTAGGTGTCGGTCGTTGCCTGCGGGGTATTGGTGTACGAGGTGGTTGTGGCCATGATCGCTCCGGTACGTGGGTGAAAGTTCGACCCGCCGGCCCCGGTGCTGCCCGGGACTGGATCGGATCACGGGGGACTGCGGGGGAGACTCAGGCGACCTGGAAGTCGAGGTCGCTCAGGCTGGCCGGCACGCCGACCAGCCCGTCGGATTGCAGTCGCGCGAAGGCCACGGGACTTTCGGGGCCGTCGAAGCCGTCGAGGTCCACCGAGAGCCAGCCCGTGCTGCTGTCGTAGAAGATGTAGTTGCCCACCAGCACCTCGTTCAGCCCGCCGAGCGGTGCGAAGGCGGAGCCGGGCGCGGTGCTGAGGCGGATCCTGTCGAGGCCCGGCTCGAACCCGTTGATGAAGGCCTTGTCCGTGCCGAGAAAGCCCGCCGCGATGTCGATCGCGTAGGTGTCGTTGCCCGCGTTCCCGTACACGAAATCGATGCCGCCCCCCGTGCTCAGGAGGTCATCGCCGTCGCCGCCCTCGAGGAAATCGTTACCGGCTTCGCCATACAGGGCGTCGTTGCCATCGATGCCCGTGAGGCTGTCGTCGCCATCGCCGCCGCGCAGGGTGTCGTTGCCGCCCAATCCCGCGACGTTGTTGTTGCCGGGCCCGCAGAGGATCAGGTCGTCGTTCGCCCCCCCGTTGTAGACGGAGTCGTTGGTGCGCACGGCGCGGTCCTGCAGCACGACTTCCACCAGGGCCTGGGTGCCATCCTGGGTGGTGACGGTCAGCGTTTCACGGAAGCTGGCATGGTCGTAGTCGAAGGGGACGGCCGCCTGCGGTGCGAGGTCGTAGCGCCAGGTGGCCGAATCCGGGCTCAGGTGGACGGTGAAGGTCCCGAACTGGGTCTGCGTCGAGTAGCCGGTGAACGCCGCCTGGCCGAGGTCCGGGTCCGTGACGGTGAGCGGCGCGCCCTGCGTGTAGGTGGGGTCCGTGGGCGAGACATACATGCCGAACTGCCCGGCGTTGGCCACGAAGGCGGGGTCGTCCTCGCCGGCCAGCGTGAACGTCACCCGGTTCCAGCTCAGGGTGCCGTCCGCCATCTGGATCGCGTAGCTGAAGGAGTCGCTCAGGCGGTCGGCGCTGGTCAGTTGGTCGAGGGTGCGGCCCGCCAGCCAGGGATCCAGGTCCAGCTGGACCTGGTTGTCGTAGATGCGAACCCTGTTGATCCCCGCGGTCGACTCCCAGCCCGAGACGGTGTGGCCGTCCACCACCGAGGTCACATCGCCTGCCTGCAGGTCGGACTGGGTGTTGCCCAGGCCGTCGTCCAGGGCGTAGAGCGTGCGCATCCCGCCCTTGGGCAGGTTCAGGTCGTTCGCAAGCACGTTGATCGTGACGACCTGACGGCCGTCGGGCGTGGTGCCGAAGGCGCCGCTGCCATCCAGGCTGGACTCGGTATGGGACACCGTATCCAAGGTGGCGTAGACCTTCTTGGCGTACCTCGGGGGGCTGGGTGAACGTGCCATGACGTCGACCTCCTGCATGGATGAGTACTAAGGACCCATTTTTAGGTCGGCTCATCCGCCAATTCAAGGAAAAAATTAAATCCTTGTGGCTACAGTCCTGGGCCCTGCACCCAGCCCGGTGCCGGGGTCAGGCGCTGGTATCGGCGTTGACCACGGCTTCACCCCTCAGCGAATGCGGCAGCGCCTCGGTGATCGTCACGTCCACCATCTGCCCGATCAGCCGGGCCGGCCCCTTGAAGTTCACCACCCGGTTGCACTCGGTGCGCCCGGCCAGCTCACTGGCGTCCTTGCGCGCGGGGCGCTCGACCAGGATCCGCTGCACCGTGCCGACCCGGCTGGCGCTGATGCGGCGCACGTTCTCCTCGATCACCGCCTGCAGGTGCTGCAGTCGCTTCAGCTTCACCTGCTGCGGGGTGTCGTCCTGCAGGTTGGCGGCCGGGGTGCCCGGGCGCGGGCTGAAGATGAAGCTGAAGCTGGTGTCGTAGCCCACGTCCTCGATCAGCTTCATCATCTTCTGGAAGTCGTCCTCGGTCTCGCCGGGGAAGCCCACGATGAAGTCGCTGGACATGGACATCTGCGGCCGGATCGCCCGCAGCTTGCGGATCGTGCTCTTGTACTCCATGGCGGTGTAGCCCCGCTTCATCGCCATGAGGATGCGGTCGCTGCCATGCTGCACCGGCAGGTGCAGGTGGCTCACCAGCTTGGGCACCTTCGCATAGGTGTCGATCAGGCGCTGGGTGAACTCGTTGGGGTGGCTCGTCGTGTAGCGGATCCGCTCGATGCCAGGGATCTCGGCGATGTATTCAATGAGCAAGGCGAAGTCGGCGATGTCGCTGGTGTCGCCCATCTTCCCGCGGTAGGCGTTCACGTTCTGCCCCAGCAGCGTCACCTCGCGCACGCCCTGGTCCGCCAGACCGGCGACTTCGGCGAGCACGTCCTCGAATGGGCGCGAGACCTCCTCGCCGCGGGTGTAGGGCACCACGCAGTAGCTGCAGTACTTGCTGCAGCCTTCCATGATGGAGACGAAGGCCGAGGGGCCGTCCACCCGCGCCGGCGGCAAGTGGTCGAACTTCTCGATCTCGGGGAAGCTGATGTCCACCTGCGAGGCCTTCTCGCGCTCGCGGCGCGCCAGCATCTCGGGCAGGCGGTGCAGAGTCTGCGGGCCGAACACCAGGTCCACGTAGGGCGCGCGCTCGATGATGGCCGCGCCCTCCTGGCTGGCGACGCAGCCGCCCACCCCGATCAGCACGCCCTTGTCCTTGAGGTGCTTCACCCGGCCCAGGTCGGAGAACACCTTCTCCTGCGCCTTCTCGCGCACCGAGCAGGTGTTGAACAGGATCAGGTCGGCCTCCTCGGGGTCCTGCGTGGGCTCGTAGCCCTCGGCGGCCTTCATGACGTCGGCCATCTTGTCCGAGTCGTACTCGTTCATCTGGCAGCCGAAGGTCTTGATGAAAACTTTCTTGGCCATGGCGGCCCTCTCTCGCGAAAACAAAAAACGGGAAGGAAAACGGCAGGCGCGCGCCGCGAATCAGCGGCGCGGCAGGCGGGCGTATTCGGCCTCGGTGAGCAGCCAGACCTCGTGGACCAGGCCCAGGGTGTCGCGCCGCAAGGCGACCGGCAGGTCCTGCCCGGTGAGGGAGGCCGAGAGCACCAGCAGGTTGCGGGTGTCGCGGATGCGGGCGCCGGGCGAGAGCTGCGCGGGCTGGCCGTTGACCAGCACCTGCGGCGCCAGGGTGACGACCAGGCGCGCGGGGCGCGCGTCGGCCGGGATTTCGCGCGCCAGGGACTGCGCGAAGGCGCCGGCAGCGGCCAGCAGGGCGGAAAGGAGGATGGCGGTCGGGCGGGTCCAGCGGTTCATGGTGTTGATCCAGAGGCTGAGGGGCCTCCGCCCGGTCAGGCGAAGGCCGCCGATTTTACCGGCCGCCACCCGGCGGCGGGACCGCGGCGCCTCAGGTGATCTTCACGGACAGGTCCGGCAGGCCGTCGATGTGGCAGGCGATCACGTCCCCGCGCACCACCGGGCCCACGTTCTCGGGGGTGCCGGAGTAGATGATGTCCCCGGGCTGCAGCTCGAAGGCCGCCGAGAGCCGCGAGATCTGCTCGGCGACGTTCCAGATCATCTGGTTCAGGTTGGCGTTCTGCTTGGTCGTGCCATTGACCTTGAGCCAGATGCCGCCGCGGGTGAAGTGGCCGGTCTGCGAGGCCAGGTGCAGCGGGCCGATCGGGGCGCTGCGGTCGAAGCTCTTGCCGATCTCCCAGGGCTTCTTCTCGTCGCCCATGGCGCGCTGCAGGTCGCGGCGGGTCATGTCCAGGCCCAGCGCGTAGGCGTAGACATGGTCCAGCGCGCTGGCCACCGGGATGTCGCGCCCGCCCTTGTGCAGCGCGGCGACCAGTTCCACCTCGTAGTGGTAGTTCTTGGTCAGCGTGGGGTAGGGGTGGTCGGCCACCGTGCCGGGGGCCACGTACTGGATGGCGTCGGTGGGCTTCTGGAAGAAGAACGGCGGCTCGCGCGTCGGGTCCGAGCCCATCTCGCGGGCGTGGGCGGCGTAGTTGCGGCCGATGCAGTAGATGCGGCGCACCGGGAACATCATGTCGCTGCCGGCGATGGGCACCAGGGTCTCGGGCACGGCGAACGGCGTGCGCGCGCGCGATTGCGACTGCACCGGCAGGGCGCAGCCGGCGATCGCGCCGGCGGCCAGGGTGGCACTGGTGGTGAAGAGTCCGCGGCGGTCCATGGGGGTGTCTCCTTGTCGTTGTCGTGAGACCGGGAGTGCAGCATGGCCCCAGGGCCGCGACTGTCGTCCCCGCGACATGCGTCGCTCAGGCCGGCACCCAGCCCGCCTGCAGCCAGTGCCAGTACCCCGGCGCCAGCTGCCACGGGACCATCACCGAGCCGGCCTGCCGCGGCAGCAGTCCGCGCGTGAGGTGGTCGCGCCACTCGCCGCGCGCGCCCACCTGCCGCAGCAGGGGCTGGTCGGGCCAGGGGGCGCCGGGCGCCAGCGGCACCGGGGCGGGCTCGTCGGCCAGCGCCAGGCGGGCGCCCTCGCCCGAGAGCGCGTCATGCACGCTGCCCCAGGCCCGCCCGCGCAGGCGGCGCTGGATCTCGCCGAGGCGCGCCTCGGCGAGCGCGATGTCGCGGCAGGTCAGGGTGTACTGGCCCAGCACGTTGTCGAACAGCACCAGGGCCCGCGGGTGGGCGGCGAGCAGCCGGTCCAGGGCGCCGATCGCCTCGGTGCGGTGAAAGGTGAGGGAGATGCCCCGCTCGCGGACCACGCCGGCATGGCGCCACCGGAACAGGGGCGCGGCCGCCCACTCGAAGTCGACCGCGTCGATGCGCCGGAAGCGCCCGAGGAAGTCGTCCGGCATCATCCAGCCGGCGCTGGCGCCGAACAGGAGCAGCTCGTCGTAGCCGGGTGGCGCGGTGTGCAGCCAGTCGCGGATCGCCGCGCGGGTGCGGGCCCAGCGGGCCTGGGCGCGCCAGGCGCGCAGGTGCCAGCGCAGGTCGAACAGGACCAAGGCCGTGCCGCCGGTGCGCCTCAGAACGGCGGCTTCGTCACCTTGGCGCAGGTGCCCTTGATCAGCTTGATGCTGCGGCCGTCGTTCAGGGTCAGGGCCTGGACGAAGTCACCGGTGTCGCGGTCCACGGTGAACTGCTCCTGGGTGATCATCACGCCGAAGCGCTCGAACATCGCCGGGCGCGAGACCACCAGCTTGCGTCCCTGCTGGGACAGCGTGCCGGCGCGGCTCTCGGTGATGCTGATCTTGCCCTGGTACCAGCCGGACTTCTTGTCCAGGTCCACCTGGGCGATGGTGATGCGAGAGGGCTCGTTGCCCTGGATGCCCAGGGCCATCTGGCCCTCCACGTCCAGGTGCAGCTCGCAGATCAGGTCGACCACGCCGGTGGCCTGGTTGCCGACGCTGGTTGCGCGGGTGCGCGTGCCGCTCTCGGCGGTGACCGCGGGGGCCTCGCCGCCCTTGGAGAACATGGCCGAGAGGCCCCAGATCCCGGCCCCGGCAATGGCCGTGGCCACGGCGCCGATCGCCACGCCCGTCATCAATTTGCTCATGCTGCCCTCAAGCCTGGTGGGTTCGATCCGATCATACTGGCTCTATCCAACAATAATTCGCCCCATGCCCGGGGTGTCCGAGGGCCGGATGTACCGGCCGCCACGAAATAAATCGGACTAATTTCCAGTTTCTTGAGGTCGGACCATGTTCCTGCGAATGATCGCCATCGGCATCGTCGTCATCCTGTTCGGGGTGCTCGGCACCCTGGGCTTCGTCAACACCAAGAAAGCCGCCGACCTGAGCAAGGAGGTGGTCCTGGTCAAGAAGGAGCTCAAGGAGCACGAGGGCGAACTCCACAAGCTGCGCGAGGAGTTCGAGGCGCTGGAGAAGAAGTCGCACGGCGGCGCCCATGCCGGCCCGGTGCACTGGGGCTACGAGGGCGAGTTCGGCCCGGAGAACTGGGGCAAGCATTTCGCCACCTGCGGCAGCGGCAAGTCGCAGTCGCCGGTGGACCTCACCGGCCCGTTCGAGAAGGCCAGCCTGGCGATCAAGCCCGAGTACAAGGCCGGCGCGCTCAAGATCGTGAACAACGGCCACACCGTGCAGGTCAACGTCCCCCCGGGCAGCACGCTCAAGGTGGGCGACGAGAGCTACGACCTGCTGCAGTTCCACTTCCACCGCCCCAGCGAGGAGAAGATCGACGGCAAGCCCATGGCCATGGTGGTCCACCTGGTCCACAAGAGCGCCAGCGGCAAGCTGGCGGTGGTGGGCGTCCTGATGCGCGAGTCGGCGCAGCTCAATCGCACCCTGTGGTCGATCTGGAAGCACATGCCCAAGGAGGCCGGCCCGGAGCAGGTCGTCTCCGGCGTCTCGATCAACCCGGCCAACCTGCTGCCCGAAAGCCTGGCGCATTACAGCTATGAGGGTTCGCTGACCACCCCGCCGTGTACCGAGGGCGTGCGCTTCTTCATCATGAAGAACCCGATCGGCGTGCAGCGCGAGATGGTGGACAGCTTCCCGTTCAAGATGAACGCCCGCCCGGTGCAGCCCCTGAACGGCCGCAAGATCTCGGCCTCCTGAGGCCGGGACAGCCCGCGGGCCCGAGCGCGGTCCGTGCGGCCTGGGCGGCCTGGGCGGGTGCGGCGTCCGAGCCGTCCCCGCTACTTCCCGCAGTGGATCACGTAGGCCAGCGCGAACAGCCCGCGGCGCGGGATGTTGCGCCAGTAGCCGAACTCCTCCACCTCGTGCAGCTTCTCGCCCGTGAGCAGCGGGCCCGAGTAGCTGACCATGCGGCCGATGCGGTGCATCTTGTGCTCGCAGTCGTACTCGTTCAGGTAGCGGCGCGAGCGCACGCCGTCCGGGTCGGGGCTCTTGAGGTCCTGCAGCTCCCAGGCGCGCCACTGGTGCTCGCCGATCTGCTGCATGGAGTTCTTGTCCATGTACAGCGTGACCCGGTCGGTCTGGCCCACCTTGAACCAGGAGGCGGCGCTCGCCATCGGCCAGCCCGCGAGGGCGGCGGCGAGGGCGGCGGCGAGGACGGGGCGGCGCAGGTTCATGGACGGTATTGTCAGTAATAGGTGCCCGCCAGCGTCAACGGCTGCCCGCCCGCGCCGAGCTTGAAGCGCGAGATCCCGGGCAGGGCGCGGGTGTTGATGCCGCCCAGGTCCAGGCGCTCCAGGCCCTGCTTCTTCAGGTGCTCGATGCCGCGCCACAGCAGCAGGTTGTGCGCGTTGGCCTTGCGGCCCGCCTCGCTGGCCCAGCCCAGGTGGTAGGTGGCCACGCTGCCGTGGACCAGGAACAGCATCGCGGCCTGGGTCTCCTTGCGGGCCTGTGCGAAGCTCACCGCGAAGGCCCGCTCGCGCGAGCCGCAGGCCTCGATGTAGGCCGGCACGAACTTCGTGGGCAGGCCATGGAAGCGCTTCTCCGCGCGCTGCTGCGTCTCGCGCTCGAGCAGGCGCTGGCACTCCGGCAGGTTCGGCTCCACGCGCACCGCCAGGCCCGCATCGGCCTCGGCCTTGGCCAGGCGGTTGCGCCACTTGCCGTCGAGGTCCGCGCGCAGTTCGGGCAGCGGCCGCCGCAGGTCCAGCAGCACGGTGGAATAGCCCGTCATCACGCGCCACAGGCCGGCGGTCTCGGCGTCGGCCTGTTCGCCCGCCGGCAGGTCGGGCGAGACCAGGGTGACGCGCAGGGGGCGGGTGGGAATGGCGCGGCGCATCTCGCGCCAGGCCTGGGCCCGCAGCGCCGCGGGGGTGTCCGCGCTCCACACCGGGCCGCGGGTGCAGGAGGACAGCGAGAGGTAGCCGGCGATGCGCCGGGTCATGAACTGGGCCACGCCCAGGAGGCGCTCGCCGTCCCAGGCGCAGGCGCGATCGATGCGTACGCCCAGCGCGGTAAGCGCTTCGCCGTACGCCCAGGCCTGTTGCAGGCTGCCGTTGTACTTCTTATGGAATAGCTCCCACTTATCTCGAGGGCAGGAGTTCCATGTCACCATCATCGCTCGATAATATGCGACTACGAAATCACGGCGGGTCAAGTTATCGCTGCACCGGCCGATTCACCTGCGAGAGATGAGTTGGGTTCCGCAATGAAAGGCAGCCATGCCAAGCCCGATCGCCAGGAGTACCCGGGCGCCGGGATGACCGTCGCAGGGCTGCTTTTGTGTCTCGCTTATCTCGGGATTCCGGTGCTGGTGCTCGGGAATCTCGCCGACTTTCTCATCCAGTGGCTGTTCGGCTGGTGCGTCGGCTTCTGGTGCGTTTTCTAGTTCTGAAGGTCAGTCATGTTCTTCTTCATCGGCCTCGCGGTGGTGTTCGGCGCCGTGTTCGGCGGCTACATCGCCGCCGGCGGCAAGATGGCGCCCATCATCAAGGCGGCGCCCTTCGAGATCATCATCATCGCGGGCGCCGCCATCGGCGCCTCGCTCATGGGCAACAGCTTCCCGATCTTCAAGTCCGCCATGGGCGGCATCGGCAAGTGCATCTCGGGCTCCAAGTGGAAGCAGGCCGACTACCTGGCCGTGATGGTGCTGGTGGGCAAGCTGCTGGGGGTGATGAAGAAGGAGGGCGTGGTGGCGCTGGAAGCGCATGTGGAGAACCCCGACTCCAGCCCCATCTTCGGCGAGTTCCCCAAGCTGGCGAAGGACCACTTCATCGTGCAGATGATCTGCGACCCGCTGCGCCTGGCGGTGATCTCGCAGGGCAACCTCGAGGCCGACACCGTCGAGGACATCATGAAGACCGCGATCAAGGTCCACCACCATGACGCGCTCAAGGCCTCGGGCGCGCTGGCCGCCATCGCGGGCGGCATGCCGGCGCTGGGCATCGTGGCCTGCGTGCTGGGCGTGATCAAGACCATGGGCGCCATCGACCAGCCTCCGCCGGTGCTGGGCGCGCTGATCGGCGCCGCGCTGGTGGGCACCATGCTGGGCGTGTTCATGTCCTACGGCATGTTCGACCCGTGGGCCGGCCGGCTCACGCAGATCATCGACGAGGAAGGCCAGATCTACAACGTGATCATGCAGATGATCGTCTCCAACCTGCGCGGCTACCCGCAGCCGGTGATGATCGAGACGGCGCGGGCCTGCATCAGCCACGACAACCAGCCGAGCTTCTCCGAAGTGTTCGACGCGTTGCGAGGGGCGTGATGGCAGAGGCAGCCGCCCAGGAGAACAAGCCGGCCGGCGCCGCGGATGCGGCGGCGGCACCGGCGGAGGCGCCGGTCGCGCCCATCATCGTCAAGAAGATCATCCTCGAGGATGGCCATGGCGGGGCGCACGGCGGCGCCTGGAAGATCGCGCTGGCCGACATGATGACGGCCATGATGGCGTTCTTCCTGCTGATGTGGCTGCTGGGCGCGACGCCCGAGGACAAGCGCAAGAGCGTGGCCGACTACTTCCGGCCGGCCTCCCACAGCCAGATCAAGTTCGGCGAGCTCGCGGGCTCGGACGGCCTGTTCGGCGGCAAGTCCATCATCGACCCCGACGGCTTCCCCTTCACCGCCAAGCAGACCGCGCTGCTCGAGCGCCTGACCCCCAACTCCGAGGGCGGCACCAAGGAGGGCGAGTCCGGCACCGACGGCAAGGGCCAGGGCGTGCCGGGCGAGGACGCCAAGGCCAAGGAGGACCGCGAGAACTTCGAGAAGCTCGAGAAGGAGCTGAAGGAGAAGATCTCGCAGAACAAGGCCCTCAAGCAGATGCAGGACCAGGTGTCGATCTCGCGCGAGGCCGACGGCCTGCGCATCGACATCATCGACAAGGCCGACTACTCCATGTTCAAGCTGGGCACCAACCAGCTCGACCCGAAGGCGGCCCAGCTCCTGGGCGAGGTGGCCAAGTCCATCAAGGACCTGCCGAACAAGCTGGCCGTGCGCGGGCACACCGACAGCCTGGGCTTCGCCGCGGACAGCGGCAAGAACAACTGGACGCTGTCCACCGAGCGGGCCGACGCCACGCGCCAGCTGATGCAGCAGTCCTCGGGCCTGCCCTCCAGCCGCTTCCAGCGCATCGAGGGCGTGGCCGACACGGCGCCCTTCGTGCCGGCCAACCCGTCCGATCCGCGCAACCGGCGCGTGAGCATTACCGTCCTGAACCAGTGAGGCCGGGGCGGGGCGGGCCGCAGTCGTGTGGGAGACTGCCCGCCGCCGCCGCGCTTGGTAAGGTGCCGGTGCCAGTGCAGGAGGCGCCATGACCGAGAGACTTTCCCAGATCGCGTACGAGGACCTGCCGCCCGCCGTGCGGCCCCTGGCCGACGACATCCTCAAGGTCTCCAGCGCCGCCCTCGGAGGCCCCTACAACGCGCTGCTTCGCAGCCCCGACATGGCGCGGCGCTGCTTCGACCTGCTCGACTACCTGCGCTTTCGCACCTCGGTGGACAAGCGGCTCAACGAGCTCGCCATCCTGATCCAGGCGCGCATCGCCAACGCGCAGTACGAGTGGTGGGCCCACGAGCCGATCGCCCGCCGCGCCGGCCTGTCCGACGAGGTCATGCGCGACCTGCGCCAGTGCCGCCGCCCCACTGGCATGCAGGCCGACGAGAGCCTCGTCTACGATTACTGCACCGAGCTGACCCTCAACCACCGCGTGCCCGAAGGCCTGTGGCATGAAGCCGTCGACCGCATGGGCGAACAGGCGGTGATCGACCTCACCGTGCTGTCCGGCACTTACGTGATGGTGTCCATGGTGCTGAATGCGACGCAGGTCGGCATCCCGGGCGGCGCCGAGCCGCCCCTGCAGGAGATGGAGCCGGCGGAGATCCGCCGCCGGCTGCTCGCCTGATTGACCGTGACCCAAGGATTGGATTGAACCCGCGAACGTCCCCCGGCCCCTGGCTGCCCCTTTTCCTCACCCTCGCCATCCAGGCCATGGTCTCCATGGCCCTCATCACCCTGCCCGTCATCGCGCCGCAGGTCGCGCGCGCGCTGCGGGTCTCGCCGGCGCTGGTCGGGCCCTACGTGTCCATCACCTACCTGGCCGCCATGTTCTCCAGCCTGCTGGGGGGCATCGGCGTGCGGCGCTGGGGCGCGATCCGCGTGAGCCAGTGGGGCCTGCTGTCCTGCGCCGCCGGCCTGGTGCTGTGCGCGGTGCCCTGGCTGCCGGCGATGGCGCTGGGCGCCTTCCTGATCGGCATGGGCTATGGCCCGATCACGCCCGCCAGCTCGCACATCCTCGCGCGAACCACCTCGGCGCAACGCATGTCGCTGGTGTTCTCGGTCAAGCAGACCGGCGTCCCCATGGGCAGCGTGCTGGCTGGCGCCATCGTGCCCTCGCTGATGCTGGCCACCGGCTGGCAGGCCAGCCTGGTGGTGGTGGCGGCGGTGTGCGTGGCCTGCGCCTGGGCCAGCGAGCGCCAGCGCCCGGTGCTGGACGACGACCCGCGCGAGCACGTGCCGTTCCAGCTCACCACGCTGCTGTCGCCGGTGCGCATGGTGCTGGCGCACCGCGCGCTGGCCACCATGGCGGCCTGCTCCTTCCTGTTCTCGATGGTGCAGATGTCCCTGAGCACCTACCTGGTCACCTTCCTGAACCAGGACCTGGCCTACGGCCTGGTGGCGGCGGGCCTGGTGCTCTCGTTCGCGCAGATGGGGGGCGTGGCCGGCCGCATCGCCTGGGGCTACGTGGCCGACCGCTGGCTCGGCACCTTCGCCATGCTGATGACGCTGGCGGGGCTGATGGTGGCCTGCGCGCTGGCCACCGCCGCCTTCACGCCGGACACGCCGCGCTGGCTGGTGATCGCGGTGCTGGTGGTGTTCGGCGCCTCGGGCATCGGCTGGAACGGGGTCTACCTCGCCGAGGTGGCGCGGCGCGCGCCGCCCGGGCAGGCCGGCGTGGCCACCGGCGGCACCCTGGCCTTCACCTTCCTGGGCGTGGTGATCGGCCCGCCGGTGTTCGGCGCGCTGTCGGCGGGCTTCGGCGCCTACCGCGCCGGCTTCCTGTCGCTGGTGGTGGCCGCATCGGCCGCGGCGGTGATGCTGGTGTGGAGCCGCCGGCGCGCCGGGGCCTGAGACGCTGTGAACGAAACCGCCATTCCCGCAAGAGGAGCTTCGTCGCCCATGAACCTGGAAGCCCTGGTCGCCCGCCTGCGGTCCGCCGACCCGCAGGCGCATCCCGCGCTCGACGCGAAGCTGCGCTGGATGCTGCTGGACACCTGGGGCTGCGTCGTCGCCGGCAGCCAGGCCGCGCCCGTCGCGGCCCTGGCCTGCCAGCTGGCGCCGCCGCCGCAGCCCGGGTCGCTGCTCGAGGGCGGCGGGGCCGGCTCCCCGCAGGCGCGCGCCCTGTGGCTGGCGATGGCGGCCTGCTGGGACGAGGCCTGCGAAGGCCATGCCGGCGCGCATGGCCGGCCGGGGGTGGCGGCGCTCGCCGCGCTGCTGCCGGTCGCGGGCGGCCTGCGCTGGGGGGAGTTCCGGCGCGCCCTGCTCGTGGGCTACGAGGTCGGCGCGCGCATGGGCGCTGCGCTGCGGATCCGCCGGGGCATGCATGTCGACGGCAACTGGCCGGCGCTGGGCGCCGCCGCGGCGGTGGCCACCGCGATGGGCCTGGACGACGCCGGCGTGGCCACCGCGATCCGCCTGGCGGCCTGCCAGATGCCCCTGAGCCTGTACCGCCCGGTGCAGACCGGCGACACCGCCCGCAACACCTACCTGGGCCATGCCGCGGCCCTGGGCCAGTTCGCCGCCCTCGGCGCGGCCAGCGGCCTGACCGCGCCGCAGGATGCGGTGGACGCGTATGCGCAGGTGGGCCTCGGGCACGCGGCCGTGTCCCTGGACGAATCGCCCGCCTTCCACGTGCTGGACGCCTACTTCAAGCCCTACGCCGCGGTGCGCCACGTGCACTACGGCGCCTGGGCCGCCAGCCTGCTGCGCGAGGATCTCGGCGGGCGCCAGCCGGTGGCCATCGCGCTGGAGGTCTACGAGGAGGCCACCGTCTACTGCGGCAACCGCCAGCCGCGCACGCCGCTGCAGGCGCAGTTCTCGCTGTCCTTCGGCATCGCCGCGATGCTGCGCTGGGGCCGGCTGGACCCCTGGGTCTACCGCGACCCGCAGTTCCACGACGAGCGCCTGCGGGCGCTGGAGGCGATGGTCACCGTCTCGGTGCACCCGCAGTGGACGGCGGCCCAGCGCCGGGGGGCGGTGCTCACGCTCACGCTGGACGACGGCACGGTGCTGCGCCGCGAGGTCACCGCGGTCGCCGGGGACCCGGCGATGCCGCTGCCCGAGGCCGACCTGCGCGGCAAGTTTCTTGCGTACTGCGACAGCGGCGGCCAGGCCGGCGCGGCGCAGCGCTGGCTGGACCGGGTGCTGGGGGCGACGCCCGCGACCCCGATGGCGGCCATCGGTTTGTGAATCACTCGTTGACTGACAGGAGATCCCGCATGAATCGAAGAACCTGGAGCCTGGCCGCGGCCATCGCCTGCCTCGCCGCCAGCGCTCCCCTGACGGCCCTCGCGCAGGCCCCGGACGCCTTCCCCTCGCGCGCGGTGCGCATCGTCGTGCCGTTCCCGGCGGGCGGCGCCACCGACATCACGGCCCGCGCCGTCGCCGAGAAGCTCACGGCGAAGTGGGGCCAGCCGGTGGTGATCGACAACAAGCCGGGCGCCGGCGGCAACCTCGGCTCCGAGCTCGTGGCCAAGGCCGCGGCCGACGGCTACACCCTGGTGCTGGGGGTGACGGGGTCGCACGCGATCAACACCACCCTGTACAAGAAGATGGCCTACCACCCGCTCAACGACTTCGAGCCGTTGACGCAGGCCACGATCTACCCCAACGCGATCGTGGTGCACCCGCAGGTGCCGGCCAGCAACCTGCAGGAGCTGATCGCCCTGGTGAAGAAGGAGCCGGGGAAGTACGCCTACGGCTCGGACGGCAACGGCACCGCCTCGCACCTGGGCATGGAGATCCTCAAGTCGCGCGCCGGCATGAACCTCACGCACGTGCCCTACAAGGGCAGCGCGCCGATGATGAACGACCTGCTCGGCGGCACCCTGCCCGTGGGCATCACCGGCCTGCCGGCGGTGCAGCCCCACCTCAAGGCGGGCAAGCTGAAGCTGATCGCTCTGACCACCGCGCAGCGCGCCCCGGGCACGCCCGACTACCGCACCGTCGCCGAGCAGGGCTTCCCCGGCTATGCGGCGGCGCCCTGGGCCGGCTTCTTCGCGCCCAAGGGCACGCCCCGCGCGGTGGTGGACAAGCTGGCCAACGACCTGGCCGAGGCCCTGCGCCAGCCCGACGTGACCCAGCGCATGCTGGACCTGGGCAGCACCATCGTCGCCAGCCGGCCCGACGAATTCCGCACCTTCGTGGCGCGGCAGATCGACAGCTGGGGCGAGGGCGTTCGCCTGTCCGGCGCCACCGTGGACTGAGGGGGCGCGCATGACCCTGCACCTGCCGGGCAGCGACTTTGCCCGCCCCCACGCGGCCCTCGCCGGCCGCCAGGTCCTGGTCACGGGCGGGCGCGGCACCCTCGGCACGGCCCTGTGCGAGGGCTTCCGCTCCCTGGGCTGTACCGTGTGGTCGGTGGACCGCGCGCCGGTCGCCGGGCCGGCCGATGCCGAGGGCATCCGCCACCGGGTGGCCGACGTGCGTGACCGCGCCTCGCTCGAGGCGGTGCAGGCGGAGATCGCCGGCACGCCGGGCCTCGACGTGCTGGTGAACGCCCACGGCCTGCAGCTGCGAAGCGACTTCGCCGGCTGCGACGAGGAGACCTGGATGACGCTGACCGACATCAACCTCAACGGTGTCTACCGCAGCTGCCAGGTGTTCGGCGGGCCGATGCGCGAACGCGGCGGCACCATCGTCAACATCGGCAGCGTCAACGGGGTCGTCGTCTCGGGCAAGGGCACGCCCTACGGCATCCAGAAGGCCGCCGTGGCCCACCTGACCAAGGTGCTCGCGGCGGAATGGGCGCCGACGGTGCGGGTCAACGCGATCGCGCCGACCGCCATTCCCTCGGGCATGACGAAGGACCTGTTTTCCGACCCGCAGTACGTGGCCTCGAAGGTGCGGACCATCCCGCTGGGCCGCTACGGCACGGCCCAGGACATCGTGCACGCCATCGTGTTCCTCGCCTCGCCGGCCTCCGGCCTCATCACCGGCCAGACGCTGGTGATGGACGGGGGCGTGTCGATCGTCTGAGCGGCGGCGGGCTCAGTCGGGCTTGATGCCCGCGCGCTGCACCACCGGCTTCCAGCGCTGGATCTCGCTGGCGATCAGCTGGCCGAAGGCCTCGGGCGTGGTGGGCGTGGCGTAGGCGCCTTCGTTGCGCAGCCGCGCCGCCACCTCGGGCGAGCTGAGGGCCTGGTTGACCTGCGCGTTCAGCCGGGCCACCACCGCCGCCGGCGTGCCGGCGGGCGCCACGATGCCGTACCACTGGTCCGCCTCGAAGCCGGCCAGCCCGGGCAGCCCGGTCTCGGCCACGGTGGGCAGGTCGGGCAGGCTGTCTAGCCGCTTCGGGCTGGAGACGGCCAGCGCCCGCAGGCGGCCGGCCTTGACCATGGGGATCACTGCCGGCGCACCGGTGAACACCAGCTGGATCTGGCCGGACACCGCGTCGTTCACCGCCGGCGCGGTGCCGCGGTAGGGCACGTGCACCATGAACGTCTGCGAGACGAGCTTGAAGTACTCGGTGGCGATGTGGGCGGCGCTGCCGTTGCCGCCCGAGCCGAAGTTCAGGCGGCCGGGGTTGGCCTTGGCATAGGCCACGAGCTCCCTGACGTCCTTCGCCGGCACCGAGGGGTGCACGGCCAGCACGTTGGGCACGCGGGCGACCCAGGCCACCGGGGCGAAGGACTTGACCGGGTCGTAGGGCAGTTGCGGGTAGATGGAGGGGGTGACGGCCAGGGTGCCGATATGCCCCATCAGCAGCGTGTGGCCGTCGGCCGGCGCCTTGGCCACGCGCTCCGCGCCGATCGAGCCGCCCGCGCCGGGCACGTTCTCGATCACCACCGGCACGCCCCAGGCCTGCGTGAGCTGCTGGCCGATGGTGCGCGCCAGGATGTCGGTGCTGCCGCCGGGGGTGAAGGGCACGACCATGCGGATCGGCTTGCCGGGCGCGGGGTAGGCGGGCGCCTGGGCCAGCGCGGGCGCGGCGGCGGCCAGGGCGAGGGCGGCGGTGACGAGGCGGCGTGAAGTCATGGCGGGTGTCGGGGCGCAGAGGGGAGAGACTCGCATTGTCGCGCGCCGCCGCGGGGCTGCGCATTTCGTAGTAGTTGTTGCGATCGGGTGGCGCCTGAAATGCCTTAACTTATCAACTTTCAAAGTGTCATCATTTCTTGCAGATCAGTGCTTCTTACTAGTGGCAACTCCTGTGCATGGTCGAAATAAGGTGTGCCTAGAATGAAAATAGACGGCACCCGGCCCCGGGTGTCGGAACGCAACTCCAACCCTGGCCATTCAGGAAGCACGATGAAGAAGAACCTGTTCAAGGCGGCCGCCTGCGTCGCGGCGCTGGCGGCATCCAGCGCGTTTGCCCAGAAGGCGGGCGACAACATCGTCGGCCTGGGCCTCGCCTCGATCAACCCGGACGCCAAGCTCGGCGGCCTGTCCTCCAGCGGCCCCTTCGCCGTGCCGTTCTCCGCGGTGACCGCGGGCGCCAGCGGCGACGTGAGCAGCGAGATCACCGGCTCCCTGAGCTGGCTGCACATGTACTCGAACGCGATCGGCATCGAAGCCACGATCGGCCTGCCGCCCAAGCACACGATCGACCTGCGCACGCCGTCGCCCTTCGCCTCGGCGGCCTTCCACCCGGCCGCGGCGACCCTCAAGCCCTATACCCCGGCGGTGGTGGCCAAGTACTTCTTCAGCCAGCCCGGCGCCACGGTGCGCCCCTACCTGGGCCTGGGCCTGTCTTGGGTGACCTTCCACGGCTTCAACGTGAACAAGGCCGACCCGATGGTCGCCCAGGTGGCCGGCACCTCGGCCAGCGCCAGCTCGGACTGGACGCCCGTCTACAACGCCGGGGTCATCTACAACATCAACGACCGCTGGAGCGTCAACGCCTCGGTGGCCTACCTCCCGATCCGCACCACCGTCACCTTCGTGGGCGCGGGCGGCACCGTCACCCGCGGCGACCTCAAGCTCAATACGACGGACTACGTGGTCCGCCTCGGCTACCGCTTCTGACCTCCCGGGTTGGGCCCCCCGCCGGCCCGACCTTAAAATGGGCTCCGTGCGCCGACCCGGCGCGCTGAGCCCAACTTTTTTTACAGAGACGCCCGTGGCTGCCGATACCTCCAAGATCATCTACACCCTCACCGACGAAGCGCCCTATCTCGCGACGCATTCGTTCCTCCCCATCGTCCGCGCCTTCGCCGGGGCTGCCGGCATCGACGTGGTCGAGAGCGACATCTCGGTGGCCAACCGGATCCTGGGCGAGTTCCCGGAGTTCCTGACGGACGCGCAGAAGGTCCCGAACACCCTGGCCGACCTGGGCAAGAAGACCCTGCAGCCCGATGCCAACATCATCAAGCTGCCCAACATCTCCGCCTCGCAGAACCAGCTGGTGGCCGCGATCCGCGAGCTGCGCTCCAAGGGCTACATGGTCCCCGAGTTCCCGGACAACCCGCAGACCGACGAGGAAAAGGCGATCCGCCAGCGTTACGGCAAGGTGCTGGGCTCCGCGGTGAACCCGGTGCTGCGCGAAGGCAACTCCGACCGCCGTGCGCCCAACGCGGTCAAGGCCTACGCCCGCAAGAACCCGCACAGCATGGCCGAGTGGAGCCCCGCCTCGCGCACCCACGTCTCGCACATGTTCCACGGCGACTTCTACCACGGTGAGAAGTCCATGACCCTGGACAAGGCCCGCGACGTGAAGATGGAGCTGATCACCAAGTCCGGCAAGACCCTCGTCCTCAAGCCGAAGGTCTCCCTGCTGGCCGGCGAGATCATCGACTCGATGTTCATGTCCAAGAAGGCGCTCGTGGAGTTCTACGAGAAGCAGATCGAGGACGCGCACAAGACCGGCGTGATGTTCTCGCTGCACGTCAAGGCCACGATGATGAAGGTGTCCCACCCCATCGTCTTCGGCCACTGCGTGAAGATGTTCTACAAGGAAGCCTTCGAGAAGCACGGCAAGCTGTTCGACGAGCTGGGCGTGAACGTGAACAACGGCATGGCCAACCTGTACGACAAGATCTCCACCCTGCCGCAGTCCAAGCAGGAAGAGATCAAGCGTGACCTGCACGCCTGCCACGAGCACCGCCCCGAGCTGGCCATGGTGGACTCGGCCAAGGGCATCACCAACTTCCACTCGCCCAACGACATCATCGTGGACGCCTCCATGCCGGCCATGATCCGCCAGGGCGGCAAGATGTACGGCGCTGACGGCCGCCTGAAGGACGTCAAGGCGGTCATCCCCGAGTCCACCTTCGCCCGCATCTACCAGGAGATCATCAACTTCTGCAAGTGGCACGGCGCCTTCGACCCGAAGACCATGGGCACGGTGCCCAACGTCGGCCTGATGGCCCAGCAGGCCGAGGAATACGGCTCGCACGACAAGACCTTCGAGATCCCCGAGGACGGCGTCGCCAACATCACCGACCTGGCCACCGGCGAGGTGCTGCTGTCGCAGAACGTGGAAACCGGCGACATCTGGCGCATGTGCCAGGTCAAGGACGCCGCCATCCGCGACTGGGTGAAGCTGGCCGTGACCCGCGCCCGCAACTCCGGCATGACCGCCGTGTTCTGGCTGGACCCGTACCGTCCGCACGAGGCCGAGCTGACCAAGAAGGTCAAGGCCTACCTGAAGGACCACGACACCACCGGCCTGGACATCCAGATCATGAGCCAGGTGCGCGCCATGCGTTACACCCTGGAGCGCGTGATTCGCGGCCTGGACACCATCAGCGTGACCGGCAACATCCTGCGCGACTACCTGACCGACCTGTTCCCCATCATGGAGCTGGGCACCAGCGCCAAGATGCTGTCCATCGTTCCGCTGATGGCGGGCGGCGGCATGTACGAGACGGGCGCCGGCGGCTCCGCGCCCAAGCACGTGCAGCAGCTGGTCGAGGAGAACCACCTGCGCTGGGACTCGCTGGGCGAGTTCCTGGCCCTGGCGGTGAGCCTGGAGGAAGAGGGCATCAAGACCGGCAACGCCAAGGCCAAGATCATCGCCAAGGCGCTGGATGCCGCCACCGGCAAGCTCCTGGACAACAACAAGAACCCCTCGCCCAAGACCGGCCAGCTCGATAACCGCGGCAGCCAGTTCTACCTGACCCTGTACTGGGCCCAGGCGCTGGCCGAGCAGACCGAGGACGCCGACCTGGCTGCGCGCTTCAAGCCGCTGGCTGCCACCCTGGCCGCCAACGAGCAGAAGATCGTCGAGGAGCTCAACTCCGTCCAGGGCAAGGCCGTGGACATCGGCGGCTACTATTTCCCCGACCGCGCCAAGGTCAGCGCGGTGATGCGCCCGAGCGCCACGTTCAACGCGGCACTGGACAGCGTCAAGGGCTGATCCCCCGCTCCCCACGAAGGGCCTCGCAAGAGGCCCTTTTTTTCGTCGGCGCCCAGGCCCGGGACGGGCCGGCCGCACTCAACCCCAGAGGCAGATTTCCATGATCGTCGAAGTTGCAGATTTCAAGGTCCGGCCCGAGGACGCCGCCGCGTTCTCCGAGGCCATCACCCGCGCCGCCGCCAGCGTGCTGGCCCAGGCCGGCGGCTACCGCCGCCACACCATCCTGGCCTGCCAGGAAACCGCCGGCCGCTTCCTGCTCACGGTGGAGTGGGACACGCTGGAGGACCACACCGTGGGCTTCCGCCAGTCGCCGGCCTTCACCGAGTGGCGCGCCATCATCGGCCCGTTCTTCCTGCAGCCGCCCCACGTCGAGCATTTCGACGTGGTGGCCGCGGCCTGAGGCAGGCCCCTCCACGCGGGCGGCGCGCCCTTCAGGCCGCGGCGGTCGGCGCGGGCACCTGTGCGGCGACCGGGGACTCCGACGCCTGGTAGTTGTCCCGCAGGATCACGCCCGCGTAGTAGACGTGCTCGCGCATCAGCTGCTCGGCGCGCGGGGCATCGCGCTCCAGCACCGCCTCGACGATGCGATGGTGGTCGCCATGCGAGCGCAGGATCACCGCATGTGACACGTCCCACAGCACCAGCCGGTCCGAGGCGTAGGGGATCTGGTGCGCCTGCTCGACGAAGCGGTCCAGCCAGGCATTGCCCGCCGCCGCCATCAGCGTGTCGTGCAGGTCCACGTTCATCTGCTGGTAGGGCGCATGGTCCTCGGGTAGCAGGGCGCCCTTGGCCAGGATGCGGTCGCCCAGCGCCAGGCAGTCCTGCAGCCGCTGCGCCTGCGCCGGCGTGAGGCCCTTCTGCGCCGCGCGCCGGCAGGCCAGCCCCTCCAGCACCGAGCGCACCTCGTAGGCCGCCAGGATCATGTCCAGGTCGAAGGCCCGCACCAGGTAGCCGCGCTTGGCCTGGTAGTCGATCAGCCCCTCGCTGGCCAGGCGCGACAGCGCCGCGCGCACTGGCGTGCGCGACACCCCGAGCAGCGCCGCCGCCGGGATTTCCTCGATGCGCTCCCCAGGCTTGAAACGACCCGCCAGGATCCAGCTGCGCAGCGTCTCGGTGACATGTTCGGAGAGCGTTTCCATGGGGGTGAAGCGTAGCAGGGATACCGGCCATGTGTATACATGTATGTCGGAAATGTCCGAATTTAAGGGTTTACCCGGTCGAATTGAGGGAATCATGTATGCATGATGCCTTCCGTTGTCCTGATCCGGTCTTCCCATGAACTCCTCTTCCCCCTCCTCGCGCCTGGCCCTGGTCACCGGGGGTGGCCGTGGCATCGGCGAGGCGATCTGCCGCCAGCTGGCCCGTGACGGCCTGCGCGTGGTGGTGGCCGACCTCGACGCCGCCAATGCCGCCCGCGTGGCCGATGCGCTGGGCCCGGGCCATGCCGCCTGCGCCGTCGACGTGGCCGACGAGGCCGCCGTCACCCGCCTGTTCGACCAGGTCGAGGCCGCCCACGGCCCGGTCGCGGTACTGGTCAACGTGGCGGGCCTGCTGATCCTGCCGAACGGCGAGCGCCCCCTGATCAAGGACATGAGCCTGGATACCTGGGAGCGCAGCTTCGCCGTCAACGCCCGCGGCGCCTTCCTGTGCAGCCGCGAGTACCTGCGCCGCCGCGAGGCGCTGCCGGTGGCGGGCGGGCGCGTGGTCTTCTTCGGCTCGGTGGCCGCCCAGCTCGGGGGCTACCGCTCCAGCGCCGCCTACATCGGCGCCAAGGCCGCCGTGATGGGCTTCGCCAAGGCCTTCGCCCGCGAATCGGCCCACCTGGGCATCACCGCCAACACCATCGCCCCCGGCCTGATCGACACCGACATGCTGCGCGCCACCGTCACCAGCAGCGGGGCCCTGGCCGCTGCCGCCCAGAACATCCCCCTGGGCCGCATCGGCACGGTGGACGACTGCGCCGCCGCCGTCGCCTACCTGGTCTCGCCCCAGGCCGCCTACATCACCGGCAACGTGATCGACGTCAACGGCGGCTACCGCATGCAGTGACGCCGCGCCATTTCCTCCCGCTCCCTTCCGCACCCATCCCACACAAGGAGACACCGATGAAACTGATGAAACCCCTGGCCCTGGCGCTCGCCCTGTGCGCCGCCGGCCTCGCCCAGGCCCAGCAGGAGCCCGGCCTGACCGACAAGGTCATCAAGATCGGCGCGTTCGCGCCCCTGTCCGGCAACTCCATGGCCTATGGCTTCGACGTGCTCAACGCCGCGAAGATGTACTACGACAAGGTCAACAAGGAAGGCGGTATCCATGGCCGCAAGATCGAGCTGGTCGTCGAGGACGACCGCTGCAACGCCAACGACCTGCTGGCCGCGGTGAAGAAGCTGACCGAGCAGGACAAGGTCTTCCTGCTCAATGGCGGCTCCTGCTCGGGCGCCGTGGTCGGCGCGCGCGAGTACATCGAGCGTGCCCAGATCCCGTACGTGATGCTCAACGCCTCCGGCGACGGCGCGCTGTACCCGCCCTCCAAGTACATCTTCGGCGCCTTCTCCATCTCGCAGCGCGCGGTGGGCGGCTCGATGGTGCAGTTCGCCGCCGAGCACCTCAAGGGCAAGAAGATCGGCTACATCAACCACGACGACGCCTACGGCGGCTGGAACCTCGAGGCCGCCGAGTTCCAGGCCAAGCGGATCGGCGTGGACCTGCAGGTGCAGTCGGTCAACCCGAACCTGACCGACGTCACCGCGCCCATGCTCAAGATCCGCGCCGCCAACCCGGACGTGCTGCTGATCACCACCTACGCCCGCCCGGTCAGCCTGCTGGTGAAGAAGGCCCACGAACTGGGCTGGAACAAGCCCATCGTCATCGCCGTGAACGGCACCGCCGACCTCAAGCAGCTGGTGGAGAACGTGGGCAACAAGGACGCCTTCAAGAACGTCTACCTGCAGGAGGTCATGCTCGACGTGCCCGGCGGCCCCAAGCTGAAGTGGGTCTACGACATGTACAAGCAGTACTACCCGGACCTGGCTGCCAAGCCCGGCTACCCGCAGACCTACATGCCCTATGGCATCCCCTCGGCCATGGCCGTGGTCAACGCGCTCAAGGCCGCCGGCCCGCAGCCGACCCGCGAGAAGGTGCTGACCGCGCTCACGCAGACCAAGTTCGACTCCGGCGTGATGGCCGGCCCGATCGAGCTGACCGCCACCGACCACGCCGGCCAGAAGTCCGCCATCTACCTGAAGTTCGACGGCGAGAACAAGACGCTGGTCCCTGGCAGCTACCGCAGCGCCTGGACCTACCAGCCCAAGTAAGGAAGGAGGGGCCGGGGGCTCGCCCCCGGCCCGCACGACATGAGCTTCAGTGACATCTGGCTGTTCCTCCAGCAGGGCGTGCTGTCCGGGCTGGTGACCGGCAGCGTCTACGCGCTGCTGGCCATTGCCATCGTCTCGGTCTTCAAGACCACCGACGTCCCCAACTTCGCCCAGGGCGAGATCTTCATGATGGGGGGCTACATCGCCCTGTCGCTGCTGCTCATCGCGGGCTGGTCCTATGCGGTGGTGATCCCGGTCACGGTGCTGGCCGTGGCTGCCCTCGGCGCCGTCTTCCAGAAGGTCGTGATGGAGCGCGTCACCCACTCCAAGGGCGTGGGCGTGCAGCTGGTCATCGCCACCCTCGGCCTGGCCTACCTGCTCAAAGGCCTGGTGCGCCAGACCGGCCTGGGCGACACGCCGCGCTCGCTGCCCTCGCTGGTCTCCAACGACCCCATCATCGTGGGCGACGCGGTGCTCACGCACCTGGACCTGGCGATCTTCGCCGTGGCGGTCACCGTCATGGTGCTGCTGTACCTGATGTTCAACCGCACCCGCATCGGCAAGGCCATGCGCGCGGTGGGCATGAACCCCAAGGCGTCCCAGATCGTGGGCATCCGCCTGTCCCGCATCCGCATGATGGTGTGGGCGCTGTCCGGGCTGGTCTCGGCGGTCGCCGCCATCCTCATCACCCCCAAGATCCTGATCACGCCCGACATCGCGCACATCGCCATCCTGGCGTACGCGGCGGCGATCGTCGGCGGGTTCACCAGCCTGCCCGGCGCGGTGCTCGGCGGCCTCATCGTGGGCATCGTGGAGAACCTGGTGGGCCTGTTCGTCTCGACCAACGCCATCGTGGTCGCGCCCTTCCTCCTGATCCTGGTCACCCTGGTGGTGCGCCCGCAGGGCCTGCTGGGCGGCAAGCCGCAGGTGAAGAAAGTATGAAGTCCCTCCCGATCGACAAGGCGGCCCTGGCCGCCGCAGCCGTGGTGCTCGCGGCCCTGCCGTTCACCACCTCCGGCTACGTGCTGTACGTGGTCAACCTGCTCATGGTCTTCGTGGTGCTGGCCCTGGGCATGCACCTGGTGATCGGCGAGACCGGCCAGTTCGCGCTCTCGCACACCGCCTTCTACGGCATCGGCATCTACACCGCCGGCCTGGTGAACACCGCCTGGCACCCGCCCTTCGTGGTGTCCATCCTCGCCGGGGCGCTGCTCTCGGCGGTGCTGGGCTACCTGATCGGACTGCTGGCCCTGCGCATGCGGGACATCTACCTGGCCCTGGCCACCTTCGCCTTCGGCGAGGCGATGCAGTGGGTCTTCCTGAACTGGGACAAGGTCACCGGCGGCTCCAACGGCATGCGCATGCAGCCCGCCGAGCTGTTCGGCCTGAAACTGACCAACGACCTGCAGGCCTACCCCTTCGTCATCGTGCTCACGGCGCTGATGCTGTGGCTCACCGTGGCCCTCTCGCGCTCGCAGTACGGCTCCTCGCTGCGCGCGGTGCGCGAGAGCGACGTGGCCGCCATGGCCATGGGCATCAACGTCAAGCGCATGAAGCAGAGCGCCTTCGCGCTGTCGGCCGCCTATGCGGGCATGGCCGGCGGCATGTACACCCTGTTCACCTCCTTCATCCACCCCGAGAGCCTGGGCTTCCAGACCACCATCCTGGTGCTGACCATGGTGGTGGTGGGCGGTATCGGCTCGGTGCGCGGCGCGGTGCTGGGGGCCATCGCCTTCGGCCTGATCTCCGAGCTGCTGCGCCAGGCGCTGTCGATCCAGGAAATCATCTACGGCGCCATCCTCATGGGATTCATGATGTTCAAGCCCAAGGGCCTGTTCGCGGACCGCCGCGCCAGCGCGCCCGAACCGGTGCGCGCGCCGGCGGCCGCTGCGGCTGCCGCGGCGTTGCCCGCCGCCAGCCCGGCGGCTGCCCGCGCCCCGGCGCAACACGCCGCGGAGGTGACGCCGTGAGCGCTGCCCCCTTCCTCGACATCGACGGCCTGACGGTGCGCTTCGGCGGCCTCACCGCGGTCAATGGCCTGTCGTTCCAGGTGCAGCGCGCGAGCATCCACGCGCTGATCGGCCCCAACGGCGCCGGCAAGTCCACCACCTTCAACTGCATCTCCCGCTACTACACGCCCTCGGCCGGCCGCATCACGCTGGACGGCCAGGACATCACCCGCCTGCCGCCCTCGCGCATGGCCTCGCTGGGCGTGGCCCGCACCTTCCAGAACCTGGAGCTGTTCGGTGAGCTCACCGTCTACGAGAACGTGCTCCTGGGGTGCCACACGCACAGCGCCTCCAGCCTGGGCGGCCTGCTGCGCCGGCCGGGCGCCGATACCCGCGAGCTGGTGGACAGCCTCATCGAGCGCGTGGGCCTGAGCGCCGACCGCGCCACCCGCGCCCGCGAGCTGGACTTCGGCCGCCAGAAGCTGCTGGAGATCGCCCGCGCGCTGGCCATCAAGCCGCGCCTGCTGCTGCTGGACGAGCCGGCCGCCGGCCTGCGCAATCGCGACATCGAGGCGCTGGATCGCCTGCTCACCGAGCTGGCCCGGCAGGACGGCATCACCGTGCTGCTGGTGGAACACGTCATGCAGCTGGTCATGTCCATTTCCGACCGCATCACCGTCATGTCCTTCGGCGAGAAGATCGCCGAGGGCACGCCGCAGGAAGTGGCGGCGGACGAGCGCGTCATCGAAGCCTACCTGGGCAAGGGAGTCACGGCCGATGCCTGAAGCCATGCTGCAAGTCAGCGGCGTGAGCGCCGCCTACGGGCCGATCCAGGCCCTGTCCCATGTGTCCCTGGCCGTGCCCAAGGGCGAGATCGTCGCCCTGCTCGGAAGCAACGGCGCGGGCAAGAGCTCCACGCTCAATGCGATCACGCGCCTGATCCAGCCCACCGCGGGCGAGGTGCGCTTCGACGGCGAGGTGATCTCGCGGCTGCCGTCCGACGAGATCGTGCGCCGCGGCCTGGTGCAGGTTCCCGAGGGCCGCGAGGTGTTCCGCGAGATGAGCGTGCGCGAGAACCTCGAGCTGGGCGCCTACCTGCGCCGCGACCGCGGCGGCATCGCGCAGGACTTCGAGAAGGTCTTCACCCTGTTCCCGCGCCTGCGCGAGCGGGCCGACCAGCGCGCCGCCACCCTGTCGGGCGGCGAGCAGCAGATGCTGGCCATCGGCCGGGCGCTGATGTCGCGCCCGCGCATGGTGCTGTTCGACGAGCCCTCGATGGGCCTGTCGCCCCTGCTGGTGGAACAGATCTTCGCCGCCATCCGCCGCCTGAACCGCGAGGAGGGCATGACCGTGCTGCTGGTGGAGCAGGACGTCCAGCTGGCCCTCACCGTGGCCAGCCACGCCTACATCCTGGAGAACGGCGAGGTGACCGTGCAGGGCCCCTCACGGCAGCTGATGAACGACCCCGCCGTGCGGCGGGCCTACCTCGGCGCCTGACCGGCGCCACCGGAGTCAACCCATGGATCTTCTCAAGGGCAAGCTGGCCCTGGTCACCGGCGCGGCCGGCGGCCTGGGCAGCGCCATCGCCGAGGGCTTCGCGCGCGAGGGCGCGCGGGTCATCGTGGCCGACCTGGACCGCGCCAGGGCGCAGGCCGTGGCGGACCGCATCACCGCCGCCGGCGGCCAGGCCTGGGGCGAAGCGGTCGACGTCACCGACCGCGGCGCGGTCAACGCCTTCGCGCAGGACATCGGCGCGCGCCGCGGCGCCATCGACGTACTGGTGAACAACGCCGGCATCTCCGGCCGCGCCCGCATCGACGATCCGCAGGCCGCCGAGGTCTGGGACCGCATCATCAACGTCAACCTCGAGGGCCTGTTCAACGTGACGCAGGCCTTCGTGCCGGCGCTGAAGTCCACCCGCGGCAGCATCGTCAACCTGTCGTCCATCGTGGCCTTCGTCAGCGGCATCTCCTCGGCCGGCTACGTCGCCTCCAAGGGCGCGGTGCGCTCGCTCACGCAGGTGCTGGCGCGCGACCTCGCGCCCTTCGGCGTGCGCGCCAACGCGGTGGCCCCGGGCCTGATGCTCACCGAGATGGTGAGGCCGCAGCTGGAGGTGCCCGGCGGCACCGACTGGTACATGGACCGCGTGCCGATGGCGCGCGGCGGCGAGCCGCACGAGATCGTCGGCCCGGTGGTCTTCCTGGCCTCGGAGATGGCCAGCTACGTCAATGGCGTGGTGCTGCCGGTGGACGGCGGCTTCCTCGCCGCATGAAGGGAATCGAGAACATGAGCAGCAAACCCCTGGCCCTGGTCACGGGCGGCGCCAGCGGCATGGGCCTGGCGACGGTGGAGCGCCTCGCGCGCGACGGCTTTGCGGTGGTGATGGTCGACCGCGTGGCGGACCTCGCCGAGCGCGAGACGGCGCGCCTGTGCAGCCTGGGCCTGGACGTGCGCTGCGCGGTGGTGGACCTCACCGACGAGGCCGCCGTACGTGCGCTGGTGCGCTCGCTGGGCCCGGTCCGCGCCCTGGTGAACAACGCCGGCGTGTTCGACGAGCGCAAGTTCCTGGAGGTCACCAACGACGACTTCCGCCGCGTCTACGAGGTCAATCTCGTCGCGGTCGCCACGCTCACGCAGGAGGTGGCCCGCACCATGCCCGAGGGCGGGCGCATCGTGAACATCGCCTCGCGCGCCTACCTGGGCGCGAAGAACCACCCGCACTACGTGGCTTCCAAGGCGGCGGTGGTCGGCTACACCCGCGCCAGCGCGATGGAGCTGGCCCCGCGCGGCATCCTGGTCAACGCCATCGCGCCGGGACTGATCGACACCCCCCTGCTGCGCGCGCTCACGCCCGAGCGCATGGCGGCGCAGCTCGCGCTGCAGCCCACCGGCAAGGCCGGCCGGCCGGAGGACATCGCCCACGCGGTCTCCTTCCTCGCCTCGCCCGCCACCGACTTCATCACCGGCCAGGTGCTGTTCCTCGACGGCGGCAAGTCGCTGGGAGGGTCGGCGGCATGAGCGCAGCGCAGGGCGTGGGGGCACCCGCGGGTGCAGCGGCGTGGGACCAGGCGTTCGACCTGGTCGTGGTCGGCGCCGGTGCGGGCGGCATGGCCGCGGCGCTGGCGGCGCGCATCGAGGGCCTCTCGGTGCTGCTGCTGGAAAAGAGCGACCGCATCGGCGGCTCCACCGCCGTCTCCGGCGGCGCGGTGTGGGCGCCCCTGAACTCGCAGACCGCGCAGGCCGGCCACCCCGACACCCGGGAACAGGTGCTGACCTACCTGCGCCACACCGTGGGCGACGCCTCGCCGCAGGACCTGCAGCGCGCCTTCGTCGACTCGGCCTCGCAGGCGGTCGACTACTTTGCCCGCCATACCGAGGTGAAGCTGGCCGCGCGCACCTACTCGCCCGACTACTACCCCGACCGCCCCGGCGCCGCGCTGGGGGGCCGTTCGCTCGACCCGCTGATGTTCGACGGCCGCCTCCTGGGCAAGCGGCAGTTCCGCGAGCTGCGCGACCCGCTGCCGGAGTTCCTGGTGCTGGGCGGGATGATGATCACGATGACCGATGCCAAGCACCTGCTCGCGGTCACGAAGTCCTTCACCTCCTGGCGCGAGGGCATGAAGCTGGTGCTGCGCTACTTCGCCGACCGCCTGGCCGGCTACCACCGCGGCACCCGGCTGGTGCTGGGCAACGCGCTCGCCGCCCGCCTGTTCAAGAGTGTGATCGACCGCGGCATTCCCTACTGGCTGGAGGCCGACACGCAGCGGCTGCTGCACGGCGCGGACGGCGGCGTCGATGGCGTCGAGGTGAGCCACCAGGGCCGCCTGCTGCGCGTGCGCGCGCGCCGCGGCGTGGTGATTGCCACCGGCGGCTTCCCCTGGAGCGAGCCGCTGCGCGCGGCGCAGTACCCGGAGCCCACCGGGCCGTGGTCCATGTCGCCGCAGGGGAACCGCGGCGAGGGCATCGCGCTGGCCCGCGCCGCCGGCGCAGCGCTGGGCGAGGGCCATGCGAGCCCGGCGTTCTGGGCGCCGGTCTCGGTGCTGACGAAGCCCGACGGCAGCGTCACCCGCTACCCGCACCTGGTGTGGGACCGCGCCAAGCCGGGCCTGATGGCGGTGAACGGCGCCGGCCGCCGCTTCGTCAACGAATCCACCTCGTACCACGAGTTCGTGCGCGGCATGTACGCCTCGCACGCCTCGGTGCCCACGGTGCCGGCCTTCCTGGTATGCGACAGCGACTTCATCGAGCGCTGGGGCCTGGGGCTGGCCCTGCCGGGCGGGCGCCCGCGCGAGCACCTGGTGCGCGCCGGCTACCTGCACAAGGCCGACTCGCTGGAGGCCCTGGCCCGCCAGCTGGGCCTGGACCCGGTGGCCCTGCAGGAGTCGGTCGAGCGCTTCAACCGCCTCGCCGCGACCGGCCGCGACGAGGACTTCGGCAAGGGCGGTACCGCGTACAACCGCTACCTCGGCGATCCCGGGCACCAGCCCAACGAGTGCCTGGGGCCGCTGCGCCAGGGCCCTTTCTACGCCGTCAAGGTCTACCCCGGCGACATCGGCACCGCCTGCGGCGTGCGATGCAATGCCGACGCGCAGGCGCTGGACGCCCAGGGCCGCGTGGTCCGCGGGCTGTACGCCGCGGGCAACGACATGCACTCCGTCATGGGCGGCCAGTACCCCGCGCCCGGCATCACCCTGGGCCCCGCGCTCACCTTCGGCTGGCGCGCGGCGATGCATGCGGCGCATGGCGCGGCGACAGCCGCCGCCGCGCCGGCCACCGTGGCCACCGCCTGACCTCACCGAGAATCCACGCGATGAAGATCTACTTCTCCCCCTTCTCCCCCTACGTGCGCAAGTGCCTGGTGGCCGCCCACGAACTGGGCCTGGCCGACCGCCTCGAGCTCCTGCCCTCCAACGCCCACCCGGTGCAGCGCGATCGCCAGATCATCGAGACCAACCCCCTGGGCAAGGTGCCCACCTTCTTCACCGACGACGGCCTGGCGCTGTACGACAGCCGGGTCATCTGCGAGTACCTGGACACGCTGGCCGGCGGCACGCTGTTCCCGCGCTCGGGCCGCGCGCGCTGGCAGGCGCTGACCCTGCAGTCGCTGGGCGACGGCATCCTCGACGCGGCGCTGCTCGCGCGCTACGAGGACGTCGCCCGCCCCGAGGCGATCCGCTGGCCCGAATGGCGCGCCGCGCAGCTGGACAAGGCCGAGACCTCGCTGGCCCACCTGGAGGCGCATCCCGAGCTGCTGGAGGGCCGCGTCGACATCGGCTCGCTGGCGGTGGGCTGTGCGCTGTGGTACCTGGACCTGCGCTTCCCCGACCTCGGCTGGCGCCACCGCTTCCCCGGCGTGGCGGCCTGGTATGCCGGCTTCAGCCAGCGGCCGTCGATGGCCAGCACCTGGGCGCTGCCGGCCTGACGCCTTCCGCGGCTGCGGGGCGCGCGGTGGCGGCCCCTGGTCCGGCCCCGTCCCGATAGCCCGCCCGCACCGCACGCACTATCCTGTGGCCCTGGCCGGCCCGCACCGGGCCGCGCCGCTGCCTCGGCGGGGTGTGCATGCGACATGTTCTTGCGCTCGACCAGGGAACCACCGGCTCCCGGGCCATCGTCTTCGATGAAGCCGGCGAGGCGGTCGCCACCGCCCAGCGCGAGTTCCGGCAGCACTTCCCGCAGCCGGGGTGGGTCGAGCATGACCCGCTGGAGATCTGGGAGAGCCAGCGCGCCGTGGCGCTGCAGGCGCTGGCCGCCCTGCGCGAGGCGCGCGGGGCCGCGCAGGTCGACGCCCTGGCGATCACCAACCAGCGCGAGACCGTGGTGCTGTGGGACCGCCGCACCGGCGAGCCGCTGTGGAACGCCATCGTCTGGCAGGACCGGCGCACGGCCGGCCGCTGCGAGCGCCTCGTCGCCGAGGGCCATGAGGCCGCCATCCGCCGCAAGACCGGGCTGGTGGCCGACGCCTACTTCTCCGCCACCAAGCTGCAGTGGCTGCTCGACACGGTCCCCGGCGCCCGCGAGCGCGCCGGGCGCGGCGAGCTGGCCTGCGGCACCATCGACAGCTGGCTGGTCTGGCGCCTCACGCAGGGCGCCAGCCATGTCACCGACGTCGGCAACGCCTCGCGCACGATGCTGTTCGACATCCACCGCCTCGACTGGGACGACGAGCTGCTGCGCCTGTTCGACATCCCGCGTGAGGTGCTGCCCCGCGTCGTCCCCTCCTGCGGCGTGATCGCGCAGGCCGCCCCCGCGGTGCTGGGGCAGGCCCTGCCCATCGCCGCCATCGCCGGCGACCAGCAGGCCGCGACCTTCGGCCAGGCCTGCTTCGCGCCCGGCCTGGCCAAGAACACCTACGGCACCGGCTGCTTCATGCTGATGAACACCGGGGCGCGGCCGGTGGACAGTCCCAGCCGCCTGCTCGCCACCGCGGGCTGGCAGGCGCAGGACGCGCGCCTGCCCCTGGCCTACTGCCTCGAGGGCTCGGTGTTCGCGGCGGGCGCCACGGTGCAGTGGCTGCGCGACGGGCTGCAGGTGATCGAGTCCTCGCGCGAGGTGGAGGCGCTGGCCGCGCAGGTGGAGGACACCGGCGACGTGTACCTCGTGCCCGCCTTTGCCGGCCTGGGCGCGCCCGACTGGGACGCGCGGGCCCGCGGCGCCCTGGTGGGCCTGACCCGCGGCACCACCCGCGCGCACATCGCCCGCGCCGCGCTGGAGGCCATCGCCCTGCAGGTGGCGGACGTGTTCGACGCCATGGGCCGCGACGCCGGCCTGCCGCTGCGCGAGCTGCGCGTGGACGGTGGCGCCTGCCGCAACGACCTGCTGATGCAGCTGCAGGCGGACATCCTCGGCGTGCCCGTGGTGCGGCCCACCGTCACCGAGAGCACCGCGCGCGGCGCGGCCTTCCTCGCCGGCCTGGCCACCGGCGTGTGGCGCGATGCGGACCAGGTCGCCGGGCTCTGGCGCGTGGACCGCCGCTTCGAGCCCGCCTGGCCGGCCGAGCGCCGCCAGGCGAAGCACCACCGCTGGCGCCAGGCGGTGGACCGGGCGCGGGCATGGGCTCTGTAGGCACGGGCCCGGCCGACCGGGCCCTCCAGCTCGCGCGGCTGTCCTCGCAGGCCTGGGACCTCGCCATCGTCGGCGGCGGGGCCACCGGCCTGGGCCTCGCGCTCGACGCCGTGCTGCGCGGCTACCGCGTCGCCCTGGTCGAGGCCCATGATTTCGCCCAGGGCGCCTCCTCGCGCTCCACCAAGCTGCTGCACGGCGGCGTGCGCTACCTCGCGCAGGGCCGGCTCGGCCTGGTGCGCCAGGCCCTGCGCGAGCGCGCGATCGTGCTGGCCAACGCGCCGGGGCTGTGCCGGCCGCTGTCCTTCGTGGTCCCCGTCTACAGCGGCTGGGACCGGGTGCGCTACGGGCTGGGGCTGTCGGCCTACGCGCTGCTGGCGGGCGCCCGCAGCCTGGGGCCGACACAGTGGCTGGACGCCGGCGAGACCCTGCGCGCGCTGCCCGCGGTGAAGCGCGCCGGTCTGCGGGGCGGCATCCGTTACTGGGACGCGCAGTTCGACGACGCGCCGCTGGCCGTGGCCCTCGCGCGCAGCGCGGCGCGCGAGGGGGCAGTGGTGCTGAACCACCTGGCGGCGCGGGCCTTCGCCTACGAGGACGGGCGGGTGGTCGGGGTGGCGTGTGCCGATGCGCAGACGGGCCGCGGGCACACGCTGCGCGCGCGCTGCGTCGTCAATGCCGCGGGCGCGTGGGCGGATGCGGTGCGGGCCCTCGAGCCGGCCGGCGCCGGCGACGCGTTCGAGGCCCGCCTGCGCCCCAGCCGCGGGTCGCACCTGGTGCTGCCCAGCGAGTGCCTGGCCTCGGACGAGGCGCTGCTGGTGCCCAGCACCCGCGATGGCCGCGTGCTGTTCGCGATCCCGTGGGAAGGGCGGCTGCTCGCCGGGACGACTGACGTGCCCTGTGACGGCCCGCAGGACGCGCCCGAGCCCTCGCCGGACGAGGTCGACTTCATCCTCGGCGAACTGGCGCGCTACCTGGAGCGCCCGCCGGTGCGCGCCGACATCGTGAGCCAGTGGTCGGGCCTGCGTCCGCTGGTGAGGCCGCAGGCCCGGGGCATGGCCAGCGCCTCGATCAGCCGCGAGCACGACATCGCCATCGGCCCGTCGGGGCTGGTCACCGTGACCGGCGGCAAGTGGACCACCTACCGCGTCATCGCCGACGACGTGGTGCGGGCCTGCGTGCGCGCCGGGCTGCTGCAGGCCCGGGGGGACTGCCGCACGGCGGACTACCGCCTCACGGGCGGCGGCGCCGGTCCGGACCTTGGTGCGGACGGGGTCGGCGCGGGGGATGCGCACGACATGGCCGACGTGGTGGATCGCACGGGCGGGGACGCCCTGGGCCCCGGCCTCACCGAGGCCCGCGTGCGCTTCGCGGTGCACCAGGAGTTCGCGCAGACCGTGGAGGACGTGCTCGCGCGGCGGGTGCGCCTGCTGTTCACGGATGCCCGCGCGGCCCTGGCGTGCGCCCCGCGCGTGGCGCAGGTCCTGGCCGCCGAGGGCATCGCCGAGCCGCGCCTGGCGGCCTTCCAGGCGCTGGCGGCGCACTACCTGCCGCGGTGAGGTCCAGGCCTTGCGGATGTCCCGCAGCGGGATGACGGTGTCGCCGTCCTGCGGGATGCTGCCCCGTTGCAGGGCCGGGGCCAGGCGCCACGGCACGGCGCCGTGCCGTGGACAGCCCACCGGGCGAGGCGCAGACTTCGGCAGGTGCCGCCTTCAACGATGGGAGGACTGCCCATGTCGACCTCGCCCCGCCCGCTGCCGCAACTCGCACCGGTTCCCTTCCTCACCGATGGCGGACTCGAGACCACCCTGGTGTTCCGGGAGGGCCTGGAGATCCCGTCGTTCGCGGTCTTCACGTTGCTCCGTTCCCCGCAGGGGCGCGAGGCCCTGCGGCGCTACTACGCTGACTACCTGCAGCTCGCCGTGCAGCATGGTGTCGGCCTCATCCTCGAGGCGCCGACCTGGCGCGCCAACCCGGACTGGGGCTGGAGGCTGGGCTACACGCTCGACGAGCTGGCCGCCGCCAACCGCGAGGGCATGGCCCTGCTGGCGGAGGTGGCGGCGGACACGGTGGCCGCCGGGCAGCCCCGGGTCCTGAGCGGCTGCATCGGGCCCCGGGGTGATGGGTATGTCGCCGGCGGCGTGATGTCGGTGCCCCAGGCACGCGCCTACCACGCGTGGCAGGTTGGCGTGCTGGCCCGCACGCAGGCCGACATGGTCTGCGCCATGACCATGACCAGCGCCGAGGAGGCCGCCGGGGTCGCCCTGGCGGCGAAGGCGCATGGCATGCCCGTCGCGATCTCGTTCACCACCGAGACCGATGGCCGCCTGCCCAGCGGGCAGGCACTGGGCGAAGCCATCCAGCAGGTCGATTCAGCCTCGGACGGCTACCCGGGCTACTACATGGTCAATTGCGCGCATCCCACCCATTTCCGTGAGGCCCTGGCGGGCGCAGGCGCCTGGCTGCAGCGCCTGCGAGGCATCCGCGCCAATGCGTCGCGTCTGAGCCATGCCGAACTCGACGCGGCGCCGGTCCTGGACGACGGCGACCCGGTGGACCTCGCGCAGTCCTATGTGCAATTGCGGCCCCTTCTGCCCGCATTCACCATCATGGGGGGCTGCTGCGGAACCGACACTCGCCACGTCGACGCCATGGCCCGCGCCTTGCGGCCCCTCTTCGGCTCTGTCCCGGGTTGACTGGCAGGGTGAGCCACGCGCGCGGCGTGGATGTCAGTGGCCCGCTGCCTTCTTCAGGAGGGCATACAGGTCGTCCTTGATCCGCAGCTTTTCCTTCTTCAGGGCCTCGATCTCGCCCAGGGCCGAGGGCTCGATGCGCTCCTCCATGTTGCGGATCTTCTGGTCGAGATCGTTGTGCCTGTCGAACAGGCGGGTGAAGTGCTGGTCCCGGTGCTTGAGGGTCGTGATGAGGTCGCGGTATTCGGGAAACATCGGATCACCTTTCAAGGACGGCCCGGATGCAGGGCGCGGGTCGCCCGCGTGGCCAGGTCGCCATCTTGAACCTTGCGGGCCTGCCCGTGCGTTGATGGAAATCAATCGCCGGGACGCGGCGGCAGGGGCTGGGCCTGCGTGGCCCGCGCCCGCGGGCGGCCGTGGCCCGCGGCATGCCCGCAGGCGGAATATCCAAATGAAAAGAAGTTCGAACGTTTGGTATTCATTTTGACCGTGACCCATGGATACTCGCCCGTTCGAATTCTCCCGAGGAAAGAGCCATGTTCTCCCATGTCCTGAAGTGCGTTGCGCTGGCCGGTGCGGCCCTGTGCGCCTCGCTGTCCGTTTCCGCACAGGATGCCGTGAAGCCGGCCTCCGGCCCGCTGGATGGCAACCGCTACATGCACGAGCGCTTCTATGCCGCTGACATCAGCGCCGCCTCGGCCTACCTGCGCTCGCAGCGCACCGGCGCCGGCCGCCTGGCCATCGTCGACGTGCGTGATGCCACCGAGTACCGCAACGGCCACCCCGCCGGCGCCCGCCACATCCCCTACCCGCGCGTCTTCCAGGAGTGCAACGCCAACCCCAAGGCGCCCGGCGACACGGTGCTGCGCTCGGAGGATGGCGGCACCTGCCTCTACGGCACCAAGAGCGGCTCGGTCGTCCGCATGAGTGACGAGGAACTGTTCAAGGCCTTCGAGGCCGCCTACCCGGACAAGAACCAGGCCTTCGCCCTCCTGTGTCGCACGGGCTCGCGCTCGGCCAAGGCGGGCAACGTGCTGTCGAACCCGGAGAAGTACCTGGGCGCCGCCTATGCGGGCCGCGGCTACAAGCAGGTGTTCAACATCTGGGAAGGCTTCGTCGGCATGCCGCTGGTGCCGATCCATCCGGACACCCGCACGGTGATCGGGGCCGAGGGCGGTACGGTGCCGATCACGCTGGAGAACGGCATGCAGGCCGTGGGCTTCAAACCGGCCTACCTGGACCTGGACAAGGACGGCAAGATCACCAACGCCGACCTCGACGGCTGGCGCTACCACCAGGGCCTGCCCTTCGAGCTGACGATGGACAAGGCCCACCTGAACGCGAAGGCCGCGCCGTACTACGAGAAGAACTGATCACGCGCGGGGCAGGGGCCGGGTCATCCGGCCCTGCGCCGCTCACGACTGCTCGAAATGCGCCGCGGTGCGGATCGAGGCGTCGCTCAGGTCGCACAGCATCAGCGAGATCTCGCGGAACAGCCGTGACAGGAAGATCGTCGCCACCGCGATGAACAGGCACACCGCGAGGGTCAGGATCCGGTCGGAGGCCCGACTGGTGAAGATGTTGATCAATCCGCCCACGACCCACAGCGCCGCCAGGGCGAGGCCCAGCAGGTAGGCCATCTGGGTCAGGCTTCGGGAGGCCGGGTACAGGCTTTCCTTGCGCATGCGCACGGCGAAGGTCTGCGGGTCGCAGAAGTCGTCACGCCGCCGGGTCATGGCCCGTTTCAGGGCCGGCCCCGCCACGGGCGCACCCGCGGCGGCTGCCGCTTCGACCCGGCTGTAGATGGCCCCGCACCGGGGGCAGGGCTCCATCGAGTCGCCGCGCGCGGCGTCCTTCACGAAACCGCATTTCAGGCACTTGCGCTCCATCGCACATCCTTTCCGGATCGACTTGTACGGATGGGTAACAAGTTTATCAATCTGATAATGGGTTCGAATTGAATCCCTGGTCCGGAGTCGTCATTTGGTTGACGCGGGCGCGGCGCGGGCCAAAGAAAAAGCCCGCTGTGCGGGCACAGCGGGCTTTGATTTGGTGGCGCTTCACGGACTCGAACCGCGGACCTGTGGATTATGATTCCATCGCTCTAACCGACTGAGCTAAAGCGCCGAGAAAACAAGATTATAGCGGATCTGCGAAGCGGCTTTCCGCGAGGTCGTTCCAGACCTCCTGCCTGCGAATTTTTCCGGACTCCAGCTCGAAGCGGTCGATGAAGCGCACCCCCTCGAAGGGGCGCCCGTCGGGCCACCGGCCCTGCAGCGTGCCGCTGCAGTGGACCACCGTCACATCCCCCTGCCACGACTCCTCGAAGCGCTCGCAGCGCTTCTCCACCGACTGGTAGCGCCCCTTCGCCCACTCGACGAGTTCGTGCAGCCGGTGCATGGCCCGCCCGCCCGGGAACACCATCTCGAAACCCGGCGCGAGCCACTGGGCGGCCGCCTCCAGGTCGCGCCGGCCCATCGCCTCCAGGAAGGCCCGCACCACGGGCGTTGCCTCGGGCACGACCGGGCCGCCCGCCGAGGCGATGCGGCCGTCGCGCCGGTAGGTGGCGGCCTCATGGACGAAGACCGTGGTGCCGGCCTCCGGCGCGAGGACCACGGAGCGGGCGGCCGTGGCCACGCGATCGACCAGGCGCTCGCGCGCATCCGCGGGGTAGCCGGGCAGGAGGGTGATGGCGATGACGGGCATGGCAGAAGAAGTGTCTCGGTGAAGTCCCGCGATGGTGGCACAGCCCCCGCCGCCTATGATGGCCCGCAGCCAGACCCCGGGCTCCACCGGGGCACCAGGAGACTCCATGACCGTCCACCGCCGCCACCTCCTGGCAGCCGGCGCCAGCCTGCTCGCCTCGCCCACCGCCTTCGCGCAGCCGGGCCACGCGGGCCACGCGCCCTCCCTGCCGGCCGCCCCGTCCTCCCCCGAGCCCTATGCCCGCCTGCAGGGCGGCGTGCCGCACCACCTCACGCCCGACCAGGAGGCGCAGCGTTCCTTCGCCAGCCCCGCGCCGGCCGGCGCGCCCGGGCGCTGGGTGCCGCGCGCGGCGCTGCCGATCCCCCGCAGCGAGATGGCCTGGGCCGTCGAGTGGGCCGGGCGGCTGCACGTGATCGGCGGCTACGGCGAAGGCCGCGTCGACCGCGGCTACCACCACATCTACGACCCGCGCGACGACCGCTGGTACCTCGGCGCGGCGCTGCCCCGCGGCGCCAACCATGTCGCGGTGGCCGCAGCGGCCGGGCGCATCTATGCCTTCGGCGGCTTCATCGAGCAGAACCGCAACCCCGACACCCATGCCTACGCCTACGACGTGGCCGCCGACCGCTGGAGCCCGGTGGCACCCTTGCCCCGCCCGCGCGGCGCAGCCGCAGCCGTGGCCCTGGCCGGGAAGATCCACCTGATCGGGGGCGCCTCGGCGCCGACCGAGGAGCGCGCCAGCGTGGGCTGGCACGAGGTCTACGACCCGCAGGCCGACGCCTGGAGCCGCCGCAAGGCGCTGCCCGGCGCGCGTGACCACGTCGGCTGCGTGGCCTGGCAGGGGCGCCTCCATGTGATCGGCGGGCGCTTCAACACCTTCGAATACAACACCGGCCTGCACCACGTGTACCTGCCCGATCGCGACACCTGGGAGCTGCGCGCGCCGCTGCCCACGCCGCGCTCGGGGCATGGGCTGGTGGTCTACCGGGACCGCCTGTTCGCCATGGGCGGCGAGGGCGGCATCATCAACCGGCCGGGGCAGCAGACGGTGTTCGGCCAGATGGAGAGCTACGACCCGGCCAGCGACCGCTGGCAGTCCCACGCGCCCATGCCGACGCCGCGCCACGCGGTGGGCGCGGTGACCATCGGTGACTGGGTCTACGTGGCGGGCGGCGGCGCGGTGCTGGGCGGCTCGGTGCAGTCCGCCGTGCACGAGGCCTTCACGCTCGGGGCCTGAGCGCCGCGGCGCAGCCCCGGCGCCGCGTCAGCGGTGCTTGAATTGCGGCTTGCGCTTGTTCACGAAGGCGTCCATGCCTTCCTTCTGGTCCTCGGTGGCGAAGAGGGCGTGGAACATGCGGCGTTCGAACATCACGCCGTCGGACAGCCCGCCCTCGAAGGCGCGGTTCACCGACTCCTTGGCCGCCATCACCGCCAGCTGCGAGAACTCGCAGATCACCAGCGCGGCGCCGAGCGTTTCCTCCATCAGCTTGTCCAGGGGCACGACGCGGCTCACCAGGCCGGAGCGCTCGGCCTCGGTGGCGTCCATCATGCGGGCTGTGAGAGCCATGTCCATGGCCTTGGACTTGCCCACTGCGCGCGGCAGGCGCTGCGTGCCGCCGGCGCCGGGGATGATGCCCAGCTTGATCTCGGGCTGGCCGAACCTGGCGTTGTCGGCGGCGATGATGAAGTCGCACATCATCGCCAGCTCGCAGCCGCCGCCCAGGGCGAAGCCCGCGACCGCTGCGATCACCGGCTTGCGGATGCTGCGGATGGTTTCCCAGTTGCGGGTGATGTAGTCGCCGCCGTAGGCGTCGGCGAAGGTGTACTTGGCCATGGCGCCGATGTCGGCGCCGGCGGCGAAGGCCTTCTCGCTGCCGGTGATGACCATGCAGCCGATCGCCGGGTCGGCGTCGAAGGCCTGGAGCGCGGCGCCGAGTTCATCCATCAGCTGGCCGTTCAGCGCATTGAGCTGCTTGGGGCGGTTCAACTGGATGATGCCGACCTTGCCGGCTTCGGTGCGCACTTCGATGCATTCGTAGGACATGCCGTCTCCTCGGGGGTAGTTGTCCCGACGACTATACCCAAGGCCCCTTGCATGAAACCTTCGCGGAAGCCGCGCGGCCCGCCGCCTCAGCGCTGCTCGATGACCTCGACGACCAGGTCGATGGTGGCCTCATCGCCCATGGAAAGCCGCACCCGCGCCGGCAGGTACTGCAGGCTCGGCGCGAACCAGAACTCGGCGGTGATGTTGCCGCGCGGCGTGGCCAGCGGCCGCGGCCGCAGCCGCCAGGCCGCGACCTCGCCGAGGCGCGGCGTGCGCAGCAGGTCCTGCGCGACGACGTCGTAGGTCCAGGCGTCCAGGCCGCCGGGGCGCGCCAGCCACACCTCCACGGTGCTGCCCAGCGCCAGGGCCTGCCGGCCCGAGGCGAAACGCTGGCCGAGCTCGACGAACTGGCTCGCCGCATCCTGCACGCTGGCCGGGCGTGGCAGGCTGCGGCCGTCCTGCAGCACCACCTCGGCGTCGGTCATGCGCACGCTGCGCCGGCGGCTGCGGCGCACCTCCTCGTAGGCGCGCGGCACCAGGCCCTGCGCGGTGGCCTCGCCCTGGCTGGTGAGGGTGAGCGTGCCCACCAGGCCGAAGTCGATCACCACCTGCACCTGGTACAGCGGCCCCTGGCGCTGCCACTGCACGCGGGCGTTGCCATGCAGCGGGTTGCCGCGGAAGTCGCCCCGCAGCTGGTAGGTGACGCGGGTGTCGCGCGGCCACGGGTCGGCCGGGGACGGTGGTGCGGCCGGTGCGGCCGCCGGGGTCACCGGGGTCGCCGGGGTCGCCGGGGCCGCCGGGGTCGCCGGGGTCGCAGGGGTCGCAGGGGTCGCAGGGGCCGCGACGGCGGCATCGGGCGAGGCAGCCGGCAGGGCAGAAGGTGCGGCGGCAGGAGCAGGCGCGGCGGCCGGTGTCTCGGGCGCTGCCTGCGCTGACGCGGCCGCATCCAGTGCCGGCTCGGGCGCCGCCTCCTGGGCCGGCGCGGGAGCGGGCGTGGTGGGCGTGGCCGTGCGCGGCACGCTGGGCACGGCGGTGGCCACCTGCAAGGCGCCTTCGCGCTGGGGCGGCTGCGCTGGCGCCGCCTCGGCGTCCGCGTCGCGCGCCGGCGGCGGTGGCGGTGGCGGTGGCGGTGGCGGTGGCGGTGCCTCGGGCGTGAGCACGCGCGTGAACATCGGGTCGGCCACGGCGCGCAGCGCCGAGGGCGTGGCCTGCACGCGGGCCAGCCACTCCAGCCCCAGCAGGTGCAGGGCCAGCACCACCGCGCCCAGCGCGGCGAGCGGGACCGCGGCGCGGCGCGGCGTCAGGCGTGGGCCGCCAGCCATGGCTGCACCCGGGCCGCGTCCTTCACGCCCAGGCGCCAGGTGGTGGCCGCCGCGGGCAGGGTGAGGTCCAGGCGCAGCAGGCGGCGGTCGCGCGCCACCAGGGCGACGAGCTTGCGATGCGCGCCGGCGTAGAGCGTGACGTCGTCGACCTTGGCCAGGCGCCAGCCTTCGCCGGCCACCTCGATGCCAAGCCATTCGTCATTGGGCGCGAAGCCGGCCTGCTCGGCGGCGCCGCCCCGCAAAACGGTCTTGACCAGCACCGTGCCGCCGTTGTCGGCGGTGCGCAGGCCCAGCCGCTGCTGCAGCTGCGCCGGGTCCTGGAAGACGGTGACGCCGTGGCGGGCCAGCAGGTCCTCCAGCGGCAGCTCGCGGGTGCCGTGCACCCAGGCCGCGATCTCGCGCGCGAAGCTGCGCCCGCCCAGTTCCTTGAGCACCGCGGCGAAGTCGGCCTCGGTCATGGGGCCGGCCTTGCAACGCGCCCACAGCGCGCGCATCACCTCATCGAGCGTGGTGTTGCCCTCGGCGCGCAGCGTGAGGTCGAAGCACAGCGCCACCAGCGCGCCCTTGGTGTAGTAGCTGATCGTGGCGTTGGGCGTGTTCTCGTCCTGGCGGTAGTACTTCACCCAGGCGTCGAAGCTGGCCTGCGCCACCGACTGCACCTCGCGGCCGGGCGCCTGCAGCACCTGGTTGACGGTCTTGGTCAGGAGCTTGAGGTAGGTGGCGTCGTCGATCAGGCCGCAGCGTCGCAGCAGCAGGTCGTCGTAGTAGCTGGTGAAGCCCTCGAAGAACCACAGCAGCTGCGTGTAGTTCTCCTGCCCGTAGTCGTAGCGCGCGAACTCGGCGGGCCGCAGCTGCTTCACGTTCCAGGTGTGGAAGTACTCGTGGCTGATCAGCCCCTGCAGCGTGGTGTAGCCGTCGGACGCGCGCGCCTCGCCCGCGCGGGGCAGGTCGCGGCGGCCGCAGATCAGGGCGGTGGAGTTGCGGTGCTCGAGGCCGCCGTAGTTGTCGTCGACCACGTTCAGCATGAACAGGTAGGACTGGAACGGCGGCTTCTTGCGGTCATGCCAGAAGCGGATGCCGGCCTCGCAGATCTTGTGCGTGTCGGCCAGCAGGCGCTCGCCGTCGAAGGAGGGGGGCGCGCCCGCCACCACCAGCCGGTGCGGCACGCCGCCGGCCTTGAACTCGGCGCTCCAGAAGCTGCCCATCTCGACCGGGCAGTCCACCAGCTCGTCGTAGTTCTCGGCGAGGTAGGTGCCGAAGCCGCGCTTGCCCACCTTGTGCGGGGGCAGGCCGGTGGCCGCCTCCCAGGCCGCCACCGGCGAGACCAGCTCCAGCGCGTGCGGCTGCTTCTCCTGGCCGTGCACGCGCAGGCACAGGCTGGTGCCGTTGAAGAAGCCGCGCGAGGCGTCGAGCCAGGCGGTGCGCACCGAGTTGTCGAAGGCGTAGACCTCGTAGGTCAGCACCAGTTCGCCGGAGGCCACGCAGTCGGCCTGCCAGCTGCATTTGTCCACCTGCTGCAGCGGCACGGGCTTGCCGTCCTGGCGCGCCGCGAGCCTTTGCAGGTTCTTGGAGAACTCGCGCACCAGGTAGCTGCCCGGGATCCACACCGGCAGCGACAGGCGCTGCGGCGCGGCGGGCCGGGCGATGGTGAGGGTGACGCGAAAGAGATGGGCGTGCAGGTCGGCCGCTTCGACCTTGTAGTGCAGGGGGGCGGCTGCGGGGGAGGGGCTCACTTCACCTCGGCGAGTTTCTGTTCGACCTGCGCGGCGTTGATCGCGCCCGGAATGCGGCTGCCGTCGGCGAAGACCAGGGTCGGCGTGCCGGTGATGCGCCACTTGCGCCCGAATTCGGTGTTGCGCGTGAGGGCCGCCGTGTCGCAGGTGGCATTGGGCGGCAGCTGCTCGCGCACCATCCAGTCGGTCCAGGCCTTGGCCTTGTCCTTGGCGCACCAGATGTTGCGCGACTTGGTGACCGAGTCCGGCCCGAGGATCGGGTAGAGGAACAGGTGGATGGTGACGTTGTTCACGGCCTGCAGGTCCCGCTCGAAGCGCTTGCAGTAGCCGCAGTTCGGGTCCTCGAAGATCGCGATCTTGCGCTTGCCGTCGCCCCGCACGATGGTGAAGGCATCGGCCACCGGCAGGCTGGCGAAGTCGATCGCCAGCAGCTTCTCCTGGCGCTCCTCGGTCAGGTTCTTGCGGGCCTTGGTGTCGATCAGCGCGCCCTGGATCAGGTAGTTGCCCTGGGCGTCGGTGTAGAACAGGTCGGTGCCCACGCGCACCTCCCACAGGCCGGCCATGGGGGTCTTGCGCACCTCCTCGATGGCGTTGCCCAGTTGCGGGACGCGCTCGGCCAGGTTCTTGCGGATCGCCGCTTCCTGGGCGGATGCCGCCCCGGCCAGGCCGGCGGCGAGCAGGGCGGCGGCGATCAGCCGCCGCGTCGTGTGTGCCATGGTGGCTTTCCTCTCAATGACTCGTCACAGGTGGCCGGCCGCCTGCCGCGCCGTCCACCGCTTCACCGGGCCGCTGTGCTCGAAGCCCCGCATGCCCCAGTTGCGCAGGACACTCCAGGCACGCGCGTCCTGCTCGAACAGCACCTGCAGGCCGTCGCTGGCCAGCTGCATCGTGGCCACCTGCGCCTTGCGGGCGCGCTCGTAGCGCCGCAGCAGCTTCATGTCGCCCAGCGGCCGCCAGTACTCGCGCCCGTGCAGCACCTGCGCCAGCGCCTGCACGTCGGCCAGGCCCAGGTTCAGGCCCTGGCCGGCCAGCGGATGCACCGCGTGGGCGGCGTCGCCCGCCAGCACCCAGCCCGGGCCGCACCAGTGGTCGGCCTTGGCCAGCACCAGGGGCCAGCGCACGCGCTCGCTGGACAGGCGCAGGGCGCCCATCTCGCCGTGGCTCGCCTCGGTCAGGCGCGCCTCGAATTCCTCGGCGGGCAGCGCCAGCAACTCGGCGGCGCGCTCCTGCCTGACAGACCACACCAGCGCCGCCGAGTTCCCGTCCGCCCCGCCCAGGGGCAGCAGGGCGAGGATCTCGCCGTCGCGGAACCACTGGCGCGCCACCTGGCCGTGCGGGCGCTCGCCCACCAAGCGCGCCGCGATGGCGTGCTGCGGGTAGGGCCGCACCTCGTACTGCACCCCCAGCTCGGCGCGGGTGGCGCTGGCCTTGCCCTCGCACACCACGGTCAGGGCGGCGGGCCGCGGCTCACGCAGGATTTCGACGCCGGGCTGGTAATGCAGCGCCTGCGCCAGACCCTGCTCGAGGGCGGTGGCGCCGGCGATCCAGGCCAGGGCGGGCATGCCCTGCTCGCCGGCGTCGAAGCGCACCAGCCCGCCCTCGTCGCCATGGACTTCCATGTGCATCACGGGGGTGGCCTCGGTCTCGGCGGGCCAGGCGCGCAGGGACTCGAGCAGCGCGCGCGAGGCGGCGTTCATCGCATAGGCCCGCACGTCGGCGGGGCCGGCCGGGGGGGCCTCGACCAGGCCGACGCGCAGGCGGTCGCGCGCCAGCAGCAGGGCCAGCGTGCGGCCCACGACGCCGGCGCCGCGGATACAGACATCAAGGGGCGCAACCATGGAGGCATTGTAGGAGCGGGGCACAATCGCGCCGGCGCCCCGGGGCCCTGTTTTCGCCCTGTTTGCGCCTCCGTCCAACACCCCCAGGAACTCCGTCATGAGCGACCGCGCCCCCGAAGTGCAGGCCACCGTCTCCCGCCTGTTCGTCTACCCCGTCAAGTCCTGCGCGGGCGTGGCGCTCCAGGAGGCCGTGCTCACCGAGGCCGGGCTGGACCTCGATCGCGCCTGGATGGTGGTCGACGAGGAGGGCGAGTTCGTGTCGCAGCGGGAGCTGCCCCGCATGGCCCTGGTGCAGGTGGCGCTGAAGCTGCACGAGGTGGTGCTGCGCGCGCCGGGCATGCTGGCCCTGCACCTGGAGATCGACCGCGTCGAGAAGCCGGCCCGGGTGCGGGTGTGGGACGACGAGGTGCCGGCGTGGGACATGGGCGACACCGCCGCGCAATGGTTCTCGGATTTCCTCGGCCAGCGCCTGCGGCTGGTGCGCTTCGAGCCGGAGCACCGTCGCCTGTCCAGCCTGAAATGGACCGGGGGCGTCGAGGCACCCAACCAGTTCAGCGACGGCTTCCCGGTGCTGGTGGCCAGCGAGGCCTCGCTGGCCCTGCTCAATGAGCGGCTGGCCGCCGCCGGCCAGCCCGCGGCGGGCATGGAGCGGTTCCGGCCGAACCTGGTGATCGCCGGCGTCGAGGCGCACGACGAGGACCGCCTCGCCACCCTCGACATCGCGGCCGGCGTGCCGGCGCGCCTGCAGCTGGTCAAGCCCTGCGCGCGCTGCCCGATCCCCGACATCGACCCCGCCACCGCGCAGCCCGGCACCGCGGTGGGCGATGCGCTGCGCGCCTACCGCCAGGACCCGCGGCTGGACGGCGCCATCACCTTCGGCATGAACGCCATCGTGCGCGCCGGCGACGGCGCCGTGCTGAAGGTGGGCCAGGCGGTCAGCGCGGACTGGCGCTTAGACTGAACACCAGCCGCCGGAACACCAGCAGCCCCAGCGCCGGCCCCGCCGCCACCGGAACGAACCACAGCGGCGCCGGCAGCCGCTCCACCAGCCACGCCATGGCATGCAGGCTCGCCACGCTGATAGCGAAGCCGATGCAGTTGACGATGGTCAGCGCCGAGCCCACGTAGCCGGGCGGGGCGAGGGCGGCATTGAGCGCGGAGAACTGCGGCGAGTCGCCCGCCACCGCCACGCCCCAGGCCAGCATGAAAGCCAGGAAGCCCGCCGGGGGCAGCGCGTAGGCCAGCGGCGAGAGCAGGCAGCACAGGCCCGAGAACCCGAGCTGGCCGAAGGCCACCCGCGCCCCGCCGGCGCGGCGCGACACCAGCCCGCCGCCCACACAGCCCACGGCGCCGGCGGCGATCACGCAGAAGCTCCAGAAGGGGATGTCCAGCGCCAGGGCCTGGCGCTGCGCATAGGCCGCCAGCATCATCGGCGCGAAGGCCCACAGCGTGTACAGCTCCCACATGTGCCCGAAATAGCCGCTGGCGCTGGCGCGGAACTGCGGCGAGGCGAAGGCCCTGACCACCGCGCGCGGGTCGAAGGGCGCGCCGCTGCCGCCGTGGGGGCCTTCAGGCACCAGCAGGTGCATGGCCACGCCCCCGGCCACCGCCAGCAGCGACACGCCGGCCACCACCTGCGGCCAGAGCCCGCCCACGCCGGCGCCCCGCAGCAGGTGCGGCAGGGCCGTGCCCGCCACCAGCGCGCCCACCAGCCAGCCCAGCGCGACGCCCAGGCCCTCGCGGTACCAGGTGGCGGCGATCTTCATGCCCACGGGGTAGATGCCGGCCAGGAAGAACCCGGTGGCAAAGCGCAGCGCCAGCAGCGTGGCGTGCGGGGCGGGCAGCGCCGGCAGCAGCAGCGTGCCGGCATTGGCCAGCGCGCCGAGCAGGGCGCTGGCCAGGAACAGGTCCCGCGGCCGGAAGCGGTCCGCGAGGTTCAGGACGGCGAAAACCAGGGTGCCGGCGATGAACCCGAGCTGCACCGCCGAGGTGACCCCGGCCAGGGCGTCGGCCGGCAGCCCGAGCGCCTCCTGCAGGTCCGGCAACAGCGCGTTGCCGGAGAACCACAGGGAAGCTCCCGCCAGCTGCGAGAACACGATCGCCGGGAGGATGCGCCCGGGGCGCTCGCCGGCCACGGGGGCCTTACGCGCCGACCGCGTCCTTCACGCACTTCTTGACGTTGCTGGCCTTGGCGGCGCCCGCCAGCTTCTTCTCGGCGGCCGCGGCCTCGCACTTGGCGGTGGCGTCCGACTCGCACTTCTTCATGAAGGAGTTCTTCGCGGCGCCGGCGAGCTTCTTCTCGGCGGCGTTGGCCGTGCAGGTGGCGCCGGCGGGGGCGGCTGCGGCTGCCGGGGCCGAGGCGGCGGCGGGTGCGGCGGTCTGGGCCAGGGCGGGCAGGGCGGCCAGGGCCAGCAGCAGGCTGAGGGTGGTCTTGCGCATGGGGGTGTCTCTTCCGGGGGTACGTGGCGCCAGCCTTTCCGGCGCCTGGCCCCATCGTACTCATCCGGCCAACCTGCAGGCCAGGTGCGAAACAACCTTCTACGCAAGTCAGGAAAATTGCTACCGCCGGCGGCCCGGGCGCGTGCATGTGAAGCTCGCGCCCCCTTCCTACCCTCTGCAGGAGATTTGCATGGATCGACGTGGATTTCTGGGTGCCGGCATCGCGGGCGCAGGCCTTCTGACGCTGGGATCGTCCTGGTCCCAGGCGAGCGCGAACGTGGGGGTGCCCACGCTGCCCGAGCCGGGTTTCTGGCGCATGAAGGTCGGGGCGATGGAGGTCATCGCCCTCAACGACGGTGCCACCCGCCGCCCGCTGGACGACGAGTTCGTGCGCAATGCGCCCCTGGAGCAGGTCAAGGCCCTGCTCGCCTCCCAGAACCTGCCGACCGACTACGTCGAGATCCCCTACACCCCGTTCCTGATCGTTCAGGGTGGCACGCGCATCCTGCTGGACACGGGCTTCGCCGACAACGGTCCGCCCACCACCGGACGGCTGCGCGGGCTGCTGGCCTCGGCGGGCTACCGGCCCGAGGACATCCAGCATGTGGTCGTGAGCCACTTCCACCCGGACCACATCAACGGCCTGCGCGCCAAGGACGGCTCGGCCGTCTTCCCCAACGCGCGGGTGCATGTGCCGGCGCCGGAGTACGCCTTCTGGATGGACGACGCCCGCATGAATGCCGCCGGCCCCGGCCTGCGCGGCGTGTTCCAGCTGATTCGCAACCGCCTGGGCGCGGTGCCTGCCGACCGCCTGGTCAGGTTCGAGCCGGGGCAGGACGTGCTGCCGGGCCTCAGCTCGATGGCCGCCTTCGGCCACACCCCGGGCATGAGCGTATTCTCCGCGCGCTCCGAGGGCCAGACCTTCACCTACGTGGCCGACGTGACCAACATCCCCTCCCTGTTCGCGCGCAACCCGGACTGGTCCGTCACCTTCGACATGAATCCCGAGCAGGCCCGCCAGACGCGCCGGCGCATCTTCGACCTGGCGGTCAAGGAGAAGGCGCTGGTGGGCGGCTTCCACTTCCCCTTCCCCGCGCTGGGCTCGCTGGAGCCGTCCGGAAGCGGCTACCAGTTCAAGCCGGTGACTGCAGGATAAGAACTTCTTGTTTGCACCGGCCCGTGGCCGGCTCCCAGGGCGAGTGCGTGCAGGGTTTGCCCCTACACTGCCGTACTTATGAAAGTTAAGACGCGCCTGGTCCTGGGAGGACTGATCTCTTTTGCCGGCCTGCTGGTCGTCGCCCTGCTGGCCCTGTGGCTGGAGCGCGCGGCGCTGCTCGAGGAGCGCAAGGTCAAGACCCGCCACCTCGTCGAGGCCGCGCACACGCTCGTGACGCACTACCAGGCGATGGAGAAGGCGGGCCTGTCCGCCGCCGACGCCCAGGCCGCCGCGATGCAGGCCGTGCGCGGCCTGCGCTACGAGCAGAAGGAGTACTTCTGGATCCATGACCTGGGCACGCCGGCGCCGCGGATGCTGATGCATCCCACCTCGCCCGCGCTCGAGGGCAAGACGCTGGACAGCGAGAACTTCAACCGCGCGACCAGCCTGCAGGCCGGCGCCGACGGCCCGGTGGTGGCCACCACCGGCCGCAAGAACCTCTTCATCGCCTTCAACGAGGTGGTCGCCCAGGCCGGCCACGGCTTCGTCACCTACGAGTGGCCCAAGCCGAAGCAGGGCGGCGGCACCACCGAGGAGGCCTACGAGAAGCTCTCCTACGTGAAGAAGGTCGACGGCTGGAACTGGGTCGTCGGCTCGGGCATCTACATCGACGACCTGGACGCCCGCTTCTGGCGCCTGGCGGGCCAGTACGGCCTCGTGCTGCTGGCGGCCATGGCGGTCATCGCCTGGATGATCCGCTGGCAGATCACCAGCATCACCCGCCCGCTGGAGGCGCTGCGCAGCACCGTCACCGCGATCGAGCAGACCTCCGACTTCTCCCGTCGCGCCGACGTGCGCTCGCAGGACGAGGTCGGCGCCACGGCCCGCGCCTTCAACCAGCTGGTGGCCGCGCAGCAGGTCGCCATCGGCGAGGTCAACGCGGTGGTCAAGGCCATCGCCTCCGGCGACTTCAGCCAGCGCGTCAACGCCGACCTGCGCGGCGACCTGGGCATCATGCGCGACGCGGTGAACGCCAGCGCGCAGAGCGTGGACCAGACCATGAAGGCCCTGCAGGCCATGATGAAGGCCCTCTACAACGGCGACTTCGCCCAGCGCATGTCGCCCCAGGTCAAGGGCGAGCTGCGCGCCGCCGTGGACAACGCCATGCAGGCCATGCAGGTGCTGCTGGACGACGTGGGCCGCGTGATGAACGCGGTGGCCCAGGGCGACCTGCGCGGGCGCGTCGGCGCCGAGGCGCGCGGCGACCTGGCGCAGCTCAAGACCCACATCAACGACTCGCTGGACGCCCTGGGCGCCACCATGCGCGCCGTCAGCGGCAACACCCGCCAGGTGGCCGCCGCCGCCAACCAGAGCAGCCAGGCGATCAGCCAGATCAGCGACGGCGCGCAGAACCAGATGCATGCCATCGGCCAGCTGGCCAACGCGGTGCGCGAGACCGCCACTTCGGTGGGCGACGTCTCCCGCAACACCGAGGCCGCCAGCTCCCGCTCGCGCGACTCGATGGCGCTGGTGCGCGCCGGCCGCGACAAGATGGCCACGATGGTCGAAGTGGTCAACGGCATCGCCGCCAACTCCGAGAAGATCAACAAGATCACCGAGGTGATCGAGAACATCGCCAACAAGACCAACCTGCTGTCGCTGAACGCCGCGATCGAGGCCGCCCGCGCGGGCGAGCATGGCAAGGGCTTCTCGGTGGTGGCCGAGGAGGTGGGCAAGCTCGCGGCCAGCAGCGCCGAGAGCACCCAGGAAATCGCGCTGCTGGTGCAGCAGGCCGTGGCCGAGGCCCGCCGCGCGGTGGAGACGGTGCAGCAGGTCAGCGCCGACATGGAGCAGATCGAGCTGGGCGCCAGCGAGGCCGACGGCATGATGCAGCGCATCTCCGCCGCCCTGGAGCAGCAAAGTTCCGCGGTGCAGTCCATCAACCAGAACATGGCCAGCCTGAACCAGATCGCCGAGTCCAACGCCTCGGCCAGCGAGGAGATCACGGCCACCGTGATCGAGCTGTCGAAGATCGCGGACGGCACCCGCCGCGAGGTGGAGAAGTTCAGCGTCTGAGGCGCTGACACCCCGGCCAAGCCCGGGGCTGGCGGGAGCCTGCGGGCCCGGTTGCTAGTGATTTAACATGTTCATGGGAGATACTCTCCATGAACATCGAATAACGCACGCAAGACCCGGGAACCCGCCTGGTGCAGTCAGACAACCCGATCACGTCCTGGAAAACACTGGTCCGAGTCCTGTGGCTGCCAGCCACGCTCTCGGTCTTCAGCTGGCTGGCGGCGCAGGTGAACTACCTGCTGTTCCACTCGCTCGCCGAGTCGTTCTCCATCATCGTGGCCGGCTCCGCGCTGGTCGTGGCGTCCAGCGCCATGCGCTACACGCGCAACCACTTCGTGGTGTTCATCTCGGTGGCCATCGGTTGGTGCGCAGGCCTGGACCTGCTGCACACGCTGGCCTTCAAGGGCATGAACGTGCTGCCCACCGACAGCGCCAACCCGGCCACCCAGTTCTGGATCGCCGCGCGGTTCATGCAGGCCGGGGCGCTGGTGGCCGCCCCCTGCTTCCTGCGCCGTCCGGTGCGCCTGGCCTGGCTGCACCTGGTGTTCGGCAGCGTCTCTGCGCTGTTCACGCTCCTGATCTTCCTGGGGTATTTCCCCGACGCCTACGTCGACGGCCAGGGCCTCACCGACTTCAAGGTCTACGGCGAGTACGCCGTCATCGGCCTGCTGGCCCTGTCGGCCCTCCTGCTGTGGCGTCAGCGCGCGCGGATGTCCAGGCCGGTGCTGGGCGGCATGCTCGCGGCCATCGTGGCGATGATGCTGTCGGAGTTCGCCTTCACCCAGTACGTCGGCGTCTACGCCTCGGCGAACCTGGTGGGCCACCTGCTGAAGATCCACGCGTACTGGTTCGTCTATCTCGCGCTGGTGCGCAACTCCGTGCACGAGCCCTTCCTCCAGCTGCAGGACGAGATCCGCGAGCGCGAGCGCCTGGGGCGCGAGCGGGAGCAGGCACTGCACCAGCTCGGCGAGCGGGTCAAGGAGCTGCGCTGCATGGGCGCGGTGGCCGCCCTCATCGAGCGGCCCGACCTGCAGGTCACGCAGCTGCTCCAGGGAGTGGCCGAGGTGCTGCCCCCGGGCTTCGAGCATCCCGCGGCCGCGCGGGCGCGCATCGTCAGCGAGTGGGGCGAGTTCGGCGCGGCGCGCCCCGGCACGGCGCCGGCCCGGGGCCTGTCCCAGCCCCTGTGGCTCGACGGCCGCGACGTCGGCCGCATCGTGGTCTGGTATGACGACGCGCTGGTCCCGGCGGATGCGCAGTTCCTGCCCGAGGAGGTGGACCTCCTGCACCACATCTCCCGGCAGGTGTGCGACGCGATCAAGCGGCTGCAGGCGGAGGAGCGCATCCAGCGCCTGCGCTACCTGTACGAGATGCTCAGCGCCACCACCCGCACGGTGGTCCACAGCCAGAGCCGCGACGCCTTGCTCGAGGCGCTGGTCAAGGTGCTCATGGCCCACGGCGCCTTCCCCGTGGTGTTCATCGCGGAGACCCGCGAGGACCCCTGGCCGCTGCAGCTGAAACAGCATGCCGGCATCGCCGAGGACCGGCTGCCGCTGCTGCGGCGGCTGCTCGGCGAACGTGGCAGCCCGCTCCAAGACGTGGTGGTCCACCTGGCCGGCGGGGAGGTCTTCGCGGAGCCGGTGCCGCGCCTGCCCGGGGCGGCGGCCGGCGACGAGGCCAGCGACATGGCGCAGTGGCGCGAGTACCTGTACGGGCGCGGCATCACCCAGCGCGCGGTGATGCCGCTCCTGTGCCAGGGGCGGCTCACGGGCATGGTGGCCCTGTACGCAGGCGGCCTGTCCACCTTCGACGACGAGCAGCTCCAGCTGCTGCGGGAAATCGCGCGGGACATGGGCTTCGCCCTGGACCACCTGGCGCAGCGTGAGCGGTTCGAGCAGACCTCGCAGCAGGCGCGGCTGATGGAGCTGCGCTTCCAGGAGGTGTTCAAGGCCTCGCCGGTGCCGATGCAGCTGATGGACCTGTACCAGCACCGCGTGCGCGCCCTCAACGACGCCCACCGCCAGTGGCTCGGGTACTCGGACGACGACCTCGTCACCGACGACGACTGGTTCCGCCTGGTCTACCCCGACGACCAGGTTCGCAGCGAGCTGCGCGCCCACTGGGAGGCGAGCATCGCGCAGGCGCGCCTGGGCGGCCCGGTGGTTTCGCCGGAGATCACACTGCGGCGCAAGGACGGCAGCACCCGCATCGCCCGCGGCACCATGACCGTGGTGGGTGAGGACGCCATCATCGCCTGGACCGACCTCACCGAGCTGCGCGAGGGCGAGCGCGCCCTGCGCGAAAGCGAGCACCGCTTCCGCAGCCTGGTCGAGGAGACCGTGACGGGCATGTACGTGCGGCGCGAAGGCCGCTACATCTACGTCAACCCCCGCTACTGCGAGATCACCGGCTGGCCGGCCGAGGCGCTGGTGGGGCAGGAGGTGCTGCAGTTCACCGACCCGGATGCCCAGAACGTGGACCGCATCCGCCATGCCTGGTCGCAGGTGCACGACGGCCGCAACGAGCCGGTGTCTTACGTGGTGCCGTACCGGCGGCAGGACGGCAGGCGCATCGAGCTGGGGCTCACCGCCAAGGTCATCACCTGGGACGACGGCCTGCCGGCCACCGTGGTCCTGGCCGAGGACATCACCGAGCGCCGGCGCACCGAGGAACAGATCGCGGCCTATGTGAAGCAGCTCGAAGGCGCGATGCGCGGCACCCTGCAGGCTGTCTCGAACATGGTGGAACTGCGCGACCCCTACACCGCCGGCCACGAGCGGCGGGTGGGCCTGATCGCCAGCGCCATCGCGCAGGAAATGGGCTGGCCCGCGCCACGCTGCGAGGCGCTGGAGATGCTGGGCCTGGTGCATGACGTGGGCAAGATCGCCGTGCCCTCGGAGCTCCTGACCAAGCCGACGCGGCTGTCCGGGCCGGAGATGGACCTGATCCGCGGCCATGCGCAGGCGGGCTACGAGATTCTCAAGGACGTGCCCTTCCCGTACCCGGTGGCCGAGATCGTCTGGCAGCACCACGAGCGCATGGACGGCAGCGGCTACCCGCGCGGCCTCAAGGGCGAGGAGATCCTGCCCGAGGCGCGCGTGCTGGCGGTGGCCGACGTGATCGAGTCCATGGCCTCCCACCGCCCCTACCGGCCGGCAGTGGGCCTGGAGGCAGCCCTCGCCGAGGTGGCCGCCAACCGCGGCACGCTGTATGCGCCGGAGGTGGTGGACGCCGCGATCCGCCTGGTCCGGGACAAGGGCTACGTGCTGCCCACGTGAGGCCGCCGCACCGCTGACACGCGCAGGAGGAGAACGATGATCCACGCCGATTTCCGCCAGGTCGTCTACGCCCTGTCCGATGCCCTGGACCTGGTGGGCGTGGACGACGTCGCCCACGGCAAGCGGGTCGGCGTGATGGCCGCCGAGTGCGCGCGGACCCTGGGGCTCGGGGACGCGGAGGTCCACTTCGTCTTCGACCTCGGCCTGCTGCACGACATCGGCGTGTCGACCACCACCATGCACCGCCACCTGGTCGAGGAGTTCGACTGGGCCGGCTCGCAGGCGCATGCGATCGTGGGCTGGGAGCTGCTGCGGGATTTCCGGCCGCTGGCGCCGCTGGCCCTGCCGATCCGCTACCACCATACGCGCTGGGACCGCCTGGTGGCCGAGGGTGTCGACGCCGACGTGCGCCGGCGCGCCAACCTCACGCTGCTGGCCGACCGGGTCGATGCGATGGCGGCGCCGCACTACGCCAGCGGGAAGGTGCTGCAGCATCGCGACGCCATCCGCCACGAGATCGAGTCGCGCAGCGGCAGCTATTTCTCGCCGGAGCTGGTGGCGGCCTTCATGAAGATCTCGGCCCACGAGGCCTTCTGGCTGCAGCTGGAGCCGGCGGCCCTGGCGGGCTACCTCGCGGACATGCTGGCCACCAGCCGCCCGCTGGCGGCCAGCCACGCCGAGATGCTGCAGCTGGCGCGGATCTTCGCCGCCATCGTCGACGCCAAGAGCCGCTTCACCGCGGCCCACTCGCGCGGCGTGGCGCTGGTGGCCCGGCGCCTGGGCGAGCGCCTGGGCCTGGAGGCCGAGCGCTGCGACGAGATCGAGATCGCCGGCCTGCTGCATGACCTGGGCAAGCTGCGGGTCCCCGACGAGATCCTGGACAAGCCCGCCGCGCTCGACGCCGACGAGCGCCTGGTGATGAACGCCCACAGCTTCGGCACGCTTCAGATCCTGCGCAAGATCCGCGGCTTCGAGGCCATCGCCGACTGGGCGGCGGACCACCACGAGGCGCCTGGCGGCAAGGGCTATCCGCGCGGGCGGGACGGCGCGGCGCTGCCGCTGGAGTCCCGCATCCTGCGCGTGGCGGACATCTTCCAGGCCATGGTGCAGGACCGCCCGTACCGCCAGGGGCTGGGCCCGCAGGCGCTGGCGGACTTCATGCGGGACCTGCGTGGCAAGGGCGCCATCGACGCGCAGGTGGTCGACGTGGTCCTGGCGCACCTCGACGAGATGATGGCGATTGCCCGCCGGCCGCAGCCGGCGACCGAAGAATCCATGGAGGACGCATGATGAAGACCCTGCGACCCGCATTGCTCCTGGCCGCCGCCTCGCTCCTGGCGGCCTGCTCCAGCGAGGTGGACAAATGCGTCGCCGCCCAGGTGGACGCCTGGCAGGCGGAGCAGAAGCGCCTCAAGGACGACATCGCCAGCGGCCGCAAGCAGCAGGCCACCGGCGAGAACGACCTCACCCGTGCCCTCGAGCGCCTGGAGGGCAAGGTGGTCCTCGACACCCGCAGCAAGGACGAAGTGGCGGCGCAGGCCCGCCTGAAATGCCTGCAGGCGGCGCCCGCGCCGAAGTGACGGCCTCGCCCTGGCCGGGCTCGCCGATACCGCTTTTGGGATCGTGATAACCTGAGCAAAATCCACTGTTGCTGACGCATCTTTCCGAAGTAACGAGATGCAGGGCAGATGGATGTCCACCACCTCATGATCCCCCACGTCGCAGACTGGTTCCTGGCTGCCGGGCCCGCGTCGCTGGTGCCCGGCGGCTACCAGTGGCCGCTCGTGCTGCTGTCGCTCCTGGTGGCCGCAGCCGGCTCGGGCACGGCGCTGTACATCGCCTCGGCCCAGCAGCTCATGGCCTCGCCGCGCCACCGGTGGCTGGCGCTGTCGGCTGCCACGCTGGCTCTCGGCGGCGCGATCTGGAGCATGCACTTCATCGGCATGCTGGCCTTCGAGCTGTGCGCCAGCGTGCGCTACGACCCGGCCATCACCGTGCTGTCCAGCCTGCCCGCATTCGCGGCGGCGGCCGTGGCCCTGCGCGCGCTCGAGCACGGTCGGCTGGGGCCGCGCCGACTGCTCGCCAGCGGCCTGTGCATGGGCGCGGGCATCGGTGCGATGCATTACAGCGGCATGCTGGCCATGACCATGGCGCCGGCCCTGCGCTTCGACCCGTGGCTGTTCGCCCTGTCGGTCGTGGCGGCCGTCACGCTGGCCACCCTGGCCCTGTGGGTGCGTGAGTTCATCGCGCGCCTGGGCGGCGCGGCCAAGCGCCTGCGCCATGCGCTGGGCGGCCTGGTGATGGGGGCGGCGATCACCGCCATGCACTACATCGGCATGGCGGCCGCGCGCTTCGTGGGTACGGCCGAGAGCGCCGTGCCGGTGCCGGCCGAGGACCGCTGGCTCCTGACCTGGATGATCGCCATGGGCGCCTTCGGCCTGGTCGGCGTGGTCTTCTCGGGCGGGCTGCTGATGCGCCTGCGGCTGATGCTGACGCAGCTGCGCCTGCGTGAGCGCGAGCTGCGCACCATCTTCCAGAACGCGATCGATGCCATCGTGACCACGAACGACAAGGGCCAGGTGCAGTCGGTCAACCACTCGTTCGAGTGGATGTTCGGCATGCACACCGACCAGATCCTGGGCCGGGACGTGCACCGCATCCTGCCCGAGTGGCCCTCGGACGCGGGACGCTCCCGCGCGGCGGCGGACGATTTCAGCGGCGTCGAGTCGCACACGATGGAGGTGCGGGCGGTGCGGGCCGATGGCAGCGAGCTGCCCCTGCGCCTGTCGCTGGTGCGCATCACCGAGCGGGGCCAGCAGGTGCAGGTCGGCTTCCTCATGGACATCACCGACATCAAGCAGCGCGAGGCCGCCGCCGAGCACCAGGCCCACCATGACCCGCTCACCGGCCTGTGCAACCGCACCGGTGCCCTGCGCGCCCTGCACGACACCCTGGCGGCGGCGCCGTACCACGCCGGGCGGCTGGGGGTGCTGTTCATCGATGTCGACGGCTTCAAGCAGGTCAACGACGGCCTGGGCCATGCGGCCGGCGACCGGGTGCTGGTGGAGGTTGGCCGCCGGATCCGCGGCTGCATCCGCCACTCGGACCTGGCGGCGCGGCTGGGGGGCGACGAGTTCCTGGTGCTGCTGCGGGAGCTGCCCGACGCGGGGATCGCGCAGTCGGTGGCCGCCAAGATCCTGGAGGCGGTCTGCGCGCCGGTCGGTCTGGAGCAGGGCGAGGTCCGCGTCGGCTGCAGCATCGGGCTGGCCATGGCGGTCGAAGCCGACGGCCAGCCGGGCGGCGCCGGGCGCCTCATCGAGCGCGCGGATCTGGCGATGTACGAGGCCAAGCGCCTGGGCAAGGGTCAGGTGCGGCAGGCGGAGCCGGTGCCCGCCGGTTAGTACAATCGCCCCCATCTCCGCCGCCCCCAGGCGGCATGTGGACGAGGTCCAGCGTCCCGCGCCCCGCGTGCCCGGGCCGTCCAATCCAAAAGGTTTTTCCATGTCCCTCAAATGCGGCATCGTCGGCCTGCCCAACGTCGGCAAGTCGACCCTCTTCAACGCCCTGACCAAGGCCGGCATCGCCGCCGAGAACTACCCCTTCTGCACCATCGAGCCGAACACCGGCGTGGTGGAAGTGCCGGACCCCCGCCTGCAGCAGCTGGCCGACATCATCAAGCCCGAGCGCATCGTCCCCGCCATCGTCGAGTTCGTGGACATCGCCGGCCTGGTGGCCGGCGCCAGCCAGGGCGAGGGCCTGGGCAACCAGTTCCTGGCCCATATCCGCGAGACCGACGCCATCGTCAACGTGGTGCGCTGCTTCGAGGACCCCAACGTGATCCACGTGGCCGGCAAGGTCGACCCCATCGCCGACATCGAGGTGATCCAGACCGAGCTGTGCCTGGCCGACCTGGGCACGGTGGAAAAGAGCCTGCAGCGCTACACCAAGGCCGCCAAGAGCGGCAACGACAAGGAAGCCGCCAAGCTGGTGCAGATCCTGGGCAAGGTGCAGGCCGTGCTGAACGAGGGCAAGCCCGTGCGCACGCTGGACCTGTCCGCCGAGGAGCAGGCCCTGCTCAAGCCCCTGTGCCTGATCACCGCCAAGCGCGCGATGTTCGTGGGCAACGTGAGCGAGGACGGCTTCGAGAACAACCCGCTGCTCGATCGCCTGAAGGACTACGCCGCCGGCCAGAACGCACCCGTGGTGGCCATCTGCGCCAAGATGGAAGCCGACATGGCCGACATGACGGACGACGACCGCGCCATCTTCCTGGAGGAGATGGGCCAGACCGAGCCTGGCCTGAACCGCCTGATCCGCGCCGCCTTCAAGCTGCTGGGCCTGCAGACCTACTTCACCGCCGGCGTGAAGGAAGTGCGCGCCTGGACCATCCACATCGGCGACACCGCGCCCCAGGCCGCCGGCGTGATCCACGGCGACTTCGAGCGCGGCTTCATCCGCGCCCAGACCATCGCCTTCGACGACTACATCGCCTTCAAGGGCGAGCAGGGCGCCAAGGACGCCGGCAAGATGCGCAGCGAAGGCAAGGAGTACGTCGTCAAGGACGGCGACGTGATGAACTTCCTGTTCAACGTCTGATCCCCCGGCGCCTCCCGCCCAGCCCGCTCGATGCGGGCTTTTTCATGCCTGGCGCCGGCGCCGCTCAATCCCGGGCCGGCAGGCCCGCCAGGGCCGGCGCCACGCCCTGCCACCGCGCGAAGAAGCCGTCCTGCGCCTGCGGCGCCGGCGGCAGCTGGCGGCCCAGCAAAACGTCCAGGCCGGCGTGGGCGCTGTCGATCAGGGGCAGGGGGCTGCGGTCCTGCAGGCGCTGCGCGTAGCCTGCCAGGCCCGCGCCGCCGAGGATGACGGACTGCACGCCGGCCTGGGCCGCCCGCTCGCAGGCCTGCCCCAGGCAGCGCAGGGCCATCTCCGGATCCGCCTGCAGCGCCGCCCCGCTGGGCGCCACCGTTTCGATGTGCCGCAGCAGGTCGCCAAACCCCAGGCTCTGCGCCAGGCGCTGCAGCATGGGCTTCCAGCGCTCGCCGCCGGTGACGATGGCAAACGGCCCGCGCGCCGCCGCCACGAGGAACGAGGCCTCGGCCAGGCCGGTGACGCCGCAGCCGCTGGCTTCCCGCAGCGCGAACAGGCCGGGGTCCCCGAAGCAGCCGATCAGCACCCCGTCCAGGGGCTCGGGCTGCGCCTGCCGGTCCTCCGCCCAGGCCTGCAGGCAGGCGTGGGCCGCGACCGCATGGCTGGCCTCGCAGGCGATGTAGCTGGCGCCGAAGCGGGCCGTGCGCACGTCCAGGCGCGTGTCGGCAGGCAGGCGGGGCAGCAGGGTGTCCTGCAGCCGCTGCGTCGTGAGCGGGTTCGTGTTGGGGTTGATCAGCAAGAACCTGCGTGTCTTCTTCTGGTGCATGTCGTGTGGGGTTTCGGGCTGTCGGGCCGGGGCGTGTCCGGAATTGGTGCGCCGGGATCTGCAAGACGGGGCATTCAAGTTCCGCGCCAGGGCGCGATCGCCCCGTCCTGGCGCAGGCCGCACCGGACGGGCCCCTGGCGCCGCGGCCCTCGCTCGCACGAACAGGCGTTGGCCCGGACTGGCACAGGTCGTGCTGAAGAGCTTCCAACCGGCGAGTGCAGCGCATCGCCGGGAACCGCTTCAACCTGAACCAGAAAGAACCGACATGAAACGCCGTGAATTGCTGGCTGCCGGCGCTGCCGCCCTCGCCGCCCCCTGGGTCCACGCCCAGTCCCCCGCGTGGCCGACCAAGGGCCCGATCCGCCTGATCTGCCAGTACCCGCCCGGCGGCCTGGTGGACACCGTGGCGCGGCTGATGGCCCCGCACCTGTCGCAGGCCCTGTCCCAGACCGTGGTGGTCGACAACCGCGCGGGCGCGGGCGGCCTGATCGGCACCGAGTTCGCTTCCCGCCAGGCCGCCGACGGCTACTCGCTGCTCGTGAGCCACGCCTCGGTCCACATCTACGCGGCGGCCACCCGCCGCACCATGCCCTTCGACCCGGTGAACGACTTCACCCACCTGGGCATGCTGGTGGAGGCGCCGATGATGCTGCTGGTGCGCGCCCAGTCCCCGTACCAGACGCTGGCGCAGTACGTGGCCGCGGCCAAGACCAAGCCGGTGCGCTACGGCACCTCCGGTATCGGCTCGGCCAACCACCTGTATGGTGAGCTGCTGAAGATCGAGGGCCAGGCCGACCAGCACGACCACGTGCCCTACCAGGGCAGCGCCCCCGCCATGCAGGACCTGCTGGGCGGCCAGATCGACAGCGTGTTCGACCCGGTGACCACCAACGTCAACCAGCTCAAGGCGGGCTCCCTGCGCGCGCTGGCCGTGTCCACGCCCAGCCGCCTGCCGGCCCTGCCCAACATCCCGACCTTCGCGGAGCTGGGCTATCCCTCGCTGACCGGCTCGCAGTGGCTCGGCCTGTCCGGCCCGAAGAACCTGCCCGCGCCCATCGCGCAGCGCCTGACCGCCCTGATTCCCGAGATCCTGGCCAAGCCCGATGTGATCGCGCGGCTCGAGGAGGTGCAGACCCTGCCGCGCAAGACCCCCGTGGTCGGCGAGGAGTTCAACAAGCTGATTCGCTCGCAGATCGGCAGCTGGACCGCCGTGGCCAAGCGCGCCAAGGTCGAAGTGGTCACCTGAGCGCGCGGGGCGCAAGGCCCCGGCGCCTCGGCGGCGTCCCGGTTCACCTAGACTGGGCGCCGCCTTGATTTTTTGCAGGCGCGGCGCCCGGCCGCGCCAGGACCGGAATCCCATGACGGAAGTCAACTTCGACGACATCACCAGCTACCAGCGCTACAAGCTGATGGCCAGCCTCATCGTGCCGCGGCCGATCGCCCTGGTGACCACGCTGAGCGCGCAGGGCGTGGCCAACGCCGCGCCGTTCTCGATGTTCAACATGATCGGCGAGGACCCCCCGATCCTGATGATCAGCATCAACCGCCTCGACGACGGGCGCCTCAAGGACACGGCGGCCAACATCCTCCAGAACGGGGAGTTCGTGGTCCACATGTCCGACGAGCCGATGGCCCAGAAGATGCACGCCTGCGGGGAGAGCTTCCCGCCCGACGTGAGCGAGCTGGCCGCCGTGGGGCTGACCCCGGTGCCCTCGCGCTGCGTGGCGCCGCCCCGCATCCGGGAGGCGCCGATCGCCTTCGAGTGCGTGCTGCACGAGACCCTGGAGACGCCCAGCCGCTACGTGTTCATCGGCCGCATCAAGTGGCTGGCCGCGCGCGACGGGCTCGTCGACACCCAGGCCTGGCGCGTCAACCTGCGGGACTACCGCCCCATCGCCCGCTTCGGCGCCAGCTTCTACACGCGCACCGACGACCGCTTCTCGCTGGCCGACCAGGCCCACCAGGCGGCGCCGGTCTCCACCCCGATCGACACGCTCTGAGGCCGTCCGGGCCGGCCCGTGTTCCATCCCGCGCAAAACTGATTTCCGGCTGCGCGCGTGCGGCCGGCCGGCGCGGTGCGGGGCTTGCCGCTACGCTGGCGCCATGGACCAGAAGGACTTCGTCTTCATCGGGCGGCCCGCCCGCGTGATCTTCGGCAACGGCAGCCTGCGCCACCTCGAGCGCGAGGTCGACCTCGTCGGCGCGCGGCGCGCGCTCGTGCTGTGCACCCCGACCCGGCGCGACGAGGGCGAGCGCGTCGCCGCCCTGCTGGGGGCGCGCTGCGCCGGCCTGTTCGACGCGGCGGCGATGCATGTGCCGATCGAGGCGGCGCGGGCCGCCCGCGAGATGGCCGCGCGCCTGGGCGCAGACTGCGCCGTCGCCATCGGCGGCGGCTCCACCATCGGCCTGGGAAAGGCCATCGCGCTGGAGTCCCCGCTGCCGATCGTGGCCATCCCCACCACCTACGCCGGCTCGGAGATGACCACCATCTTCGGCATCACCGAGGCCGGCGTGAAGAAGACCGGGCGGGACGAGCGTGTGCTCCCGCGCACCGTGATCTACGACCCGCAGCTGACCCTGGGCCTGCCCGCGCGGGTCAGCGTGACCAGCGGCATGAACGCCATCGCCCATGCGGCCGAGGGGTTCTACTCCGTCAACACCAACCCGGTGATCGACCTGATGGCGCAGGAGGGCATCGCCGCCTTCGCCCGGGCGCTGCCGGTGATCGCCCACACCGCGCCCGGCACCGGCGGCGAGCACGGCGAGGCGCTGCTGCAGGCGCGGCGCGACGCGCTCTATGGCGCCTGGCTGTGCGGCACCGTGCTGGCCAGCGTGGACATGGCCCTGCACCACAAGCTGTGCCACACCATCGGCGGCAGCTTCAACCTGCCGCATGCGGAGACGCACACCGTGATCCTGCCGCATGCCCTGGCCTACAACGCCCCGGCCGCGCCCGGGGCCATGGCACTGACCGCGAAGGCCCTGGGCGGGCGCGCCTCGGCGGCGCGCGCCGCCTTCGACCTGGCGCGCGACAACGGCGCGCCGGTGTCCCTGCGCGAGCTGGGCTTCCAGGCCGGGGACCTGGACCGCGCCTGTGACCAGGCGATGCAGAACCAGTACCCGAACCCGCGCCCGCTGGAGCGCGCAGCGCTGCGCCAGCTGCTGCAGGACGCCTTCGAGGGCCGCCGGCCGGACTGAGGGGGAGGGCGGCGCGGGCCGGAGCCGGTGCCGGTGTCGGTGCCGGTGTCGGTGCCGGGGCCGGGGCCGGGGCTCGCCCGGCGGCTCAGGCCGTGTTCCAGCGCTGCGTCCACTTGCGCGCGTAGTCCTCGCGCTCGAAGTGTTCCGCCATGAAGTCGATGAAGCTGCGCACCTTGGCCGAGAGGTGCTTGCGGCTCGGGTAGGCCAGGTTCACCGTCAGGCGCGGCAGGTCCCAGTCGTCCAGCACCGGGACCAGGCGGCCGGCCATGATGTCCTCGTACAGGATGTAGGTGGGCTGCACCAGGATGCCCATGCCCGAGAGGGCGGCGGCGCGCAGCACCTGGCCGTCGTTCGACTCGAGCAGGCTGCGCACCGTCACCGACTGCTGCTGCCCGTCGCGGGTGAAGCGCAGCTCGTGGGGGTTGTTCGCATGCGAGTAGATCAGCATGCTGTGGCGCTGCAGGTCCTCCAGCGCGCGCGGCGTGCCGCGCCCCTGCAGGTAGCCGGGTGAGGCGGCGAGGATGCGGCGGGTCTGGCTCAGGCGGCGGATGGTCACATTGGAGTCCGGCTCGAACTCGCGCGTGCGGATCGCCACGTCGATGTTGTTGTCGATGATGTCGAAGTAGCGGTTGGCCACCTCCACGTGCACGCTCACCTTGGGGTAGCGGCGGGTGTAGGCGTCCAGCAGCGGCGCGATGTGCTGCACCGAGAACGACAGCGAGGCCGTCACCCGCAGCGTGCCCTGCGGGTCGAGGGCGGCGGCGTTGACGGTTTCCTCCGCGTCCTTCAGGTCGGCCAGGATGTTGCGGGCGCGCCCGTAGAACTCGCGGCCGGTGTCGGTCAGGTACAGCCGGCGCGTGTTGCGCTCCACCAGCCGCACGCCCAGGCGCGCCTCCAGGGCGGCCAGGTGCCGGCTCGCGGCGGCATTGGACAGGTCCAGCGCCTCGGCGGCGCGGCTCAGGCTGCCGGTCTCGGCCACCTGCACGAACAACTCCATCTCGGTCCAGCGGTCCACGTCGTCTCCAGCGGGGGCGGCCGGGCCGCGCCCCTCGTTCTCTTGTTCCGCTGCATGGAAAAGTCATTTGCAGCGGCGTCGTTTCGCAAATTGTGACGCGCTTCTAGAGTCGGCCCCCATCCGCATTCCGCAACGACGCCATGACCGACACCCCGCGCCCCGACCGGCCCATGCGCCACATCGTGATGTGGAACGTGCGCGGCGAGACCCAGGCGCAGAAGGCCGCCCACCTCGATCGCCTGCGCGCCAGCTTCGAGAGCCTGCGCGGGCGCGTGCCCGGCCTGCTTCGGCTGGAGGTCGGCGTGGACACCAGCCGCGTCGACTACGCCTGCGACGTGGTCCTCTACACCGAGTTCGACAGCCAGGCTTCGCTGGACGCCTATGCCAGCCACCCCGAGCACCTGCGCGTGAAGCAGGAGCTGGGCGACATGCGCATCGCCCGCCACCAGGTCGATTACCCGGCGCAGGCCTGAGCCCCCGCACCCCCCACGGAGACCCCATGACCGATACCTTGCAAGAGGAACTCCTGATCCGGCGCACCATCGAGCGATGGGCCGTCTGGCGCGACGCCGGCGACTGGGAGCGTTTCGCCACCGTGTGGCACCCCGACGGCGTGATGATGGCCACCTGGTTCCAGGGGCCCTTCCGCGACTTCATCCGCGTGACCCAGGAGGGCTGGGCCAAGGGCGTGAGCATCCTGCACTTCCTCGGGGGCTCGGCCATCGAGGTGAACGGGGACCGCGCCATCGCCCAGACCAAGATGACGATCTCGCAGCGCGGCATGGTCGAGGGCGTGGCCTGCGACGTGGTGTGCACCGGCCGCTTCTACGACTTCGTGCAGAAGCACGAGGGCGAGTGGAAGGTGCTGCACCGCCAGCCGATCTACGAGAAGGACCGCATCGACCCGATCGATCCCTCGGCCCGGCTGGTGCTGGACATGGAGGCGATCGCGCAGTTCCCGGTGGGCTACCGGCACCTGGCCTACATCCAGACGCGCATCGGCTACAACGTCAAGCGCGACATGCCCATGCTCACCGGGCCCGAGGTCGAGGCCCTGTACGCCCGCGGCGCGCGCTGGCTCGCCGGCGGCCCCCTGGAGCGCTGACATGGACCGCCGTCGCTTCTCCGCCCTGGCGGTGGCCGCCGCCGGCTCCCTGGCCCTGCCCGCGGCGCGCGCGCAGGCCTACCCCGCGCGCCCGGTGAAGGTGGTGGTGCCGCAGCCGCCCGGCGGCGGCTTCGACTTCGTCGGCCGCCTGCTCGCCGACCGCCTCGGCAAGCTGATGGAGCAGCCCTTCGTGGTGGAGAACCGCCCCGGCTCCGGCACCCTGGTGGGCACCGACGCGGTGGCCAAGGCCGCCCCCGACGGCTACACGCTGCTGGTGGGTTCGGTCTCGAACATCGCCCTCAACCCCGGCCTGTACCGCAACCTGCCGTATGACAGCCTGCGCGACTTCGAGCCGCTGGGCCTGGCCGTGGCCTACAGCTACACCCTGATCGCCCGCAAGGACCTGCCCCTGGCCTCGCTGCGCGACGTCATCGCCCACGCGCGGGCCAACCCCGGCAAGCTCAGTTATGCCTCGGGCGGCGTGGGCTCGGGCCAGCACGTCCTCGCCGCGGTGCTGTGGAAGCAGGCCGGCGTGGAGTTGAACCACATCCCCTACCGCGGCGCGCAGGCGGCCTACCAGGACCTCCTGGGCGGGCGTGTCGACCTGTTCTTCGACCTCAGTCCCACCGCCCGCCCGCAGGTCGAGGCCGGGCACGTGAAGGCACTGGCCGTCTCCGGCACGCAGCGCAACCCGATGCACCCCGAGGTGCCCACCGTGACCGAGACCGGCGTGGCGGCGATCGACCTGGAGTCCTGGTTCGGCCTGTTCGCGCCGTCGCGGACGCCGGCGCCGGTACTCGATCGCCTGCGCGCCGAACTGGGCAAGGTGATCGCCGCGCCCGACGTGGTGGAGACCTTCCGCAAGGCGGGCGGACGGCCGCTCTCTCTGGCCGCCGCCGACACCCGCGCGCTGGTGCAGGGCGACGTGGTGCGCTGGACCCGCCTGGTCCAGGACGCCGGCGTCCGGGGTGAATAATCGGCACCGTTCCAACCACCCTGACCCCCTGACCGACATGACCATCAACCAAGAAAGCTTCGACCGCCTGTTCTTCAAGGCCCGCTCCGCCAACGGCTTCATCGACAAGGCGGTGCCCGCCGAACTCCTGCGCAAGGTCTACGAGACCGCCAGCATGGCGCCCACCTCGATGAACACCCAGCCCACGCGCTACGTGTTCCTCACCACCCCGGCCGCCAAGGAGCGCCTGATCCCCACGCTGTCGCCCGGCAACGTGGACAAGACGCGCTCGGCCCCCGTCACCGTGATCGTGGCCACCGACACCCGCTTCTACGAGTTCATGCCGCAGATCTGGCACCGCGAGGGCGCCAAGGAGAACTTCGAGGCGAACCCGGCGCTGGCCGCCGCCACCGCCAACCGCAACGGCACGCTGGGCGGCGGCTACTTCATCCTCGCCGCGCGCGCCCATGGCCTGGACTGCGGCCCCATGAGCGGGGTCGACCTGGCCAAGGTGAACGCCGAGTTCTTCCCGGACGGCCGCTGGCAGGCCAACTTCCTGATCAACCTGGGTTATGGCGACGACAAGCTGCTGTACGACCGCAACAAGCGCCTCGCTTTCGAGCAAGCCTGCCAGGTCCTCTGAGGGACCCCGCGGGGCCTCAGTTCGCCAGGCCCACGGCGTTGCGGATGATGTCCGCGAACTGCCGCACCGCCGGCGACTTCACCGCCCCGCGTTTCCACAGCAGGCCCGGCGTGCGCACCGGCGTCGGGTCTTCCAGCGGGATCACGCGCAGGTCCGCGCTGGGCTCCACCGCCGTCTCGGTCACGATGCCGGCCAGCTGCGTCTGGCGCACCAGGGCCAGCATCGGCGCGATGGAGTTGAGCTGCGCGGCCACCACCACGCTGGCGCCGGCGGCCTGCAGGCAGTCGTCGATCAGCTTTCGCGTGGCGAAGCCCTCGGGCAGCATGACCATGCGCACCTGGTGCAGTTCGGCCATGCGCACGCGCCGGCGCCGCGCCAGCGGGTGGGCCGGGTTGACCACCAGGCGCAGTTCCTCGGTGTACAGCGGCTCGAACCACAGGTTCGTGTCCCCCTCGGGCCGGTAGGAAACGGCCAGGTCCAGCCGGTCGCCCTCCACCGCCTCGGCGATGGCGGCGGCCGTGAGTTCCTCCACCACCACCTCGTGGTCCGCATGGTCGGCCAGGAAGGCCGAGACGCAGCGCGGGATCATGCGCGTGTTGAAGCTCGGCGTGGTGCCCACGCGGATGCGCCCGGTCATCGCGCCGCCGGACTCGCGCACCGCCTGCAGCCCGCGGTCGATCTGCGCCAGCGCCGGCGCCATGTGGCTGCGAAGCAGCTCGCCCGCCTCGGTCATGCGCACCCGCTTGCCCACGCGGTCGAACAGCGTGATGCCCAGTTCCTCCTCCAGCTGCCGGATCTGGTGCGACAGCGTCGACTGCGTCACGTGCAGGCGCTGCGCGGCGCGCGTGAAGTTCAGCGTCTCGGCGACGGCGTCGAAGTACCGCACATGGCGAAGTTCCATGGGTTTTCCCTGAGGAGGCTCGGATGATTGATGGCATCGATCGTATGCGTCGAAATAAGTCACTTCCCATCGGTGAAACCCGACCCTAGACTGACTCGCAACAGGCCACACCAAGAGCCCGCGGACCCCGACAACAGGAGACAAGAGATGCGTCAATACGCCGCCACGGACCTCGCGCAGGCCGTCATCGACCGCATGACGGACTGCAAGGACCCCCGCTTCAAGCAGGTGATGACTTCGCTGGTGAAGCACCTGCATGCCTTCGTGCAGGACGTCGACCTGCGCCCCGAGGAGTGGATGACCGCGATCCAGTTCCTCGCCGACACCGGCCACATGTGCGACGAGAAGCGCCAGGAGTTCATCCTGCTGTCCGACACGCTGGGCGTGTCCATGCTGGTGGTAGCCCTGGACCAGGCCCGCGGCGCGGCCAGGCACCAGCCCGCGCCCGGCGAGCAGCCGCCTACCGAGGCCACCGTGCTGGGCCCGTTCTACTGGGAGGGCGCGCCCGTGGTCACCGCGGGCACCGACATCGCCGAGGGCATGGCCGGCGCGCGCGCCTGGTACCACGGCCGTGTCACCGACACCGCCGGCAAGCCGGTCGCCAACTGCCGCCTCGACGTCTGGTCCGGCGACGACGAGGGCTTCTACGACCTGCAGAAGGGCCAGGACGCGCCCATGCAGCTGCGCGCCACGATGTACACCGACCAGGACGGCCGCTACAGCTTCTGGTCCATCCGCCCCAACTACTACCCGGTGCCCGACGACGGCCCGGTGGGCAGGATGCTGCGCCTCATGGGCCGCCACCCCAACCGCCCCGGCCACATGCACACCTGGCTGCGCGCCGAGGGCCACGAGCCGCTGGTCACGCACCTGTTCGTCTCGGACAGCCCCTACATCGAATCCGACGCCGTCTTCGGCGTGCGCGAGAGCCTGATCGTGGACTTCAAGGAGCATCCCGCAGGCCAGGCGCCCGACGGCCGCCAGCTGCAGCAGCCCTGGTACGAGTGCCAGTACGACTTCCGGCTCGTGCCCTCGGCCTGAGCCCCGGAGCCCCTCCGTCCGGGGCCGGCGCTCGCAGCGTCGCGCCACGGGTCCGTCCATTCTTCGCGGGAGAACCCACTTGAAAATCGGCAAGGCCACCACGCCACGCTCGGCCATCTGCACCTCGAACGAACACCGCATCGTGGTGCGGGGCGCCAACCTCACCGAGGAACTGATCGGCCGCATCAGCTTCACCGACTACTTCCACCTGCTGGTCACCGGCCGCCGCCCCGACGCCGCCGCCAGCGCGGTGCTCGACGCCACCCTGGTGGCGATCGCCGAGCACGGCCTGGTGCCCAGCGTGCAGGCCGCGCGCATGACGCTGGCCGCCGCACCCGACGCCCTGCAGGGCGCCGTGGCCGCCGGCATCCTGGGCTGCGGCTCGGTGATCCTGGGCGCCTCGGAGACGGCGGGCCGCATGTTCCTGGAGATCGAGCAGGCCGCCGCCAGCCAGGGCGGCGACATCCAGGCCGCCGCCCGCGCGGTGGTGGCCGAGCGGCGCGCGCGCCGCGCGCCGATCCCGGGCTATGGCCATCCCGAGCACAAGACCCTCGACCCGCGGGTGACCCGCCTGTTCGAGGTCGCGCGCGCTGCCGGCGCCAGCCAGAAGTACGTGGGGATCGCCCAGGCCGTCGAGGCCGTGATCCCCGAGGTGGTGGGCAAGGAGCTCAAGCTCAATGTCTCGGCGGCCATCCCCGCGGTGCTCCTGGACGTGGGCTTCCCGGTCAATGCGCTCAAGGGCGTGCCGATGCTGGCCCGCGTGGCCGGCCTGATCGGCCACATGACCGAGGAGTACGAGGACCCGATCGGCTTCGCCCTGTCGTACCAGGCGGTGCGCGAGTACGAGTACACCGGCGGGCTGCCCGCCGGGGAGCGTGGGGGCCAGGCATGACGGCCCCGCGCCCCCTGCAGGACGTGCGCGTCGTCGAGCACGGCACCTTCATCACCGGCCCGGCCGCGGGCATGATGCTCGCGGACCTGGGCGCCGACGTCGCCAAGGTCGAACTCCCCGGCTCGGGCGACCCGTTCCGCGCCTTCAAGGGCGGCCTCTACAGCCCGCACTTCCAGACCTACAACCGCAACAAGCGCAGCGTGGCGCTGGACACGCGCCTGCCGGCGGACCTGGAGGCTTTCGACGCCCTGATCCGCGACGCCGACGTCTACATCCAGAACTTCCGCCCCGGCTTCGCCGAGAAGATCGGCGCCGGCGAGGAGCGCCTGCGCAAGATCAACCCGAAGCTGATCTACTGCGCCATCAGCGGCTTCGGCCCCGACGGCCCCTACGTCGAGCGCCCGAGCTACGACTCGGTGGCCCAGGCCTACGGCGGCCTGCTGCGCCTGCTCGTGAACCCGAAGGACCCGCGCGTGGTGGGCCCCGCGATCGCCGACGCCATGACCGGCATCTTCGCCGCGCAGGGCATCCTGGGCGCGCTGCACGAGCGCCATGCGACGGGGCAGGGCCGGCGCGTGGAGATCTCGATGTTCGAGGCCATGGCCTACTTCAACATCGACGCCTTCCAGCACCTGTTCTCCGCGCAGGAGGTGATGGACGCCTTCAGCCGCGCCCGCGTCTCGCAGTCCTACGTGCTGGAGTGCGCGGACGGCAAGTGGATCGCGCTGCACATGTCCTCGCCCGAGAAGTTCTGGCAGGGCCTGGCCAAGGCGATGGAGCGGCCCGACATCTTCGAGGACGAGCGCTTCGCCAGCCGCGTCGCGCGCATCGGCAACCAGGACGCGCTGATCCCGGTGCTGGCCGGCATCTTCAAGAAGCATGACCGCGCCGAGTGGTGCCGCCGCCTGGTGGCCGAGGACGTGCCGCATGCGCCGATGTACGCCACCGACGAGGTCCCCGACGACCCGCAGGCCAGGCACCTGCAGCTGTTCGTGGAGGCCCGCCACCCGGTGATGGGCGAATTCCGCACCGTGCGCCCGCCGGTGACCTACGACGGCGTGCGCGACCTCGAGGTCGTGCCCCCGCCCGTGCTGGGTGAGCACACCGAGGAACTGCGCCACGGCTGGTCGCCGCGCCGCAAGGAGTCTGCATGAGCGCCCCGATGAACGCCCGCCGTGACTGGCTCCTGAAATCTGCGGCGCTCGCCGCCGGGCTCGCCCCGCTGGGCGTGCCGCTGCTGGCGCGCGCGCAGGCCGCCGGCGACTTCCCCTCGCGCCCGCTGCGCATGGTGGTCCCCTTCGGCGCCGGCACCACCACCGACATCGTGGGCCGCGCCATCGCCGAGGGCCTGGCCCGGCCCCTGGGCCAGCAGGTCGTGGTGGAGAACCGCGCCGGCGCCGGCGGCTCCATCGGCTCCGACGCCATCGCCAAGGGCCCGGCCGACGGCTATGGCCTGGTCATGGGCACGGTGGGCACCCACGCGATCAACGCCACCCTGTTCCGCAAGCTGCCCTACGACCCGCTGCGCGACTTCGCGCCGCTGGCCTTCGCCGGCTACACCCCGACGCTGCTGGTGGTGGCCGCGAATTCCCCGATCCGCACGCTCAAGGACCTGGCCGACAAGGCCCGCGCCGGCGGCGTGACCTTCGCCTCCGCCGGCAACGGCACCTCCGGCCACCTGGCCGGCGAGCTGCTCAAGGTGCGCCTGGGTGGCGACATGGTGCACGTGCCGTACAAGGAGGGCGGCCAGGCCCTCACGGACGTGATGGGCGGGCAGGCCGGCTTCATGTTCTATCACCCGGCCGCGGTGCTGCCCCACATCCGCTCGGGCAAGCTGCGCGCGCTGGGCGTGTCCAGCGCGCGGCGCAGCGCCGCCGCGCCCGACGTCCCCACCATCAGCGAGCAGGGCTACGGCGATTTCGACCTGGTCGCCTGGTTCATGCTGTACGCGCATGCCGCCACGCCCGCGCCGGCGCTGGCCAGGCTGCGCGAGGCCTGCGCCCAGGTGCTGGCGCAGCCCGAGATGGTCGCCAAGCTCGGGGCCCAGGGCCTGGAGCTGCGCGCCATGAAGCCGGACGAACTCGTCGCCTTCAACCGCGCCGAGATCGCCAAATGGGCCGAGCTGGTGCGCCGCTCCGGCGCCCAGGTGGATTGACCTTCAACACGCAGGAGGACTTCATGCGTTCCAGTCTGAACAAGCGCGATTTCCTGAAGGCGGCCGGCGCCACGGCCGCCGCCGCCGTGGCGCCCGGCCTGGCCCGGGCCCAGGCGGGGTTCCCGAACCGGCCGATCAAGGTCATCGTGCCCTACGCCGCCGGCGGCACCACCGACATCGTCGGTCGCCGCATGGCGCAGCGCATGTCCGAGCTCCTGGGCCAGCCGGTGGTGGTGGAGAACCGCACCGGCGCCAACACCGCCATCGGCGCCGAGGCGGTGGCCAAGTCCGCGCCCGACGGGCACACGCTGCTGTTCACGAACGACGCCACCTTCGTCGCCAACCCGGTGCTGTACCCGCAGCTGTCGTACAACGTGCAGCGCGATTTCGTGCCGGTGGCGCCCGTCACCTACGTGGCCCTGGCCCTGGCCGTGGCCGGCAACACGCCGGCGAACGACATGAAGGAGCTGATCGCCTACATGCGAAGCCGCAAGGACCTGAGCTACGGCTCCTTCGGCGCCGGCAGCCAGCCCCACCTGATGGGGGAGATGCTGAAGAAGCTCACCGGCGCGGACCTGGTGCACGTGCCGTACCGCGGCGCCGCGCCTGCCATCACCGACGTGATGTCCGGCCAGATCCTCCTGACCTTCCCCGCCTTCCCCACCATCCAGGGCCACCTGGGCAGCGGCAAGATCAAGCTGCTGGCCGTCAGCGGCGACAAGCGCGTGCCGGCGGCGCCCCAGGTGCCGACGCTCACCGAGGCCGGCCTCAAGGAGATGGACATGGGCGCCTGGTACGCCTTCCTCGCGCCGGCCGGCACGCCGCGCGACGTGGTCGCGAAACTGAATGCGACCGTCAACACCATCCTCGCGGACAAGGAGTTCGTCGAGAAGAACATGACCAGCCAGGGCATGGCGCCCATGGTCATGAGCCCCGAGCAGATGGCGGCGCTGATCCGGTCCGAGACCGCCAGCACCGCCGACTATGTGAAGAAGTCGGGCGCGCGGGTGGAGTGATCCATCGGCCGACCCGGACCCCAGAGCGACCCTGCGAAAACAACCACCGAAGGAGACAACCATGCAAGCATCCCGTCGAAGCGTCCTCACCGCGGCAGCTGCCGCAGCGGCCGCGACCGTCCTGCCCGCCGCCGCGCAGCAGGCGCCGATCCGCATCGGCAGCACCCTGGCGCTGACCGGCCCCCTGTCGCAGACCGCGCTGACGCACAAGCTGGTGGGCGACATCTACATCGAGCAGCTCAACGCCCGCGGCGGCCTGCTCGGTCGCCGGGTGGAGTGGATCGTCAAGGACGACCAGTCCAAGCCGGACCTGGCCCGCACGCTCTACGAGCAGCTGGTCACCTCCGACAAGGTGGACCTGCTCATGGGCCCCTATGCCACCGGCGCCATCCTCTCGGCGATGGGCGTGGCGCAGCGCTACGGCAAGGTTCTGGTGCACCACACCTTCGGCATCCCGTCGCTGGCCAAGTACGACATGCAGTTCCCCGCCTGGTCGCTCGGCGCCAACCCGCAGGAGACGGTGCCCAACACGCTGTTCGACGCGCTGGCCGCCTCGCCGAAGCCGCCCAAGACGATCGCCATCGTGACCAGCAAGTTCCCCTCGATCCACTTCATGTCCCTGGGCGGGCGCGAGGTGGCGAAGAAGCGCGGGCTGCAGGAGGTGCTGTTCCTCGAGTGGGAATTCGGCAACCGCGACTTCGGCCCGATCGCTGCGCGTGTCAAGGATGCCAAGCCCGACCTGGTCTGGATGGGCGACATCGGTCTCGAGGGCAACATGCTGCTCGACGCGATGAAGAAGATCGACTACACGCCGCCGCTGCACTTCCACCTGTACCCGGCGCCCGGCCCGATGTCCAAGGCCGCCGACGGCAACAACGCCCTGGCGGTGACCATCTTCGAGGAGCACGCGCCCTTCACCAGCAACCCGGTGGCGGCCGCCTTCGTGAAGGTGTTCAACGAGCGCGCCACCAAGGCGGGCCTGCCCGAGACCAGCGTGGAGGTGCAGGCCGCGGCGTCCTATTCCGCCTGGCAGATCCTGGAAGCCGGCGTGCGCGGCGCGGGCAACCTGGACGACAAGGCCATCGCCGCCTGGCTGAAGGCCAACCAGGTCGACTCCATCCACGGCCGCCTGCGCTTCAACGGCCCGGGCAACTACGGTGACGACCTGATGAAGATCAAGCAGGTGCAGAACGGCAAGTGGAACGTGGTCTGGCCGCGCGCCTCCGCCGCCCCGGGCGCCACCCTGCAGGTCCGCTGAAGCAAGAGGAGCCCCTGGCATGACCTTGCCCAGCCTGAACCTGCTGCTGCAGTCCATCCTGTCCGGCATCTTCATCGGCAGCCTGTACGGGCTGATCGGCCTGGGCCTGGGCCTGACCTGGGGCCTGCTGCGACAGATCAACCTGTCCCACTTCGGCCTGGTGTTCCTGGCCGCCTACCTCGGCTACCACCTGGCCACGGTGTGGCAGATCGACCCCCTGGTGGGCCTGGTGGTGCTGCCGCCGCTGTTCTTCCTGATCGGCGCCGGCATGCAGTGGGTGCTCTCGCGCTTCGCGATCACCCCGTTCAACTCGCTGCTGGTGACCTTCGGCGTCACCGTGGTGCTCGAGAGCGTGATCCAGGGCATCTGGACGGCGGACTTCCGCAAGCTCGAGTCGCACTACGCGGACATGAAGTTCACCGTCGGCTCGCTCTACGTGCCGGTGCCCGAGCTGATCACCCTGGTGCTGGCCGTGGCGATCTCCGTCGGCATCTGGGCGGCGATGCGCTTCACCGACCTGGGCAAGGCGCTGCGCGCCATGGCCGAGGACGGCGCCATCGCCCGCGCCTACGGCATCAACGAGAAGCGCCTGTCCCTCGTGCTGGCCGGCGTCTGCGCCGCGCTGGCGGCGGCGGCGGGGGTCTGCCTCGCGCTGACCTTCACGCTCACGCCCTCGCAGATCTTCGCCTGGGTCGGCGTGGTCTTCGCGGCGGTGATGATCGGCGGGCTGGGCAGCCCCCTGGGCCCGCTGCTGGCGGGCATCCTGATCGGGGTGAGCGAGGCGGTCACCATGGCCGTCACCTCGCCCTCGTGGGCCCCCATCGTCTCCTTCTCCCTGCTGATCGCGCTGCTGCTGCTGCGCCCCGGCCGCCTGCGCTGAGCGCGGCGCCATTCCCCACGACGAGACACACGCATGAACCGAACGGTCGTCGCCCTCCTCGCCGCCGGTGCGGCCCTGGCCAGCGTCCCCTGGCTGGGCCTGCCGCCTTTCTACGAGTCCCTCCTGTACCTGGTGTGCCACTGGATCATCCTGGCGGTGTCCTGGAACATCCTGTCCGGGTACTCGGGGTATTTCTCCTTCGGCCACGGCGCCTTCTTCGGCGTCGGCATGTACTGCGCGGCGGTGTTCGCCGGCAAGCTCGGGTGGCCCTTCCTGGCCTCGCTGCCGATGGCGGCCCTGGTCTCCGCCGGGCTGGGCGTGGCCCTGGGCGCGGTGGTGTTCCGGGTCAAGTCGGTGCGCGGCGAACTGTTCGCGCTGCTCACGCTGGCCATCACCTTCGTCATCGCGACCATCGTCATCAACACGCCCATCGACGGCGGACCCGGCGTCTACCTGAACGCGGTCGAGATTCCCAAGCTCGGGCCCAGCCAGGCCTCCTCCATCTACCTGATGGCGGTGGCGGTGGCCACGGTCACCGTGCTGGCCGGCTGGAAGGTGCAGCGCTCCAAGCTCGGCACCGGCCTGTTCGCGATCCACGACGACGAGGACGTGGCCGAGGTCATGGGCGTGCCCACCTTCCGCTACAAGCTGATGGCCCTGGCCCTGTCCTGTGCGCTGGCCGGCCTGGCCGGCGCCATCCACGCGCTGTTCGTGCAGTACGTGACGGTGGGCGAGACCTTCAACATCACCGTGCCGCTGACCGTGGTCCTCATGAGCATCCTGGGCGGCAGCCGGCACTGGGCCGGCCCGGCGCTGGGGGCGGTGTTCATCACCGGCCTGCTGTACTACTTCACCGCCGGCAACAGCCCGCTGCTCGGGAAGGCCGCCGTCGGCGTGGTGCTGGTGGTGGTGATCCTGTTCATGCCCGAAGGCTTCATGGGCTGGATCCAGAAGCGCTGGCCGGCGCGGCGCGCGGGCGCCCCGGCGGGCGCACGCACCGACGACGCGCAGATCCCCAACACCGTCGCCCCCGGCGAGGTGCTGCTGCGTGCGCGCGGCCTCGGCAAGCATTTCCGCGGCGTGCGCGCGCTGGACGGCGTGGACCTGGATGTGCGCCGCGGCGAGATCCTCGGCCTGCTGGGGCCCAACGGCTCGGGCAAGTCGACCTTCATCAACGTGGTCAGCGGCCACTTTCCGCCCACCATGGGCGAGGTGGAGTTCGAGGGCCGGCGCATCGAGAGCCTCACGCCGCACGAGATCGCCCATGCGGGCATCGCCCGCACCTACCAGATCCCCCGGCCCTTCCCCCACCTCACGGTGCTGGAGAACGTGGCCCTGGTCGCCCACTTCGGCAGCGCGGGCCTGACCCGCGAGCAGGCCGAGCGCGAGGCCTGGACCTGGCTGGAGTTCACCGGCCTGGCCGAGAAGGCACACAGCCTGCCCGACGACATCAACCTGCACCAGCGCAAGTTCCTCGAGCTGGCGCGCGCGCTGGCGGCGCGCCCGCGCCTGGTGCTGCTGGACGAGGTGCTCTCGGGCCTCACGCCCGGCGAGATCAACGAGGCGATCGAGCTGATTCGCAAGATCCGCGACCGCGGGTCCACCATCGTCTTCGTCGAGCACGTGATGCGCGCCGTGATGGCCCTGGCCGACCGCGTCGCCGTGTTCAACCAGGGCAAGCTGCTGGCGCTGGGCCTGCCCCAGGACGTGATGAACAACCCCGAGGTGATGAGCGCCTACCTCGGGACCGCGGCCACGCCCGCAGACACTGCCAACGACGCCCGGGAGGTCGCCCATGCTTGAAGTCGATGCCATCTCGGTGCGCTACGGCGCCGCCCCGGCGCTGTGGGACGTGAGCCTGCGCGCCGGTGACGGCGAGCTGGTCTGCGTGGTCGGCCCCAATGGCGCGGGCAAGACCACCCTGATCAACGCCATCGCCGGCCTGCACCGCGTCAGCGGCGGGCGCCTGCGGTTCCAGGGCCAGGACATCACCGACCTGCCGGGCCACCGCTTCTGCAGCGCCGGCATCGCCATCGTCCCCGAGGGCCGGCGGCTGTTCACGCAGATGACGGTGCGGGACAACCTGGAGCTGGGCAGCTACATCCCCGGCGCCAAGGCGCATCGGGCGCGCAATCTGGAGCGTGTGCTCTCGCTGTTTCCGGCGCTGGAGGCCAAGCTGCACCAGCCCTCGGGCTCGCTCTCGGGCGGTCAGCAGCAGATGGTGGCGATCGGCCGCGCGCTGATGGCGCAGCCGGCGCTGCTGCTGCTGGACGAGCCCTCGCTGGGCCTGTCGCCGCTGGTGGTGCAGGACATGTTCCGGGCGATCCGCGAGGTCAACGCACAGGGCACGGCCGTCCTGCTCGTGGAGCAGAACGTGCACATGGCGATGTCCCTGGCGCAGCGCGCCTACGTGGTGGAGGAGGGCCGCATCGTGGCCGACGGGCCGGCCAGCGAGCTGCTGGAGCGCCCCGAGATCCAGCGCGCCTACCTGGGCCTGGAGGCGCACTAGGCCGGGCCGGCGCCCCGCGGCGCGCCGTGCCCGCAGGCGCGCCTGGCTCGCTCAGGGGCGGGCCAGGCCGTTGCCGGACTTCTTCACCAGGTCGCCGGCCTTGTAGCCGGGGTCCTGGGCGAACTCGTACTGCGCGGTCTGGTTGCCGGCGAAGGTCACCCCCACCACCCACACCGTGTGGGTGCGCACCTTCTTCTCGATCTCGCGGCCCGCATAGGCGCCGGCCGCCGCGCCGCCCAGCGTGGCGATGTCGCGGCCGCTGCCGCCGCCGATCTGGCGCCCGAGCAGCGCGCCACCGATGCCGCCGGCGATCAGGCCCGCCGCGGTCGGCTCGCCTTCCTTCTCGCGTGTGGTGACCGAGGTGACGCGGCCGCAGTCGGCGCACAGGGCCTCGGCCTTGGCGGCGCCCTTGGCGCCCGTGCTGGCGCCGGCGCGGGCCTTGGCATCGGCCACCGCCTTGTCGTATTCGGTCTTGGCGTCGCGCTTGCACTGCAGGCGGCCGGCCGAACTGGCCTCGCTGTTGCAGATCTGCAGGTCCGCCTGGTAGCGGGCCGACAGCTCCTTGCTCTCGGCGGCGGTCTGCGCCCCGGCGTGGGACAGGGCGGCCGAGAGGCTGCAGGCGAGCAGGGTGAGGGTCAGGCGGGATGTCATGGCTTCTCCTTGAAAGGTCGTGCCGGCTTCTGGGTCGGCTTTCATCTCAACCGTTTTTCTACGCCGAAGGTTGACAAGGCTCAAGGCAGAAGAACTTTGTTGCTCAACCATGCAGTTGGCAACAAGGGTGGGAAATTTCCCTTCACTTGCATATTTGCACAATCATGCAAATAATAGGCCGCTGATATGAAGCCCGACCCGGAGGACCGACCGATGAAGACGCCCCTGACCCTGCGCGCCGCCGTCCTGGCCGCGGCTGCCGCCCTCTTAGCGATGGCGGTGCCCGCCCGCGCCGCGGAGCTGGCTGCCGTCGTCGTGCAGCCGGGCGCGGGCACCGCCAGTTCGGTGTTCGACGGCTCGGTCGAGGCGGTGCGCCAGACCACCATCGCGGCGCAGGTCGCCGGCGCGGTGGTGCGCCTGGAGGTCCGGGCGGGCGACCGCGTCGCCGCGGGCCAGGTGCTGCTGGAGCTGGACGCGCGCGCCGCCGAACAGGCCGCCGCCGCCAGCGACGCCCAGGTGCAGGCGGCCCGCGCCGCGCTCGATGTCGCCACCCGGGAGTTCGAGCGCCAGAGGCGCCTGCACCAGCAGCAGTACATCAGCCAGGCGGCCCTGGACCGGGCCGAGGCCGAGTTCAGGTCCACCCAGGCCCAGGTCAACGCGCAGTTGGCACAGGCCGGCGCGGCCCGTACCCAGAGCGGCTTCTACCGGGTGCGGGCGCCCTATGCCGGCGTGGTCGCCGACGTGCCGGTGACGCTGGGGGACATGGCCCTGCCGGGCCGTCCCCTGGTCACCGTCTACGACCCGGCCGCCCTGCGCGTGACGGCCGCCGTGCCCCAGAGCGTGGCGGCGCGGCTGGCCCCGGGCCTGCTGCCGCGGGTCGAGGTGCCCGGCGCGGCGCAGGCGCCGGCGGTCACGCGGGCCCAGGTGCTGCCCACGGTGGATCCCTCCACCCACACCGTGCAGGTGCGGGCCGACCTTGCCGGCGGCGCCCCGGCCGCCCCGTTGTCGCCCGGCATGTTCGCGCGCCTGTGGCTGCCGGTGCCCGCCGCCGGCGCCACCGCGACGGCCGCCGCCGCCAGCCCGCGCGTGCCGGCGCAGGCGGTGGTGCGGCGCGGCGAGCTCACCGGCCTGTACGTGCTGGACGCCCAGGGCCGGCCGGTGCTGCGCCAGGTGCGCCTGGGCCGCGCCGAGGGCGGCCAGGTCGAGGTGCTGGCCGGGCTCGCGCCGGGCGAGCGCGTCGCCACCGACCCGCAGGCCGCGGCGCGCGTGCGCTGAGGAGGGCCGATGGACAGGAACGACACCCGCATGGGCCTCTCCGGCCGCATCGCCGCCTTCTTCCAGGCGGCGCGGATCACGCCGCTGCTGGCCCTGGTGGCGCTGCTGCTCGGGGTCTTCGCGGTGGCGGTCACGCCCCGGGAGGAGGAGCCGCAGATCAACGTGACCATGGCCAACGTGCTCATTCCCTTCCCCGGCGCCGGCGTGAAGGACGTGGAGCAGATGGTGGCCGGGCCCGCCGAGCAGGTGCTGGCGCAGATCTCGGGCATCGAGCACGTGATGTCGGTCTCGCGCCCCGGCCTGGCGGTGCTGACCGTGCAGTTCAAGGTGGGCGTGCCGCGCACCGAGGCGCTGGTGCGCCTGCACGACACCCTGCGCGCCCATGCCGACTGGCTGCCGCGCGGCCTGGGCGTGGGCGAGCCCCTGGTCAAGCCCAAGGGCATCGACGACGTGCCCATCGTTGCCCTGACCCTGCATGCGGCCAACGCCACCCCCTTCGACCTGGAGCGGGTCGCCCACGCGGTGGAAGCCGAGATCAAGCGCGTGCCCGGCACGCGCGAGGTCACCACCCTCGGCGGCCCGGGCCGCGCGGTGCTCGTGGAGATCGACCCGGCACGCATGGCCGGCGCCGGCGTCACCGTGGCCGACCTGCGCGGCGCGCTGCAGTCCGCCAACCAGGGGCTGCCGGTGGGCGAGCTGGTCGCGGGCAACCGCGCCGTCGCGGTGGAAGCCGGCCCCTTCCTGGCCAGCGCCGCGGAAGTCGCCGACCTGGTGGTCGCCGCGCGTGGCGGCAAGCCGGTCTTCCTGCGCGAGGTGGCCTCGGTGCGCGACGGCGCGCCGCCGGCCGCACGCTACGCCTGGCACGGCACCGCGGCGCGCGACGGCCGCCCGGCCACCGAGTCGCCGGCGGTGACGATCGCCGTGACGAAGAAGCCCGGGGAGAACGCCATCGACGTGGCCGACGCGGTGATGCGCCGCGTGGACCTCCTGCGCAACACCGTCATCCCGGCCGAGGTGCAGGTGGCCCAGGTCCGCAACTATGGCGCCACCGCCGACGACAAGGCGCAAAAGCTGATCCAGAAGCTCATGTTCGCCACCGCCTCGGTGGTGGCCCTGGTCTTCATCGCCCTGGGGCGGCGCGAGGCGGCCATCGTCGGCACGGCGGTGGTGCTGACGCTCACCGTGACCCTGTTCGCCTCCTGGGCCTGGGGCTTCACCCTGAACCGGGTGTCGCTGTTCGCGCTGATCTTCTCCATCGGCATCCTCGTGGACGACGCCATCGTGGTGGTGGAGAACATCCACCGGCACCAGCAGCTGCACCCGGGCCGCCCGCTCACCGCGATCATCCCTGCGGCGGTGGACGAGGTCGGCGGCCCCACCATCCTGGCGACGCTGACCGTGATCGCGGCGCTGCTGCCGATGGCCTTCGTCTCGGGGCTGATGGGGCCGTACATGAGCCCGATCCCGATCAACGCCAGCCTCGGCATGCTGCTGTCGCTGGCCATCGCCTTCGTCGTCACGCCCTGGCTGGCGCGCCTGTGGATGAAGGCGGTGCCGGCCGGGGAGGGCCGTGCCGGCGGGGCGGCGGCGGGCCATGGCGGACCTGGCCATGACGGCGCACACGGCGCACACGGCGGCCTGGCTGCGCGCCTCGCCCCGCTGGCCGGGCGCGTCTTCCGCCCGCTGCTGGACCCGCGCACCGGCGCACGCAGCCGCCGCCTGCTGGGGCTGGGCGTGGCCGGGCTGATCGCGCTCTCGCTGCTGCTGCCGGCCACCGGCCTGGTGCTGCTGAAGATGCTGCCCTTCGACAACAAGTCGGAGTTCCAGGTGGTGGTGGACCTGCCCGCCGGCACCCCGCTGGAGCAGACCGCCGCCGTGCTCCAGGCGCTGGGCCGCCACCTGGCCACGGTGCCCGAGGTCACCGATTACCAGGCCTACGCCGGCACCGCCGCGCCGATCAACTTCAACGGCCTGGTGCGCCAGTACTACCTGCGCGCCGGCAGCGAGCAGGGCGAGCTGCAGGTGAACCTGGTGGACAAGGCGGACCGCAAGGCCCAGAGCCATGCCATCGCCACCCGCGTGCGCCCGCAGCTGCAGGCCATCGGCCGGCGCTTCGGCGCCAACGTGAAGGTGGTGGAGGTGCCGCCCGGCCCGCCGGTCCTCGCGCCCCTGGTGGCCGAGGTCTACGGCCCCGAGGCCGAGGGCCGCCGCGCGGTGGCGCGCGCAGTGCGCGCCGTGTTCGAGCGTCACGAGGGCGTGGTCGACGTGGACGACAGCAGCATCGCCGACGCCCCGCGCACCCTGCTGCTGGTGGACCGCCGCAAGGCCGCCAGCCTGGGCGTGAGCCAGGCCGACATCGTGGCCACGCTGCGCGCCGGCCTGGCGGGCGAGGCCGCGGCCTGGCTGCACGACCAGTCGAAGTACCCGGCGCCGGCACTGCTGCAGCTGCCCGCCGAGCGCCATGGCGACCTCGACGCGCTGCTGGCCCTGGCCGTGCGCGGCGCCAGCGGCCGGCTGGTGCCGGTGCGCGAGCTGGTCACGGTGACCGACACGCTGCGCGAGCAGCCCGTCTTCCACAAGGACCTGCTGCCGGTCAACTACGTGGTGGGCGACATGGCCGGCCGCCTGGACAGTCCCCTGTACGGCATGTTCGCCATGCGGCCGCAGCTGCTCGCCCTGCCCACGCCCGGCGGCGGCACGCTGCAGGAGGCCTTCATCCGCCAGCCCGAGGACACCCTGCGCGACTACGCGATCAAGTGGGACGGCGAGTGGCAGGTGACCTACGAGACCTTCCGCGACATGGGCGCGGCCTACGCGGTGGGCCTGGTGCTGATCTACCTGCTGGTGGTGGCGCAGTTCGGCAGCTATCTCACGCCGCTGGTGATCATGGCGCCGATCCCGCTGACGATCATCGGCGTCATGCCGGGCCACGCCCTGCTCGGGGCGCAGTTCACCGCCACCAGCATGATCGGCATGATCGCGCTGGCCGGCATCATCGTGCGCAACTCCATCCTGCTGGTGGACTTCATCAACCTGCAGGTGCGCGCCGGCGTGCCGCTGGAGGCAGCCATCGTGCAGTCGGCCGTCACCCGCGCGCAGCCCATCGTCCTCACCGGCCTGGCCGCCATGCTCGGCGCCTTCTTCATCCTGGACGACCCGATCTTCAACGGCCTGGCGATCTCGCTGATCTTCGGCATCCTGGTGTCGACGGTGCTGACGCTGGTGGTGATCCCGATCCTGTACTACATGGCCTGGCGCCACCGCCTGGATGCCATCACCGGCGCGCCCGCGCCGTGAGGCCTCAGACCGGGAAGAGGTGCAGCAGGGCGACGGTCATGACGACGTAGCGCAGGAACTTGCCCACCAGCATGTACCCGACGCAGGGCCAGAAGGGCATGCGCAGCCAGCCGGCCACGGCGCACAGCGGGTCGCCCACCGCGGGCAGCCAGGAGAGCAGGCAGGCCTTGGGGCCGAGGCGCTCGAGCCAGTCGAGCGCGCGCACGTGCACCTTGGAGTGCTTCCACTTGTCCAGGACCTGGTGGGCCTCGTAGCCCATCCACCAGTCCAGCATGCCGCCCAGGGTGTTGCCGGCGGTGGCCACCAGGATGGCTGGCCAGAACAGGTCCGGGTTCAGCCTGAGGAGCCCGAACAGCACCGGCTCGGACCCCATGGGCAGCAGGGTCGCCGAGACGAAGGCGACGACGAACAGCGTGCCCAGGCTGAACTCCGGCAGGGCGAGCAGCGCGAGCAGGGATTGGAACCACGCATCCATCGCGCACGAGTATAGGGATCCGGCCGCCGCACCCCCCGGCCCGGACCCACTACAATCGTGCCTCATTTTTCAGCAACGACGCTCCCCGCCTCCCCCATGAACATCGGCCCGCATGTCCTGGCGAACAACCTGTTCGCGGCGCCGATGGCCGGCGTGACCGACCGGCCCTTCCGGCAGTTGTGCCGCCAGTTCGGGGCGGGGTACGCGGTGAGCGAGATGGTCACCTCGCGCAAGGACCTGTGGAACAGCCTCAAGACCTCGCGCCGCGCCGACCACACCGGCGAGCCGGGCCCGATCGCGGTGCAGATCGCCGGGACCGACGCGCCGATGATGGCCGAGGCCGCTGCCTACAACGTGCAGCGCGGCGCGCAGATCATCGACATCAACATGGGTTGCCCCGCCAAGAAGGTGTGCAACAAGTGGGCCGGCTCGGCGCTGATGCAGGACGAGGCCCTGGCCGTGTCCATCGCCCGCGCCGTGGTGCAGGCCTGCGAGCCGCATGGCGTGCCCGTCACGCTCAAGATGCGTACCGGCTGGTGCGACGCGCAGCGCAACGCCGTCACCCTGGCGCGCGCCTTCGAGGCCGAGGGCGTGCAGATGCTCACGGTGCACGGGCGCACGCGCGAGCAGGGCTACAAGGGGCAGGCCGAGTACGACACCATCGCCGCGGTGAAGGCCGCGGTGAAGGTGCCGGTGGTGGCCAATGGGGACATCGACTCGCCCGAGAAGGCGCGCGAGGTGCTGGCCCGCACCGGGGCCGACGCCCTCATGATCGGCCGCGCCGCCCAGGGCCGCCCGTGGATCTTCCGCGAGGTCGGCCACTTCCTGGCCACCGGCACCCACCTCGCCCCGCCCCTGGTGGCCGAGGTGCGGCGCCTGCTGCTGGCGCACCTGCAAGACCACTACGCGCTGTACGGCGAATTCACCGGCGTGCGCAGCGCGCGCAAGCACATCGGCTGGTACGTGCGCGGCCTGCCGGGCGGCGAGGCGTTCCGCGAGCGGATGCTCGTGCTGGAAGACAGCCAGGCGCAGTGGCAGGCCGTGGCGGACTACTTCGACGAACTCGGTGCGTCGACCGACCGCCTGCCTGCCGTCAACACACAACGACAAGCCCACACCAGCGTGGAGGACGCGTGAGCAAGAAACACATCGAGGAATGCGTGAGGACCAGCCTGGAGGGCTACTTCCGCGACCTGCGTGGAACCGAACCCGACGGCATGTACGAGATGCTGGTCAAGGTGGTGGAAAAACCCCTGCTGGAGGTGGTCATGGCCAAGGCCGACCAGAACCAGTCGCGCGCGGCCGACTGGCTGGGCCTCAATCGCAACACCCTTCGCAAGAAACTCGTGGAGCACAAGCTCCTGAAATAAAGAATGAACGCACTCATCTCCGTTTCCGACAAGACCGGCATCGTCGACCTCGCGCGCGCCCTGCACGCGCTGGGCGTGGGCCTGATTTCCACCGGCGGCACCGCCAAGCTGCTGCAGGACGAGGGCCTGCCCGTGAAGGAGGTGGCCCAGGTCACCGGCTTCCCCGAGATGCTGGACGGCCGCGTCAAGACCCTGCACCCCAAGGTGCATGGCGGCCTGCTGGCCCGCCGTGACGTGCCCGAGCACATGGCCGCCCTGGCCGCCCACGGCATCGACACCATCGACCTGCTGGTGGTGAACCTGTACCCCTTCGAGGCCACCGTGGCCAAGGCCGGCTGCACGCTGGAAGACGCGATCGAGAACATCGACATCGGCGGCCCGGCCATGGTGCGCAGCGCCGCCAAGAACTGGAAGGACGTGGCGGTGCTGACCGACGCCTCGCAGTACGCCGGCGTGGTGGAAGAACTCAAGGCCAACGGCGGCAAGCTGTCCGACAAGACCCGCTTCGCGCTGTCGGTCGCTGCCTTCAACCGCATCTCCAACTACGACGCCGCGATCAGCGACTACCTCTCCAGCCTGCTGGACGACGGCACCCGCTCGATGTTCCCGGCCCAGAGCAACGGCCGCTTCGTCAAGCTGCAGGACCTGCGTTACGGCGAGAACCCGCACCAGCAGGCCGCCTACTACCGCGACCTGTACCCGGCCCCCGGCTCGCTGGTGACCGGCGTGCAGCTGCAAGGCAAGGAGCTTTCGTACAACAACATCGCCGACGCCGATGCCGCCTGGGAATGCGTCAAGAGCTTCGACGCGCCGGCCTGCGTCATCGTCAAGCACGCCAACCCCTGCGGCGTGGCCGTGGGCGCCAATGCCTTCGAGGCCTACGACAAGGCCTTCAAGACCGACCCCACTTCCGCCTTCGGCGGCATCATCGCCTTCAACCGCCCGCTCGATGGCCAGGCCGCCCAGGCCGTGAGCAAGCAGTTCGTCGAGGTGCTGATCGCCACCGACTTCACGCCCGAGGCCCTGGAGGTGTTCAAGTCCAAGGTAAATGTGCGCCTGATGAAGATCGCGCTGCCCCCGGGCGGCGCCACGCCCTGGGACAAGGGCCAGAACTTCATGGACGTCAAGCGCATCGGCTCGGGCCTGCTGATGCAGACCGCCGACAACCACGAGCTGCAGCTGTCCGACCTGAAGGTCGTGACCAAGAAGCAGCCCACCCCCGAGCAGCTGCAGGACCTGCTGTTCGCGTGGAAGGTGGCCAAGTACGTGAAGTCCAACGCCATCGTCTTCTGCAAGGGCGGCATGACCATGGGCGTGGGCGCCGGCCAGATGTCGCGCCTGGACTCGGCCCGCATCGCCAGCATCAAGGCCCAGCACGCCAACCTCACGCTCGAGGGCACGGCCGTGGCCAGCGACGCCTTCTTCCCGTTCCGCGACGGCCTCGACGTGGTGGTGGACGCGGGCGCGACCTGCGTCATCCAGCCGGGTGGCAGCATGCGTGACCAGGAGGTCATCGACGCCGCTGACGAGCGCGGCGTGGTGATGGTGTTCTCGGGCGTGCGTCACTTCCGCCACTGAGCACGTGCACGCCGTACCAGCGGGCCTGAAGGCCTCGCTGGTCCGCCAGGCCCCGGCGCATGCCGGGGCCTTTTTCATGGGCGCGCCGACTCTCCGGCCCCCAGCGCAGCCAGCACCCGCCCCATGCCCGCCGGCCACGGGTGCAGGGCCTCGTCCTGCCAGAACAGGCAGACCTCGTAATGCGGCAGGCCCTCGGTGACCCGCACCGGGACCAGCCCCTGGCGATGGGGCGCGGGGACTAGGCCGGGGTGCGAGACCACCCCCAGCAGGTCGCTGGCGCTCACGATCTTCAGCAGCATCGCGTAGTCCGCGCACTGCACCGCGATGCGCGGGGGGCGCCAGCGTCGCACGCGGAAGGCCTCCTCCACCACGTTGCCCGGCGTGCCCGCCGAGCCGGCCACCGCCCACTCGGCGCGGGCGATCGCGCGCAGCGTGGTGGCCCGCGCCAGCGGGTTGCCCTCGCGGGCGTAGATGGTCGGGTGGCTGGTGTACATCACCTGGTGCCGCAGCCGCGGGTCCTGGAGGCCGCGCGGCCGCGGCGCGATCACCAGGTCGAGCTCGCCGCGCAGCAGCTGGGCCAGCATCCCGGGCGCAGGGCCGGTCGAGATGCTCAGGAGGGGCCGCGGCCGGGCCGCGTGCACGGCCTCGACCATGGTCGGCCCATAGACCAGGCCCGCAGCCGGCGCCAGCCCGACCCGAAGCACCTGGCGCCGGCGCCCGGCATCGCCTCGCTGCGCGGCGTGCACCGCCTCGACGGCCTGCGCCCGGGCTTCGTCCATCGGCACCGCGGCGCGCGCGAGTGACAGCGCCCGCACCGTCGGCCGGGCCTGCCGGCCACTGCGCACGAACAGCGGCTCGCCCACCTGGCGCGCCAGCGACGCCATCGCCTGCGACACAGCCGGCTGGGAGATGCCCGCCTGCCGCGCGGCCGCGGTGAAGCTGCCGGTGTCGACGACCAGGCGCAGGAGACTCAGTTGTCCCAAATTCATAAGTCTGGATTATGAGTTGGCGGTCGGCCGCCTTGTGGCCGCGGCGCGGTGCGCGAACAATCGCCGGATTCGCCACTACCGCTGCCCGCCCGCCCATGACCCTCCGCCGCCGTCACCTCCTTGGCGCTGCCTCGCTGCTGGCCGTGCCTGCCTCGACCTGGGCCCAGGACTACCCCTCGCGCCCCGTGCGCCTGCTGGTCGGGTTCGCACCGGGCGGCCCCACCGACCTCCTGGCGCGCGTCGTCGCCGTTGCCCTGGGCAAGGCCCTGGGCCAGAGCGTGGTGGTGGACAACCGCGCCGGGGCGGCCGGCGCCCTGGCGGCGCAGGCCACCGCCAAGGCCGACGCCGACGGCTACACCCTCCTGTTCGCGGGAGACGGCCAGCTGACCCTGCTGCCCCAGCTGCTGCCCGCCGCCGGCTACTCGACGCAGCGTGACCTCGCCGTCGTCCGCACCGTGGCGGGCCAGAGCAACGTGCTGCTGGCGCAGCGCTCGGCCGGCATCACCGACATGCCCTCGCTGCTGCGGGCGGTGCGCGCCCGCCCCGGCAAGGTGAGCTACGGCTCCGCCGGCAACGGCACGCCCTCGCACCTGGTGGGCGCCCTGTTCGAGACCGCCACCGGGACCGAGCTCCTGCACGTCCCGTACCGCGGCGCCGGCCCGGCGATGGGCGACTTCATCGGCGGCCGGCTGGACCTGATGTTCGTCGGCATGCCGGTGGCCTCTCAGCACGCGCAGGACCCGAAGTTCGTGCCGCTGGCCGTCACCGGCCGGCGCCGCTCGCCACGCCTGCCGCAGGTGCCGACGTTCGCGGAGCTGGGCATCGCCGGCCTGGGCGACGAGACCGACGTGTGGTGGGCGCTGGCCGCGCCCGCCGCGACCCCGGCCAGCGTGCGTGCCCGGCTCGACGCCGCACTGCGCGCCGCCATGGAGGACCCGCAGGTGCGCCAGGCCTTCGAGACGCAGGGCGTGGAACTGGTCGATCGCGATGCCGCCGCGACGCAGGCGCGCATCCGCGCCGACGAGGCGCGCTGGGCCGGCCTGCTCAAGGCCGGCAAGGTCCGTCCCGAGTGAGGGCCGGCCGCATGCGCGCCCCCAACTTCCTGGTCTTCCTCACCGACCAGCACCGTGCGGACCACCTCGGCTGCTACGGCAACCGCATCGTGCGCACGCCGCGCATCGACGCCCTGGCCGCGGCCGGCTCGCGCTTCGACCGCACCTACGTCGCCAACCCGGTGTGCATGCCCAATCGCGCGGCCATCCTCACCGGGCGCATGCCCTCGGTGAACGGGGCGCGCGGCAACGGCACGCCACTGCCGCTGGACGCGGTGACCTTCGCCGACGTGCTCTCGGAGTTCGGCTACCGCACCGCGCTGGTCGGCAAGGCCCACTTCCAGAACATGGAGGATGTCCCGCCGGCGCTGCCGCCCGCGCCGCCGTCGCAGTTGCGCGTGTCGGCGCGGCACCCCGAGGCCCGGCGCATCGACCTGGCCGACCCGGCTTACCGCCAGGAGCTGCGTTCGAGCTGGGATGACCCCGCGCACCGCCTGCGCCTGCCGTATTACGGGTTCCAGGACGTGGTCCTGTGCAACCACCATGCCGACGAGTGCTTCGGCGACTACCTGCGCTGGCTCGCCGCGGAGCACCCCGGGGTGGCGGGCCGCATCGGCCGCGCGCACGGCCGGCCCGACCCGCGCTTCGTCGCGCCGCAGGCCTGGCACACGCGCCTCGACGAATTCCAGTACCCCACGCACTACGTCGCCGAGCAGGCCATGGGCTGGCTGCAGCGGCACGCGCGCGACAGCGCCGACCAGCCCTTCGCGATGGTGTGCTCCTTCCCCGACCCGCACCATCCCTGGACACCGCCCGGGCGTTACTGGGACATGTACGACCCCGACACGATCGAGGTGCCCGGGACCGCGGTTTCGCCTGCGGCGTCGGCGCGGCATGTCGAGTGGCTGCGGCAGGAGCGCGCGAGCGGGCGGGCCCGGCTGGACTCGCCGCGCATGTTCGCGGCGAACGAGCGCGAGATCCGCGAGATCATCGCCCTGACCTACGGGATGATCACCAACATCGACGACCGCATCGGCCGGGTCCTCGACACGCTGCGCGATCTCGGCCTGGACCGGGACACGGTGGTGGTCTTCACCTCGGACCACGGCGACCTGATGGGGGACCACGGCATCATGCTCAAGGGGCCGCTCCACTACCAGGGGCTGGTGCGCGTCCCGTTCATCTGGAAGGAGCCGCAGGGCGGGGCGCCCGAGGTCCGTGCCGACCTCGCCAGCAGCATGGACCTGGGCCCGACGATCCTGCGCCGCGCGGGCATCGCGCCGCCCAATGGCGTGCAGGGTGTGGCGCTGTTCGACGAAGCGGGCAAGGCGCTGGCGTCGGGCCGCAGCGGGGTGTTGATCGAGGAGGCGCAGCAGCGCGCCTACGTGGGCTTCGAGACGCCGGTGCAGGTGCGCACACTGGTCACGCAGCGCCACCGCCTGAGCCTGTACCACGAGGGGGACTGGGGCGAGCTTTACGACCTCGTCGACGACCCGCTGGAGCAGCACAACCTCTGGGATGCGCCCGAGGCGCGCGCGCTGCGCCAGTCGCTGGTGGAGGAGCTGGCACGCACCCTGGTGCACCACGCCGACCGCTGCCCGCGCCCCACCAGCCTGGCCTGAGCGGCGCGGCGCTCCTTCCGCGCGCGGGTCCTGGGTCCTGCTGGCGCCGGCGCAGGACCGGCAGATCGCCTGGCTGAACCGGGAATGAAAAAGCCCGCGGCAAGCGGGCTCGTTCATCGGGGGCGCCGGTTCGTCGCGGGCGTGTGGCGGGTCACCCGGCCAGCAGCCGGAACGACTCCCGCGCGGCGGCGATCGTCATGGCGATGTCCTCGTCGCTGTGCGCCGAGCTCACGAAGCCGGCCTCGTACAGCGCCGGGGCGATGTACACGCCGCGATCGAGCAGGCCGTGGAACAGGGTGTTGAACTTCGCGCCGTCGCTGGTCATCACCGTCTTGTAGTCCTGCGGCAGCTGCGGCAGCAGGAAGAAGCCGAACATGCCGCCCTCGCAGTCGGCCGCGAACGGCACGCCCTCCGCGGCGGCGGCGGCCTTCAGGCCGTCGACCAGGCTGCGGGTGCGCGCGGCCAGGGCGTCGAAGTAGCCGGGCTTCGAGATCTCGGCCAGCGTGGCCAGGCCGCAGGCGGTGGCCACCGGGTTGCCCGAGAGCGTGCCGGCCTGGTAGACCGGGCCCAGCGGGGCGAGCTGCTCCATGATCGCGCGCGGGCCGCCGAAGGCCGCCAGCGGCATGCCGCCGCCGATCACCTTGCCCATGACGGTGAGGTCCGGCTTGAAGCCGGGGATCAGCTTCGCGTAGATGCCCTGCGCGCCGCCCAGGGCGACGCGAAAGCCCGTCATCACCTCGTCGAACACCAGCAGCGCGCCGTGCTGCGAGCACAGCTCGCGGCAGCGGGTCATGAAGGGCACGCTGGCGCGCACGAAGTTCATGTTGCCGGCGATCGGCTCGATCATCAGGCAGGCGATCTCCGCGCCGTACAGGGCGAAGGCCTCCTCGAGCTGGGCCAGGTTGTTGTACTCCAGCACGACGGTGTGCTGCGCCACTTCCTCCGGCACGCCGGCGCTGGTGGGGTTGCCGAAGGTGGCCAGGCCCGAGCCGGCCTTGACCAGCAGGGCATCGGCATGGCCGTGGTAGCAGCCCTCGAACTTGATGATGCGCTTGCGGCCGGTGGCGCCGCGCGCCAGGCGCAGCGCGCTCATGGCGGCCTCGGTGCCGGAGCTCACGAGGCGCACCATCTCGATCGAGGGCACGAGGTCGATGATGGCCTGCGCGAGGTCGACCTCGCGCTCGGTGGGCGCGCCGAAGGAGAAGCCGTCGAGCGCCGCCTTCTGCACCGCCTCGACCACCGCGGGGTGGCCGTGGCCCAGGATCATCGGGCCCCAGGAGCCGATGTAGTCGATGTAGCGGGTGCCGTTGGCATCCCAGAAATGCGCGCCCTGGGCGCGCTGCACGAAGCGCGGCGTGCCGCCGACGGCGCGGAAGGCGCGTACGGGCGAGTTCACGCCGCCGGGGATCAGCGCGCGGGCGCGGTCGAACAGTTGCTGGTTGCGGTCAGTGCTTGGTGTCATGGGCAGGCATGTCCAGGACCTGGAGGGCCTTGGCTTCTTCTTCGGTCAGGGGTTCGGGTTCGCCGACATCGGGCTGCGCCCAGAACAGGCGGTCGGGGATGACATTGCCCATGCCGGGGCGGAAGCCCGCGTCCAGCGCCTCGTCCAGGTAGCCCAGGGCCTCGGTGGTGGCGGCGGCCAGGTCGGTGCCGTTGGCCACCAGGGCCGCCAGCGCCGCGCACAGCGTCTCGCCGGCGCCGGAGAACACGGCCTCGAAGCGCTCGAAGCGCTGGCTGGCCAGCACCGCCTGCGGCGTGGCCAGCACGTTGTCGATGAACTGGTCGGGCAGCGGCACGCCGGTGACCAGCGTGTAGGGCACGCCGGCCTCGGCCGCGGCCTTGGCGATGTCGCGCGCGCCGGGGCTCTTGTCGCCGCTCCAGTCGGGCAGCAGCCAGCGCCACAGCGTGCTGTGGTTGCCCACCAGCACGGTGGTTTGCGGCAGCATGAGCTCGCGGAAGGCGTCGAGGTACAGGTCGATCTGGTTCTCGTCCCACCAGGAGAGGTTGGGCATGTAGGCGATCAGCGGCACGTCGGCGTAGTCGGCGGCGATCTCGGCGATGGTGCTGATGTTCTCGGGCGAGCCGACGAAGCCCACCTTCATCACCTGCACCGGCGCGTCCTCGAGGATGGCGCGGGCCTGCTCGGCGACCGCCTCCTCATCGAACGCGAAGTGGTCGAAGATCTCGGCGGTGTCGCGCGCGTAGGCGCCGGTGACCACCGGCAGCGCATGCGCGCCGACCGAGGCCATGGTGGCGACGTCCGCTGCCAGCCCGCCGGCGCCGCTGGGGTCGCTGGCGTTGAAGGTCATGACGCAGGGCGGGCCGGCGTCGATGCCGGCCTCGGGCTCGTCGGAGTCGGGAATATTGGGCGTGGTCATGGGCCTCGGAACATCAGGCGTGTGCCCAAATCGGGGGGTGCCAGCGGCGCGATAGATACAATCGTTGCATTCTATTGGAAGCCCCCGTAAGCTGTGACTGAAGAAAAAACCTGGATGTGTCTGATCTGCGGCTGGATCTACGACGAAGCTGCTGGCGCGCCTGACCATGGTATCGCCCCCGGGACCGCCTGGGCCGACGTTCCCATGAACTGGACCTGCCCCGAGTGCGGCGCCCGCAAAGAAGACTTCGAGATGGTGCAGATCTGACGCTGGGACGCCGCTGACCTGACCGGTCGACGCGCTCCCGCCCGGGTTGCCAACCAGGGAGCGGCGTCAATTGAGCGAGACAGACGATGAAGAGGGCCCACCAGCCCTCAAGGTGTTGGTCATCGATGACAGCAACACCATCCGCCGCAGCGCGGAAATCTTCCTGAAGCAGGGGGGCCACCAGGTCCTGCTGGCCGAGGACGGCTTCGATGCCCTGTCCAAGGTCAGCGACTGGCAGCCCGACCTGATCTTCTGCGACATCCTCATGCCGCGGCTGGACGGCTACCAGACCTGCGCCATCATCAAGCGCAACGCGCGCTTCTCCGCCACGCCCGTGGTCATGCTGTCCTCCAAGGACGGCGTGTTCGACAAGGCCCGCGGCCGCATGGTCGGCTCGCAGGACTACCTCACCAAGCCCTTCACCAAGGACCAGCTGCTGCAGACTGTGCTGCAGTTCGGCGCCGCCGTGCCGAAAGGACACTGATGCCCATCTCCACCGTCCTCGTCGTGGACGACTCCCGAACCGAGCTCATGCACCTGTCCGAGGTGCTCGCCAAGGCCGGCTACACCGTGCGTACCGCCGAGAACGCTGAGGAGGCGATGCGCCAGATCGAGCAGGCCCGGCCCGACCTGATCCTGATGGACGTGGTGATGCCCGGCCAGAACGGCTTCCAGCTCACCCGCACGATCACGCGTGACCCGCGCTTCGCGGGCCTGCCGGTCATCATCTGCTCCAGCAAGAACCAGGAGACCGACCGGGTCTGGGGCATGCGCCAGGGCGCGCGCGACTACATCACCAAGCCGGTCGACGCGCGCGAACTCGTCACCAAGATCCGGGCGCTGGGCTGAGCGGCGCGCCATGGCGAACCGCGAAGCCTTGCGCGAACTCCAGGGCCGGCTGGCCGACCGCCTCCAGGCCCCGCGCGGCGACCGCGCGCAGGCCGCCTGGCTGGCCGTGGAGGCCGGCGGCGCGCGCTACCTGCTGCCGCTGGCCCAGGCCGGCGAGATCAGCGCCTTCCAGGCGCCGCAGGCCGTGCCCTACACCCGCCCCTGGTTCCTCGGCGTGGCCAACCTGCGCGGCGGCCTGTGGGGCGTGGCCGACCTGGCCGCGTTCGTCGCGGGCGAGCCGCCGCGGGCCGAGCCCGCCGACCGTACGCAGGCCCGGCTGGTCGCCCTCGGCGCCGTCCTGGAGGTGAACTGCGCGCTGCGCATCGACCGCCTCGCCGGCCTGCGCGGCATCGACGCCTTCCGCGCCAGCGCCTCCCGCGCCGAGTCCGACCCGGCCTGGTTCGGCAGCCGCTACACCGACGCCCAGGGCCAGGCCTGGCAGGAGCTGAACCTGCAGGCCCTGGCGCGCGACCCGGCCTTCCTCGACATCGCCGAGGACCCCGCCCCCACCCCCGCCGCCACCCCCGACACCCGCACCTGAGAAGGCCGCCACCATGTCCGTCCTCGATCCCCTGATCGCCCTGCTCAAACGCAAGCCGCGCTTCGTGGCCTCGATGGGTGATGCCATGGCGCTGGAGACGCCCGGGCTCGCCGGCGTGGCGCGCACCGTGTTCGCCCCCGGCCCGATGGGCCCGGTCGCCGAGTCCGAGCTGGTGGCCCTGCCCCTGCTCGGGCGCCGCCCGGTCGCCCGCCACCAGCGCCTGCTGTACGTGCTGCTGGCCGCTTCGCTGCTGGTGCTGGCCACCGTCACCGTGCTGGCCACGCGCCAGGCCGACCGCCTCGCGCGCCAGGTCGCCGGCACCGGCCAGGCCCTGATGCAGTCGCAGCGGCTGGCCAAGTCGGTCTCGCAGGCCCTGGTGGGCAGCCCGCAGGCCTTCCCCGATGTCAAGGAAAGCGGCGACGTGCTGGCCCGCAACGTGCGCGGCCTGCTCGCCGGCGATGCCGGCCTGCAGCTGCAGCCCGTGTCCGGCGCGCTGCAGGCGGACGTCACCGGCGTGCTGCCCCTGGTGGAGCGCGCCGAGCGCGCCGCCGGCGTGGTGATGGGCCAGCAGAAGGTGCTGACGCAGGTCGGCGCGGCCCTGCACACCATCAACCGGCAGTCGTCCGACCTGCTCGAGGTGGCCGAGACCATCGCCGCCCTCAAGCTGCAGCAGGGCGCACCGGCGGCCGAGATCTCCGCCGCCGGCCAGCTGGTGATGCTCACGCAGCGCATCGGCAAGTCGGCCAACGAATTCCTCACCGCCGAGGGCGTCAGCCCCGAGGCCGTGTTCCTCCTGGGCAAGGACCTCAACACCTTCCGCGAGACCGCGCAGGGCCTGCTCGGCGGCAACCCCGAGATGCGCCTGGGCGCGGCGCGCGACCCGCAGGTGCGCGAGCGCCTCGAGGCGCTGCTGCGCCTGTACGACGAGACCCGCAACCAGGCCAGCGCCATCCTGGGCAACCTGCAGGGCCTGGTGGCCTCGCGCGAGGCGCACACCGTCATCCTCGCCGACAGCGAGCCGCTGCGCCGCGGCCTCGAGGCCCTGCAGGGCAAGCTGTCGGACCGCGCCGGCCTCGGCGCGGGCATGCTGCTGGCCCTGGTGCTGTCGGCGGCGGCCACCATCCTGAGCGCGCTGGGCTTGGCCTACGTGCAGCTGCAGGACAGCCGGCGCCGCCAGGTCGTCGCCGAGCAGCAGCGCCTGGAGGCCGAGCTGCAGGAGCAGGAAGCCAAGCGCATGAACGACGCCACGCAGGCGGCCATCCTGCGCCTCATGAACGAGCTGCAGTCGGTGGCCGAGGGTGACCTCACCCGGCAGGCCACCGTGACCGAGGACATCACCGGCGCCATCGCCGACTCGGTGAACTACACGGTCGAGGAGCTGCGCCAGCTGGTGGGCCATGTGCAGGACACCGCCAGCCGCGTCGGCCAGACCACCGGCCAGGTGGAGTCCACCTCCACCGAGCTGCTGGCGGCATCGACCGAGCAGCTGCGCGAGATCCGCGCCACCGGCCAGTCGGTGCTGGAGATGGCCGGCCGCATCCAGCAGGTCTCGGGCCAGGCCCAGGACTCGGCGCAGGTGGCGCGCCAGTCGCTGCAGGCCGCGGCCTCCGGCCTGCAGGCGGTGCAGGACGCCATCGGCGGCATGAACGTGATCCGCGACCAGATCCAGGAGACCTCCAAGCGCATCAAGCGCCTGGGCGAGTCCTCGCAGGAGATCGGCGAGATCACCGAGCTGATCTCCGACATCACCGACCAGACCAACGTGCTGGCGCTGAACGCCGCCATCCACGCCGCCGCCTCGGGCGAGGCGGGCCGCGGCTTCTCGGTGGTGGCCGAGGAGGTGCAGCGCCTGGCCGAGCGCTCGGCCGACGCCACGCGCCAGATCGCGGCGCTGGTCAAGGCCATCCAGACCGACACCCAGGATGCGGTGGCCGCCATGGAGCGCTCCACCCAGGGCGTGGTCGAGGGCGCGCGGCTGTCCGACAACGCGGGCGCCGCGCTGCAGCAGATCGACGACGTCTCGCGCCGCCTCGCCGAGCTGATCGAGCAGATCGCCGCCGCCGCCTCCCATGAGGCCGAATCCGCCAGCAGCGTGGCGGGCAGCATCCAGCACATCTTCGCGGTCACCGAGCAGACCGGCGAAGGCACGCGCTCCACCGCGCAGCAGGTGCGCGAGCTGGCGCGCATGGCCGAAGAGTTGCGCCAGTCGGTCGCCCGCTTCAAGATCGCCTGATGCCGCCCGCCATGAGCCAGACCGCGCCCGACACCGGACTCGCCGCGGACGACCTCGGGCCGCTGGCCTGGGTCATGGACGAATTGCGCAAGTCGCTGGAGGGCGCCTCGAACGCGCTGCGGCGCTTCGTGCGCGAGGTGGCCCAGGGCGCGGTGCCCGACACCGGCGCGCTGCGCCAGGCCCGCCAGCAGCTGCACCAGGCGGTGGGGGCGCTGGAGATGGTCGGCCTGTCCGCGCCGGCCCAGGTGCTGCGCGCGATGGAGCAGGCGGTGCACCGCTTCACCGAGCGCCCGGCCCTGTGCGACGAGGCCGCCGCTGCGCGCGTGGAGCGCGCCGGCTTCGCGGTGGCCGACTACCTCGAGGGCCTGCTGCACGGCAAGCCGCAGCAGCCGGTGGCGCTGTTCCCGCAATACCGTGACGTCCAGGCGCTGTGGGGCGCGGACCGCATCCACCCGGCCGACCTGTGGCCGTTCGACTGGCAGTGGCTGGAGGCGCCCGACCTCGGCGGCGCGCCGCTGGCCGAGGGCGCCGCGGTGCGCGCGCGCATGGACCAGTCGGTCCTGCGCGTGGTCAAGTCGGCCGACCCGGCCGCGGCCGGCGAGCTTGCCGGCATCTGCGCCGCCCTGGCCGCTGCGCCGGGTGCGCGCGAGGTGCGCGGCTTCTGGGCGGTGGCCACCGGCTTCTTCGAGGCGCTGGCGCAGGGGCTGCTGTCCGGTGATGTCTACGCCAAGCGCGCCGCCTCGCGGGTGCTGCTGCAGTACGCGCAGCTGGCGCGCGGCGAGGCCGGCGTGTCCGAGCGCCTGGCGCAGGACCTGGCCTTCTTCTGCGCCCAGGCCGCGCCGGCCGAGGCGGGCCGGGCGCCCCGGCTGGCCGCGGTGCGCCGGGCCTGGCGCCTGGAGCAGCATGCGCCGGTCGACTACGAGCAGGAGCGCTACGGCCGCTACGACCCCGGGCTGCTGGCCCAGGTGCGCAAGCGCGTGGCCGCCGCACGCGAAGGCTGGTCGGCCCTGGCCGGCGGTGACACCAGCCGCCTGCGCACCACCGGCGAGCTGTTCACCGGCCTGGGCGAGGCCCTCACCCGGCTGCATCCGCCGCTGGCGCCGCTGGCGCAGGCCCTGGGGGCCGTGGCGGGCGAGGCCGTGGTGGTGGCCGAGGCGCCGCCCCCGGCGCAAGCCATGGAGGCGGCCACTGCCATCCTGTTCCTCGAGGCCCTGCTGCAGGAATTCGACCCGTCCGACGAGGCGCTGGCCCAGCGCGCGCAGCAGCTCGCGCAGCGGCTCGACCAGGTGCGCCACGGCGGGGCTCCCGGGCCGCTCGAGCCCTGGATGGAAACGCTGTACCGCCAGGTGAGCGACCGCCAGTCCATGGGTAGCGTGGTCGGCGAACTGCGGGCCACGCTGGGCGAGCTCGAGAAGTCGCTGGACGCCTTTTTCCGCCAGCCGCGGGACCGCACCCCGCTGGGGGGCGTGCCGGGCCACCTGTCGCAGATGCGGGGCGTGCTCTCGGTCCTGGGGCTGGACCATGCGGTCCAGGCCGTGGCCGCGATGCGCGAGGCGGTGCAGGCCATCCTCGCCAGCGCGCCGGACGAGCCGCCGCCGGGCGTCGAGCGCCTGGGCAACAACCTGGGCGCGCTGGGCCTGCTGGTCGACATGCTGGGCTACCAGCCCGCGCTGGCGCGCCAGTTGTTCGTGTTCGATGACGTGGCGGGCGCGCTGCGCCCGCTCATGGGCCGCATCAGTGCGCCGCCGGCCGTGCAGCCCGAGCCGCCGCTGGAGGCGGCCCTGGCCGAGGCCTTGCCGGAGCTGTCCGACCTGCCGGAGCTGCAGGCGCTGGCCCAGCAGGGGGCGCTGCCGGCCACGGTGGCGGAGGCGGCCGGGAGCACCGCCGCCGCGGAGGCTTCCGACGCGGTCGAGGCTTCCGAAGCCGTGGATGCCGTGGATGCGCCGGAGGCGGCCGCAGGCATCCAGGCGCCTGGGGCGGTCGCGGGGATCCAAGCCATCGAGGCGGTCGAGGCCGACGGCGCTGCCGACCTCATGGAGGCCTTCCGCGCCGAGCGGGCGGCCGGTTCCCTGGAGGTCGAGGAGGTGCCGGCCTGGGCTGGGCTGGAGGCGGTGGAGGTCGTGGAAGTCGACCCTGCCGACGAGGAGGCCGAGCTGCTGGCCATCTTCCTCGAGGAGGCCCGCGAGGTCATCGCCGCCGGCCGCGAGGCCCTGGACGTGCTGGTGGCCGAGCCCTCGGACCTCGCCGCGCTCACCACGCTGCGCCGCGCCTTCCACACGCTCAAGGGCAGCTCGCGCATGGTCGGCCTGCAGGCCTTCGGCGAGGGCGCCTGGGCGATGGAGCAGGTCCTCAACGCCTGGCTGGCGGACCAGCAGCCCGCCAGCGACGCCATGCGCGGCTTCGCCGGCCGTGGCCTGGAGGGGCTGGCGCGCTGGGCGGACGACATCGCCGCGGGCCGTGACCCGGGCTGGTCGCCGTCCCTGTTCGAGTCGCCCGCCCAGGCCTGGCGGGACGGTGTGGTGCCCGTGCGCTGGCGCTTTCCCGGCGATGCCGAGGCGGCCGCGCTGGTGGAGTCCGTGGAACCCATGGAGGCTGTCGAGGCTGTCGAAGCTGTCGAAGCTGTCGAAGCTGTCGAAGCTGTCGAAGCTGTCGAAGCTGTCGAAGCTGTCGAAGCTGTCGAAGCTGTCGAAGCTGTCGAAGCTGTCGAGGTCGCGGAGGTCGCGGAGCCGGTGGAGGTTCCCGAGCCGGTGGACTCGATGGATCCGGCCAAGGGGGGCGAGGTCGCCGAGGCCTTCGACGTCCGGGAGTCCCCGGCGCCGGCCGGCGCCGCCGAAGCGGAGGCGGCCGCCGCGGCCTTCGAACCCGGCGCGCCCGCCGAGCCCGCATCCGCGTCCCCGGCCCTGATCAATGTCTACCTCGGCGAGGCCGACGAGGGCTCCCTGCGCCTGCAGGCGTCGCTGGCCGAGTGGGCGCGTGACCCGCAGCAGCCGGTGCCCGCGACCCTGGCTGCCCTGGCCCATTCGCTGGCCGGCAGCTCCTCGACGGTCGGCTTCGTCGCGCTGTCCGCGCTGGCCCGCCGCCTGGAGTCCTCGTTCGACGCGGCGCGCGCCCTGTCCTGCGCCGCGGCCCCGCATGCCCAGGCCTGGACCGACGCGGCCGAGGAAATCCGCCGGCTGCTGCACCAGTTCGCGGCCGGCTTCCTGCCCGCGGCGCGGCCCGAGGTGGCCGCGGCCCTGGACGCGCTGGACACCCTGGCCGCGCCTCCCGCGCGCGCCCAGCCCGCCCGCGCCGACAGCGATCCCGACACCGCGCGAGGCCGGACCGCGCCCGACCGCGACCTGTTCCCCTTCTTCGAGGAGGAGGCCCTGGAGCTGCTCCCCGCCCTGGGCAGCGTCCTGCGCCAGTGGCACGGCCAGCCCGAGCGGCGTGGCCCGCGCGACGAGGCCCTGCGCCTGCTGCATACGCTCAAGGGCGGCGCCCGCCTGGCCGGCGCGCTGGCGCTGGGCGAACAGGCGCATGCGCTGGAGTCGCGCATCGAGGCGCTCGAGGAGGACGCCACAGCCGACGACGTCCAGCCCCTGCTGCAGGCCTTCGACGAGCTCCAGGCGGCGTTCGACGCCCTGCGCCTGGCACCGGCCGATGTCCGGACCGATGTCCCGGCCGAGCCCGCCGGCGAGCCGTCCCGCGCGGCGGCCGCGACCGAGCCCGAGCCCGAGGCGCCGCCGGAGGCCGCCGGCGAGGCCGAGCCGGCCCCCGCACCCATCGCGGCGCCGCTGGCCACCACGCCGCCGGCGCGCGCCCCCGGCCACGCGGTACGCGTCAACTCGCAGCTGCTGGACCGCCTGATGAACCAGGCCGGCGAGGTCATGATCTCCCGTTCGCGGCTGGAGTCCGAGGTGCGCCACCTGCGCGGCGCGCTGCAGGAGCTCACGGGCAACCTCGACCGCCTGCGCGGCCAGCTGCGCGACGTGGAGCTGCAGGCCGAGCTGCAGATGCAGTCGCGCCTGGCCCACGCCCGCGACACCGCCGGCTTCGACCCGCTGGAGTTCGACCGATTCACCCGCGTCCAGGAGCTCACGCGCATGATGGCCGAGTCCGTCGACGACGTGGCCACGGTGCAGCGCACCCTGCAGCGCACCGTCGAGGCGGCCGAGGACGGCCTGGCCGCCCAGGCGCGCCAGACCCGCGAGCTGCAGCGCGACCTGCTGCGCACGCGGATGGTGGAGTTCGAGTCCATCGCCGACCGCCTGCACCGCGTGGTGCGCCTGGCCGCGGCGGATGCCGGCAAGCAGGTGGCCCTGGAGCTGGTGGGCGGCACCATCGAGATGGACCGCGGCATCCTCGACCGGATGACGCCGGCCTTCGAGCACCTGCTGCGCAACGCCGTGGCCCACGGCATCGAGGCGCCGGCGCAGCGCGCGCAGGCGGGCAAGCCGGCGGTGGGCCGCATCCGCATCGCGCTGGCGCAGGAGGGCAACGATGTCTCGGTCGATTTCGAGGACGACGGCGCCGGCCTCCAGGTCGAGCGCATCCGCGAGAAGGCCGTGGCCCTGGGCCTGTGGCCGGCCGACGCGCCCCTGGGCGAGGAGGAGTCCGCCAGCCTGATCTTCACGCCCGGCTTTTCCACCGCCGGCGCGCTGACCGAGCTGGCCGGCCGCGGCATCGGCATGGACGTGGTGCGCGCCGAGGTGCAGGCCCTGGGCGGGCGCATCGAGACCGCCTCGCGCGGCGGCGAGGGCACGCGCTTCCGGCTGGTGCTGCCCCTGACCACGGCGGTCACGCAGGTCGTCATGGTGCGCTGCGGCGCGCTGTCCTTCGGCGTGCCGGCGCACCTGGTGGAGATCATCCACCGCGCCACGCCCGACGAGGTGGCGCAGGCCGCGCGCGAGGGCCGACTGCTGCAGGGGGGTGAGCCCCTGCCGTTCCACTGGGGCGGGGCGCTGCTGCGCGCCTCGAAGGGCAGCACCGAGACTCCGGGTCGCTCGATCCCGGTCCTGGTCCTGCGCAGCGCGGCCCAGCGGGTGGCGGTGCGGGTCGACGAAGTGCTGGGGCACCAGGAAGTGGTGGTCAAGCACCTCGGCCCGCAGCTCGCCCGGCTGCCGGGGCTGGCGGGCATGACGGTGCTGGCCTCCGGCGCGGTGGTCCTGATCTACAACCCCGTCGCGCTGGCCTCGGTGTACGGGGCCGCGGCGCAGGCCTGGGGCCAGGGCGGCGGCGAGGCGGTCGCGGGCACGCCCCTGGCGGCGCCGGCCCAGGCCCCGCTGGTGCTGGTGGTCGACGACTCCATCACCGTGCGCCGCGTCACCCAGCGCCTGCTGCAGCGCGAGGGCTTCCGCGTGGCGCTGGCGGCCGACGGCCTGCAGGCGCTGGAGCGCCTGGCGCAGGAGGCGCCGGCGGTGGTGCTGTCGGACATCGAGATGCCGCGCATGGACGGCTTCGACCTGGTGCGCAACCTGCGGGGCGACCCGCGCTGGGCCGGCCTGCCGGTGGTCATGATCACCTCGCGCATCGCCCAGAAGCACCGCGACCATGCGGCCGAACTGGGCGTCAACCACTACCTCGGCAAGCCCTACGCGGAGGACGAGCTCCTCGGGCTGGTGCGGCGTTATGCCGCGCGCGGCGCCGAGCCCGGCGGCGCCAGGGTCACCACAGCCACCACAGCCACCGCAGCCTCAGCGGGCCCAGCGGACGCCACGGACGCCGCGGACGCGGCCGGCGAGGCGGTGGCTACGCCGCGGCCTTCTTGACCACGGCGTAGCGGGCCAGCGTGCGCTCGCGCGCCTCGTCGTGCGCCACCACCGGCAGCGGGTAGTCGCGTCCCAGCGCCACGCCCGCGGCCTCCAGCTCCAGCGGCGACGCCGCCCAGGGTTCGTGCAGCGCCTGCGGCGCCAGGCCCGCCAGCTGCGGCAGGTAGCGCAGGATGAACCTGCCCTCCGGGTCGAACTTCCGGCTCTGGCTCACCGGGTTGAAGATGCGGAAATAGGGCTGCGCGTCGCAGCCCGAGGAACTGGCCCATTGCCAGCCGCCGTTGTTGGCGGCCAGGTCGAAGTCGTTGAGCTTCTCGGCGAAGTAGCGCTCGCCCCAGCGCCAGTCCAGCCCCAGGTCCTTGGTGAGGAAGCTGGCCACCACCATGCGCAGGCGGTTGTGCATGTAGCCGGTCTGGTTCAGCTGGTGCATGGCGGCGTCCACCAGCGGGTAGCCGGTGCGGCCCTCGCACCAGGCCGCGAACAGCGCCTGGGCCGGCTTGCCGTGCTCCCAGCGGATCTTGTCGTACTCCGGCCGGAAGCTGTGGCTGCCGCCCTGTTCGTCCACCACGTGCGGGAAGTTGGCCAGCACCTGGAAGTAGAAGTCGCGCCACACCAGCTCGGACAGCCAGGTCTGCGCGCCGGCGCTGCCGGCCCGGGCCCGGGCGTGGGCCTCGCGCGCCAGCTCGCGGATCGACACCGTGCCGAATCGCAGGTGCACGCTCAGGTAGCTCGGGCCCTTGACTGCGGGGAAGTCGCGCGCCTCCTGGTAATGGTCGATGCGGTGCAGGAACTCCTCGAACAGCCGACGCCCGCCGGCGGCGCCCACGGGCAGGGGCAGCTGCGCGAGGTTGGTCGGCTCGAAGCCGATGTCGGCCAGGGCGGGCACCGGCAGGCGCAGCGCCTCGGGCCGGTCCGCCAGCGCGCCGGCATGGCGCTCGACGGGGTAGGACTTCAGGTAGAAATCGTCCACCTTGGCCAGCCAGGCCTTCTTGTACGGGGTGAACACCGCGTAGGGCTTGCCGACCTGGGTCATCACCTCGTGGCGCTGGAAGATGACATGGTCCTTGGTGGTGTGCAGGGCCACGCCGATGTCGGCCAGCGCGCCGCGCACGCGCGCATCGCGCGCCAGGGCGGGGGGCTCGTCGTCGTGGGCGGCGAAGACCGCCTGCACCCCCAGCTCGCGGGCCAGGCGCGGGATCTCGGCGGCCGCCACGCCGTGGCGCACGATCAGGCCGGCGGCCTCGCGGCCGGCCAGGGCGCGCAGGGCCTCGTCCAGCTGCACCAGCGACTCGCGGATGAACTCCACGCGCCGGTCGGCCCGGGGCAGGGGGTCGAGGATGGCGGTGTCGAAGACGAAGGCGCAGTGCACCTTGCGGCAGGCGCGCAGGGCGCGGTACAGGGCGGCGTTGTCGTGCGCGCGCAGGTCGCGGCGCAGCCAGACCAGGCCGGCGGGGTAGTGCTTGTCGTGGGGTTTGTCGTGCATGCCCTGGAACCGAACGGGGTGCGTAAAATCGCGATCATGCCCGCCGACGCCTCCCCCATGAACCTCACGCATCATTTCCTGATCGCGATGCCGGGGCTGGAGGACGAGACCTTCGCCCGCAGCGTGGTCTACCTGTGCGAGCACAGCCCGCGCGGCGCGCTGGGCATCATGATCAACAAGCCCAGCGACATCAGCCTCAAGCACCTGTTCGACAAGGTCGACCTGCCGCTGTCGCGGCCCGACCTCGTCGCCGCCCCGGTGTTCCAGGGCGGCCCGGTCGCCACCGAGCGCGGCTTCGTGCTGCATGAGGCCGTCTTTGCCGGCGAGGACAAGCCCGAGGACACGGTCTACGCCTCCACCATGACCATCCCCGGCGGCCTGGAGATGACCACCTCGAAGGACGTGCTCGAGGCCCTGTCCACCGGCGCCGGCCCGCGCAAGGTGCTGGTCTCCCTGGGCTACGCGCAGTGGGGCGAGGGCCAGCTGGAGTCCGAGCTGGCCGAGAACAGCTGGCTCACCGTCGGCGCCGACCAGGCCATCATCTTCGACACCCCCATCGACCAGCGCTACGACAAGGCGCTGGGCCTGCTGGGGCTGCAGGCCTGGATGCTGTCGTCGGAGGCGGGGCACGCATGAGCGCAGCGCCGGGCCGCCCCAAGACAGCGAACACCCCCTCGGGGGGCAGCGACGGACACGAAGTGCCGAGCATGGGGGCCGGGGCATGAGCCATCCGGCCACGCAACCCGACGTCCCCGCCCACTTCCAGACCTTCCTCGCCTTCGATTACGGGCTCAAGCGCACCGGGGTGGCCTCGGGCAACCGCATGCTGCGCACCGCCACGCCCCAGCGCACCATCCGCGCCGAGGGCGCCGAGGCGCGGCTGGCGGAGGTCGAGGCCCGGGTGCGCGAGTGGCAGCCCGACGCCCTGGTCGTGGGCGTGCCCTTCCACCCCGATGGCGCCAGCCACGAAAATACCGCCCGGGCCCGGAAATTCGCGCGCCAGCTGCGCTCGAAGTTCCCGAAGCTGCCGGTCTACGAGGTGGACGAGCGATACAGCACCACCGAGGCCCTGGCCAGCGGCGCGGCGGATGCCGACGCCGGCGCGGCCTGCGTGATTCTTGAACAGTTCTTGAGGAGTATGGGATGACCGTTGCACCCGCAGGTGCGCTGATGCTCGACGCCGAGGCGCTGTACCGCGAGCTGCTGCGCGGCGTGCGCTCGCTGCTGCGTCCCGAGTCGAAGCTGGTGGGCGTGACCTCCGGCGGTGCCTGGCTGGCCGAGCGCCTGCAGGCCGACCTGGGCCTGGCGGGCAAGCCCGGCATCATTTCCTCGGCCATGCACCGCGACGACTTCGCCCGCCGCGGCATGGCCGGCGGCGGCCAGCAGACCCAGCTGGCCTTCGACGTCAACGACGCCCACATCGTCCTGCTCGACGACGTGCTCTACACCGGCCGCACCCTGCGCGCCGTGCTCAACGAACTGTTCGACTACGGCCGCCCCGCCAGCGTGCAGCTGGCCGTCCTGGTGGACCGCGGCGGTCGCGAGCTGCCGGTGCAGGCCGATTTCGCGGCGGCGCGCGTGTCGCTGCCGGCTTCCCAATCGCTGGCCCTGGCGCGTGATGCCCAGGGCGGCTTCCGCTTCCAGGTGGAAGGTTCCTGAACGATGCTGTCCAAGCGAAACCCCCAACTGAACAAACACGGTGAACTGATTCACCTGCTCTCCACCGAGGGCCTGCCGCGCGACATCATCACGCACATCCTGGACACCGCCGCCTCCTTCGTGAGCGTGAACGACCGCGAGGTCAAGAAGGTGCCGCTGCTGCGGGGCAAGAGCGTATTCAACCTGTTCTTCGAGAACAGCACGCGCACCCGCACCACCTTCGAGATCGCGGCCACGCGCCTGTCGGCCGACGTGATCAACCTGGACATCGCGCGCTCCTCCGCCGCCAAGGGCGAGTCGCTGCTGGACACCATCGCCAACCTCTCGGCCATGGCCGCCGACATGTTCGTGGTGCGCCACAGCGAGTCGGGCGCGCCCTACCTGATCGCCCAGCATGTCGCGCCCCACGTGCACGTGATCAACGCCGGTGACGGCCGCCATGCGCACCCCACGCAGGGCCTGCTGGACATGTACACCATCCGGCACTTCAAGAAGGACTTCTCCAACCTCACGGTGGCCATCGTCGGCGACGTGCTGCACTCGCGCGTGGCCCGCTCGGACATCCACGCGCTGACCACCCTGGGCTGCGCCGAGGTCCGCGTGGTCGGCCCCAAGACCCTGGTGCCCAGTGACATGAGCCACATGGGTGTGCGCGTGTGCCACACCCTCGAGGAAGGCATCAAGGGCTGCGACGTGGTCATCATGCTGCGCCTGCAGAACGAGCGCATGTCCGGCGCGCTGCTGCCGTCCTCGCAGGAGTTCTTCAAGAGCTTCGGCCTGACGCCCGAGAAGCTGCAGCTGGCCAAGCCCGACGCCATCGTCATGCACCCCGGCCCGATCAACCGCGGCGTGGAGATCGACTCCGCGGTGGTGGATGGCAAGCAGAGCGTGATCCTGCCGCAGGTGACCTTCGGCATCGCCGTGCGCAGCGCGGTCATGAGCATCGTCGCGGGCAACGAGGCATAACGAGATGAAGATCCTGATCAAGAACGGCCGGGTGATCGACCCGGCCTCCAATTTCGACGAGATCTGCGACGTCGCCGTGGCTGCTGGCCGCATCGTCGGCATCAACCGCACGCCCGAGGGCTTCGCCGCCAGCAAGGAGATCGATGCCCGCGGCTGCCTGGTGATCCCCGGCCTGGTGGACCTGGCCGCGCGCCTGCGCGAGCCCGGCTACGAGCACGAGGGCATGCTGGAAAGCGAGATGGCCGCGGCCGTCGCCGGCGGCGTGACCAGCCTGGTCTGCCCGCCCGACACCGACCCGGTGCTCGACGAGCCCGGCCTGGTCGAGATGCTCAAGATGCGCGCCGAGAAGCTGCACCAGGCCCGCGTCTTCCCCCTGGGTGCGCTGACCCGCGGCCTCAAGGGCGAGGTGCTCACCGAGATGGCCGAACTCACCGAGGCCGGCTGCGTGGGCTTCTCGCAGGCCGAGGTCGCCCTGGGCAACACCCAGGTGATGCAGCGCGCGCTCCAGTACGCCGCCACCTTCGGCTACACCGTCTGGCTGCGCCCGCAGGAGATCCACCTGGGCAAGGGCGTCGCCGCCAGCGGCCCGCTGGCCACGCGCCTGGGCCTGGCGGGCGTGCCGGTGGCCGCCGAGACCATCGCCCTGTTCACCATCTTCGAGCTGATGAAGTCCACCGGCGCGCGGGTGCACCTGTGCCGCCTCTCCAGCGCCGCCGGCATCGAGCTGGTGCGCCAGGCCAAGGCCCAGGGCCTGCCGGTCACCTGCGACGTGAGCATCAACTCGCTGCACCTGACCGACGCCGACATCGGCTACTTCGACAGCCGCCTGCGCCTGAACCCGCCGGTGCGCCAGCAGCGTGACCGCGACGCCCTGCGCGAGGCGCTGGCCGACGGCACCGTCGACGCCCTGGTCTCCGACCACACCCCGGTCGACGAGGACGCCAAGACCCTGCCGTTCGCCGAGGCCGAGCCCGGCGCCACCGGCCTGGAGCTGCTCCTGAGCCTGGCCCTCAAGTGGGGCCAGGAAACCGGCGCCGGCCTGCCGCGCGCGCTCGGCGTGGTCACCAGCGAGCCGGCCCGGGTGCTGGGCGGTGCGCTGGGCACGCTGCAGGCCAGCTGCGGGCAGCTGGTCGAGGGCGGCGTCGCCGACCTCTGCATCGTCGACCCGCAGGCGCACTGGCAGGTCACGCCCGCCAGCCTGCGCAGCCAGGGCAAGCACACGCCCTTCTCCGGCTACGAGCTGCCGGGCCGGGTGCGCTGCACCCTGGTGGGCGGCCAGCTCGCCCACGACGCGCGCCAGGCCGCGTGAAAGCCGCCGTCGCCGGCTGGCGGCTGGCGCGTGCGCTGGCGCATGCGCTGGCCGGCCTGGCCACCATCACCTTCCGCTTTCCGCGGCTCGACGCCGCGCAGCGCCAGGCCGAGGTGCAGCGCTGGGCGCGCGGCATGCTCGCGGTGCTGGGCATCGGCCTCGAGGTCCACGGCCGGCCCGTCGCCAGCGGCCCGGCGCTGCTGGTGTCCAACCACATCTCCTGGCTCGACATCCTGGTGCTGCATGCCGGCCGCTACTGCCGCTTCGTCTCCAAGGCCGACGTCCACCACTGGCCCCTGATCGGCCGGCTGGCCACCGGCGCCGGCACGCTCTACATCGAGCGCGCCTCGCGCCGCGACGCGATGCGCGTGGTGCACCACATGGCGAAGGCCCTGGAGGCCGGCGACGTGCTGGCCGTCTTCCCCGAGGGCACGACCAGCGACGGCCGCGAGCTGCTGCCGTTCCATGCCAACCTGCTGCAGGCTGCGCTCCATGCCGACGCGCCGGTGCAGCCGGTGGCCCTGCGCTTCATCGACGCGGCCACGCGCGAGCCGTCCTTCAGTCCGTGCTACATCGGCGACGACACCCTGGTGGGCTCGCTGTGGCGCACGCTCACCGGGCCGCGCATCCTCGCGGTGGTGCGCTTCGGCGAGCCGCAGGCCGGCGCCGGCCGTGACCGCCGCGCCTGGGCGGCGGACCTGCGCGGCGCGGTGGACGATTTGCGCCGGGCCGGCTGAGCCTCCGCCTGACCGCCTGACCGCCTGACCGCCTGACCGCCTGACCGCCTGACCGGCAGGTCGCCAGGTCGCCAGGTCGTATCGTCCCGAGCTCGCCGCCGGCCTCGCTTACGCCCTGTTGCACGAAGGCCGGGGCAGCGGCCCCCGCGCCGCGCCCGGGGTTGCTACAAGTCGGCATGCGCCCCACGGTCCGCGTGCCCATTGCCATCCTCTCCTACCACCAGACGGCGCCGCCGCCCCCGGCCGGCACGCCCTGGGACAGCCTGGTGCTCGCCCCCGCGCGCTTCGAGCGCCAGCTGCGGGCGCTGCAGGCCCTGGGCTGGCGCGGCCTCTCGCTGCGGGACCTCGGGCCCTACCTGCGCGGCGAGCGCCAGGGCAAGGTGGTGGGGATCACGCTGGACGATGGCTACCTGAGCAACTTCACCCACGCCCTGCCGGTGCTGTGCGACCTGGGTTTCACCGCCACCGCCTTCGTGGTGAGCTCGCAGGTGGGCGGCAGCAACCGGTGGGACACCGCCCTGGGCGTGCCGCCCGCGGCCCTGATGGACCTGCCGCACCTGCGCGCCTGGGTGCGCGCCGGCATGGAGGTGGGCGGGCACACCTGCCGCCACGTTGACCTTACCGTCTGCGAGCCGGCGGTCGCGCGCGACGAGATCACCCGCTGCCGGCATGACCTGGAGCAGGCCGTCGGCGCCGACGTGCGCAGCTTCAGCTACCCCTACGGCCGCTGCACCCGCCAGCACGCGGCCTGGGTCGCGGCGGCGGGCTACGAGTGGGCCACCACCACCGTCAGCCGCCGGGTGGGCCCGGGCGTCGACCCGCTGCGCCTGCCGCGCATCACCGTGTGGGCCTCGACGCCGCTGCCGCTGCTGCTCGCGCGCGTGACCACCGGCCTGGAGGACGGCCGCCGCGCCGCGGCGCATGCCCTCAGGTGCGCGATGCTGCCGCAATGGCACGTGCCCGTCGCATGACCGGGCGGGCCAGCGCGCGCAGGGGCTGCAGCGCGCCGCTGCCCCGCCACCAGGCGCGGGCGGCGCGGCGCGCGCCCTGGGCCAGGCTGGCCAGCGAGGGCCGCGCCACCCAGCCGGTGGCCAGCGGCAGGGCGGTGTCGGCGAAGCTGGCCTTGTAGGCGTCATCGCCCTGGCCCAGGTCCAGCATCGCGCAGCCCCCGGCCGCGGCGGCGCGCGCCACCTCCAGCAGCAGCAGGGCGCCGGGCGAGTGCGCCGCATGCGCCGCCTCGTACACCGGGAACCACCAGTGCCAGGCCTGGGGCGAGCGCAGGCCCAGGTGGGCGGCCACCAGCTGGTCGCCGGCGTACAGGGCGCTCAGGCGGCCGGCGAAGTCTTCCTCCTGCGCCTGCCAGGCGGCCTGGGCGAGCGCGCGGGCCCAGGGCCAGGCGAAGAAGTCGGGCACGCCGGTGCGCCGGCACTGGCGCGACTTCAGGCGCAGCACCGTGTCGAACACGCGCCGGTCCGTCGTGTGCGCCTCGAAGCGCAGGGGGCCGACCTCGCGCGCCAGCTTGCGCGCCTTGCGTTCGAGCTGTGCCAGGCGGCTGGCGCCGGCCTCGCGCCGGCGCTGGCGCCAGGCGGCGTAGCCCTGCGCCAGGTCCAGCGCCGGCGAGGCGGTGCGGCCGGCGCCGGGCGGCGCCTGTGCGGCGGGCAGGTGGTCGAAGGCCCACCAGGCCAGGCCCGCCGCGCGCAGCAGGGCCGGCCAGTCGCAACGCAGGCCGGGGGCGCACACCAGGCCGTGGTGGTCCGACAGCGAGCCGCCGGCGGGCGCGCCGCGGCCGCGGTCGTTCTGGTGTGGCCACAGGGCGGTGATGCGCCCGCCCTCGTGCAGCACGCCGATGCGCAGGTCGGGGCGCGCCGCGGCCACGGCCCGCGCGAAGCCGGGCGTGAAGCAGGGGCTGGCCAGGGCGGGGTTGGCGGCGCGCAGCGCGCGCCAGGCCGCCAGCGTGGGCGCGTCGAGCTCGTCGGCGGTGAGGAGGTCCAGGGGCATGGCGCGGATGCGGCGCATCATGCGCCGGACCCGGCGGTCGCGGCGGGCGCGGTGAGCGCAGGTAACAGGCGCCTGCGGACGTTCCGGCGCCGGGCGGCGGTCGGAGCGCGCGGGCTGAGGCGCGGGCTGAGGCGAGGGCGAGGGCGTGAGGTCGCGCGGCGCGCCGGCCGGTTCAGGCCGCGCGGATCGTCGCCACCGGCACCACGGCCACCCCGGCCGTGGCGGGCGCCGCCGCGCCCGCCGACGCGCAGGTGTCGGTGCAGGGCATCTGGCACAGGTCGCGGCCGTGGCGGTCGCAGGCGCGGTTGAAGGTCACCACATGGTCCACCTGCGGGCGGATGCCGATCCACTCGCCGAGCTTGTGGTCGTGGTGGCTGGGCACATGCGCCAGCACGCTCTGGCCGCTGGCCAGGCGCAGGGTGTAGAGAAATTCCGAGCCGCGGAACGACTTGCGCACGATCTGCGCCTTCACCGGCGCGTCGTCGTCGTGGAGGATGTCGTCGGCGCGCAGCAGCACGTCGCACTCGCCGCCGGCGAAGGCGCAGGGCAGGGGGCACTCGGCCACGTCGGCCAGCGGGCCCAGCGGCGTGTCCACCACCACCTTGCCGCCTTCCTCGCGGATCGTTGCCGGCGTGAACACGCCGTGGCCGATGAAGTCGGCCACGAAGCGGGTCGCGGGGCGGTGGTACAGCGAGTACGCGTCGTCCCACTGGTGCAGCTTGCCCTCGTGCATCACGCCGATGGCGTCGCCGATGGCGAAGGCCTCGAGCTGGTCGTGCGTGACGAACAGCGCCGTCGCGCCGGCCGCCTTGAGGATGCCGCGGATCTCGTGGGCCAGGCGCTCGCGCAGGTCCACGTCGAGGTTGGAGAAGGGCTCGTCGAGCAGCAGCAGCTCCGGCTTGGGCGCCAGGGCGCGGGCCAGGGCGATGCGCTGCTGCTGCCCGCCGGAGAGTTCGTGCGGCATGCGCCGCTCGGTGCCGGGCAGGCCCACCAGGGCCAGCACCTCGGCCACCCGCTGCGCGCGCTCGGCCCGCGGCAGGTGCTCGATGCCGAAGGCCACGTTGCGGCCCACGTCCAGGTGCGGGAAGAGGGCGTAGTCCTGGAACACCATGCCGATGCGCCGGGCCTCGGCCGGCACGTGCAGCTGCTTGCTGCCCACCACCTGCCCGGAGATGCGGATCTCGCCCGCGCTCGCGCGCTCCAGGCCGGCGATGGCCCGCAGCAGCGTCGTCTTGCCGCAGCCCGAGGGGCCGATCAGCACGCCGATGTCGCCGCGCGGCAGGCCGAACGAGACCTGGTCCACCGAGGGACGGGTCGCGCCCGAATACCGGACGCCCAGCGCGGACAGCTCCAAATGCATGAGCACCATTCTAGATGCATACAATTCTCATTTGCATCGTTCCCGGTCCAGGCTGCGCCTGGGTCCCTCCCATGCGCCTGCCCCGATTCCAGGACGTCCTGCTGTTGCTGCTCGCCGCCGTGCTCCTCGTGCCGGTCGGCGGGGTGCTGGTCGCCTGGGCGCAGTGGGACGCCGCCAGCGCCGGCATCCTGCGGGAGATGGCGGCCACCGTCCTGCCCCGGTACGCCCTGTCGAGCCTGGCGCTGTGCGCCGCGGTCGCCGCCGGCGTGGCGGTGGTCGGTACGGCCTGCGCCGCGGCCGTCACGCTATTCGACTTCCGCGGGCGCCGCAGCTTCGAGTGGGCGCTGCTGCTGCCGCTGGCCATGCCGGCCTATGTCACCGCCTACGCGTACACCGACTTCCTCCAGTTCAGCGGTCCGCTGCAGTCGGGCCTGCGCGCCGCCTTCGGCCTGGAAGGGCGTGTCTTCCCCGAGGTGCGCAACCTGCCCGGCGCGGTGTGGGTGCTGGTGTTCTCGCTCTACCCGTATGTCTACTTGCTGGCGCGCACCGCCCTGGGCGAGCGCGCCGCGCACCTGATGGAGGCGGCCCGCCTGCTCGGCGCGCCGCTGCGCCGGCGCATCGCCCAGGTCGCCCTGCCGCTGGCCCGGCCGGCGGTGGCCGCCGGCGTGGCGCTGGCGCTGATGGAGACGCTGGCCGACTTCGGCGTGACCAGCTACTTCGGCATCCAGACCTTCACCACCGGCATCTACAAGGCCTGGCTGGCCATGGACAACCGCGTCGCCGCCGCGCAGCTGGCCACGACGCTGCTGGCGGTGGTGGGCATGGTGCTGTGGATCGAGCACCGCGCGCAGCGCCGCCTGCGCTTCTCCGCCACGCGCGGCGGGCGCGCCGGCTCGGGCGAGGCGCAGCCGGTGCGGCTGTCCGGCGGCAAGGCGGTGGCGGCCTGGGCGGTGTGCAGCCTGCCGGTGCTGGCGGGCTTCGTGCTGCCGGTGGCCTTCATGCTGCGGCCGCTGGCGGCCGACTGGTCGGTGCTGCCCTGGGACCGCTTCCTCCAGTGGGCCTGGAACAGCGTGCGCCTGGGCACGGTCAGCGCGGCGCTCGCGGTGGGCCTGGCGCTGCTGCTCGCGTTCACGCTGCGCCGGCGCGGCGACCTCGTCACCCGCGCCGTCGTGCAGCTCGCCGGCCTGGGCTATGCGGTGCCGGGCGCGGTCATCGTCGTCGGGCTGCTGCTGCCGGTGGGCTGGCTGCAGCAGGTCGCGCCCTCGGCGCCCACGGTGTACTGGGTCACCGGCACCGTCCTGGGCGTGGTGTGGGCCTACCTGGTGCGCTTCATGTCGGTGGCGCTGCAGTCCATGCAAAGCGGCTACGCCCGCATTCCCCCCACGCTCGACGACTCGGCCCGCATGCTCGGCGCGGCCGGCTTCGGCCTGCTCACGCGGGTGCACTGGCCGCTGCTGCGGCGGTCGGCCGTGGCGGCCTCGCTGCTGGTGTTCGTCGACGTGATGAAGGAGCTGCCCGCCACCATGGTGCTGCGCCCCTTCAACACCGACACGCTGGCGGTGGTGGCCTACCAGCTCGCGCGTGACGAGCGACTGGGCGAGGCGGCCCTGCCTTCGCTGGCACTGGTGCTGGTGGGGCTGATCCCTGTGGTGCTTCTGAGCCGCACGCTGCGCGAGAAGCAGCGCTGACGGCGAAGGGCCCGGTCCCCTCGATCGCCGCACGGGCATTCCGTGCGCCGCGCCGGCGCGGTGCGGGTCAGGCCTCGTCGGCAGCGGCCTCGGGCCGGCCCTCGCGCTTGCGGTAGACGATCTCCCCGGTGGGCACGTGCACCACGCGGATCTCCTGCCCCGACTCGGCCCGGAAGTTCTTTGCCGCGAGCGCCACGGCCAGGCCCCGGTTTCCCACCAGGAGCTGGCGTCCCCCGACCTGGGGCAGGAGCCTGCCGGACAAGGGGCGGTTGCTTTCGATGCGGTATTCAGCCGACGACATGGGGGTACCTCTCTGACCTGTCTCTCTCGTTTTGCAAGTCCCGGGCCAGCGCCATCGTGTGGCGCGAGGCAGGTGTCCGGGGGATGGAGAGAGGTTAGTCCGCTCGGGTTCGAAGTCTGTAGGACAACGGCCCAACGGTCCGGAGGCCGCGGGCGGGCCCGCATGAAGCTTCGATGACAGCGCGCCCACGGTCCGCGCGCGCCGCGGTCGAAGGGGTCAGGCCGCGCCCTTGATCTGCGCGAACTTCGCCTCGAGTTCGCGGCGCATCGCGCGGCGCGCTTCGGCCGCGGCGTGGCGGCGCTTCTGGTCCTCGGACTGCGGCACCAGCGCCGGCACCGGCGTGGGGCGGCCGTCGTCGTTCACCGCGATCATGGTGAAGAAGCAGCTGTTCACGTGGCGCACCACCTGGGTGCGGATGTCCTCGGCGATCACCTTCACGCCGACCTCCATCGACGAGGTGCCGGTGTGGTTGATCGAGGCCAGGAAGGTGACCAGCTCGCCGACCTGGATCGGCTGGCGGAACATCACCTGGTCGACGCTCAGGGTCACCACGTAGCGGCCGGCATAGCGGCTGGCGCACGCGTAGGCCACCTGGTCGAGGAGCTTGAGGATCGTGCCGCCATGCACCTTGCCGGAGAAATTGGCGGTGTCCGGCGTCATGAGGACGGTCATCGAGAGCTGGTGCGAGGGCAGGTCCATGGCCCGATCGTACCTGCTCGTTTTCCCTAGTGCGGCATTGCCGTGCCGGAGGGATCGCGGTTCGTTTGATGGCTAAGATCCCGGCCTGCCCTGCGGCCGCCGCGCGCCGCCGCTTTCCACAGGAGACCCTCATGCAAAAACGCCACTTCCTCCATGCCGTTGCCGCTGCCTCGCTGGCGGTGGCCTGCGGCCACGCCGCCGCGCAGTCGGCCGGCACCTTCAAGATCGGCCTGATCCTGCCGATGTCGGGCCCCTTCGCCTCGACGGGCAAGCAGATCGACGCCGCGGTGAAGCTGTACCTGGCGCAGAACGGCGACAAGGTCGCGGGCAAGAAGGTGGAGGTGATCCTCAAGGACGACACCGGCACGCCGGACGTGACCAAGCGGCTGGCGCAGGAGCTGATCGTGAGCGACAAGGTGCAGGTCATCGCGGGCTTCGGCCTGACGCCCCTGGCCTTCACCACGGCGCCGCTGGCCACGCAGTCGAAGACGCCGATGGTGGTGATGGCGGCGGCGACCTCCAGCATCACCGAGGCCAGCCCGTGGATCGTGCGTTCTAGCTTCACCGCGGCGCAGGTGGTGACCTCGCTGGCCGAGTGGGCGACCAAGAACAACATCAAGCGGGTGGTGAGCCTGGTGACCGACTACGGCCCGGGGGTGGACTCGGAGAAGTTCTTCACCGAGCGCTTCAAGCTCAATGGCGGGGAGGTGGTGGAGGCGCTGCGGGTGCCGCTGCGCAACCCGGACTTCGCGCCGTTCCTGCAGAAGGTGCGAGATGCCAAGCCGGACGCGCTGTTCGCGTTCGTGCCCTCGGGGGCAGGCTCGGCGCTGATGAAGCAGTTCACCGAGCGCGGGCTGGACAAGGCGGGCATCCGGCTGATCGCCGAGGGCTCGGTGACGGACGACGACATCCTCAACTCGATGGGTGACGTGGCGCTGGGGGTGGTCAGCTCGCACCACTACTCGGCGGCGCACAACTCGCCGATGAACAAGAAGTTCGTGGAGGCGTTCCAGAAGGCCAACAACGGGCTGCGCCCGAACTTCATGGCGGTGGGCGGCTATGACGGCATGCGGGTGATCCTGGAGGCGGCCAAGAAGACCAATGGCGCCGGTGGCGAGGCGCTGCTCAACGCGATGAAGGGCCAGGTGTTCGAGAGCCCGCGCGGTCCGGTGTTCATCGACGCGCAGACGCGCGACATCGTGCAGAACGTGTACATCCGCCGGGTCGAGAAGAAGGACGGGCAGCTGTGGAACGTGGAGATCCAGACGCTGACCGACGTCAAGGACCCGGGCAAGTCGAAGTAAGCCGTCGATGACCCTGTCCCGAGACCTCGTCCTCGTTCCCGGCCTCATGTGCGATGAGGCGGTGTGGGAGCCGCTGTACCCGCACCTGCCGGCGGGCGTGGCCTGCCAGGTGGTGGACCACGGCGACGCCGACCACCTGACGGTGATGGCGCAGCGCCTGCTGGAGGCTGCGCCGGCGCGCTTCGCGCTGGCGGGGCACTCGATGGGCGCGCGCGTGGCGCTGGAGGTGATGCGGCTGGCGCCGCAGCGGGTGGAGCGGCTGGCGCTGCTGGATACCGGCTACGCGCCGCTGGCCGCGGGCGCGGCGGGCGAGGCGGAGAAGGCCAAGCGCCAGGCGCTGCTGGAGAAGGCGCGGGCGCAGGGCATGCGCGCGATGGCCGCCGAGTGGGCTCAGGGGATGGTGCACCCGGACCGGCTGCAGGACGAGGCCTTGATGGAGGCGATCCTGGGCATGTGCGAGCGCAAGACGGCGGACCAGTTCGCGGCGCAGATCCGGGCGCTGCTGGCGCGGCCGGACGGCTCGGCGGTGCTGCAGTCGCTGCAGGCGCTGGGGGTGCCCACGCTGATCGCGTGCGGGCGCCAGGATGCCTGGGCGCCGGTGGCGCAGCACGAGGCGATGCACCGGCTGGCGCCGGGCGCGGTGCTGGCGTTCGTGGAGGACGCCGGCCACATGGCGCCGATGGAGCGGCCCGCCGAGACGGCCGCCGTGATCAACCGCTGGCTGGCGCAGCCGGCCTGATGCCATGACCGAACTTGAACGCCTGCAGGCCGAGAGCGCCTGCCGACACATCGTCCTGGCCGCCGCGCGCGCGGTGGACGACCAGGACTACCCGGCCCTCGCGGCCCTGTTCGCCCCCGAGGGCGAGCTGGTGCGCCCCGGCGGCCAGCCGCTGGTGGGACCCGCCGCGATCCTGGCCTCCTACGCCGCCAAGGACCCCGAGCGCCTGACCCAGCACATCGTGTGCAACCACGTGGTCACGGCCGACTCGGACACCGCCGCGCGTTCGCGCTGCACGGTGATCCTGTGGTCCTCGCGCCGCAGCGAGGAACTCACGCCCAAGGGCCGCAAGGCCGACCCGCTGCAGCAGGCCGGCGAGATCGAGGACGAATTCGTGAAGACCGCCGAGGGCTGGAAGATCCGCCGCCGCCGCGCCTGGTTCACGATGTACGCGCCGGGCGCCTGAGGCGCCTGCTGCGCGCCGGCGGGCCTCAGTCCGCCGTGATGTTGTTCCTGCGAATCAGCTCGCCGTAGCGCGCCAGCTGCGCGCGCGTGGCCGTGCCCAGTTCCTCGGGCGAGGTGCCGCGCGGCGTGAGGCCCTGGGCCGCCAGCTTGCTGCGCACCTCGGGGTCGGCCAGCGCCTTCCTCACCGAGGCGGCCAGCGTGTCGACGATGGCCTTGGGCGTGCCCGCCGGCGCCATCAGCGTGAACCAGGAGTTGAACTCGAAGCCCGGCAGGCCGGACTCGGCCACCGTGGGCACGTCGGGGAACTGCGGCAGGCGGCGCGGCGTGCTCACGGCCACCAGCCGCAGCTTGCCGGCGGCGACCAGCGAGGTCACCGTGGCGATGCCCTGGAAGCCGGCCTGCACCTCCTTGGCCGCGGTGCCGGTTGCGGCCTGGGTCGCGCCCTTGTACGGCACGTGCTGCATCTGCAGCCCGCCGGCCTGCGCGGCGAACAGCGCCATCGCGATGTGCTGCGGGCTGCCGTTGCCACCGGAGCCGTAGTTCACCTGCCCCGGCGCGCGCTTCGCGGCGGCGATCAGGTCCGCGGCGCTGCGCACCGGCGAGTCGGCCGGCACCACCAGGCCCCATTCCACCGTGGCCACCAGCGAGACCGGCTCGAAGTCCTTGAGGATGTCCCAGGGCATGCGGGCCTGCATGTTCGGCACCATGGTCATGATGCTGTCGTTGAAGCCGCCCAGGGTGTAGCCGTCGGGCGCGGCCTTGGCGACGTTGCCGGCGCCGATCAGGCCAGCCGCGCCGGGCTGGTTCTCGATGACGAAGGACTGGCCCAGGTCCTGCCCCATCTTCTGCGTGACGATGCGCGCGGCGTTGTCCACCGCGCTGCCCGCGGCCAGCGGGATGATGATCTTCACCGGCTTGCTCGGCCAGGGCGCGGTCTGCGCCTGCGCGGGCGCGACGAGCAGCAGGGGGAAGGTGGCGGCGGCCGCGAGGGCCAGCCGCCGCAGGGGGCTCAGGGGTTGCATGGAAGGTCTCCTTCGTGGTTTTTCTTGGATGCGGCTGGGAAGTCGCGGACGGATCCGCTCACGGCGCCTCAGGCCTGCGCCAGCGACGGCGCGCCGACCTCGGCGGCCAGCGCGTCGAGCTGCGCGCGCAGCGCCGCGGGCAGGGCGATGCCCAGTTGCTCGTTCTCCAGGCGCCTGGCGTGGCTCTGCTCGCCGGGCAGCCAGATGCGGTCCACGCCCGGCATGCGCTCGCTGGCGCGCATCTCGCGAATCACCTGGTCGACGCGGGCCTTGAAGGCCGCCACGTCGCCGAAGGCCGCCGGGTCGATGACGGCGATCGCCTGGCCGGTGTTGGTGGTGGTCTGGTAGTCCTTGTTGAAGTCGATCACCTGGCGGCCCATCGCGGCGCCATTGAGCGTGCCCGCCAGCAGGCCGACCACCAGCGCCAGCCCGTAGCCCTTGTAGCCGCCGATAGGCATGAGGAAGCCCTCTTCCGAGCGGGTGGGGTCGGTCAGGGGCTGGCCCTGGCGGTCGATCATCCAGCCCACCGGCATCTGCTCACCGCGCTGGGCCTTGGCCTTGACCTTGCCGTAGGCGGCCACGGTGGTGGCCATGTCCAGCACGATCGGCGCCTCCTCGCCGGCGGGCACGGCCACCGCGATCGGGTTGGTCGACAGCAGCATGTCCAGGCCGCCCCAGGGCGGCAGGTGGTTGGCGTTGCCCACCGCGAAGTACAGGGCCACCATGTCGTGCTCCAGGGCCATGCGCGCGTAGAGCGAGGCCGGGCCGGCATGGTTGGAGTGGTGCGAGCCGACCCAGGCGATGCCGCAGTGGCGGGCCTTCTCGATGGCCAGGCGCGCGGCCTTCTCCATCACCAGGTGGCCGAAGCCGTTGTCGCCATCGAGCAGGGCCATCGCGACGCGCTCCTGCGTCACGCGGATGTCCGGCGTGAGGTTGTAGCCGCCGGCGCGGATGCGCCTGACATAGGGCGCGAGGCGGATGGCGCCATGGCCGTCCGAGCCCTGGGCCTCGGCCTGCGCCATCAGGCGGCCGACGGTGGCGGCGTCCGCGGCAGGCAGGCCCTGGGTTTCCAGCACCCGGGCGATGAAGCGCGCGAGCTGCGCGACGGGGATGCGGCCTTCAGCCATGGGGAGCGATCCTTTGCTTGAGCGAGAGCGCGGCGCAGTCCGGGCTGGTGAGCACCGGGCAGGCCACGTCGGCCTGCGACGCCTCGCGCGCCGCGGCCATGGAGAACTGGGCCAGCATGACGACGTCGCAGCCCGCGAGCTGCGCGGCGCCGGCGGCGACCTTGCGGTGGTGGTCCTGGGGGCGGCCGGCGGCGAGGTCCTGCATGGCCTCGGGGACAAAAACGGTGCGCAGGTCCAGCGCGACGCCGCGGGCGCGGGCCATCGCCTCCAGCTCCGCGGACATCGAGGGCAGGGAGGCCTGGAAGGTGGCCACCAGGCCGGCCTTCAGCGGCCGGCCCGCGGGCGCCAGGCCCAGGGCCTGCTCGAACATCGCCTCGTTGGGCTTGAGCGTGGGCAGGCCGGTGGCCGCGCCCGCCGCCTCGATGGCGGGGCCGAAGGCCGAACAGGTGAACAGCACGCCGCTGCAGCCGGTGCCGGCGGCGTAGCGGGCCAGGGTGAGGAAGCGCTCGACCATCGCCGGGGTGAGGGCGCCGTCGCGTGCGAGGTCCACCGACAGGCTGTCGTCGAGGAGGTTCATGCGCACGGCCTGCGGCCAGTGGCGCTCGAACGCCGCCTGGATCGGCTCCACGGCCAGCGCGGTGGCGTGGATCAGGGCGACGCGGGGGGAGGGAAAGGTCATGGCGCAGCATCGTAGCTGCGCCGCAGGCCCCGGGCGTCGCACCCGGGACTGGGGAAATCCCGGCAGGCCGTTGCAGCCTGCCGGGGGCGCGGGGCTTATTGCTCCGCGAAGGCGCGTTCGATGACGAAGTCGCCGGGGCGCGTGGTGTTGCCCTCGCCGAAGTCGCGGGCCTCGAGCAGGGCCTTCAGGTCCTTCAGCATGGCGGGGCTGCCGCAGATCATCACGCGGTCGGTGGCCGGGTCGAGCTTGGGCACGCCCAGGTCCTCGAACAGCTTGCCGCTCTGGATCAGGTCGGTGATGCGGCCCATGTTCTTGTAGGGCTCACGCGTGACCGTGGGGTAGTAACGCAGCTGCTTGGCCACCATCTCGCCCAGGAACTCGTGCTGGGGCAGGTGGTCGGTGATCAGGTCGTGGTAGGCCAGCTCGTCGACCTCGCGCACGCCGTGGACCAGGATGACTTCCTCGAACTTCTCGTAGGTTTCCGGGTCGCGGATGATGCTCATGAAGGGCGCCAGGCCGGTGCCGGTGGACATCATGTACAGGCGCTTGCCGGGCAGCAGGTAGTCGATCAGCAGCGTGCCGGTGGGCTTGCGGCCGACGATCACGGTGTCGCCCACCTTGATGTGCTGCAGGCGGGAGGTCAGCGGGCCGTCGGGCACCTTGATGGAGAGGAACTCCAGGTGGTCCTCGTAGTTGGCGCTGACGATGCTGTAGGCGCGCAGCAGCGGCTTGTCGTTCACGCGCAGGCCGATCATGGTGAAGTGGCCGTTGCTGAAACGCAGGGAGGCGTCGCGGGTGGTCGTGAAGGTGAACAGGCGGTCGGTCCAGTGGTGGACGGACAGCACGCGTTCCTCGTTGAAAGCGCTCATGGTCGGGAAGGCGGGTGGCGGGCTGGGCCCGCGGTGGCAAGGGGGGAACCTGGACAGCGTAGCAGCCGGGCGGCATGCCGCCCGGGGACGGTTCCGGTCACCTTGACCGGGGTCAAGGCGGAATCTGCGATTCTACCGGGCGCGGCCCCCGGCCCGGCAAAGGCCCACGGGGCGTGGGCTCAGTCCATGGACAGGGCCTGCGCCGCCCCGTCGAGGGCCGGGGAGACCGGGCTGTGGATCACCCAGGTCGGGACCTGGGCCAGGTAGACGGCGAAGCGGCCCTTGGCCTCGAAGCGGGCGCGGAACGGCGAGGCGTCGAAGCGCTCGCCCAGGCGCGGCACGATGCCGCCGCCGATGTAGACGCCGCCGCGCGCGCCCAGCGTGAGCGCCAGGTCGCCGGCGACCGCGCCGAGGAAGCCGCAGAACAGGTCCTGCGCCTCGGCGGCGCGCGACTGCGGGTGCTCCGCGGCCCGGGCCAGCACCTCGGCGGGCGCGGTGATCTCGCGGCCCTGCAGGCCATCGACCTCGCTGAGGGCGTGGTACAGGTCCACCAGGCCGGCGCCCGAGAGCACGCGCTCGGCCGAGACATGGCCGTAGCGCCGGCGCAGGCACTCGATGACGGCGAACTCGCGGGCATTGCCCGCGGGCAGGGTGACATGGCCGCCCTCGCCGGCGATCGGCAGGTAGTGCGCGCCGGCGGGCAGCAGGCCCGAGACGCCCAGGCCGGTGCCCGGGCCGATCAGGCCGATGGCCGCGCCCGCCACCGCCTCGCCGGGGCCGACCTGGCGCTTCTGCGCCGGCTGCAGCCGCGGCAGGGCCAGGGCCAGGGCGGTGAAGTCGTTGACCACCAGCATCCGCGCGGCGCCCAGCGCCTCGCGCAGCTCGCCGATGGAGAAGGCCCAGTGGTGGTTGGTCATGTGCACCCGGTCGCCGGTGACCGGGTTGGCGATGCCGATGGCCACGCTCGCCGGCGCGGGCAGGCCCTGGTCCGCCAGGTAGGTGCGGATCGCCGCCAGCAGCGAGGCATGTTCGGCGCAGGGCAGGACCTGCACCCGGGTGATCGGCGCCGAGGCGTCGGCCTGCCAGCCGAAGCGGGCGTTGGTGCCGCCGACGTCGCCGAGCAGGCGCGGGCCGGCCGCCGCCGCGGCGGCCGTGCCCGGCGCGCGGGACTCAAACATCGCGGGCCGCCGCCAGCGCGGCGGGTTGCGCCGCGGGCTGCGCGCTGCGCACGCGCAGCGCCAGGCCGGCGGCGATCACCAGGAACACGCCCGACAGGCGCAGCACGTTGCGCGGGTCGCCGCCCAGGAGGCTGTCGTAGATCAGGGGCAGGGTGACCATCTGGATGATCATGGGCAGCACGATGAACATGTTGAAGATGCCCATGTACACCCCCACCCGGTCGGGCGGGATGCTGCCGGCGAGCAGCACGTAGGGGTTGCCCATGATGCTGGCCCAGGCCAGGCCCACGCCCAGCATCGGGATGAACAGCAGCCACTTGTCCTGGATCGCGGGCAGCGACCACATGCCGATGCCGGCCAGCACCAGGCAGGCCGCATGCACCTTGGCCGCGCCCAGGCGGCGGGTGAAGGCCACCATGGGGAAGGCCACCAGGAAGGCCACGAAGTTGTAGAAGCCGCCGATCTGGCCATTGAGCAGCCCGGCGTCGCGCACCGCCTGCGTGGGCTCCAGGCCGCCGAACACCGAGCGCGCGAGGCTGGGGACCACGTAGATCCAGTAGGCCATCATCGCGTACCACTGGAACAGCTTCATCCACCACAGCTGGCGCATGGTGGCGGGCATGTCGCGGATGGCGTCGCGGATCTCCGCCAGCGTCGCGCCGATGCCGCGCGGCCGCGCCTCGAGCGCGGCGCGCTCCTCGGGCGGCATGGGCAGCTCGGGCACCCGGCGGATCGACCAGTACACGGTGGTGATGGAGCACACCGCGCCAATCATGAACGCGATCACCGTGATGTGGGGGATGTTGCTGCTGTTGACGGCGTCCTTGTTGAACCCGGCCAGCACCAGCAGGGTCGGCGTGAGGTAGGCCAGGGTCTGCGCCAGCCCGGTGAAGGCGCTCTGCGTGAGGAAGCCCAGCGAGTGCTGCTTCGCATCGAGACGGTCGCTGATGTAGGCGCGGTACGGCTCCATGGTCACGTTGTTCGCCGCGTCCAGGATCCACAGCAGGCTGGCCGCGAACCACAGCGCCGGGCTGAACGGCATGACCAGCAGGCACAGGCTGCAGATCAGGGCGCCGATCAGGAAGTAGGGCGTGCGCCGGCCCCACCGGCTGGTGGTGCGGTCGCTCATGGCACCGATGATGGGTTGCACCAGCAGGCCGGTGACGGGCCCGGCCAGCCACAGCAGCGGCAGCTTGGACTCGTCGGCGCCGAGGAACTGGTAGATCGGGCTCATGTTGGCCTGCTGCAGGCCGAAGCTGTACTGGATCCCGAAGAACCCCAGGTTCATGTTCAGGATCTGCCAGAACGACAGGTGGGGCTTGGCGAAGCTCACGGGGTCTCCTTCTTCAGCAGCCAGAGGCTGCCATGGGGCTGCAGCACCGTCCGGGCCGGCAGGGCGGCCTGGCCGGACAGCAGCTCGTGCCAGCCCCCGGCATGGCCGGTCAGCGCGGCGAGGTCGATGGCGCGGGGCGTACGCGAGAAGTTGAACAGGGCCACCGCCTGGTCGCCGCGGCGCAGGGCCAGCACGGCGCCGTCGCCGGCGTCCAGCCGCTGCAGCGGGCGCGCCGCCAGCGCGGGCTGCTCGCGACGCAGCGTGGCCATGCGGCGCAGCGAGGCCAGCACGCGGCCGCCGGGCGTGGCCGGGTCCTGCGCGGCGCGCAGGGCGGCCTCGTCGAAGCCGGGGCGGTGCAGCTCGCGGCCGTCGTTGCCGGCGGCCAGGCGGCGGGCCACCTCGTCGTCGGCCACGTTGGCCTGCGCGAACTCGTCGCCCATGTACAGCAGCGGCAGGTCGCCGGCGAAATAGGACAGCGACTGCAGCAGCAGCATGCGGTCGACCGCGGCCTGCGCCTCGGCGGGCGTGGCGGCGCACTCCAGGCCCGCGAGTGCCGAGAGCATGCCGTTGGTGCCGTGCACCGGGCGGGTGGGGCTGGTCTGGAACGAGGCGCCGCGGGCGTAGCTGCCCGGCGTGCGGCCGGCGTAGAACTCGGAGACCTGCAGCAGCACGGCGTCGCCGGACAGGCCGGCGTCGGCCAGCTCGGGGCGCAGCACGTTCCAGCCGATGTCGTCGTGGCAACGCACGTACGTCATCCAGCCGGCGCCCGCCGGCAGCGGCGGCGTGCCGGCCAGCACCGCGCCGGGCACCTGCGCGCTTTCCTGCGCCAGGCCGGCCCAGGCCGCGGCCATCAGGCTGGAGTGGTAGGCCACGTGGCACTCGGGCGCGGGGCGCTCGCCCAGGCCGAAGTAGGGCGGCAGGTCGCGCGTGGGCATGATGGCCTCGGCCTTCATCAGCACGCCGGGCGCGGCGATGTCGGCCAGCGCGCGCAGTGCCTGCAGGATGTCGTGCACCTCGGGCTGGTTCAGGCCGTCGGTGCCCTCGCGCTTCCAGAGGTAGCCGGTGGAGTCGAGGCGGAAGGCCTCGACGCCCTGGTTGGCCAGGCCCAGCAGGGCCATCGCGATCTCGGTGAAGACCTCGGGGTTGGCCCAGTTCAGGTCCCACTGGTAGGGGTAGAAGGTGGTGCGCACCCAGGCGCCGCGGGCCTCGATGCGGGTGAAGTTGCCGGGGGCGGTGTCGGGGAAGACCTGCGGCAGGTGGCGCTCCCAGCGCGCCACGTCGTCGGCGGTGGGCAGCCAGTGGAAGAAGCCGGCCAGGCGCTCGTCGCCGGCCAGCGCGCCGCGCGCCCAGGCGTGGTCGTGCGAGACGTGATTGAGCACCATGTCGCTGCACAGGCTGATGCCGGCCTCGCGCAGCTGCGTGGTCAGGCCGGCCAGGTCGCTCCAGGTGCCCAGGGCGGGGTCGACGTCGTCGAAGCTCGCCACGGCGAAGCCGCCGTCGTTGGGGGGCGTGCCGGGACGCAGGAAGGGCAGCAGGTGCAGGTAGGACACGCCCAGGGCCTGCAGGTGGGGAATGCGCTGCGCGACGCCGCGCAGCGAGCCGCCGAACTTGTCGGCATAGGCGCAATAGCCGACGCCGCCGCGGCGGAACCAGTCGGGGTCCTGCTCGCGGGCGAGGTCGAGCCGCCACAGGGCGGCGGGCCGGCGCATCGCGGCGGCCAGGGTGTTCTGGACCAGGGCTTCGAACCAGGCGTCGAAGCGCGGGTGGGTGCCATACAGGCGTGCCAGGCGCTCGCGCAGCAGCGCGCGCCGTGCGGACAGCCGTGCCTGCAGCACCGGCTGGCGTTCATCGTGGACGTTCGGGGCCATGGGGGCGCCCAGTTCGGGAATCGGGTTCAAGTGGGGATTCCGTTCGGGAAGCAGGGCCGGCCCGCTTGCGCGGACCGGCCCCGGGACAGGACAAGGCGTGCTTAGAAGTCGTACTTCAGGCTGACCTTGCCGGAGCGGCCGTTGAAGGCGCGGGCGGCGTGGCCGTCACCCTCGACTTCGGTGTAGGCCAGCTTGTTGAACGCATTGTTCACGCTGACCGAGGCGGTCAGGTTCTTCGCGACCTGGTAGCTGGCGAACAGGTTGGTGATCACGTAGGAGTTCATGGTGATCGTGTTGGCGTCGTCGCCGTAGGACTTGCCCGAGCCGATCAGCATGGCGCCGACCTGGACGTCGCCCAGGGTGTAGGACGGAGCGATCGAGTACACGGTCTTGGCCTGGCGGCGCGGGGTCTTGCCCACTTCGGAGGGGCTCAGCGACTTGGTGATCTCGGCATCGGTCAGGGTCACGCCGCCGTTGATGCGGAAGGCGCCCATGCGGTAGCCGGCTTCCAGCTCCAGGCCCTGGGCCTTGTAGCTGTTGGTCGTGAACTTCTGGGTGGTCGCCTCGAAGTTGCTCTCGTCGGTCTTGGCGAAGAACAGCGTGCCGAACAGGCTCAGGTTGCCCTGGCGGTGCTTCACGCCCACTTCCTGCTGCTGCAGGCGGTTGAACGAGGTGGGCTTGGTGCCGTTGAGGGCGCCCTTGGTGCCATACAGCAGGCGGTCGGCCGAGAAGTTGTAGCCATCGCTCACGCGGGCGTAGACGGCGGTGTCACGGGTGATCGCGTAGTTGGCGCCGATCGAGGTGGCGTTCTTCGAGATCTTGTAGTTCACCGTGTCGGCGGAGGCCGGGTTCCAGCTGCCGGCCGACAGGTCGGTGGCGTTGGTCACCGAGGTGCCGTTGAACGTCTGGCCCGAGGCCTTCATGCTGTTCTGGCGGATGCTGGCGTCGATGCTCAGGGGACCCTTGTCCCAGCTCACCGCGGCGTAGGGCGCGGTCACGCTGTAGCGGACGTCATAGGTGCGCGAGCAGCAGCCGCCCCAGGTGGCCCAGCCGGTGGAGGTCGGGGTCGCGGAGTAGGCGCCGGAGGCGTAGTTGATGCTGTACTGGTTCCAGAACCAGGTCTGGGCCACGTTCTGGGTGCCGGAGAACACGCCGCCGGTGAACAGGGCCTTGCCGCCGCTGAGGTCGAAGGACTTGGACAGCTTCACGTCGTTGAACATGTTGTCCATGTTGTCCAGCGACGTGTTGAACATCGTGCCGGTGAAGTTCGCGGCCGTGCCGTTGTTGCCGTTGTCGGCCGGGAACAGCGCGATGAAGCGGCCCGAGTTCGAGCTCTTGCGGAACTTCTCCTCCAGGACCCAGCCGCCGTCCAGGTTGAACTTGGCTTCGGCGCCGATGGCGGTGCTGGTCACGTGCAGGCCGTTGGCCGGGTTGGACGCGACGCGGTTGCCGGAGGCGTCGATGGTGACGTCGCGGGTCAGGGTCGGGTTGATGAAGAAGGCCTTGCGCGGGTCGATGCCGGCGACGGTCTGGATCTGGCCGTTCACCAGCTTGGTCGGCACGGGCATGAACGACGGGGTCTTGTCGTCCAGGTGCTTGAAGTTCAGGCGCACGTAGGAGCCGCCGCCCAGTTCCTTGGTCAGGCTGGCCTTGACCTGGCCGCCGTCCTCGACGGTCTGGCCGTTGCCGCGCGCGCCGCCCTCGCCCTGGCGCACGAAGCCGCCGATGTTGACGTAGGTGTCCTTGGCGACCTGGGTGCCCAGGTTGAAGTCATAGCGGTTCAGGCGCGAGCCCAGGCCGACGGTCACGCCGACGGAGTTGCTGGCGTCCTTGCCGGACTTGCTCACGAAGTTCACCACGCCGCCGGGGGAGTTGGAGACCATGGTGGAGGCGCTGCCGCCACGCACCACTTCCACGCGGTCGGTGGTGTAGTCGGCGCGCAGGAACTGGTCGGCGGTGCCGAAGGCGATGTCGCCGAACAGCAGGACCGGCAGGCCGTCTTCCTGGAACTGGACATAGCGGCTGCCGCCGGCGGACACGGGCGCGCCGCGCACGGTCACGTTGGCATTGCCCTCGCCGCCGGAGGACTCGGCGCGCACGCCGGGCACGGAGCGCAGGATTTCAGCGGCGTTCGTCGCGCCGCCGCGGACGATCGCTTCCTCGCCGACCGAGCTGACGGAGTCGCTCGAGCGCATCTTCGAGCGGGCGGCCGGCGAAGCGGTCACCACGACTTCGTCGAGGTTCAGGGTCTGGGCGTTGGCAGCGCCGATCTGCAGGGCCGCCAGCGTCGCGGCCAGGGCGACCTGGCTCGGGCGGATATGGAAACGTTGGGTCTTCAAGGAAGTCTCCTCTCTAGGTTTCGAAAAACATGTCGTCTCATGCAGGGGCTGCCCTGCCGTCGTGCATGCAGGTGCGATTCTGTTGTGTCTGCAAACGTTTGCAAAGTGTTTGCAGCCCGAAATCGGGTGCGCCGCAACGGATCGACGGGTTGAATCCCGCCCTGCGGGGGTCTCTCTCCAGAGGGGAAAACCTCGAAAGTTGGCTCGCTCTAGCGCTTCTCATTAGGACTTTCCCTAGTGTGAAAGGGCAGCAACAAGTCGCTGAACGCACTTTTTCAATGTGGAATCGCAGGGCAGGGTTTCACCTGATCCGCAGGTGTGGGCGCAAAAAGTAGCATTGCAATCGTTTTCAAAACCTGCACATGACGACGATGGACTACGCCAGCAGCCAACGCAAACCCAGCAAGCACCTGGTCGGCTTCGCCGCGGTGGTGGTGCTGCATGCCCTGCTGTTCTGGGCGATCAACTCCGGCCTGGCCCGAGCCTTCGTCAAGAAGCTCA